>JBBSQW010000003.1:0-215860 GCA_038243635.1 Sphingobacteriales bacterium
AGGCTACACGGATTGTTGGGACGGATCACTCCAATGGAGAAATGGAACCAGGATAAACATACAATTTTAATGAGAAAATTAACCGCTTAATTAATCCTTGAAATTTAAAAGAATACTCTTGTTTTATAGGGGTCAAAACATACTATATTGACTAAAGCATACTCAATAAAATTCAATCTCATAAAAAGATTGAAGAAGTAAATAGTATAACCTATACTTCTGAAATGGATGAAGTTTTTGGAAGCAACCAAGGGCGTTTTATTTCATAAATAGACTTTAGTGCAATGTGTCGTACCTAATTAATAGCAGAAATAGCGAACAATTAGTAATATAGTAGAAGTTTACATTAAAGACTTGAAACAGTTTTTTTTGAAGAAAGAAAGCTTTCAGAGATTGATTTGTAGTCGAATTTTACCTCCACAGTGAATTTAAGCTAAATACATGGAAGTAAAGTCAATATGAACAAACCTTATTTCCTACTTTTATGTATGAGGCAATTTTTGACTTGACATCAATTCTGCTTTACGCGTTTAGGGGCTTACGAGTTGAAATGGATTGTGCGTTAAATTATTAGGGGAACAATGCTGGTTTGACAAAACATAATGACTTTTTTAATACTGAATTTTAAATGATATTATGAATCAATCCATATTGTAATGGTACAAATCCTTCAATACATTTGTTTCTTCTTCGATCCATAAATCCTGTTTAATAAGTTTATTTATTATTTCTTGTCCCTTCAGAGAAAAATTTTTTCTATCAAGCCCCGAAAAATCAGTCATGTAATTCCATCTGCTTTTATGCATAAAAGAATCTGATGGAAGGTATTGATGCGGAAAAGGAGGAGTCAAGATTTTGATTTCTATACCTCTATTTTTTAATTTGTTCTTTATACGTTGGAATATGATCAACCCATGGAAATCCCAATCGCAACTATAATACATTGGATATGTAAGTTCCATTTCATCAATATCATCGATGATTGCAATATTGTTTCCTCCAACATGCCATAGTTTAACTTCAAGTTCTTTGGAATTCCAGGGTTGTTTGAGGAAAGATTTGTTCTCGCAAAGTATAATGGCCTTGGGGTTGGGATAATCGACTACTAACCTGTACTGCAAATCTTTTGAAGTTTGCGGGAATTCATCTATCTCTAAGATTTTTAATACAGCGTTGCGAACGCTATTTCTGGATTTTAAGTATTTTGAACCTGCGTAATCGAAAATCTTACCCGAAAAATCCTCAATATTGTTAAGATTGCCTCTCAATTCATTTCTGCTTTCGTAAATAACCATCAGCGTCCGGATATCTTCTTCGGTGAAATTTTTACCGCCATCTGGTCGGATATCTACCTTTTTGAAAAAGTTGTAATAATATTGATAAGCGGATTGAAAATTTTCTACGTAGTATTTTTCATAGTCATCTCCTGCAATTAACACACTTGTATTGCCCTTTTTTTGAGTAATAAGATCTGTTTGCGTCATTAAATAACGGATATAATCCACCTCCTGAATTTTGGCAGCAGTTTTCTTTTTTTCGTACAAATCATTCAATGCTTTCAGTACGGGCCATGTAAAGTCCTTGCTATGTAGTTTCGTCAAAGATTTCATCTATATTCTGTGTTAATTGTCCTTTGTGAAAAATTGCCAAGGGTGGCACATAAGTCAAGCCGTTAGCATCTTTATTGTCGTGCATGATATAGATATACTGCCCCTCATCGTTGATATCACCTGCGGTTTCAATAGACATGGTAACGATTTGATACTTTTCTTTCTTGGCTAATTTATGCAACATTTCGTAGTTGCTTCCCAAACCTTCTGCTTCGTCTATTGGCATAACCCGTATTCCAGCGTGATCTTCGTCTTCGATCAGCGATAATCTGGCAAGACAAAGTAGTGCATTTGCCGTGTAAGTTTGTCCATTACTGCCTGAATTTTTTTGCCCTCCTTGTTTGATTTCAAAAAGTAGATTAAAATAAGAACGTGGGTTTAGCAGGTCATTTACTGTTGCTTCTCTTGTGCCATTTGCATCACGGAATACGCTGATCATGATTTCGTCAATGTCTTGTTTATTGGATGATTCAAATAGACCCACTTCATGCATTTCATTGGCGAGTCGTTTCCTGAAAATTTTCATCCAATCGTCTGGATAGCCTGGGGCTGGATTATGCTGCAATGTAGCATAGTTGTCACCTGTTATTTGATTTTTTGAAAGGTAATTCGTGATTCTTTGCACCTTAGTCAAGTATTCATTATAGACGTTTCCAACCTCTTTAAAAATATTATGCAGGATTTCTATTTTTCTGGAACCAATGCGTTGCAAATCGTTAGTAAGTTCGGTAAGTCTCTTTTCAATCTGTTCGCCAATAAGTTCTGCTTGTATTTGTTGTGTTGGGAAAACAGTGGGCAATAGCTTGTTGGCCAATATACCGACTGAATAGTCTTTCAATATGGTCTTGTCTTCTATATCTTTAGAAGCTGATTCGTATGTTGCTTTGAATTTGCTATGAGCATCCATACTTTGGTTTTCTGCTGGCTGTTGTTCTATTCTGATCAAATCCTCCTCGGCTATAAAATCACGATTGTGTTCTCCTTCAAATATTAACTTAGCTTCATTGAACTTGAGCGTACTGTCTCTTTGGTTTCTCTGGTGCTGCTCAAGCTGTGTCTTTATCTCAGTGTAATCTGCATCAACAGTGCTGGCCATTTCGTAAAGTTTGTTGATCGGCGGATTGGTTTTGAATAGGTCGTCTTCCATTTTCTGAATTTTTGGAAGAGCTGTTTTTTCAAAAGTTATAAGGTTTTCAAATTCTATTTCAAAACTTTGAATACTATTTTCTTCTGTTTTTGCCAATTGGTCAAAGTCTGTAGAACCGTATTGTTTAAACATATAATGCTCAATCTGATCAATTTTATCTTGATTTTCTTTGTTCTTCAGCTGGCTTTGGCTATGGCTGAAAAAGGCGGTGTCATGAGCTTCTTTATGATTTTTGTAATTAAACAGATGCTGTTCTGAATCTTGAAAAATAGACAAATGTTTTTCTAGTTCTGTTGGTGTGAGTTCTGCAATTTCATCATTTTTTGCAAACAGTTCTTCTTCGCTGTTTTTATACAAAGAAATTGCTTTTTCTAACGCTGGATAGTTTTCTAGTTTTTCTTTTAGGTTTTGTAAGTTTTCTTGTTGCTGTTTTAGTTCCGTAATCTGTTTTTTCAAGGCCTCAAGCGGTTCCCGATCCAGTTTGATTTGATTGGTAGCTACGTTGAGGTGTTGTTTTGGAACGTTGGTTATAAATTCATAAATACCGTTTAATTCCAGCCAAAATCCGTTGTGGTCTGTTTTAGCAGTAATTGGGCTTTTAAATAATTTTTCAGGAAAGGGTAGGTAGCGTTTTTTTGGCGGATTGGGAGCTGTACGTGATAAGGATTGGAAATGGATAAGCAAGCTTTCTTGTTCAAGAGTGAGCGGCAAATCGAGCTGTTCCATTGCCCAATGTGCTAGTGATGCAGGATTATCTAGATCTGAAAAAATAAGCTGTGTTTCGAGCTTGGCGATGGTTTCTTCAAAATCGTTCAATTTTTGCAAAGTCAATTTTCCTGCTTCAGCATAATTATTAAACCAATCCGATTGTTCAAATTCGTGTTGCAGTTTGTTTTCTGTAAGGAGCTTTTCGAATAATTTTAAGTTTTCGGCATCTGTAATCTTGGTGCGTTCTGCCAGATGCCATTGACGGATTGCATCTGCATCTTTTCGGTCTTCGGCAAACCAACTGTTTACTTTATCTATGATGTCTTTGTATTTGGTACTTTCGTCCAGTAGTTTTTTTGCTTGTTGCCATTCTGATTCGTGTTTTTCTTTTTGATGCTCTGCATTTTTGATATCACTTTTTAAGCGGGAGTGGGCATTATGCTGGCCTTTGATGTCAGTTAGCTTGACATTGGCCAGTTTCTTTTTGATAAAAAGCCTTTTTATCTGGTTGGTTTGGTATTCTTGTGTTGATTGGTCAAGCTTTATAGTAATGCGTTTGTTTTCCTGAAACCAAAAGCTGACGTTTTCGAGACTGAATTGTTTTTTCAATCGACTGTAAACATTGAAATCACGCAACACATTTTCTATTTTTTGCTCCTTGCTTCTAATGGTAGCTATTTCTTCTAACAAGCGGTGGTGCTGCTGTTGGTCTACATTAATGCTTTGTACTTCTTCTCGGTATTTGTTAACAAGCTGTTTGTGGTCGTTGTCTCCAAAAAGAAATGTTTTGAGTACGTCTGAGTCGGTAAAGAAACCTTTTCCTCTGGAGAAGGCTCGTATGATTGCTGCATAGCTTTTTAGGCTTTGTTGATTTTGGCTAAGGTCTACGGCTAGTATGCCGTTGTTAAAAAGCAGGTGGTGGTATTTTTTATTACTTACTCCTTTAAGGTAGCCTTTTGTCGAAAATCTTTTTTCCAGATTTTCCAGTGCTTCTATTTGTCCGTCTACTAATAAGTCTCGGTAAAATATGGGCTCGTTCATTGGTTGGAGTGTTTCTTCAAAATCGTAACCTGCCTGTACGATGAATAATTGCATCTGGGTGCTGGTGGTGTCCAGATAACCTCCTAATGTGATGTACTTGCGGCGCTGTATTTCGATGTTGATAAAGATATAGCCTCTCCCGTATTTTCCACTGCCGTTTTTGAGGACAAGACCGGTCGTGTCTCGATTACTTATACCTTCTGTTCCTGATTTAAATGTGCTTGAACCTACAAGAAGCAATTGTATAAAATCTGCAATTAAACTCTTTCCGCTTCCACTTTCTCCGCTAAAATCGGTTCGGAATTCATTGAAGCGATAATCACAGTTGAAGTGCTGTCTGATATTTAGAGTCGATAAACTATAAATCTTGGGCTGAAATTTAGTCATGTTCTTTTCGTTTTATAATTTCATCAATAGTTTCTATCTGCGGATAATAGATTCTTCTTAGTCTTTCAAACGAAGGTTGATAGGTGAAATAGTCACTATCATTTGTATCTCTGGCTATCCAGCCGAGTTGTTCAAATTCGGCGAAGGCTTTATGTACCAGATTTTTTAATTTCTCTTCGTTCAAGTCTGACCCTGCATCAATTTCAATAGTAGATACTACGCGTTGCAGCTTATTGAGGAGTTCGTCATATTCTTGATAGAGCAGGTTAATGAAATCGGATATTTTAGACAATTCAATGTTGCCGTCTAATTTATAGATTTTAAAAAAGATGAGTCCTATAAGGATATGTTCCGACTTTAAGTAGGTTCTGTATTGGTTGTCTGTGGGAATTTTGCCTCGTGAACCTTCATGAAAATCGATATAGAAATAGGTGTTCCAACCGTCGCCTTCTTTTTTGAGCAACATTTCGAAGTAGTCGTCATAGTAGGCTTGTAAGCTCTTGTAATTTTTATCCAAAAAGGCATAAAGTGAAACGGGTTTTGGAAAGTCTCGCTGTATGTGCATTCCCGATTTGAGTAAATAGTCAAGTTTGGCGAATGTGCTTTTGGCCGTTTTGTCTAGCATGAACGCATAACGTACGTTTAGGTCTTTTTCAGAATCGTCATATTCCATAATGAAAGATTTAGATAGTTTGGATCGTGATATTCGTTTTGGTCTACCGTAATTTCATATTGCCAGCTATTGCACTGTTTTACTAATCTTTGTGCAGTTCTTACGGCGATGTTCAGGTTGCGGTCTTCTTGGTTAAGGATGTTGAAGAAGAAGGGTGAAAAATCGAGTTTTCCATCCTTTTCTATCTGGTCTATGGCTTCCTTTGCCCAATGTTGTATTCTCTTTTTTATTTCGAGCTTTTCGATGTTCTTGACCATCATTGCCTCTGTTTGTTCTACATCGACTGATCTGACGGCAGGAGGTAGGGGCGCTTTTCTTGCAAAATCTCTTTCAGTCAGGATATAAAAACGGGGTATGGATTCGGGAACCCTGATGGTAAAGGATTCGATTTTTTCTGGAAAAACGAATCTTTTAGGTTGGTTATCTTGCCGAATATAGGATGCGTTGTCTAACAGATAATGTAGAAATTTATCTGTTTTTCGGTCGAGTTCATGCTGGTTAAATTCGAAGATAAACTCTCGTATGCGGGGTTTTATTCTGTCGATACGTACGCTTACCTGATCTAAATGGTTGCGTACATTTTGATTGTACTGCAGTACTAGGTTAATGCTGTCCAGAAGCTCAAAGTTAGCGGTATTTTTTAGCATATCTTGCAATATATCATCTATATCGTAGGTAATTTGAAAACCTGTGGTCAGTTCGTGCACGTGTTTTTTGATTTGATCTAATCCAGTGCTAATAGTTTCGATTACCTGTAAGATATTGGCCTGGGGTTGTTTGATTTGAAAACGAAAATCGTCTACCGATTCACTTACTTGTTGATCAAGTATTTCTATTTGCTGAGCCAGTTCGGTGCTTCGGGAATTGAAGTGATCGTCCATCCATATCAGTAGTTCTGCTGAATTTTTTTCGAGACTTGTTTTTAGGGTTTCTAACAGATGTTTGAACAGTCGTTCTATTTTGGCTGGATGGTAGCTTTCCGAAAGGCGCTTGAAGACTTTTTGGCAAAATTCTTCTCCGTAGTTTTTAAAGCCGTATACTTTTCTTTTCCTGTCTCGCCATAGAAAGAATTCTTGCAGGCGCAGGATGATGTTGTTGTTTCGGTTGTTTTCATCGCGTTGGTTTGGCCCATCTAAATCGCTGAGCACTTTGGTAATGACTTGTATGATCTGTTCTTCCGTAAATTCTTGCTTTTGGTGTTTTTGATACAAAGCAAGAAGTATCAACCCATCTTTTTTGTTGGGGATGAGCTGATAGTAGCGTGGCTTTGCTTCGGAATAGAGATCTATTTCTTTCATGTTAAAAAATGGATTGTTTTACACCATCGGTTGTTAGCCTTTAATATTTTAAACTATCAGTATTTAATATTTAACAATGTAGTAATTTTTTAACAGCAGATTAAAATATTTTTGGGTGTTGAGACTAACTAAATAAAAACAAAAAATAATCTGCCCTAATAATTGAAAATTGTTATTCGGATATACTCTTTAACCCTTTGAAATCTTACTTTTAACAATTATCTTTACATTAAGAAACGTAGCTCATACCAGTTATTGATTAGGAAGGCTACATTTTTAAAATGTAAGAAATAGTAGAAATTTGAATAAAAGCGTCATTCGTGGCGTCTTTGTTTTTAAAGAAACATAAACGGATGTTAGTCAGGGGATAAAAATCAATATTCGAGTCCCGTCCATTCCGCTAATTACAATGTTAAAAACAACTAAAAGCCTGTAAATTAAATATTTACAGGCTTTTTGCGTTTAAGGTGTATACCAAATTATGCAAATCTCATCAAATAAAAGGTGAACAATTCGGTGAGCATAAATCCTAATGGGCGGTGCGCACCAAAAAGCTTACAAGCAACTGATTTACAAGATGTTCATAAATGAACATCTTGACTGCGATTGACAGAATTAATATTTTTGTTAACCTTTAAAAATCATGCGAATGAGAACTAACCTCAATTTACTTTTCTTTTTAAAGAAGAGAATCAATTACACAGATGGCCCAGTAGCCATTTACATTAGGTTCACTGTTGACGGAAAGAGAGCTGAAGCTTCTACCGGAAAAACCTGCAATCCTAAAAAATGGAATTCAAGAGCTAAGAGAGCCTCTGGATCTAAGGAAGAAACTAAAACACTTAACGCTTTCTTAGATACCATACAAGCAAAAATTTTGGAATCATACAGATGGATGGTTTTGAATGAAGAGCATATTACTGCGGAGAGTGTAAAAAACAATTTCGTAGGTAAAGAAAGTAACGTAAGAACACTGTTGACTGTATTTACAGATCCTAACGAGAAGATGCGGGTACTTGTGGGACAAGAGTTTGAAAAGAGTACTCTTCAACGATATGAAACTGCTTTAATGCACACACGTGATTTTATGGACTGGAAATATAATATTTCTGACATAGCCGTAAGTAAAATCAATTTTGAGTTTTTAAATGAATTTGAATATTATTTAAGAAGTGTTCGTAAATGCGCCAACAACTCAGCTATCAAGTACATTAAAAATTTAGGCAAAATAGTCCGTATTTGTTTAGGGAATGTATGGTTAACCGTAGATCCTTACATAAACTACAAACCTAAGACGACAAAAGTTCATCGAGTGGTTTTAACTAAGGACGATCTAGCAAATATTGCTTCTAAATGCTTTTCGATTGAAAGATTAGATCAGGTAAGGGATATCTTTCTGTTCAGCTGCTATACAGGTCTTGCTTATGCAGATGTCAGAAAATTGAAACGTTCCGAAATAGAAAAAGGCATAGATGGAAAGTTAGGGATAAATACCTATAGACAGAAAACGGATAGCTTATCTAGAATTCCACTACTTCCGACTGCTTTATTAATTATTCAAAAACATGAAGATCATCCGCAATGTATTGCAGATGACTTGTTACTTCCAGTTATTAGCAATCAGAAGATTAATGCATATTTAAAAGAAATTGCCGATGTGTGCGGGATTGATAAGCTGTTGACCTTCCATATTGCAAGGCATACCTTTGCTACGACTGTGACGCTTAATAATGGAGTTCCCATAGAGACAGTAGCGAAGATGATGGGGCATTCGAGTATTAAGACAACGCAGATTTATGCTAAAGTTTTAGATCATAAGATTAGTGACGATATGGAGCTGTTACGAAGTAGATTAGGGCAAAGAAAATTAGTCTATAATAGTTTACCTAAAACTGCATATAAAATTTTATGAAAATCAGCACTACTAACAAATAAATACTAAAATTCTAGTAGCGGTATCTACTTACATTATTAATATACTGATTTATCGAGAGAAATAATTGTTCAGGTAAATAAAAAAACCTTAGGAATAAAAAGGCTTAAGCGTACTAGATAATTTATTTTAACCAGTCGCAATTATCAAATATTACTAAGGTTTTAGGGACTTAATTTGAGATTATATTCTCTGATCTTTTTAGTTCTTACGACATATTTGCTAATAATCGTTATTGTAACTTCCAAAAATCCAAAGAACCCTCTATTTATTCAAATTTTGAGGGTTTTTAATTGATTTGGACGGCGTGTCATTCGAGACGGAAGTGTTTGAATGGTAATCTGTTGAATATATAAATACATTTAATTAAAAGTAATAATAGCGAGTGTTCACGCATTTACTTACCTGAACTATTTGGATTAAAATTCAAAAACTAAAGCAATAAATCACAAATTTAATTTAGTTCAGTTAAAACTTAATTTGATTCAAAATTATAAATATTTACTAAGTTTATTGAATGATACTTAACAGATAACCATTCCATAATTCAACTATCAAGTCAAATATTATGGCTTGAGAACAACTTTTACACAATCATCCTCTTTTTTATCAAAGATTTCATATCCTTTTGCTACTTCACTTAATGGCAAAGTATGGGTTATGATATCGTCTAATACAACCTTGTTTTCTTTGACTAAACCAATCAATTTATCTATATAGTTTAGCACTGGTGCTTGTCCTTGTTTAATAGTAATTCCTTTATCAAACATCCTAAACATGGGAAAATTATCGTACGACGAGCCATAGACGCCCATAATACTCACTGTCCCGTTCCTTCTCACAGCTTCAAAAGCCATGTCAATAACCTTCATGCTTCCCTTCTCTAAATGGATGGTTGCTTTCAGTTTATCCATTATGCTTCTTTCGGGTTCAAATCCAACAGCATCAACACAAACATCGGCACCTCGTCCATCGGTCATCTCTCTAATTGCCTGCACTACGTCAACCTCGTGAGGGTTTAAAGTGTCAACGTTATTTACCCGTTTTGCTTTTTCTAAGCGGTAGTTTAGGGGATCAATAGCAATTACTCGGCTTGCGCCATTTATCCAAGCTGCTTTTTGCGCCATCAGCCCTACAGGACCAGATCCAAAAATTGCAACTACTTCTCCACCTTTCAGCTGAGCCCAGTCAATTGCTGACCATCCAGTTGGAAAAATATCTGTCAAGAACAGAACCTGCTCATCAGTTAATTCATTAGGCACTTTACGCGGACTTATATCTGCATAAGGCACTCTCACATATTCTGCTTGCCCACCAGAATATCCACCATATAAATCGGTATAACCAAACAATCCTGCGCCCTTTTGGTCTGCCAAATCGCCGTTTGGTCCATAATGTTCATAATTGGAATTTTCACAATGTGGCGATGCACCGTGATTACAAAAGAAGCATTGGCCGCAAGCAATAGGGAATGGCACAACCACGCGATCCCCTTTTTTTAGATTTTTGACCAAGGCACCAACCTCTTCTACAATACCCATAAATTCGTGACCCATAATCATGTCTTCGCCTTGGGGGACCGCTCCGCTCAAAATGTGCAAGTCTGAACCGCAAATTGCAGTCGAAGTGACCTTCAAAATAACGTCCGTAGACTCTAAAATTTCGGGATCTTTAACTGTATCATAAGTGATACTTCCGGGTTTGTGAAAAACTGCTGCTTTCATAAGTAAATGTTAAAAAGTTAATAGCTTAAAATGTGTTTTTTCCATTTCCAAAACTCTTGCCAAAGGAAAACGACAAGTTTTAAACTAAATGGATAATTGATAATCCAATTACACTATAGAGAATTAATAAACATAATAAACACTGTTCACATAGATAAATATTTCAGTTTGGCATTTGATAATCCGCATTGTTTTAGAATAATCTTCGAATATGAAAAAGATTTTTGTGCGCTTAAGCTTACATGCGATGTTCAAAAAATAGTACATCATTTAGAAATAAATATTAGTGGTTCATGTTAAATTAAGTGGCGATTTTAAATTTTCTGTAATCCAATATTTTGGAATAGATTTTGGTTTTGTTATTTAACCTAAGAAATAAAATAAAAATTATGGAAAGTGAATTAGAAACTATAGAGGTACTAAATGACTTAGTACAAATTAACAATGACTGTATTGAAGGTTACGAAAAATCTATTGCTGAATTAAAAGAAGAGAATCAAGATCTTAAATCTCTATTCATATCAATGATTGATAAAAGTCGAAAATATAAAATGGCACTCTCTACACTGAACTTAATGTATTTGAAAATGATACCAAAGTCTGAACTACCACTATCTGTAAGCTTTACAAGGCTTGGATGGATGTAAGGGAAATTTTTACAGGTCATGACAGAAAAAGCATTTTAGAAAACTGCAAGTTTGGAGATGGTGCAACATAAACTGCTTACAAAACTGCGCTACCCTTTGAATCTTTGCCTACGTACTTAAAGGACTTAGTCTTTGAACAGAAGCAGCATTTGAAAGAATCTCACGATTAAATAAAAGCTTGCGAGATCAACATCGTTCATAATAGTGTCATCGAACCTTTACTTTTATCCACTCCCTCTTATGATTACCGTATTTAAAAGAGGCGTGTCTATTTCCTAAGTTAAAAATACTCAACCAACTACTCCGTTAGAATGTTGCACTCTACCATTTACCATCGAACTCCGAACTACCTAATAGACTAATTTAAATCAATTTATGAGCGCTGTCACGTTATTCCCAAACAACCAAAAATCTTCTATTAAACTGTGCGTAATTGTCCCTGTAAAAAATGAGGAAGAAAATCTTATCCATACATTAAATGCCCTAAATTTTCAAAAAAACGAAAACGGATATGGGCTAAGCAAAGACTTGTACGAAGTATTATTACTTACAAATAACTGCACAGACGGGTCTTATAACCTAGCTTTGGAATACCAGAAACAATATGCAGATTTTAATTTACATGTTGCAGATATTGAGCTAGCCAAAAATGTGGCACATATTGGTACCGTGAGACGTATGTTAATGGATGAGGCCTACAATCGATTTATACGAAATAACAACGCTAAAGGGATTATCGCATCAACTGATGGAGATAGTGAAGTAGATGAGGCTTGGATTAATAATATTATTTTAGCAATGGAGAAAGGAATAGACGTAGTTGGCGGTCGGATACTTTCAAAAAACACACCAAATTCAAGTCGTTTGTACCATTTGCAGAATGTTACATACCGTTATTATATGAGCAAACTAGAATCAGTTATTAATCCTTGCGCCCATGATCCGTGGCCTCGGCATTTCCAGTGCTATGGCCCGAGTATAGCTGTTACTTGTGATACCTATAATAGAGCTGGACGGCTTCCAGTACTACCCTTTTTAGAGGATGAAGAATTTAGAAAGGCACTTTACCGAATTGATGCGAAAGTAAGAATGTGTCCTAAAGTTAAAGTTTATACATCAGCTCGATTAGTTGGTAAGGTAGATTTTGGTTTTTCTGTACAACTACAAGTATGGGCAGATATGAAAACTAATAATCGACAAATTGTTGAGGAAACATTAGATGCACTTATTGAAAAATTTGAACTAAAGCGCTTATTGAAAGAATGCTGGGAAGAATCGTTGCTTTTTCACAGCAAGAAATTTACTTTAAAGAGTATAGCCGAGCGGTTACAAATCGACTTCAGCTGGCTAAAAGAGGAGTTTAAAACTAACAAATACTTTGGTACACTATGGGAAAAAGTTGAAAAAAAATTTCTTGAAGATGGTGGCTGGCGAAAAGTGCATCCACTTGTGCCAATTGGAGAAGTGATTTCCGCAATGCGAAATTACTTTTATAGTACCCAAAACAATCGCATAACTGTAGAAAAATTTAGAGATACCGCTTAATCATGATACAAAAAGCAACAGTTATTACGTTGGTAAGCGGAAGACAGAATGCGCTAGAAAATCTTATACATGGTTTAAATTTAGGGATAGAAAAACCGGATGAGTTAATTGTAGTGTTTATGAACGAAACACCTTACAAGCTACCGTATACTAATTTTCCAATAAAATCTTTATCGTTGAAAAGTGATAATAAAATCGCATTGGCTAGCGCAAGGAATTTAGGTGCAAAAAATGCAACTTTTGATAAATTTATATTTTTAGATGTAGACTGTATTCCCGAGAAGGATCTTGTTCTAAAATATAAAACTTTGACAGGAAAGACTATACAAAGTGGAGCGGTTAGGTATTTACCAAAAACTGCAATGTATAATCTAAATTTCGAACAGTTGGATAGCTTGAGTTTACCAGATCGTATCCGTGTTGATCTTGTAGATTTACCTTACGAGCTATTTTGGTCTCTTAACTTCGCCTGTAGTCGAGAGGTGTTCGATAAAGTTGGGGGATTTAATGAGGCCTTTAAAGGCTACGGTGGTGAGGACACAGATTTTGCATTTAGAACAAGAGAAAAGGAAATTAGAATCGAAAATTTAAATATCACTGCTTACCATCAATACCACGACAGCTATCAACCTCCTTTAAACCATATAGATACAATAATAGAGAATGCAAAGATTTTTAAAACAATTTGGCATAAGTGGCCTATGGAAGGTTGGTTAAAACAATTTGAAGCTTTAGGTTTAATAGACTGGGGCAACGAAATCACTATTCTTAGATATCCTACTGCAGAAGAAATAAACAGCGCTTTGAAATAATTCTTTAGTAAATTTCTTGTGCAAGTTTGTCGAATTCTTGTTTTATTTCCTGCGTTGCCTGTTCATTTATCATGTTTCCCCAATTTAAAGTCATACTCAATGTTTTAACGATTAAATCGTTCCAGTTTGTTGTTAAGATATCTTTAGGTAGAATGTAGGGAATTCCATAATGCTCATTTATTAGTTTTGCTTTATCTAACTGCTCATTGAACGGTCGGTCTTCCGGGATAGCTACAAAACGTTTGTTGAGTGTTGCCATTTCCATTACTGTGTTATTGCCTGCATTGCCAATGATCACGCAACATTGATTCAACACATAAAGAGGATCAGATAGTTGGCCCATCAGCTCTAAGTTCTCTGGCAAACTTTGCAAATCTCTTTCCCTTAGACAAATTTTGCCAATTGCTTTAATTTTATAAACACGTAATTGACTTGCTAAGTAAACTAGAAAACTCAAATCAATAGACGTTCCTCCAGCGCCTACCAAGATTCCAATTAGTGGAAACGTAGCTTCTTTTCTGTCAGACACACTATATTTTGAAAAACCACCTACGTAAATGATTTTCCGCTTTACCCAATCAGGAACGGCAGGACTTATAGTTTCCGGGAATGGGGCAATAATTCTTACAGCACTGTCATAAGCCAGTTGATGGGCGAGATCATTTCTTCCTCCGTGTTGTTGCATTATAATTACCGACACACTGCAAAGTCTTGCTAATGCTACGATTTCTGCAGAAGTATCAACAACAAATAATAACCTCGGATGGTCAGCGAAGAATTTGGTCAAGATAACGTTACGATTTCGGATTCCCGCAATACCAATTGGCGCATAATGATAGTTTAGGCAACTTTCGCTAATGACATCAATCTTTTCTGAATCCGAAGGAAGATCCATAGGCAGGTGTATACATTGTATTTGTTGAGGAATTATATTCTCGTAATTTTTTAACCCACTGCCGAGGAATGTGACGTTATTGGCGGAAAACTCTTTGGCAATAGAAAGAGCCCTCATAATATGTCCGCTTCCATGATGATGTACGTAATACCCCAAATGATATTCCATGCATTAGTTTTTACGCATTACGTTTAAACGATAATCTTTCGTTCTAAAATCAGTTATCGGTGTAAAATTTGGATCTTTCAAAAACACTTCATGAACTTGGTCGCCTGATAATGGGTAATCCTTTACATCATGCGTCCAATGGACTAAAACTAAATCTCCATCTGGTCTTAAATTATCTTTTATGAGTTCTTTCGAACGTATTAGGTCTCTTAAACTTAGGTAATAACCTACCTCACTTACAAGAACTAAATCGTAATTTCCTGTAGGAAAGCTATCGGGAATGGATGCCTGTTTTATAGTAACATTTGCCTCTTTTGCTAACCGTTTTCTGGCTGTTTCCAGTGCGGGCTCACTAATATCGATCGCCAGTAACTTACTACATTTTTTTAGCAGCGATTGCGTAAGAACACCGATAGAGCATCCAATTTCCAATACGTAATCGTAATGATTTTTAGGTAAACTCTCGATTGTTTTGGCGTACTTTTTTCTTTCGTAGTCACTTTTCTCAAAATCCCAAGGATCAACGTTGGCATTGTAGAGGTCATCAAAATAGTGTTGCTTTAACGTTGCAGGATCTTTCTTCATTATCTCTCAATAAAGTATTCATAATTGGTTGTAAAATGAGCAATAACATCATCCGAAAGGATAAAACCAGTTGGATCGTCATCAATCATTTTGGTTGTTTGTGAAACATGACTAGCAATGGCTTCAATTTTAGCATCTAAAAAATTCTCTATGTTGAGTTTCTTCAATTCTCCTGAATTTAAGTTCGGGATATCTTCTTGTTCTGCTAATTCATACAGCCATATTGGATACTCCCATACCTTTGTGGATCGAAAATTTTTCAACGCTCCATTCAATATTTGCCACGTTGCCCGATGATCGCAATGTGGATCAAGTTCATAAGGAACCAATATTAATTGTGGTTCTTGCTTCTCTAAAATAGCGCTTAATTGCTTAACAAGTGGATCAAAACCATACATACCTTTACTAGGTAATGATGCGTCAATACCATCTAAAAATACTATTTTATCCCGTTCCACATCTAAAATAGTACATGCCGCTAAAACCTCTTCTCGCCGAATCAAAGCGACTTTATCAGGTGGAAACATTTTGGAGTTCGGATGAGACTGACTTCCATCGGTAGTCACTATAACAGTAACATCAACCCCTTTGTTGCGCAACATTGCAATCAAGCCACCACAGCCTAAAGACTCATCATCCGGATGAGGCGCTAAAACGACACACGACCGTACATGGTATAGGTCTGCCAAGCTAACTTCTATAGCTTGCGCCAAGAAACTATCCTTGTTAAATATCTTATCAGTCATGTTTTTTAAAAAAGTACGATGCAATATCCAACTTTGTTGCATCAGGCGCAGGTTGTCTTAAATAGAAAGAAAGATCCCTAAAGAGTCGTTCAAAACAAAATGGATGCATTAAACCTCTTGCTCCAACACATTGGTTACTTTCTTTCATTACCAAAAGTCCAATTTCTTCAATTGCGGTTCTGGTCATGTTAGCAAATGCAATTAAATCCATAAATTTTTCTGGCTGATCAACCCACTCGTCATAATTTTTTCCAGCTTGATCAATCCAAATATTACCAGCTGTGATTGCAGTCATGATATTAGAAATTCGAATGTTTTGCAAATCATTGTCTGTTCGATTAAGTAGCTTCAAATAACGAATTGTTTCCATTGCAATAGCTTCTGCACCACCTAATTGAACCGCAGCAAATCTTATAGCACCTCCATTGAAAAAGGGTTGTTTAAGATACTCGCCAGGTTGTGCTAAAAGTTCATCTTCCGCAACTTTATAACCCGTAAAATCAACAGTATAACTTCCAGATGCTTTCATTCCTAAAGTCTTCCAAGTAGACTTATCGATTCTTTCGTCATCGATTTTATCCATATTCAAGACCATCATTTGCCAGCCTTTTCGTTCTACGGTATTTATGTTTCCTGTAATTAACGCATGTGAAACTAAGGCAGCGCCAGAACAGAATGTTTTTTTTCCACTCACGCACATTTCTCCTTTTTCGTTTTCAAACATAACGCCGTTGTTCGATTGTGTGTTCCATACACCAAATAGGGCATTTTTAAACCTCACTTGATTATACCAGAAGTTTCTTTGATCTTTGGTACCAAATATGTGAATTAAGTAAAGTGCGTTTACATGCCCTTCGTAAATCCTACCCACAGAAAGATTCGTCATTCCAATTTTCTTTAATAGCAACAGTAAATCTGCCGTTCGACTTTCGTTGAAATCTAATTCTTCGCCCGGTAGAACTATTTTCAAAAGTCCAGCTTCAGCCAGCAGTTCAAATTCTTTGGATGGTGCTATTTCCGCAGAATCACTTTCATCAGCCATATTAGCAATCTTAGTTAGACAGCTAGCTATTTCATCTATTTGTGTTAAACTATTATCTGTTTTAATCATAAGAGAACGTTTTTATATTCACTGTAATCGAGTCGGCTTTAATTAGGCTATGCTTTACTAGAATTTCTTCGTAATGCTGAATCATTTTTTCGATATCGAAATTTTGCTCACAGTAACGCCTTATGGAATGTCTATCAAGATCTTTAGCTGTAAGCATCGCCTCACAGAGTTTTTCGACTTCGCCAAACGGCACTAAAAACCCAACACTTTTTTCTACAATTTCAGGCAATGCACCCATTTCAAAACCCGCAATAGGTGTTCCACAAGCCATCGCTTCAGCCACTACTAACCCGAAAGGCTCTTGCCAAACTGGAGTTACCAAACATACTTGCGCTTTCCCAATTAATTCATTTAGTTCGTGATGATTTAAAAGACCAAACATTTCAACGTCGTCAGAAAGTAATGGTTCAATTTTATCTGCATAATACTTTTTATCGCCAATCCCTCCCGCAACTTTCAACTTAATGCCTGCTAAATTCGAGGCTTTGATAGCATATTCAAGGCCTTTGTCAGGATGAATTCTGCCAAACCAAACGGCATAATTTTCTTGCTGATGGTTGTCATAAAATCTCCAACGATCAACATCAATACCGTTATAAATTACACCACAATTATCTATCGAACTCTTCCACGACTCAGCATTTTTTTGCGATACCGTATAGTAATTTATGCAAGGATGTTTTTGCTCTGCTTTTATTGCCATAGCAATTTCATAGAACGGAGGCGTATGTAAAACAGTAACCATTGGTGTAGCTATGAGATTAGCCATAGTTATCGGAACGTAATGCAAGCTGTTATTAAAAATGATGTCCAAACAATAGTCATCAATGCTGGACATTAAAATATGGTAAGCATGATGTTCTGCAACATATTCTGAACTTATGTCTCTTACTTTCTTTCTAATTCCAGATTTGGAATCATAGTGTTTATCAGATAAAATCGAGGTTAAGGGTAAATTAGGCTCGGACGATTCACTCGCAAACAGTATAACCTCGTGACCCTTCGCTTGTAATCGATTTGTAACTTCAAACGTAAAAGCTTCAAGCCCACCTGCAAATGGTTGTTTAATTGGATGCTTTAGATGGGAAATTATACCAATTTTCATTTTGAGATTTATGATTTAATGTGAATTTAAATATATTTAATCCAATTTAGTCGCAATTATTAAGCTTACGTTAAGTTTGGAACATTAAATAAAAAAAGGCCGAAGTATACCTCCGACCTTCATCGCAATTGTAAAAAAATTATTCTCCGGCAGCTTCATATTCACGTATGACTCTGCAATTCTTGTCAAGGCAACAACTGTATTCTTCTCATTTTCCAATGTACTGGCTATAAGTTTAGTCACTTTATCGTTTCCTAAATGGTTCGCAAAAGCTATCAAAGTTCTGTAGTTAGCGATTTCATAATGCTCTACTTTTTGAACCGCCAATATCAATCCTGCATCCCGAATCATTGTATCGCTTTCGGTATCTACCATAATAGACTTTGCTTCTTCAAGCAGCCCTTCCACTGCATCGCGTTTTTTTGCAACGGGTTTCTCACCCAATGCTTCAAATGCCTTTTCTAATATATCTAAATGAGTTTCGGTTTCCTCAGTGTGCTTTTCAAACGCAGATGCTAGTTTCTTGCTTGTAGCTGCTTTCTTCATTTTTGGTAAAGCTCTTATCAAATGTTTTTATGCTCAATTAATATCTTTCAGTTCATCCACGAAAAACTTTTTAATTCTGATTTCTTCTCCATCTTCTTAACTTGATAAAACATGTTAAGGGTCTATGGATGTTAATTAATATTACATCTTAGTAGGCTGTTCTATATTCCAGCGACCATCATGGTTGGCATCAGCCTCCTTTACCTCCTTACTTTTCTGCTTGCTCAGCTTTTCGTTCTGTTTTTCGGTTGCTTTTAATTCTTCCTTCATTTCCTTGGAAACTTTTTCCATGGACTTCTCTCTGACGTAATCTAGAGGCTCGCTTATATATTCAAAATCTTTTCCCATACCTGGCATTTCACCTTGATTCCATGGACCACGAACACTCTGTGGTTTAGACATGTTGAAATACTGTTGTGTGAAACGTGGGTCTGCCTGAAGCACCGCAGGAGGGAAATTATGTTCTATAGTACTTAAAGCTGCCTCGAACATTTTATAGTGCGCCACTTCTCTGGTCATTAAAAATGATAAGGTATCTAATACATAAGGATCCGTTGTAAACTTCATCAGATGCTCATATACCAGCTTTGCTCGCGATTCTGCACCTAGATTGGATCTTAAATCTACTGATAGGTCTCCGTTAGAGTTTACATAAGAAGCGCACCATGGAATTCCCTGACTATTACGCGGGGTAACTCCACCTCCCGTTATTATCCCAAACTGTGGGTTGGCGGTCAAAGCTTGATGAATGATACTTTCTCTAGCTGCTTTCCCGTCCATAACCTGCATTATCTCGCAGGTTTCAGCTGCATCCTTTAATTCTCCACTTACACCTTTTAAAAGCATTTGAATCGTTGCGCCTACAATTTCGAGGTGACTAAACTCTTCGGTAGCTATATCCATTAACATATCATATTTATCCGGATGTGGCACCTTAGCGCCAAACGCCTGGGTAAAGTACTGCATTGCTGCTTTTAGTTCCCCATTTTCCCCTCCAAATTGCTCCAATAAGAGATTGGCAAATAACGGGTCAGCTTTTGAAACTCTTACATTGTATTGTAACTCTTTAACGTGATGAAACATAACTTTTAATTTAAATTGGTAAATATTAAGATTTAAGGATTTGGGATCTCCATAGACATTTACCTATAAAAATGATGCCATTAAGGTTCCCATTATAACTGAGAATTCATAATTTAAAAATTTCAGAATTCCATAAAAGGTATTAAACAAACATGTTTAGTTAAACAGGCAGTGTAACTCAAGAAAATTTATCGCAACATCAATGTTTTTTTCGAAGAAACAACACTTTCAACTTCCATAATCAGAAAAATAAAAGGTTAAATACTAAACAAAAAGTTTCAATTAAAAAATCAACCTCTGTTTAGGTTTTTACGCTATCAGCTAAAATAAAATTTCTACTTCTTGATCAACTATTATAATCCCAACTTACCTAAATCTTAATAGTTTCTAGTTTCTAAATTAATTATTCTCCAATTTAAAATACTTGAATTCCCCAATGGTGCTTCCTACGCCTTTTGCTACTAAACCAACCCTGTATCCCATTCCCCAAGGTGCATACTTTGCAGCATTAAATTCGGTCGTAAAAAAGTGCGTCCATGCACCGTCAACCTTATAGAAAAATTCTAAAGACTTACCATCATTCGTTAGCTTTAGTTTAAGCTCTACCTCTTTTAATTGTGGAACGGCAACGTTTTTTAAAATTATAAGCTTATTCTCTAAATTACTAAAGACTTTTATTCCCGATTTGGATGCAGTTATACCTATTGCACCTAACTCCCCTGGCCAACTACTTTTATAAATTGCACCACCTATACAAACGCCCGCGTCTGCATCTGTAGGTTTAATTTTTGTGGTTGCTTCAAAATTTACTGTTTTGATATACTGCCCTAAAAAAGTGCCCATTCCATGGTTGTTTGTTGATGCTTTTAAAAGCATTCCATTGGTGAATGTAACTTCTGGCTTTACCAACTTAGACGGCCACTGCCAAGTCAAACTTAATTCGTTTGCTTTACTAAAATTCTCAGAATAATTCAAATCACTAATCGGTCTGTTTGGGGTGGTTGTATTGTGCAAAACTGGCCAACCATCTTCGTTAATAGTCATTTCTTCAATAATTCCTTCTCTGCCTACAAAAACGTTGTAATTATTGTTGAAGGCATGATAAATCATAAACAACTTGCCATCGGCGGTTTCAAACGCTGTACCATGCCCGGGGCAACGCCACCTTTCATTACTTACCATAATTGGGTTTTTATCATACTTTTCCCACTTGCCACTTGCTAAATCTTTGGTTCTAGCAATACCGGTTTTATAGTCGCAATTTACATCGCAACAACCTCCAACGGCATATAAGCTGTAATAATAATCTCCTTTTTTAAAAAAACTAGCTCCTTCCACTAAAGATGTTTCCCAGCTTTGGCTATTTGTGAATAATTTCTTTTTTTCTCCGATAAATTGAGTGCGGTCTTCATTTATCTCCTGCATCCAAATCCACGTTTCTTTACCACAACCGTTGCCGTCGTTTTTCCAGAATACGTAGATTTTATCTTTATCTCGCATCTCAAAAGCATCAATTGCACCGCAATCGTCTTCAATAATTATGGGTCCGTTATCAACAAATTTCCCAGTCTCAATATCATCAACATTTATCCACGCTACACCACATTGTAAACCTGGATTACCCGCAATGGCTTTGTTATGAGCGGTATAGTAGGCGTAAATCTTATTTTGTTTAGCATCATAAGCTAATTCTGATGCCCAAAAATTGTTTTCGCCCCATTCGTTTTTCATATCCTTAAACCCGTTAGGGAACACATGGTTAATGAGCTTCCAGTTTTTTAAATCCGTAGATTTATAAATGGTAAAATATGGTGCCCACTCATTGGTTGTTGAGGTTGCGTAATAGGTATTGTTTACACGGATGACCGATGGATCAGGATTGTCTCCTGGTAAAGCAGGATTTAAAAGCTGAATGCCCGGCACATTTGCGTCTTCATCTTTAATTTGTTGTTTATTTATCCCGCAAGATGCAAATCCAAATAAACCGCAAAAAAATATTAGCTTAATATTCATGAAAAATAATTTTATATGTAAAAAATAATTATTGTTAATGTTTGCCTTCCGTTTGACGCTGTGTCTATTAAAAATTTTCGTTTTAAGTTGTTCGCTTAATATATAGGAGAGAAACAACATTAACTAATACCCGTTATCAGTAATAAACAGCAAATAAGGAAACCAATATAATCCGTAAATACCTATTGAACAAACTCTGTTCTTTTTTCTCGTCCAGATTTTGACTTATGCCTCACCGTGTTTAAGCGTCCCGTACAAAATCTGAACAGGGTGAAGTGCCTCTACTGCGGTTGCATCTTTAATCTGATGCCTACAAGAAGTACTAGACGACACAATAATTTGCCCAAATTTAAGACTTCTTACGGCAGGATAAAGCACCAATTCACCAATTTTTTGTGAAACTTCATAATGCTCTTTCTCTTACCCAAACGAGCCGGCCATGCCACAACAGTCCGAGGGACTTAGTGTAGCGCTACAATTTTTGGGTAAGTTGAGTATTTTCATCAAGTACCTCTCTGAAGATAACGCCTTTTGATAGCAATGTCCATGAATTAAAATATCTTGGCTGGCCGAACTAAATAGCGCTTCAGTGATATTCCCTTTATCAATTTCATTCGCTAAAAACTCCTCGATAGTAAACGTATGTTTCGCCAGCATTCTGCTCTTTTCTCTGTTCTGCGCATCTGCAAGATCAATATATTCATCTCGCAGGGTTAATATTGCAGACGGTTCAACTCCTACCAAAGGACTTTCTGCTGTAATTAACGAATTTAACAGCGCTATATTCTTGTTTGCGATAACCTTAGCTTTCTTTACAAAACCCTTTGAAAGATACGTTCTTCCACTTTCTAAATGCTTCGGAATAATCACCTGAAAACCCAAAGCTTCCAACAATAAAATGGTTGTTTTACCAATTTCCACGTCATTGTAATTTGTAAACTCATCACAAAACAGGTAAACAGTTTTTTTGCTGGCTTTTCTATTATTCTTGTGTTTTTTATACCACTTAAGCAAGGTAGTTTTGTGCAGTAGCGGGATGCTTTTATCAGGATGAAAACCTATCGATAATTTAATATATTTCCTCCCACTACCCACCACTTGTCCAGCTAAAGACGTTCCAGCTGCCCGCGGAATTAAAGTCAATCCATGCTCTGTAGCAAACTTGATTAGTAGTTTTAAATCATCAATATCTTTCGGGATACTTACCGCTAATGGTTTTTCTTGATATACAGATGCATCAGTAGCATAAGCTAAAAGTTGGGTTTGATGAATGGTTGAATCATCGTAAAATAAAAAACCTTTAAACTGTTGCGCTAACTTCTTGAACTGTTGCATTTAATTTTAACTGATGTACAAACTAGATTATTTAAAAAACCAGATGTTTTACATTTCTCTCGAAAAAATAATCATTGCCAAACCTATGGCGTATAAAGCAAGCATACTGTACAAATATTTGTTAGTACCTGCGTGTGCTCTGGCAAATTCTTTCCAAATAAATACGCCCCAAATTGCAGCAATAATAGTTGCACCTTGCCCTAACCCGTAAGAGATTGCTAAGCCTGCTTTTCCTGATGCAATAATACTAAAAGACATGCCTATACACCAAATAGCTCCACCTAAAATTCCCATTAAGTGACTTTTAGAACTTCCGCTAAAATAATCGGAAAAACTTACTAGAATAAACTGTGAGCTCCTCAATAAAGCTGAATATTATTTAAGGAGCGTAAATAAATACTATTCAGCATCATCAAAATAATTAAAAACTTTGGAAGAAAATATAATTAGATAACAGAATTATTTTGAACTATCCCGCTTATTCAAATTTTTGGAATGAATTTTGGCTTTGTGAGTTAATCTATCACAATTAAAATAAGAACTTATGGAAAGCAAGACAGAATCTGCAGAAATTTTAAATGACTTAGTACAAATTAATAATGACCGAATTGAAGGTTATGAAAAAGCAATGAGCGACCTAAAAGATGAAGACCAAGATTTAAAATCTTCATTTTTATCAATGATTGATGAAAGCAGAAAATGTAAAATGGCACTTTCAAACGAGCTTAATGTATTAAAAACCGACACCGATGAAGGCACAACCACAAGCGGCAAACTTTACAGAGCTTGGATGGATGTAAAAGCTGTATTTACAGGACATGATAGGAAAAGCATTTTAGAAAATTGCGAATTTGGTGAAGATGCAGCACAAACCGCTTATAGAACTGCGTTATCAATAGAATCTTTACCTCTTTATTTGAAGAATTTAATTCTTGACCAAAAACAACAATTGAAAGAATCTCACGAAAAAATTAAGCAGCTACGAGATAAACAAGTCTAATAGCAAAGAAAATCACGCTACGTCTCCCTACATCTACCTTTTAGAAAATGCCATTTTTGCTAAATGTAAAAATGGCATTTTTTTATTGTGTCATATCACAACATCCCCAAATTAATGCGATAACATTAGTTGTGAGACACACAAAGAGATACCTTTCTGGTTATTTTTTTTCGAACTTTGTTAACATTATTGTAATGTCTGATAATTAAAGTAAAAAACTTTTTAATTTTTGGATAATATAATATTTTCTTTTATTTGCTAAGTCGTTAATTAAGTACTCAAGAAAAATAAAAATCCTTTCTAAATTAAGAACTAAATTTGGAGCACTATTACGAATAAAAGACAAGCCCAATTTACGGACTTTAGATCAAGCCAAAAGTTCAATAGCTTCTAAATTACGTTGCATACCAGCATGGTCAACCGCCATTAAACCTTTGTTATCCACCTTCATTTTATCTGCTCCAGAAGTTAGCAACAGTTTTACCAATTCGTTTTTCCCAAACATGCTTGCAAACATTAATGCTGTTCCTCCATTACCGTGAGTAGCGTTAACATCTGCACCAGATTTTAGTAACAGCTTGGCAATTTCCATATAGCCTTTAAAACACACGCCCATTAAAGCAGTGTTTCCTCCATTATCTGCCAAATCAACATCTGCACCATGTGTTAAGAGTAATTCGGCGGCTTGCAATTGATTGTTATAAGTGGCTATGATTAATGGCGTATAGCCTTTTTCGTCTTTGAAATCTATGGCAGCACCCTGTTCTAAAAGTTGTTTCATAACTTCAGTATTGCCATTTCTCGAAGCGTCAATAAGTTCTTTCATATTTCTAAAATAAAAGGGCAACTAGAATAGTTGCCCTAAATTAAATATTAAGCTGGAATTTTACCTTTATTCTCTCGTTCAAAAAATCTGTGGTTGCCAATTGCTTTTATAAATGCTTTCGGAAAGTTTTCATCGGAAATACTACCCGTAAGTAAACCTGGATCGTTTAACTTATCCGTTTTATTTTTGGCGTAATTATTAACGTAGCTAATTTCAATTAACTCTTTCCCGTTGCCGTCCGTTGCAATTGCTTTGCAATGCAAAAATGCTTCATCAATAAAGTGAACTGCTTTTGGAGTTTGCTTTAGCGTTTCAACACTTCTACCAGCCGGCACATAAATGGCATCAACCAACACAGAGGCAAAAGTTAAAAAACTATGGTCAACTTTTACAGCTTTACCTACGCTATCATTGATAAATCCAGAATGTGGCGCTATGATTTTCACAACTGCACCTTCGGCTTCTAATGCGTTTTTCATATCAGAAAGAGATTTTGAGTCAACGCCATCTGCTGCTAAAAAAGCGATCTGACGGGTTTTTATATTTCCCTTAATGGTGTTTGCCATACTTAAAGCAGGTGATGATTTTAACTTTTGCGGAACGCTGATTGGTTGATAATCCGCTGGATTAGCATCCGCCCCGTACTGATGGTTTATTGGTTGTTCTGGAGGTTTTACCTCCAATCCTAAACCCTGTGCTACTTTTTTTGCTAAGCCTCCATCAACTTGAGAGATTAAGCCGACAACACGCTGGCGAATTTCTGGAATATCTACCTTGCCCAACTCGAAACAAAATGCATCTACAACATGAGTTTGTTCTGGTTCTGACAAACTGTTATAGAACAAAGTTGGCTGACTAAAAAAATCCATAAAGCTTTTACTTCTAGCTCGCACTTTGTTGGCATCAACCCTCTCCTGATAAGTTGCAAAACCTCCCTCGCTTATTTTAGCTTGCTCTGGAAAACCTTGTGACATGGAGTTTGGATGATAAGCAGTTTTTCCTTTATTTATTTCCATTCTAGCGATACCGTCACGCTGATTGTTGTGCATCGGCGCAATTGCTCTATTTATAGGAATTTCGTGGAAATTTGGTCCACCTAAACGACTCAATTGGGTATCAGTATATGAAAACAATCGTCCTTGCAAAAGTGGGTCATTGGTGAAATCTATTCCGGGCACTAAATGGCCTGGGTGAAAAGCAACTTGCTCTGTTTCTGCAAAGAAGTTACTCGGGTTTCTGTTCAAGGTCATTTTACCAACTATTTGAACAGGGACAATTTCTTCCGGGATTAACTTTGTTGGATCCAATAAGTCGAAATCAAACTTGTGCTCATCCTCTTCTGGCACTATTTGCACACCAAATTCCCATTCTGGATAAGCGCCGCTTTCAATCGCTTCATGTAAATCACGACGGTGAAAATCCGGATCTTGACCATTGATTTTTGCTGCTTCGTCCCAAACTACGGAGTGCGTACCCAAAAGCGGTTTCCAATGAAACTTTACAAAATGTGCCTTTCCTTCTTCATTAATTAACCGGAAAGTGTGAATTCCAAAACCCTCCATCATTCTTAAACTCCTTGGAATTGCTCTATCACTCATTAACCACATCACGTTGTGCATGGTTTCTGGCGATAGCGAAACAAAATCCCAAAAGGTATTATGTGCCGAAGCTGCCTGCGGAATTTCATTATGTGGTTCAGGCTTAACTGCATGAACTAAATCCGGAAACTTAATTGCATCCTGTATAAAAAACACGGGCATATTGTTGCCAACTAAATCGTAGTTACCTTCTTCAGTATAAAACTTTACGGCAAAGCCTCTAACATCTCTGGGAACATCAGCAGAACCTCTAAATCCCGCTACGGTAGAAAAACGGGTGAAAACAGATGTTTCACGATTTGGGTCAGTTAAAAAAGCCGCCTTTGTGTATTTTTTTAGCGAGTCATTATATACCTTAAAAACTCCGTGTGCACCAGAACCTCTAGCATGTACGATTCGTTCTGGAATACGTTCATGATCAAAATGGGTTATCTTTTCTCTTAAAATAAAATCTTCCAGTAAGGTAGCTCCACGCTCGCCAGCTTTTAACGAATTATTATCATCGTTAATTTTTAACCCTTGGTCCGTAGTCATTTTTTGATGCTGACTATCTTCTGTATTGCCAGCAAGGTCTTGCAACTTTTTACTTTCGTTGCTTTTTTGATCTGATTTTGTGCTTTTCATTTGTAAAATTTTAAAATTGGAACTTTCTAAGAATAGCAACTTCCGTTCCATTACATTCATAATTAACCAAAATTTATTGAGAAATAAAAAAATTATTGGACTAAAAATAATAAGGCTTTCGTTACTGATTGCTAAGGTGAAATGATAAGCCAAAACGTAAGTTGAAAATATTTAAGATTGTTCATTTAGCTTGGTATTATTTTTGAAAATACTATTTTAAAAAATTAGCTTATTTATTACCTATAATATTTGAATAATGATTGTTACCTCGCATCAAAAAGGGTGGAAAATAACGGACCAACGCTCTCATGGGTTACTAGCCGCAATGTTAGCTTATCAATATGATATTGATTTGCCAAACGACATTATAGTTCCCACGCTTATTGCTATTGCCGAACATGACGATGGCGTAGAAGAAACTGCTCAAACTAGGAACTTGACTAACGCTGGAGCGCCCAGATGTTTCACCATAAGTGCCGATTCAAAAAAGTCGGATTTAACGCAACAGGAAAATGTGATGGAATTAGCCAGTTCAAAAAGTCAATTAAATGCGCTGCTCACATCCATGCATATCGATTTTTTGAATAGTAAGGGAGAAAATAAAAAATTAACTGCTTTTTTGAAAGCACAAGAAAAAAATCGAAAAGACATTCTTAAACATTTAAATATTGAAAAAAAATATGCCGATAGATTATATAGGTTTGTAGAATGGTGCGACGCTTTTTCATTGCTTATTTGCATGGATAGAATTCAGCCGGAGGGAAGAAAAATGGAGATATCAGAAAGTCCGGATGGTGATATGAATCAAACGTTTTATAAAGCTGATAACAAAATTACGGTGGAGCCTTGGGTGTTTAAAAACGATACTTTTAAAGTGTTTTATGAATACAAAATTGTTGAGCAGTTAAAGTTTGACTCCATTGAAGATTTTAATAAAGTGTGTAAAGAAACAAAAGTAGAAAGACAAGAATTCATCTTTTCAAGATAATCCGTTTACAATTTTGCCTCGGCTGAAAACGACTTCCTAAATTCCTTGTTCTAATTTAAGGTTTATTAACAGTCCAAATTAACAAAAGATCAATCCAACGAATGAATTGATCTTTTGCCTTCACCTCAAAAGAGAGTTTATTGGTATTTTCTTTGTAATTGTGTTTTTACTCTATAGATTTCAAGCAATAAAATGCTGAAAAATCGATTGTAATCTTATTTAGAGCTGCCAAAAAATACATTATTAGGTGTCTCTTTTAAACAGCGTGTTGCCTTTTGGAACAAACTAATTTGTTTCCACGTTTCTTACCCTTTACCTATTACCGGCACAATTACCTTACTCCCATCCACACTAAACTTATAGAGACCAGACTCAGCGTCCCACTCCTTTATTACTGGAACTATTCGTGTTCTCCTTGGAGTTGCTTTATTTTTATCAAAATGGACGTGGTATACATAATATAACTGCCCGTCTAATCCTTCAAATAAATCTCCATGTCCAGCCCCATTTTCTCCTACAGTAGAGCGATGAATGATAGGGTTATTTTTATACTTTACCCAAGGGCCGTACGGCGAATCAGACACTGCGTAGCCAACCGAATAATCGATGTTCATGAAATGGTTTGCAGAATAAAACATATAGTATTTACTTTTCAATTTGATTACCGTTGGACCTTCCATCACCGGTCCCGACTCGTAATTAGGAGTAGCTTCCCAAGGCTCGGTTTGGTCAAAACATTTCTTTAAAGTTTCTGGAACGATCTTGCCTTTTTTCATGTCAAACTCGGCTACCCACAAGTAATTACCTTCGTTAAACCGAACATGATAAAGATAGTACTTGCCATCGTCGTCTTTAAAAAGGAACGAATCAATATTTTTTACAGCGCCGTCAATAGGAGCAACTTTCTTTTGTTTATACGGTCCCAAAATAGTTTTCGATTGAGCCAAAACAGTTTGTTCGTTAGCCGTATATGACAAATAATAAGTATCATCTGCTTTAAATATTTGTGGGGCCCAAAAACCCGTTGCACCAAATGTGTGGTTTCCTTTACTCAAGATCATATCATGAGCATTTTTCGCCGCCGCTGGCACTGTCCAAGTTTTAAGATCTTTAGATTCCAAAACTTCAAACCCTTGCGGTTCGTCAGCATTTCCTTTTGTCCCGGTAAGATAATATTTCCCGTTTTCAACATAGATTGTTGGATCAGCAAAGAATATTTCTTGCTTTTCCTGTGCAGATAACCTCATTACTGAGATCAACATGATGGCTTGGATAATGATGTACTTCATTTTTCTTAATTTTTAATTTTTTACTTTTCAATAACACTCTCTGTAACTCGCTAACATTTTACTCGTTATCAAATGAGCGTTTTTTATCTGCAAAATTTACATTGCAATTTTTGGACTTCTTGGTAACCTAAAACAACTTCTATTTCTGCACAATACCGAAATGGCTAACTAGAGAATTATACTGATTTTTACTGATAGTGATCATGCAGCCGTGTCGCACTTTTGCAGGCATAGCATACTTATCCCATTCAGAAAAAAAAGTATAACCAGAAACTTGAAACCATGGACCACCCAACTTGCCCGCTACTGACAACCCATAAGATACGCCAGGGTATTGCTCATAATACAGATACCACGCTTTACCATTTGGCGAAGGAATTAGCATGGGTGCTTCTCTAAAATTAGGACTAATAGGAGTCGACAAATTCTTGTAAGGGCCCAATAGCTTATCAGAACTTGCAATTCTGATCGTTTTACCGGTTACCCAGTCTAATGTAGGATAAGTTTCATCTTTAATGATAGCCCAATATTTCCCTTCTGCGTTTCTGATGGTTACGTCAATGGTTCCCATTTCCCAATCAAGCAAACGTTTTGGTGTTTCCGAAAAAACTTTAAGGTCTTTAGAAGTCACGTAAAGCGTTCTTTGGCTAGCCCAATATCTTTCGGGATCCTCCTTGGTGCCTTCTAAATGCGGAGTATGCCAGCTCATCACATACTGTTTGCTAGCATTATCATAAAAAAGCTTGGGAGCACCTATTCGTTGAAGAGGACTATAGCCTGGTGTTTTTTTCAGATCTGGAGTGTATACGCTGTATTTTTTCCATTTAATTAAATCTGTAGAAACCCAAATATTTATGTCAGGCGCACCATCATCACTATTTCCTGCAATATAATATCTCCCATCCCGTCCTTTCACAATATCAGGATGTCCATGATAACCTTCAAAAACACGTTTCCCATCATTAAGTTGCTGCCAATGCAGTCCATCTAAACTTACTGTGTAATAAAGTTCGCCATAGTCTCCATCCATCATGTGCGCAAAGAGATAGGCCTCATTGACAGGTTTTTCCCCATCTTTAACTTGACCGGGAGGATTAGGCTGTTGTGCCAGCGCAGCAAAAGAATAGATTGATAATAGCACTAATAAAAACTTTTTCATTTTCAATTTTATTTTGATTTTAAGGAAATTCAAATTTCAAACTAAGCGTTTAGGACTTATTACGCCGCACCATTTTGCGTCTTTTAGGGAGTTCGTTAACTGTTTTAAAAAAAAGACTGTATTAAACTATTTAAGCATCAGGCACAGCATATCATTTATATTTGGTTTTATTAAACCTAGGCCTTTTACAAAAAATATCAGACCAAATGTTTGATAATCGAAGGAACGTACTTTTTAATGAGAATGCATCTCAAAGTTTATTCAATTCATCTCATTGTTATCGTTTACTCGCATTTAAGTAGCAGTGAATAACGGTTTAGAGGCGCTAATTAACTTCCCTTACTTATTCTTCCCAAAATTTAAACACGGTTTTTTCCTTGATTAATGTACTCTGAAGGGGTACATTTAAACTGCTTAGCGAAACTTCTTGTAAATTGAGACTGTGAGGAAAAGCCGGTCTTGCTTGCTACCTCGTAAATACGATAATTATTTTCCATAAGCATGAGTGCTGCCTTTTTTAATCTGGTAATTAAAATAAGTTCATGAGGAGAGAAATTGGAGATCGCCTTAATTTTTCGGTAAAGAGTCGGCCTGCTCATGTTCATTTCATTTGCGATAAAATCAACATCCAAAAGGTTATTTTTTATGTTTTTCTCGATTATTGAGGTGATTTTTTCTACAAACTCTTCATCTGTTTTATTAAATGCAATACTTTTTAAATGAGCCGATGGAGAGTTGGCATAAAATGCTTTGATTTTATCGCGGTTGCTTAAAAGTACGGCAATTTGGCTCAGCAAATACTCCGGAGAAAACGGCTTTTCAATATAAGCATCAGCGCCAGCATCTAATCCTTCTATTTTAGATTCGAGTGCGCTTTTTGCCGTAAGTAAAATTAAAGGAATATGCGCCGTTTGAATATCCTCTTTAAGCTGTTTACAAAATTGATAGCCGTTAACTTCCGGCATCATAACATCACTTATAATAATATCTATATTGTATTCTCTTTGGATCTCAAAAGCTTCTTTAACAGAAAGCGCTTTGCAAACATGGTAATTCTGACCCAGAACGTTTCCTAAAAAAGACAATATATCAGGATTATCATCTACTATAAGTATTTGCGGTAATGATGTCTGGTTTTCTACTTCAAGTTCGCTTATACTTTTCTTTTTATCATATTCTACTTCACTTTCGGTCCCGAATTCGATACTATGGTGCAATGGTAAATCAAGTATAAATGTATTTAAATCGCCATTAATCTCAATTTGCAAGTTACCTTCATGCAGTTGCGTTAAAGTGTACGCCATAGATAAACCTAACCCTGTACCAGAAACGTTTTCATTAGAAGCAAGTCTGTAAAACGGCTCAAACAATTTCTTGCGCAGGTGTTGTGGAATGGCAACTCCATCGCTGCTAATGCTTATTCTAAAAAAATTTGGTCTTAAGCCTGTTTCTAAAGAAACAATAGCAGTTTTATCGCCATATTTTAAAGCATTATCCATCAAATTACCAATAATTTTATTTAGTGCTTCGGCGTCAGCAAAAGCAAAAAAATCATCTTCTACATTTAACAATTGAAAATTAATCTGTTTTTGATCCGCAGCTCCTTTAAATCGTGAATAGTTATCCTTTAGTAGCTTACAAATGTTCACTTTTATAAAATTGAGTTGAAAGCGGTCTCTTTCGGTCTTCCTAAAATCTAATAACTCGTTGGTTAAGCTCAATAATCTATCTGTGTTTTTACCAACTATATTAAGGTTTTGGAGTAAAAGATCTGGATTATTGGTGTGTTTGAACATTTCTTCTACCGGCCCTTTAATTAGTGTTAAGGGTGTCCGAATTTCATGTGTGATGTGGGTAAAAAACTCAATTTTAGACTCGTAAATTTCCTTTTCCATTTCATTCTCAAAGACCTGCATTTGTCTTTTATTTTTTTGTTCTAGCCTTTTCTTATACGCTCTTAAACTAAATGCGATAAATAAAATAGTCAAAAGAGCATAAAGGAAATACGCAGATTTACTAAGGTAAAACGGAGGTAGAATGGTGATTTTTAACTTTGCGAGGTAAGGACTAAATTCTCCGTTTGAAGTCCCAGCTCTTACTTCAAAAGTATAGTCGCCAGGAGCCATATTTGTAAAATAAGCTTTTCTATTACTTTGCAATAAGGTCCAGTCTTTATCTGCTCCTTTCAAAATGTAGGCATATTTAGTTAATTCAGGACTTTTGAAACTTAATGCAGAAAATTCTATACTAAAAGTAGCTTGATTGTGGTTAAGCACAATGGAATTGGTATAAGAAATATTGGCGGTGCTATCCCCAAAGCTTGCATTCAAATTAATTTCCTTATTATTAATTTGCATACCGGTAATAAAAACTTTTGCTTTAAACTCATCTGATTTAAAGGCGTTCGGGTAAAATGTATTTAAACCATTGATGCTGCCAAAATAAAGCCTGTCTGCATTTTTGTCATAAAACCCAGACCTATAATTGAATTGATTTGCGAGTAATCCGTTATTTTTTTTATAATTATTTACTTTCTTCAGTTCTTTGTCAAAACTGCTGATACCGTTTGCAGTACTTACCCATAATTCACCATTGCCATCTTGCAGCATGCTGTAAAAAACAGACGAGGCAAACTCATCATTTTTCCCAAAAACCTTAAAAGAATTACTTTTTTTATCATAACGGTTTAGTCCGTCTTCGGTACAAATCCAAATATGATGCTCATCATCCTCAAAAATATTATTGATATAGTTATTACTAATGCTGTTTTTTGAACTCTTGTTTGATGTAAAGCTTGTTAGCTTCCCAGTCTTTTTCTCTTGATAGAACAAGCCGTCCCGCAATGTTCCTCCCCAAATATTTCCTTGGTAATCTTCTAAAATAGCGGTGTAATGATGGTAGTTCGGTAATTCGTTATAGGTTACAAATTGGTTGGTTTCAGCATTATATTTCATCACTCCGCTAGCCGTTCCAACTAAAATTTCTCCCGATTTTAGCTGGACGATAACTTCTACAAAATTGTTGTTTAAGCCACCGTTATTGGATTGCGTTAAATGCCTTTTAACTTCCCTAGTTTTAGCATCAAGAATAAAAATACCATTATCAAAAGTACCAACCCAAATCTCATTGCTTAAAGCCAATATTCCATGAATATTTGTAGAATTAACCACATTCAAATAGGAAGTGAAGGATTGATTTTTGGGATTAAAAAGATGTAATCCTGCATCTTCAGTACCTATCCAAAGGTCTCCAGATTTGTCGCGGGCAATTTCTCTAACAGCGCTTCCTTTTAAAGCATTTTGTTGCCCATTGGGGTAATAATTACGAATACTGGTTGCTGACGGATAGTAATAGTTTATGCCTTTAAAATAGCTTCCTATCCAAATACCACCTTCTTTATCTCTACAGATAGAATACAATGCATTGTCTGATAGCGAAAAAGGATTGTTGACTTCTTTTTTTAAATTGACAACTTTTTTGCTGACGGTATGGTAAATGTAAAGCCCACTTTCAGTTGCAAACCATAACTCGTTTCCATTTTGGGTTATATCTCTAACATAAATACTATTACCGCTATTGTCTTTATCAAAAAGTTGGATAAACTTTTTTTGAAAAACATCAAAGCTCATAGCGCCCGCATGGGAAGTACCAATAATAATCTCGTTTTGGGCTGAAGCATATAATGTTTCAATCCTTTTACTAGCTGAGGTTTTTACATCGGCGAAAGCGTTATATTCAGAAAAATTATTGCTTTTCTGATTATATAATTTTAAATACCCGTTGTTGGTTCCAATATATAACTGGCGCTTTGCATAAAGCAAACAAATTGGATTAAAGTCGTCTTGAAATGGATAGGTAATTAACTCCCCAGTAACTGGGTTAATAGATTTTAAAACATAATCTGCAATAAACCAAATTTTTCCTTGATCATCCTGCTCAATAGAAATTATTCCACTGTTTTTGGTGGAGTTAGTTAGTTTAAACTTTTCTGTAAACGGGTTAAATTGATATAACCCCTGCAGGGTGCCTACCCATATATTTTTGTTCTTATCCTCAAATAGGCATTGTATAAAATTATTACCCAGTCCGTTTGGCTGGTTTTCGTCATAGCGAAAGACCTTAAATTTATAACCATCAAATCTGTTTAACCCAGCTTTGGTTCCAAACCACATAAAACCATCCTGACTTTGTAGCGTACAAAAAACTGTGTTATGTGAAAGCCCATCTTCTACCTGATAATTTCTGAACAAGTAGTTGTCCTGACCTTTTACAGTTAAAAAAATGAATTGCAAAAGCAAAAGTATCTTAAGTTTCAATGGCTTGGGTTTAATTGACTTTATGAAGCCAGGTTTATAGTTTCAATCTCCGTATATTTTCGCTAATAATCCAATTCTGATACAAATTGATAAAATTTTGACCTGTATAATCAATATTATCTGGCTCAATTTGACACTAACCAAAAGGCAATATCAGTTGCCAACATAAACACACCATTTTAAATTAAACAACATGAAAAAAATTTACTTCATTTTAACGTTATGCGTTATCTTTTGCCAACATGCATTGGCAATTGATGTGCCCCCGGGAACAAACAACATTCAGGCTTATGTAAATAATGCAGCAGCAGGATCTACACTTAATCTTGGCGCCGGAACTTTCTTTGTATCTCAAACCGTATTGCTAAACAAAAAAATCACCATTAACGGCGCAGGCACTGGAGCTACAATTATTAAAAAGTCTAATGCCACCAACACCGATATTGTTGCTTTTCAAGTAACAGCGAACAACGTCACTTTTAAAAATTTGACTATTAATGGTGATAATACAGGAGGACCTGCAATCATTGTTAACAGTCAATTTAATTCTTTCAGCAATTTAGTAATTAAGTTGTGTGGTAACAGTACCTACAAATCTGCAGGACTCTTATTTCAATCTGCTTTCAGCAACTCAGTAACCAATGTAACTAGCGTAAATAATTATTCTGTTGGTATTTCACAAAACAACAGCCCTTCAAATACTATTACAAATTGCCATGCGGATAATAATGGAGCAGAAGGATTAACTATTGACTTAGGTAGTGATAATTGCAAAGTAAACGGAGGAACCTATAACGGAAACAATACCAAAACTGGCGGGGTTGGCGGTATTGGAATAGATGACTCTAATGGAGCAATTCTTAACGGCTGCACTGTTGATGGAACGGCCAATTTATCAGGCATCACTTTCCAAAACAATATTGGGCCAGATGATGGCTGCCAAATTAAAAACTGTAAAATAACTAATAATGCCCAGTATGGTGTAAGGATCAGAAACTGTACTTATGCAGTCACCAATTCTTTATTTAGTGGTAATACTTATTATGGAAATGGCTTATCACCCAATATAAAGTGGGATTGTGGTCAAACTACTTTATCAACAACTCAAAAAAATGCTTCAGTAGTGAATAACCTGTTGGTGAATGATGGAAGTTCGTCGATCTATCCTAATCCTGCAAACCAAGAGATTACTATTGATTTTTCATCATTTAATGAGCCTAAATCTATCAAAATATTCGATTTAAACGGAAAAATTTTATTCGCCAAACAATTAGGCGATGTTAAAGACATTATTCATTTAAATACGTCCGATTTTAAAAACGGGTATTATCTATACCAGATATCACATGAAGGAGGCGAAACCAGCAATAAATTTTTAGTACAACATTAAACACTAAGCATTAATGTTCATCAATAAAAAATTACTAAACAAATAATTAAATATGAACCAAATAAATTTTCAGAACAAATGGAGAGATGCCTTTTGCGTAGTCAAAAGCATTTTCCGACTTAAAAGATCAGGTTTGAAATCATCGATTTTAACCGTGTCCATTACGTTAATTGCGTTTTTTGCTCAGGCACAAACATCCATTAGCGGAAAGGTGAGTGATGCAAACGGGGAACCATTGCCGGGCGTTACCATAAAGGTGAAAGACAATAATATTTTTGCGCAAACCAATGCAAACGGACTGTATAAGATTGAAAACGTTAACGATAAAAGTGTATTGGTATTCACTTTTGTTGGCTTTCAACCTCAAGAAGTTTCGGTTGCTAAACAGCAAGAAATAAACATAGTAATGAAAGATGCCATAGGATCGTTAAACGAAGTTGTTGTTGTTGGATATGGCTCTCAATTAAAAAAAGACATTACCGGGCCTGTATCTGTTGTTGATGCTAATACTTTAAAATCCAGACAAGCAACTACAGTAGCGGAAGGTCTTCAAGGTTTGGCTTCGGGAATACAAGTAAGAGGAGGAGGACAGCCAGGATCAGAAGCTAAAATTACGATTAGGGGTACCAAAACGTTTGGAAACACAAATCCTTTGTATGTTATTGACGGACTTATAACTACTGCAAACCGAGATTTTAATCCAAATGATATCGAATCTATTCAAATATTAAAAGATGCTTCAACAACTGCTATCTATGGTTCTAGAGCGGCAAACGGTGTAATTATCATTACGACCAAAAAGGGAAAAAATGGCCCATTAAGAGTTGAAGCTTCAGTAAAAACATCTTCACAAAGCCAACCAAGATATGATTTGGCTTCACAAGAAGAATTTGTAGCGCTAAATAACATGGCATATGATAATGCTGGTGTTCCGCGTCAAAATCTAGATTTATCAGTAAATACAGATTGGCAAGATGCCACATTTAGAAAAGGAAACATGAAGGAATATAACCTTAACTTTTCTGGAGGAAGCGAAAGCGGCAACTACCTAATTTCGGGAAACTATCTTTCCAATAAAGGCACCGTGATTAGCACCGGCTTTGAACGTATGGGCGTAAGAATAAATACCGAGGGAAAAAAAGGAATTTTCAAGGTTGGCCAAAATTTAGCTATCACAAATGCACAGGCAGATGAGGTTTCTGGTACTCCTTTTTTACAAGTAATCAGAATGCTGCCTACAATCCCTATTTATAATGCTGCAAACCCTGGAGGATATGGATATGGAGATGCGAATAGAGCAAATACTTTTGCAACCAACCCCATTGCGTTAGCTGATTTGGACGATAACATGACTGAAAATTTAAGAATTAGAGGTAATTTTTTTACTGATGTGGATATTCTTAAAAGTTTAAAATACCGTTTTAACGCGGGTTATGAAACCAGTAGCGATCATCGGCAGCATCTAAGAAAGGTTGGAAATTGGACACTAAACCAACCAATAGACCCATCTAAGGCAGATGAAAACCGGGCTCAATCTTCAACTTTATTATTAGAGAATACACTAACTTTTAAGAAAGACTTTAATAAGCATAGTTTAACAGCTTTAGTAGGTAATTCTTTTGAAAAAAATAAGTACGCACAAATCTCTGGCAGTAAAAGTAATCTTTTAGAAAACCCACAGGGCGGGTATTTTACTTCGTTAGATCAAGGAAACACTCCTTTAACTGGTGGATTTAGAAATGAGAATGATTTAATTTCTTACTTCTCAAGGGTGCAGTATGATTATGCAGATAAGTATTTATTGAGTCTTTTAGTAAGAAGGGACGGCATGTCCAGATTTAGTCCGGAAAACCGTTGGAAAAATTTCCCTGCTGCATCTTTAGCTTGGAGAGTTTCTGAAGAAAGCTTTTTCCCTAAAACTTTTATAGATGATTTTAAAGTGAGAGGAAGTTATGGTTCTGTAGGTAGCAATAGCTTTTCTGGCCCGTATGATTACATTGCTTTCATCAATACTTTTTCTACGGCAGTTTTTGGCACAGATCAACACATAGAACAAGGAGCAACACAAGTTAGGCTATCAAACAGCAATTTAACTTGGGAAACCAATATCCAAACTAACATCGGCTTTGACCTATCATTCTTAAACTCTAAAATCAATATAGCTGCCGATTATTACAAGGCTGAGTCAAAAGATTTATTGTATGGAGCACCTATTTTGTTAACTACTGGTAATGACGGTGGAAACCCAGTAGTAAACGCGGCAACACTTATTAACAACGGTTTTGAGTTTACAGCGGGTTATGATAATAGAGGAGAAAAATTCAATTACGGCGTAAACGTTAATTTAACAACACTAAATAATAAGGTAACTAAATTAGTTTCTGGCAACAGACCGGTTTATGTAGGCAATACAGTAACGCAATTAGGTGGTGCTATTGGCGAGTGGTATGTTTTACAAGGCAACGGCATATTCCAGTCGCAAACAGAAGTAGATGATTATAAGAACTCGGCTGGTAAAGTGATACAGCCAAGCGCAAAGCCGGGAGATATTAAATTTAGAGACAATAATGATGATGGAGAGATTAACAACGAAGATAAAGCAATAGTTGGCACTCCTTGGGCAGATTTTGAATTAGGATTTAACTCAAATGCATCTTACAAAAACTTTCAGTTTAACATGAGCTGGTTTGGCTCTTTTGGCTCTACAGTTTATAACGGAGCAAGAAGTGTAATAGAACGTTTTGATGACAACAGTAATTATCCTGCTGGCATTCAACCATGGACACAGGAAAACCCAAACACATCTGTACCGCGGGCATTTTATGGTTCTACCTTAAACTCTAGAGGTGATACAGACAGATGGTTGGAAAACGGGAGTTTCTTTAGAATGAAATACATCTCAGTTGGTTATTCCTTACCACAGAAGTACCTTTCTAAGGTAGGTGTAAGCAATGCTCAAATCACATTATCAGGCCAAAATCTAATTACTTTAACCAAATACAAAGGTCTGGATCCAGAGTTTAATAACGGTTCTATTTATGAAAGAGGAGTAGATATTAACGCATGGCCAAATATCAAATCATACTCAATTGGGCTTCAAATTGGATTATAATTAACACGAAAAAAATGAGAAAGAATTTTAAGATTATAGGCTTAATGGTTTTGATTTTTACCATTGTAACTTCTTGTAAAAAAGAACTGTTAGATCAAAAAAATCCAAATACTTTAACTACTGTCGATTTTTGGAAATCAGAATCAGACGCTATAAAAGGAATCAATTCTGCTTACCATATGTTTTATCAACCCGGCTCATGGAGCAGGTGGATTTATTTTAGATTAGACCTTACTTCTGATGAGGGTTTTAGCAAAAGCCCTTGGATAGAATTAGCAGATTGGACCAGGTTTAATTATGTCAACTACGATTTTTATGAAGGTAATGTGATTCACTTTAGAGATTTTTATAAGGCCATTTTTAGGTGTAACCAAGTACTGGCTTACGTTCCAGAGATTACATTCGCTGATGCTAACAGAAAAGAGCAATTGCTTGCAGAAGCGAAATTTTTGAGAGGATTGTATTACTATTACGCTGCAATTTTGTGGGAAAATGTACCGATTGTATTAACACCCTCTAGTCCTGATGATTTACCAAAACAAGCTACTGCAGAACAAGTTTGGGCACAGGTAGAAAAAGATTTTTCTGAAGCAGCTGAAAAACTGCCAGCAGCCTGGGATAATTCAAACGTTGGAAGACCTACCAAAGGTGCCGCTCTCGCCTTTTTAGCTAAGGCTTATATGCAACAACATAAATGGCAAGAAGCAAAGGATGCAATGGACTTTTTAGTTACAGGAGCTGGGAAATCAAATTACGATTTAGTACCAAACTACCGAGATAACTTTACAGACCTGAAAGAGAATAACGTTGAATCCGTTTTTGAAATACAGTTCTCTGATGTCAATAAAACTGATGTTGGTGATATCCCAAGTTCAAGTATGGCAAATTACAGATCGCAGTTTTTTGCTCCTCGTACCGTAGGTTGGTCTGATGGGCAAGCAAGACCATGGATTATCGATGAATTTAAAAAAGAGAACACAGTTACCAATCAACTAGATCCAAGATTACGTTACACTTTATTTTATGCGCAGCTAGAAGCAGATTTTGGCGATAAAATTTACGGAAGATCTTGGGAGTGGGATGCGAACGAAGCTTGGTTCAGAAAGTATCAAAGAGACTATTACAGAAATAATGAGGATAATTTCTCTCAAGTAAATTACAGGCTAATCCGTTATGCAGATGTGCTTTTGATGTATGCAGAAGCTTTAAATGAGCTAGGACAAACTAGTGAAGCATATCAGTATGTAAATAAAGTAAGGCAACGTGTAAATCTTAAAACAGTGGAGCTAGCGTACCCTTTAATAGGGAACGATAAAGACTTGTTTAGAGAACGATTGAAAATGGAAAGAGCGCTCGAATTATATGGAGAAAGTGTTAGATGGGCAGATTTGAAAAGATGGGGACTAGATACCCAGCAAAAAATAGATGCAATAAAACTAAGAGACCCTGATTTCAATAATTTTGTAATTGGCAAACATGCTCGCTTACCGTTACCACAATCAGAGATAAATAATAACCCAAATTTAGAACAAAACCCTAATTATTAATTAAACAAATGGCTGTTGCAACAAAGCAACAGCCATTAATATTTTAAATATGTCTATTAAATTTTTTACGCCTGCGATTGTAATCGCAGTTTCTCTGCTAACCGCTTGTAACAATAATAGCGAAAATAAAAAAAGAGAAATATGGTCTGCCGAAAAGGCTAATGAATGGTATGGTGAACAACCTTGGCTTGTTGGAGCCAACTTTATGCCAAGCAACGCCATTAACCAAATAGAAATGTGGCAGGATGATACTTTTAGTCCAGACTTGATTGACAAAGAATTTGGATACGCAGAAAATTTGGGGATGAACACCATGCGGATTTTTTTGCATGATTTAGTTTTTGAGCAAGATCAGGATAAATTTTTTAACAAAATAGATCAAACTTTATCGCTTGCCAAGAAACACAACATAAAACCTTTAATCGTATTTTTCGACTCTTGCTGGGATCCGTATCCAAAATTAGGTTTACAACGAGCGCCAAAACCTCATACGCACAACTCGGGCTGGGTTCAATCACCTGGTTTACTAGCTTTAAAAGATTCAACCCAATATCCTCGATTAGAGAATTATGTTAAATCCGTTATCAGTCACTATAAAAATGATGACAGAATTTTAGGTTGGGATGTATGGAATGAGCCAGACAATATGACGGGGCCATCGTATGAAAAAATAGAAAACCCCGATAAAGTAAAGTTAGTAACGCCTTTACTGTTAAAGTCTTTTGAATGGGCAAGAGCAGCAAACCCATCGCAACCTATTACCAGTGGTATTTGGACAGGGAACTGGGAAACCCATGCAGGGATGAAAGAAATAGAAAAAATACAGGTGGAACAATCTGATATCATATCATTCCATAATTACGATAAGCCTGAAGATTTTGAGCAAAGAATTATACAGTTACAAAGATATAAAAAACCTATTTTATGTACTGAATATATGGCTCGACCTAACGGAAGTACTTTTGAAGGAACACTACCAATTGCAAAAAAATATAAGGTAGCGATGTACAATTGGGGCTTTGTAAACGGTAAATCACAGACTATTTACCCTTGGGATAGCTGGACAAAACAATACAATGCACCACCAGAATTATGGTTTCATGATATATTTAACACTGATGGAACGCCTTACATAAAGCAAGAGACAGACTTTATTAAAGACATAATAGCTAAATAAATTTTTATGAGATATCATCTTATTTTATTCTTGGCGCTGGCTGTGGTAGGTTGCAAAAAAGAAAAAAACGCAACCACTCCTCCTAAAGAGGAGCCTAATACAACAGATAGCAAGTCTCCACTAACGGGAATGCGAATTGCATGGGATTATAGTACTTTAAAAAAAGTTTCAACCAATCCAACAGGTTCGGGGTATAATGCTTATGCAAGGGTAATTCAGTTACAGGATAAAAGCTTGCTACTTACTTATGAGGCAAATGGAAGTGTCGTGGTCAGCAAAAGCACCGATTTAGGCACAACTTGGTCGTCGGCTGTTATTGTTAAATCTCCTGAAACAGGAATCAATATGGCGGTTCCCGACTTATTGCAACTTAAAGATGGTTCAATATTGATTATGTACAATCCTCGCCCTGTTGAGGCTGACCCTTCCCGAAAGTTTCAGATCAGAACACAGAAAAGTTACGACGGTGGAGCTAGTTGGACAGCTGAAAGAATACTTTACACGGCAGATTATCGGTTCGAGAACGGATGCTGGGAACCTGCCGCTATTCAGTTACCCAACGGAGAAATTCAACTTTTTTTTGCTAATGAAGGTATTTATCTAGCTACAAATGAGCAAAATATTTCAATGGTGAGTTCAATTGATGGTGGCTTAACTTGGAGTGCTGATCCTAAAATTGTAAGTTTTAGAGCAGGAAAGAGAGATGGTATGCCAGTACCCATTTTATTAAATAACCAAACCGAGATTGCGTTCGCTATAGAGGACAATGGATTTGGAGAGTTTAAACCCTACATTATTAAAAACACGATTGCAGATAATTGGTCTTCCGTTGTTGATGCAGCAAGTAACAAAAGAACCTCCGCACTGCTAGAGCCTTTAGCAAACAACGTTTATGCAGGAGCACCTTATCTTAAGCAATTAACAACTGGCCAAACAATTTTATCTTATCAGGGAACTGAAAATAGAATTAATGACTTAGCACATTCAGAAATGAAAGTAGTAATCGGCGATGCCTCCGCTAAAAACTTTACATCTAAAACGGTGCCTTTTAAAATCTCATCAGCTAAATCCGGATTATGGAACAGCCTTTCTGTTTTAGAGGATAATACCATTATTGCCTTAACCGGCACTAACGCTTTCGGAGCTGGAACAGAGGTTTGGATGATTAAAGGCTATCCAATTTATGATGTTGAGGTTTCAAATACGGCAATCACCATTGACGGGGATAAAAATGAATCGCTATGGAATTCGAAATTTCCTGTTTTTGTTGGACACCAAGGAAACACCAATGTAAAATCAAATTTTTCTTATGACCAAGATAACCTCTATATCATTAATGAGGTTAAAGATTCAAAAGTTTTTACTGCGTCTTCCAACGCTCAGGAAAATGATGGGGTTACTTTCTTTATAGATCCTAAAAATAAATCCTATAAAAGCCAGGCTAAAGAAACTTACCTTTTGTACCTTTCTGCTGATAATAAACTAATTGTACAAGAAGGGAGCAATGGTAAATGGGTTAACAAAACGGGCATTACCCAAATTAAAACGATCTCTTCAAAAACATCAGATGGTTATCTGCAGGAAATGTCAATTCCATGGTCAATACTAGGAGGAAAACCAGCTAACGACAGTAGGATTGGCGTTAATTTGATGATTACAGAAAACAAAGGAACAGCTAACGCAGATTACAAAGAGTCGGCTGTTTTTACTACGCCAGAACAACCATTTACTTGGTTAACCTTGAAGTTGAAATAAAATATTATCATTAAAAAACAAAGACATTAGCCAGCTAATGTCTTTGTTTTTGAATAATTTTTCAAAATCTTCTCAGTTATAGGGAACAGGATAAAAGTATATTTAACTTTTATACTAAATTCCTATTTGATAAAACTAATTACAAGATCAAATTGCAACCCACCGCTATTATAACGCTATAAGCCCAATCGCGTTAGTAACCAGTTATTAATTCTGTGATACTACTTCTTCCTTCTTTATTAAACACCTTCATTTTTATATTTTCTTTATACGGAATCTCAGTACTGTATATCTTACTCTTAACATTAGGCTGGGTTCCATCTTCAGTGTATCTGATAGTTAAACCTGGGTAAAGGACATTTGCTTTTATTTTACTGTTTTCAACGATGTAGCCTGGGCTAGGAATTCTATAGTTGAAGCCACCTGCGTAACTATCCAGCCTTGGCAGCTCGTTCTTACCTAAATTTGTTACAAAATTTGACCATGCTATGTCAAAGAGCTGCTTCGATTTCGCTTCGTCGGCTTCAATAGCCCATTCGGGGATGGCAGCCCAGCAACGTTCAGCAAAGCCCAGAATTTTAGGTAACAAAAGGTACTCAAACTTATCTACATCAGTTATTTTTTCACTCCATAAGGTAGCTTGCATCCCTACAATATTATCCTTAAAACCATCAGATAAACGGGTCATATTGTCAAAATGCCCTGGTGCTAAGGGTTCGCCCCTACTGTCCTCTTTTTGGTTTTTATAATAGTTTAACGGAATAAAACTGAATGGCTTATCAACATCTACATAACCTCCCCAATATTGCCCTGGTTCTTGGTAACTACTGTTATATGCAAGATCTATATAAAGATTTGTTACGTTCGTTAATACAACCTTATAACCTGCGTTAGCTAATTTATAAGCCAAATCTTCATTTCCTGATAAATTATTCCAAACGTCTAGGTGTACGTTTTTATCTGAAAAGCTAGGGTCTAACACCATTTGCGATTTTCCATTAATCGTTACGTTATGTTCGCCTACTTCTTCCCATCCACTTAAATACAATTTTTTTTCTTTTAAGATTTTATTCAATTTGGTAAAATAGTAGCGCCAAAGTCCATCTACAGATGTAATTTCGCCGTTTGAAAGGAGTTTGTTTACTGCCGGAGAATTCTCCCAAACACCTTTTGGTACCTCGTCTCCGCCAAAATGGATTGTCTTCAACGGTGCGCCAGCATCTTTATACATTTCTGAGGTTTCGTCGACTATCTTTTGTATAAAATTATAAACAGAAGACATCGCGGGGTTGATCACATTATCATCCCAACCTTGCACAGAACGGTAAACAGATTGGTCGTCTAAGTCTCTTAACAAATACTCCACAGCAGCAGTTTGCTTTCCCTCTTTCATCAATCTATGATAACGCAAATCCATAGACTTAATAGCTGCTCTAGCATGACCTGGGGATTCAAATTCTGGAATAACGCTTATATGCCGCTGATTCGCATATTTTAAAATCTCTATAAAATCCTCCCTCGTATAATACCCACTACCAGAAGACTGGTCGACGTAAGGACCTGAACCGTAAGATGGGTAGATGCTTTTTCCCTCTTGCATATCATGACCTCTTTTTGAGCCTAAAGTAGTAAGCTCAGGTAAGCCGGAAATGGCAATTCTCCAACCCTCATCATCTGTTAAATGAAAATGTAAAACGTTTATCTTATACAAAGAAAGTAAATCCAAAGTTTTCAACACCTCTTTTTTAGGCTGAAAGTTACGAGCAACATCCATCATAAAGGCTCGGTGCGGGAATCGTGGAGAATCTTTAACTTCTATGCCTTGGATGAGCACAGTTTTCTGCGCATTTCGCCACGATGCGGCCGGCATCAATATTTTCAAGGATTGAATTCCATAAAAAATACCAGCATTGGTGCCTGCGCTAATGATGATCTGGTTTTTGCGGACAGATAGCTCATACCCTTCTAATTCTGCCATCGAGGTTTTCTTCAAAATGATACTTTGATTTTGTGCTTCTGTAGCAATAGAAGGCACAAACCCTAAAACCTTTTCAAGTTCATCGGCCAAGTAATTAGCTTCGTTTTTAAAACTAGAATCTGTTACTATTTTTACTCTTTCATCTAAAGAAAAAACTTCTTTATTTTTTTTTAAAGATGAAGGAGTCGGAAAAATAGGCGAAAGATTATTGTTGTCAGCTGGATTTATTAATTGGTTTTGCCGATACACTTTATTAGCCAATCTCATTTCTTGTTCATTGTTTCGAACTCCTTCCACTTCAGCACCTATCAAAAACGGATGCGACGGATTTTTATCGAAAACAATATAAAAACCATCAGGGCTATCGGTTTGTTTTTTAAAAACTCGAGTTGAAACTCTTATTTTTAAAAATTCGCCAGCCCGTAAACCTTGAAAGTTTTGTTTCGGTGACATTTTAAAATAGTCACCATTAACTTGTTCTATCTTAATTTTTAAACTGTCGTTATCTGTGTTTTTTGGATCTGCAGCATTAAAATATATAGTCCAACCATTTGACGGTAAAAACTGCTTACCGTTATTTTTAATTCTTATTTCGGAAAGTTGCTCGCCAGTGTTTAAATCTCTCTCTTTCAACACCTTCCAAGAAAGGCTGATAGGGTAATTTTGGGATTTATTCTGGAATGCACAACCGGTAAAGGAACCAAGTATAAGTATAATAGAAATAAAACTAAAAGTTTTCATAGTCATAAAAAAAAGCTAAAAAATTAAAATTGCACACACCTACTTAGTTTAAAATTACAGTTTGTTAAATTTTAAACTTCTGTTACCATTTTTACCGGAAACAACAAGAACATAAATCCCACTCACCATGCCTGGCAACGCTAAGTTTACTACATTATTGCCGGCAGAAAGGAGTAAGTTTTGATTTAAAATCAAGTTCCCTTTTAAATCAATCAGACTTAATCTAGCTTCCTCTTTGCTTTTACTGTCAATTGTAAAACTTAATTGATCCTCAGACAAACTAATGATTTTAAATTCGCTTTTAGTGCTAAGTTCGTTTTTTACTGCAATTATTGAGGATAATGTATTCACTTCGCCATTACTATCAATTTGCTTTAGTTGATAATAACCTACTCCAGCTGAGGGTTGAGCATCATAAAAAGAATATTTTTGAGATGTAGAAGAATTTTCTTGTCCTTTTACTTCGCCAATTTTTGCGAAATTATTTTGATCTACTGAACGGAAAACTTCGAAATGCGAACTATTTTGTTCTGAGGCAGTGGTAAAGCTTAGCTGTACACCACTACCAGAAGATTTACCTATAAACGAAGAAATTTTTACCGGTAAAACAGTTGCAGGAACATATTGCATAGAATAATTTCCTACAGTTGCTACGGAAGAATTTGCAGTTGGCGCATTATTCTCGGTTAAAACTACACCAAAACTATTTACAGCCAAGCCTTGAGCAATTTCTCCAGACGAGGGGAAATCAAAGTTATCTACCGAATTTACAACAAATTTTTGCTGCGCACCATTAACCCACCATTGGTAAGTTCTTGGCAAAACAGTGTAAGTAATACCACCCCTCACATAAGTTTGATTGTTAGTGAAATTATTGCAATAAAATTCAAGATTTTGAACGCTACCTTTCTCGAAATAAGAAGGAGTATTTGCATTCTGAAAAGTAGGCGGAGTACCCACCCCGTCTGGGCCAGTTCTTGCAGTACGGAATGATACAGCAGGATAATTACCACCAAAAATATCTAACCTTATTGCACCAAACAAGGTGTGATCAGCTGGGTCGTAATATTGAGAAACTGGGGTGGCGTTACTAAAAACATTGGCTCCATCCGTATCCGCACTTCCAGTATTTCCAAAAATAAAGTTGACCACACCGTTTGCTGTGCCTACTGGGATGGCATAAGACATAAATATACTGGTTACAGCTGTTGCTGAAGGTACTTTATACACCGAAAATTTAGTCGGAGCAGCTAAATCAGATGATGAAGTTAGCGCCAGCTTTGAGGTAGCATCATTAGCTGTCAAGGTTGCTTGGGCACCTGCACCTATAGTTACTTTTGCAATGCCAATAGATGGAAAAGGCAAAAGCCCTGCAGGTTTTCCACTTTCTGAAATACTTGAACCAGTAGCAAGGGTACTTGCGCCATTACCAGGATTGTTTGTACTACGTTCAAAGCTATATACAAACGGCGCAGCTTCACCCGTCCACATGCCTTGCGCATTTATACTCATTGTAATAGCACACAGAAATAACGAAAATAGTAGTTTTTTCATAATTTTATTTATTAAAGGGTTTATTTAATATAATGGGATGAAACGTTACTGATATCAATTTCTAAACTGTTAGGACTTGGGTTACTATTGCCGGACGTATTTATGGAAATGCTGTTGATTGAACTATCTACCTCTGTTTCATTAGAGGATGGAAAACTGTAATTCCCCTTTTCAATTTCTACCCTTTGCCCATTTACCCACCAATTATAAGTTTGTGGCTCAACGTTATAAGCCTTGTCGTCACGTACGTATGCTTGGTTAATGGTAGAGTTATTACAATAAAGTTCAACATTATGAGATTTGCCCTTTATAAAAGGGGTTGGTGCTTTTAGTTCCACAAACTGTGGGGCTTCATTGTCTGCTTTTCCCATTCGTTGCTTGCGGTAATTATAGGCTATCGAAAAACCATCATAGATATCTAACTTAATTGCGCCAAAAAGGTTGGGATTGTCCCACCAGATTGACATTTGCTTAGCATCGTTAAAAGTATTTGAGTTATCCGCAGCATTTGCGGGGGAATTTCCAAACGGGATTACTATCATGCCATCTTTGGCGAATGCATTGATATCCAACGTAAAGAAGAAACTGCTTACTGCGGATGATTCAATGCCATAAAGAGAGAATTTACTAACGGCGCCCAAAGTCGTTTGAGTTGGATTAGAGGAAGAAGCGATAGCTCTTAATTTAATATTATCCTCCTTTCCTAAATAGCCAAACCAAGCGCCAGTATTGGGCTCAATTGATACTTTAGCAAAACCTGAAGAAGGTTGAGGCAAAAAACCTTCTTTACCTGTAGAAGATACGGACTGCATAAGCGTTGATGCACTTTTAAATTTGCTTTTTTTATTAATAGACGCACTCTCTTTAAAATTGTATATAAATGCTCTACTGCTTTCGCCGTTCCATTTTCCCTGCGCAAACCCAACAGTTGCAAACGCCACCAAAATCAAAAAAGTTGTAAATGTTTTTTTATTCATCAAATAAATTTTTAGAACATTTTTTTTAAAAGATTACTTATAATGACTTGAATTTGAATTCTTTAATAATAATTTCGACAGTTTTTGAATCCGATGGCGCAGTACCCTCAAAAAGCCATAAATTAATATACACAGGCATTGCCAAAGAACTCACTGGAACTTCTTTTTTAGTAAACGTTTTTGAAGCGAACAGACCAGTATCATCATCATGGAAGCCTTCTAAGCTCTTAAGAGTCACCTCGTTTTTTGTTCTTTTGAAACGCTGTGTACTTTTATCGTTATTAAGCGGAACTAACTTTGTATAACTCTTTGACTTAGCTGCTGTTTGTCCGGTCTCTGGATATATGGTGTAATTTAGATTTGGCCAATCATTATTTCCCCATCTTGCGAACTCTATATCCATTTCATCAAAAAGGTTATTACCAGAATAGTTAAAAAGACCCAGTACTACGTTTCTATCTAAAGCGCTAATTGCTCCCTCTACTTTCCACTGATAGGTACCATAACCAAATTTCTGAGTAGTATAAACTTCGGCACATTCCCACTTTCCCGAACTTTCTTTTTTTCTGATTGTGAGATGCAACCAGCCATTTTCATCTACCCAAACGTTTTTTCCACTCCAATAATTGGGACCCGGCCCAACTGTGCCATCTGGTTTCTTTACGTTCCAAGTGTATCCAGAAAAGGTAATTTGATCTAATAACTCTCCATATTGTGGTTTCGGTTTTTCTTCCATAGATGGTGCTATCGTTTGTTTTGAACAGGAACTACAAATAAGAATTGAAATTAAAACTGGGAGGCTAGCTAACAGTTTTTTCTTATCTGTAATATTTAGAATGCGGTAAATAAATAAAAAAACTAAATGCATATTTTTAAAAATAAGTGAATTTTAGAGGGCTGTAAATTTAAACTCGTGAATTACAACTTCCACAGGTTGATTATCAGATGGTGCAGTACCCTCAAACAACCACAAATTCATTAAAATCGGCATTGATAAGGTACTTATTGAAGTCGCAGGAGTGCTGAACGTTTTAGTTTCAAACATGTTTGAATTGCCGTCCTGAAATCCGTAAAAACTTTTAAGAACAACTTGACTTGCAGTTCTTTTAAACCTGTGGGTAGTGTAAGTACCACCAGGAGTAGTTATAGATTTACTATAGGAAGCTGGAGCAGGATTAGGATGACCAGTAGCAGGAAAAATAGTGTAATTTAAATTTGGCCAAGCATCGTTACCCCATCTTGCAAACTCAATGTCCATCTCATCATGACCATCATTGCCAGAGTAATTGAACATGCCGAAGACAATATTTTTATCAAAAGAACCTAATGTTCCATCGACTTTCCATTGGTAAGTACCGTAGCCAAAATTAGTCGCAGAAGACACTTCTGCACATTCCCAAAGATTTGTAACAGGGTTTTTAGTTATTTTTAAATGTAACCAGCCGTTACCGTCAACCCATACGTTGTCACTAGTCCAGTAATTTGGCCCTGGCCCTTGCGTGGCAGTTGGATTTTTAACATTCCACGTGTATCCGCTAAAAGAGATAGTGGTGGGAGCAGTGCCGTTGTTAACCTTTAATTTTTTAGGTGCTTGCTCGATTTTGGGCATCACTTTGTCAATGGACTCCGTTTTACAAGCAGTAATGCTTGCACAAGCAAATATCAATACAAATAATTTTTTCATGATTTTGTTTTTTAGGTTATCTCAAAATTGAGTCAATTACGTTTATCAAAGAATTTGGACCCGTTACGTCATAATCTTCCGCCCATATATAAGCTCCTTTAAAACCATTGCTCTTTATATAATTTGCCTTTTGAGTAACTAAGGGAATGCCGTTATAATACACTCCTTCATCAATTTTATCCGTGTATTCCTTTTGTGGCGCTGTAGCATCTTTGGCTACAATATCTTTATAAGGGATATAGTCATAAGATCCCCAACTTAAGTTGTTGCCATTTGCATCAATAGCTTTGTACCGAAGGCCAAATGCAGGCACACCTAAAACTATTTTATTGGCTGGATATCCTTTTGTATTTTTCCATAAATTGGCAGCATCTACCATGAAACTAAAAGGTGATGCTTGACCCCTTGACGCACCTGGGCCAACGGTTGCACCATTTTCAAATGCATGCACATTTATCCATGTTGCAGCAGAAAGATCCAAATATTCCCAATGCAAATAATTTGTAGTAACGGTAACCGTAACAATACTACCCGCAGGCAGGGCAGCCTTTAACTCATTTAAAAATGGAGCGACAGATCTCGCCATCTCTGCAGATACATCGTAGGAATCATTTCCTAAATCGGTCATCATAATATCTACTCCATCTAATTTTCTGTTAGTTACATAATCATTAATAGAGGTAACTAAAGCAGCTCTTTTTACCGGATTGTTGATGGAAAGACCAAAATCAGTACTATTATAAAGTGACCAGCCATCAATACCAGATAGCCTGCCACTCACTCCAAGAATTACCGGAACGCCGTTAATATGTCCGCGAGCAACCAGTTCATCAATAGTTTGATTAAAGTTGCCATTAGAAAAATCTATAGAGGTAGGCGAAATTACTCTTGCGCCATTAAACGCAACATGTGATACTTTGCTAAAATCTATATTTGCAGCCTTTCCGTTTTCAGAAAGATAAGCCATTGTTACATGGCTGTAAGCTTTTGGAGTGTAAGTTGCTGGGCTCACTAAAACTTTAGATATACGAGTAGATGTTTGCCCGTTGTAAGTAGCTTCCAGCTTTAGCTCATATTCTCCACCTTGTGTTGGTGTAAAAGTAAAGGCTGTATCTGTAGACACCTCTTGACCATCAACAGACCATTTAATAGTCGATTTCTCTATAGGTTTAGGCGAAAACGTTAGTCCGTTATAAACTGCTGATTGCCCTTGGTTGATAATTCTTGAAGGAGAAGTAAACACCCCTTGGTTGTCAAATATGCGAGGATGAAAGTTGTTATCAACTTGCATATCTTCTCCTTTTTCACACCCTCCCATCACACCTATTGTAATTATTGCAAATAGTAAGTAGGTTAACTTTTTCATAATTTCAGTTTTATAAAATAAATAACTTATTGTTTAGTTTGGTTAATTACTGAAAGCAAAGAATACTCTCCTCCGGCATCGCCAAATAATTGCCAGATCATCACACCACCGGCATTTTTAGTCAATGCAAAATTTACTTTCTTTTTAATAGTCGGTATACCGTTATAATAAATAGTTCCTTTGTTAGGCACAACAACGCTATCAGTTTGCGACGAGCCCGCATAAGTGCTAACAATGTCTGTATAGTTTAAACTTTCTTGAATATTTGCACCAAAACCATATCCGTAAAACGGAAGACCTAAAACCAGCCTACCTGCAGCAACAGAACGTGTAATATTCCAATAATTGAAATCTTCCACGGCAGATTGGTAAGTAGAATGAGGGCCGGGATTTGATTTATTCCAAGGGCCCGTATGGTCATAAGCCATAATGCTGATAAAGTCAAACTTTGACAGTGCTTTGTTTGAAATATCCTCGCCGTTCCAAGTGGCTACAGCTGCCGTCAACAGTTTCTTTTTAGGTTCTAGTAGGTTAGAAAGCTTAGTTATAAAAGCTTCGTAGTTGGCGTCAATAAAGTCACCTTCCAAATCCACATCAATCCCGTCAAAATTATACTTATCAGCAAACTCAACCATGTTCTTAATCAATAAGTCATTGTTTTCTGGCTTTACCAAATTTTTAAGGTAAACTGGTGGGTTACCACCGGCAAAAGAAAAAAGAACTTTAACTTTATTTTGCTGTGCTCTTTTAATTGCACCAATTAAACCTACAGGCGCTGTAAAAGCGCCGTGTATATCTGGATTAATAAATGCAATGTTTAAGTGAGTGATCTTATCAAAATCAAGTTTGGCAGATTCCAAGTCTAAATTGCCGTCGCTAAACATATAACCTACAACTTTAAAAGTATTTTCTGAATTGTTTTCTTGATGGGAAAGCGCCTCTTTCCTAGGCTTTCCGCAACTGATTAATGCAAAGAGTAACAATAAAGAAACAAGTTTTTCTATTTTAATTATTTTCATATCCTCCAGTTTTATTGTTTATCCCACCAAACTCTACCATTCCAAGTATCTACACCTCCTAGGCGTTGTAAAACCACATCAAAGTTTGCTTTGTTTTGTTCTTCCTCTGTATATGGATATTCAAATTTTCTTGGAATCGTTAAACTCTCACCAGTTTCAGATACACCAACAGCTGGAGCTAAGGCAGGATAGCCACTTCTTCTCCAATTGGCATAGGATTCGGGTCCGTTCAACAATAAGGTAATCCACAACTGATTATTGATGAATTCAATCTCTCTGCCAGCGGTTAAGCTATTTCCCTGTATAAAAGTATTTATTTCTGCTTGTGTAACTACAGGGCCATTAGGAAAAAAGCTTAATTGTTTACAGGCTGCCTCCATTCCATTTGCATAGTGCTGGGCAGCAGTTGCTCCAAAAGAAGCACCAAATCTTACCGTGGCCTCTGCCAAAAGAAATTCTGTTTCTGAATAGGTTAGGTGTAAAAACGGAGCGTCAAATCTTAATAAGAAATTTGCTAACTGCGCTTTCTGATCATTATTGGTTGCAGAAATAGTTCCTTTTCCGGGAACAGTAATTGAAACAGCCGGTAGAAATGGGGCGTCATAAATATAGCTCCCTGGATTTACGCCCACATAGCCTTGCAACGGCAACAATTGATCGGTGATATCTGTACGATCTTTTGGGATACTGCTACTTCCATCGATATAATATCTAACGATATATTTTAATCGAGGATCATTTGTGCTTCTTAACTGCTCAATAAAATTGGTGGTAAAGCGCCCAGGAGGACCTCCAGTGAAAAACGAAGCCGAAACTGCATTTCCTTTAATATTTCCTTGCCCTTCTGCTTCGTAAGGATTTTGTATATCCTCATGTTTTAACATGCAAACATCAGCATTTGAAGTAAAAACACCTGAATCATAAGCTTTTTGAGCCTCTGCCTTGGCTTTGACAGCATCAATTTTTACCAACCTCATTGCTAAACGTAAGTGTAAAGAATTAGCAAATTTTTTCCAAGCATCTATATTGCCGTTATAGAAAAGATCTCCTTTTACAGCATCTTTTGATGCATCAAGTTGTCCAGATGCTTCAGTTAGTTCTTTGAAAAAATCATCGTATATGTCTGCTTGTAAATCAAATTTAGCTTTTACACCTAAACCAGCTTCGCTATATGGTATATCTCCGTATAAATCGGTTATCCTATCAAAAACATACACTTTCATAATTCTACAAACCGCATTTATATTGGTTTTATCAGCTACCCCATTAGTTCTTTTTACTGCATCTATTAGGTTTACCACCTCGTTAGGATAAGATTCTTGCCATAAAACGCCCATTACGCCTGGATTGTTAAAATAAAGACCACCCCATCGGTTACTGTAAGATCCGGCGATTTGCTGAACCAAAGGCATCGTCATTAAAAAATTTGTTCTTTCATTGGTGTTCAAGTCTCCCGAAAACCTTAACTGTGCGGTTGTAAGCTGTACAGAGGGGTCTATATTGGCGGACCTTGTAGGATCTATGTTGGTATCGCCAAATTTTTCACAAGATGTTACGGATAACACGAGTGTTAGCAACACTAGCGTGAATTTGTTTATATGCTTTTTCATCGTTGTTTCTTTTTTAGTGTTCATCCTCATTAGAATCTGAAGTTTAAATTAAAGCCATAGCTACGTCTTCCGGGCAAAGAACCATACTCTATTCCTTGGCCATTACCATTATTATAGTTAGAATCCGGATCTACATTGGGTACATTTTTATAAATGATGAATGGGTTTCTTGCTACAACACCAATTTGAGCATTCTTTATACCCCATTTACTGGTCAAAGAAGTTGGAAGAGCATAGCTAAATGTTAGCTGACGCATTTTTACGTAAGAAGCGTCATAGATATATGGAACGGCTACTGCATTGGATATATTCCCAAGGTTTTGCCAATAACCAGATGGCTCAACAGCCCTGGTATTCTGTAGGTATATTGGATTTCCGCTTCCATCAGTTCCGGTTTGCACTACGCCTTGTGGAACAAGACCTCGAACATTCCCAGCAGTGGTCCACTCTTGAATAGTTTTTCCGGCAGCTTGTCTTTCTTCTTCAGACGCTATCCACTCAGCTCTTCCAGGCAAAGTAGATTTCAAAGCTCCGCCAGCAGCTGCAAAATAATTGGTCAAGGACAATAAATCAGCACCATATTTAACATCTAAAACAGCATCAAGACTAAAATTTTTATAGTATAGAGTAGTGCTTAAGCCGCCCGTCCAGTCAAATATTCCTTTACCTAAAATTTCCCGATTGGTACTTAATAACGGTTGCAAGGTGGTAGCATCCAAAATGATATTTCCGTTTGTGTCTTTTTGGTTATCATAACCCAAAATAGAACCGTAAGACTTACCTGGCATTGCCACTACCGATACTCCTGCCCATCTAGCATCGGATAAACTGATAAAAGGTGTTCCGTCTGCTAAAGACTCTACAATATTTTTGTTTCTAGCAAAAGAAACATTAAGATTCCAGCTGAAGTTTTTGATATCAATTGGTGTTGCGCTTATAGCAACTTCTAAACCTTTATTAATTATCGTACCTGCGTTTATAATTTGCGCATTAAAGCCAGATGATGGTGCAGTTGGCACAATATTAAGTTGGTCTTTTGATTTAGCATTGTAATAGGTAACATCAAGAGACAACCTGTTTTTAAAAAACTTCAGCTCAGTACCAAACTCATAATTGAAAGTAGTGGTGGGCTTTAAGTTGTCACTAAATTTCACATTAGTTGACAGCCCTCCTGTTGGCAACCCGTTGAACGGCAAGCTATTGCTTCTGTAATATTGGCTGGTCAGGTATGGATCAGTATCTGAAGCAACTTGTGCCACAGAAGCTCTTAGCTTACCAAAAGACAAGTATGTACTATTAATGCGGAGTGCATCAGTGAAAACAAAACTACTGCTTAATGACGGGAACAACTTGCTATTGTTGCCTATAGGAAGTGTAGAAAAAGCATCCTGACGTAAAGTGGCATCAACATACAAATACCCTTTGTAGCCTGCAGATAGTAATCCGTAAATAGAATTGAAACTCCGTTTACTTGCAAGAGGCGATACTGACTGAACAGTATAGCTTGTAGGTGTTACCACATCAGTTATTGCTTGATTGGTAAACTGCATAGAATTTCCTTCTCTTTTATTTCTAGTTATACTTGCACCCAAACGACCTGACAGGTTTATAGAAGGAGAAATTTGGCGTTCGGCAGTTAGCAGACCATCAGCTTCAATGGTGTTATAGGTTATGTTGTTCTGGTCTAATGTTCCGGTTAAGGCGCCAGGTGTAGTTCGAGGACTGAACTTTTGATAATCAACGCTCGTTTGATCTGACGAGCCTCTCGCCTGAAATTTTAGCCAGCTTAAAATATCATAATTTAATTGAAGAGAAGCAAGTAACCTATCTTTTTTGGTGTTATTGCTCATCTCATTAATTACCCAGTAAGGATTTAGCCTGTATTGGTTTCCATTATTCCAATCTAAATAGCTACCGTCTGCATTCTTATATTCATTGGCAAAGCGACCTTGATCTACTGTGTTAGCCAGCGAAAGAAAACTGTTTCCAATATTTCCAGGATCATCAGCTAATGATGGTCGGTTGTTAACCTTCTCATCTAAATAGAATGCCCTAGCCGTCAAAGTTATTTTAGATCCGAATTTTGAACTGCCGTTTAAAGTGAAAGAATTTCTTTTTATTCCGCTCTGGGGGATAATATCTTTGTTATCCATATTAGAATAGGAGAAACGAAAGTTGGAATTATCAGTAGCGTTGGCGAAAGACAACGTATTGGTTAAGGTAGAACCTGTTCTAAAAAAACCACCTATGTTGTTTTTTACATAAGCATAAGGCACTCTTGCACCTGTTCCGGTAATTACTGTTAAATCAGGGTCAATACGAGCGCCAAAGCTTGAGGTAAGAGTGTTGTAATCTTGCACTTGCAAAGTATTAACTAATTGCCTTACGCCTTGCCCGTATAAAGATTGATAACCATCGTAACTTGTGAGCTGTGTTTCTATTGATGAGGTGCTGTTAAACTCAATCCCTAAGTCTTTCTTATTGCTTCCCTTTTTAGTGGTAATTAAAATAACCCCGTTGCCGGCTCTTGATCCGTATAGAGCGGATGCAGAAGCGCCCTTCAGTACACTTATTTTGTCTATATCATCTGGATTAATGGCAGAAATAGCGTCTCCCATATCTACACCATCTGCATACTGACCAGAGCCAGTTCCGCCATAGTTTGAATTATCTATAGGAATACCATCGACAACGTAAAGAGGTTGATTGTTACCTGTTAAAGAGGTGCTCCCTCTAATAATTACTCTGGAGGCACCGGAAGGTCCACCCGCTGTACCACTAATAATTAACCCAGGAACTTTTCCTGCTAAAGAGTTAATTACGTTTGTTTCACGAGCTTTATTTAAAGTGGAACCGTCCACTTCAGAAACCGAATAACCCAAAGACCGTTCTTCTCTGGAGATGCCCAAAGCCGTAACTACCGTTGTATTCAACGCTATTGGCGCCTCCTTCAATGCTATGGTAATCTCGTTGCCATCTGATATAACACCTTTGTCCTCAAATCCAATAATATGGAAACTAATAACATCGCCTTTGTCAGCAGAAATATTAAATGTTCCTTTCCCATCAGTTATAGTAGATAACTTTTTAGCCTTATTTTCAACAACAACTCCCGGTATTGGAACTCCATTTTCATCTTTGACTACACCTTTTATATCAACATATCGATGGAGGGTTAGCGATTTTGACTCTCGCCCTTCAGAAATACTCGGCGCCAAAAAGACCGACGTAAAAAAAATAAGCAGCAAAAACCTTTTGCTAAATCCGTAAAAACAGTAATACAGTAACTTTCTTTTCATTTTAGTTTTGTTTTAATGGTTTTTATATTAAAATACTAGTTTAGTTATTATTCGGTTAAAATTAAAGTGGGCTTTCAGCCTTCGCCTCTAGCTTGTGGAATTTCATTAGCCCATCCATTGGGCTTTTAATTACATTGCCAATTGTCATATCAAATTCTTTCGCTACCTCTGTAAGAAAGGGTAAAAATGAAAAAGCAACAGATCCTATACAGTTAAGAGAATACTTGCTATAGTTAGGGTAATGGCAAACAATATTTCGGAAAAAATCTCTGAAAGAAGAATAGATTAGGTTTTTTATAAATGGATGCTCTTCATGACTTTTCACAAACCTGCAAAAACCTGCACAAAACCTGTTCGGCAGTTCAGAAGAATATAGTTTAGAAATAATTTCGTCGCCACTCAACTTATAGTCTTCGTAAAACCTTTCCGCTAATTGGCTTGGTAAAAGCCCGCGACAATATGCTACTAACAGTTTTTTTCCTAAATACGCTCCGCTACCTTCATCTCCAATCATAAAACCAAGTGAATCAACGATATGAGTAATAAATTTGCCATTATATATGCAGCTATTGGTTCCAGTGCCCAATATAGCAGCGAAACCTTCATCTTTCCCTAAAACAGCTCTTGCAGATGCTAGTAGATCTAACTCTACGGTAATAACGGCATTAAAGAAAACACCTTTGAGGGCCTTTTCCATAATCCAAGCTTTATCTGGGCTGCATCCAGCACCGTAGAAATTCACTTCTGATATTTTTTCAACGATAACCTCATTTGGCAAGCCACTCGTAACCGATTTAAGGATATAGTTACTGTCCACATAATAAGGATTATAGCCTTCGGTACTGAAACTAACAATATCTCTTTCTGTTCTTTGCAAACACCAAGTTGTTTTTGTTGAACCGCTATCAGCAACAATAATCATATTTGAAAGTTTAATTGGTCAGGTAATTCGGGCCTATTTGAAAAGAAACTAATAGATACGCTGCGAATACATCATCGAATATAGGTAAAAGATTTAATTACTTTATTAAAAAATTAAAAAGATTCCGCTTTTTCCTATTAAAATCAAAGAAATGACTGTGTAAACTTTTTTTTTCCGAATTAAGAAGTTCACTTTTCAGTAATTTGGTCATTCTATTATTTAAGTTTTTAAAAAAAAGACGGATTATATTAACCTTACTATTAACTTTGGGAAAACTGACCGCATTTAATATTTTTTATTCTACAATTCTCAAACCGTAGTTAGGCTTATTATGAGACAGTTACAACACAAAACTTAGTTATGGCAGCAAATATGTTTAACACAACTCAAAAGAGCTCTTCGCTCTATTTTGAAATCATAAAACAACTTTATTATGGCAAAGTGATGTCTTGTGCAGATTTAAGCACTCAAATCGATAAGAGCATTCCTTTAATTACCAAAGTGTTAAATCAGCTTATCGAAAAAGAATTTGTAATAGAAAAAGGCTTTGCGCCATCTACAGGCGGAAGAAGACCATTGATGTATATGGTTAACCCAGATAGAATTCACCTAGTTGCTGTTGCTATGGATCAGCTATCTACTCGTATAGTAATCGTTGATTTATTGAATAATTATAAAACAAACATTGAAATTGTAGGCCTAAAATTGCAGAATAACCCAAATGCCCTTGACGAATTAACAAAAATAATTAATGATCATATAGAGCAGGCAGGAATTAAAAAGGAGACTTTGTTAGGTGTTGGTATAGGAATGCCCGGATTTGTAAATATTAATGAAGGAATAAATTACACCTACCTTGAATCTAACGGAAAAAGTCTGACAAAACATATCTCCTCGGTTGTAAACCTGCCTGTATTTATAGATAATGATTCTAGTTTAATCGCCCTTTCCGAATTAAAATTTGGCATCGCAAAGACAATCAAGGATGTCATGGTTGTTAACTTAAACTGGGGAATTGGATTGGGGATGATTATTAACGGAGCACTGTTTAGAGGACATAGTGGATTTGCTGGAGAATTCAGTCATATTCCTATTTCGGAAGATGGCATGCTGTGCTCTTGCGGAAAACAGGGATGTTTAGAGGCAGAAGCTTCATTACTAGCAGTGGCAGAAAAAGCTATTGAAGGAATAAAAAGCGGTCGAGTTACGAGCTTAACCTATAACGAATCTGATTCTAAAGTTACCGTGGCGGAGGAACTTTTAGAAGTTGCAACCAAGGGAGACCAATATGCTATTGAACTACTTTCTGATGCCGCTTATAAAATAGGCAGAGCGCTGTCAATTCTTATTCACATCATTAATCCTAAAGCTATAGTTCTTAGCGGCCGTGGTGTAAAGGTAGGCAATTTGTTGCTTGCGCCGATTCAACAAGCACTTAACAAATATTGTATCCCCCGTTTAGCCGGTGAAACACAAATATACATATCAGACATTGGTTTTGATGCTGAGCTTGTGGGAGCCGCCATACTTGTAATGGAAAATTACAAAAAACATTTAAGCGCAAAATAAATTAAACTTTTATATATATTTTTCTTTTATCCATATAATAGCCTATCAACCACATTGATAGCGTGTAGAATATCGCAAATAGTAATGAAGCGTTTTTATCTTCCAGCCAACTTGCAAATAAGTTTCTATATACTAAAGACCCTAATGGCACTCCGTTTACATGAATTAGGTAGCAAATAGAAATTACCATCCAGGATATGATATAAATAAAAAGTGGGTTCTTCCCAAAAACCTCAAAGAAAAATGCAATCTTTTTAGCCTTAAAAATTTCCACAATTGTAATTAACGCTCCTACAATTAAAAGATCATATCCCACAGAAAGTAATACATAGGAACTTGTCCAAATGGATTTATTAATTGGAAAAACCACGTCCCATATTTTAGCGCCCGCAATCATTAAAAGTCCAAAAGCGACAAGTGAAAACACAGTTCTCAAATTATTTCCTTTTTTTTGTATAAATACGCCAGTAAAAAAACCGCCTATAACGTTTACAACGGCAGGAAACGTTCCTAAAAGTCCTTCTGGATCAAAGACAACCCCATAACCTTTGTACATGTTTCCTGCGCTTAGATAAATTAAATCTAGTTTAGTAGTGGCGTTATGCTCAAGTGAGTATGGTTCAGGATGGGTTCCGAAATAATACATTACACCCCAATAAAGAAACAAAATTCCTACGCTTGCAATAATCACCGTTGATTCTTTAAAATAATAGATCAATAAACTCGCAAGCCCATAACACACAGCTATTCGTTGTAAAACGCCCCAAAAGCGAATCTCTCCGAGATTGTTAAAAAACAATGAACCATCTATGTAATGCACATACGGAAATCCATTCAGAAAAATACCGATCGCAAAAATCAATACCGTTCGTTTAAAAACTTTTCTTAAAAAAATTTGCTGTGTTAGCGTTCCCGTTTTGCTCATGCTAAAACTCAAAGCATTGCCCATTACGAATAAGAATGTTGGAAAAACTAAATCTGTAGGTGTAAATCCATTCCAGTTAGAATGCTCAAATGGTTCGTAAATGGCTTTCCAGTTACCTGGGTTGTTTACAACGATCATCAATGCAATCGTCATCCCCCTTAAAACGTCTAATGATCGGTTTCTTGTATAGGGTTGTTTTAATGTTGCTTCTTTGCCTACCATAAATCAGAAATAATTTAATAATACAACTTAATAAATTTTTTAATAAGATAGCTAATAAAATGCATTGTTTAATTAAGTTTGAATATTTCCTATACAATGAAAATCAAATGCGTTAGAAAAATTTTGATGATATAGAGATCGTTTCTACGTTTAACAATCCGCTGAAATCTTTTGGCGTTCTAGAAAAAGAAAAAATTGATGTCATTTTTTTAGACATTAACATGCCGCAATTAAGTGGGTTTGAGTTTATAAAAAATTTAAGTTATCACCCATTAATAGTAATTACCACCGCGTATCGGGAACATGCGGTAAAGAGTTTTGAACTGAATGTTTTTGATTATTTGATAAAACCCATTCCTTTTACTCGTTTCTTAAAAACCGTAAACAAAGTCTATCAGCAATTACATCTAAACCGGGGCAATGTAGATTTGAGCCAACAAGAACCACATATTTTCTTAAAAGTCAGCAAAAAATCAATCAAAGTTAATTTAAGCGATATTCTGGTTATTGAAAGTCTTAAAGATTATATTAAAGTGATTACCAAACTTGGTGATTATGTTGTGCATAAATCCCTAACATCCGTTTCAGAGGAATTGCCACAATCCAATTTTTTAAGAGTGCACCGTTCCTATACTATTTCCATAAAAGACATTAAATCTGTAGAAGGCACCATCATAGAAATTGCTAATAGGCAAATTCCGGTAGGTCGGAATTACTCGAAAGTAGCATTAGGGCGTATTTTTAACTCTGAAAATTTTGAAAGCTAACTCGTTAAATGATCCACTTCGTTCGACTATCATTCGCTGTTGGAATACACCAGTGAAGCTTGTTGATGTTAACGGTTAAAAAGCCGATGCGTCCGTCACGGAAAACAATGTAATCTGAAAAAACTGAACTCAACAGTAAAACGAGCTTCAACCTTTAAGGAAGAAACTATAACACTTGCTAAGCCTTTCTAAGTTTATCCGATCTATATTTTCCTGACTTAAAGCTTCAATTAATTAGAAACCCATACTTTCCTGATTTCAATGTTGCCGTGTTTATTTCGCCCGACTTTAGGAATTGTGTTTTTTGACCTGTTAGTACTGAAACTGACTTACCCTGCAAAACCAATTTCGCTGTACTTCCCGATGGAATTGTAATCTGGTAAACAACGCCATCGTCATTTCTTTTCCAAGAAGAAATAATTTCACCATATGGACCAATATGTTTGGCCTCAAATTCATTTAACCCTTTAACAAAATTTGGTTTGAGGATAATATTCTTAAATCCTGGTTCTCCCTCATCCGGAAACATACCTCCTATACCTTTATAAAACCATGCACTTATTTCTCCAAACATGATATGGTTTAAAGAAATATCTGAAGCAGCATCTATTTTCCAATTTTCGTATAATGATGTAGCGCCATTTTTTATCCACCACCCCCATGATGGGTAAGTTTCTCTGGAAGCAAGGCCATAAGCTAAGTCAGCATAGCCATTTTCGCTTAATGCGTTCAATATTGTTTTTGAACCAAGTAGCCCTACATCCATCCTACCATCTTTCTCAACCCGTTCTGCAAGCTTTTTTGCAACACTAGCTTTCTTATCATTTGGCACAATCCCCCAGTATAAGGCGGCACTTAATTCTGTTTGTAATCCACTACCATAAACTTCCTTTTCGTCATTAAAAAACTTTGCATTAATGGCGCTTTTAATTTTGTTGGCCAGTTTAGTGTATTTTTCTTGATCTTCTTTTTTACCGAGTATTGCGGCTGATTTTGCTAAAATATTGGCATCTACATAATAATAAATAGAGGTGGTTAATTCTTTGTTTGCTTCAGATTTAATTGGAATCCAGTCTCCCAAACCCCAATCTGTTAATCCAGACGGGTATTGTGTATCAATATGGTTTACATATTTTTCGATACTCTCGTAAGATTGGCTTAGCAAATGTTTGTCACCGTAAAACAAATAAATATTCCATGGAATAATAGCAATTGTACTGGTCCAATCTACTCCATTGGCCCAGTCGTATCCCCAAAGAGCTGTGGGAATTATTGCTGGCAATACGCCGTTTTCCTGCTGTTCGTCGCGATGATCGGCCAGCCATTTTTCGTAAATAGTAATTCCATCAAAATTATACAAGCCAGTCTCTATAGCGATGTGTGCATCACCCGTCCATCCGTTTTTTTCACGTTGCGGACAGTCTGTTGGATAACCAAATAAATTTGAGAGGTAAGAATTGTTTGTTGCCTCCCATATTTTATTGATTACCTGATTAGATGATTTTATGCTCCCAACAGCTGGCACATCGCTATGCATAAAGTAAGCAACTAGGCTTTCTTTAGTAAGTGAGATTGGCTTATCGCTAATAATTTCTACGTATTGGAATCCTTTATAATTAAACTGCGGTTTAAATGTTTCACTTTTATTACCGCTTAAAATCAAAATATCGGTTTGAAAAGGATCCTTATCATCTTTTGGGCGGTAATGGTAATCTATATTTGACAAGTCTGCTTTACCATTTTTGTATAACCTTTCTGAGTGGATAATTTTTACTACTGTTCCCTCCTGTCCATCAACTGTTAATTCGCTTACGCCGGCTATATTTTGACCAATATCGTACACATAGTTCTTATCGCTAAGCTTATTAAAACTCACCGGTTTAAGAATCTTCACATCTCTGATAGGATGCATTTGTTGCGAAACTATATTTTGTGACGGAGCTGTTGTATATGATACCGATTTCCAACCGTCATCCACAAAACCCGGCTTATTCCATCCAGGTGACTCTAAACGAGCATCGTAATGTTCTGCAGTGTAAATGCTATTTAAAATGATTGGGCTTAAGTTGGTTTTCCATTCCTTATCAGATGAAATATATGCTATTGAACCATCGTCATAAACAATTCTCAAATCCATACAAAATTTAGGACGGGCTCTCCAAGGTGCTTGGTCAAAATGCCAAACTGCTGTAGATTGATGATTATACCATCCATTTCCTAAAACAACCCCCATTACATTATCTCCATTTTTTAGCAGCTTTGTAACGTCATGGGTAACGTATAGGTTTCTTCTGTCAAATCTTGTAAAAGCTGGATCTAAACGGTGATTGCCCACTTTTTCTCCATTGATAAAAAACTCGTATAAACCAGCAGCAACAATATAAGCTCTTGCGGATTTTATTTTTTTCGTATTGTTAAACTTTCTCCTAAAATACGCGGCGGGTTTTAAATTGATATCTTGTGTATCTGTAATCCAATTGCCTCTCCAATTCTTGCTTTCTACTAATCCCGTTTCAAAACTTGCGATTTCACTTTCACTACTTTTACCTTTATTCCAAACCTTTACCTTCCAAAAGTATTTGGTATACGGCAGCAAAGCTTCGCCGTTATATTTCATCAGAACGTTCGCAGATTTTATCTTTCTTGAAGTCCATACGTCTGCGGAATTATTACGTAATTTTAATGAATCTTTCGAAACCAAAACTTCATACGCTGTTTGACTTGCTCCGCCGGTGTAAAACCATGTAAATCTGGGGTGTTTCACATCTACTCCTAAAGGGTTTTTAAGATATTCTGTCCTTAAAAATTCAGGAATTAACTGCGCTTTTGCATCCCAGCAAAAGATAGTGAGCAATAAAAGCAAAATAGTATTTTGTTTCTTATAGATTATTCTCATTTTACGTAGTAGAGATATTGTTAAATAAAAATCTGATTAATTGAAATAGGTTTTGGCTAAATTCTATTAAATAGGTTACCCTATCTCAAACTAGGTTACAACCTTTTTTAAGATAGGATAAGAACTATTTTAATACTTAAAACAAGTATTCTATTTTACAAATTTGGTTCTAAAAGCATGATTGTTATCCACAAATCCAAGTGCATAAACACCAGTGCTTAAGCTGGAGATATTTACTTTTGAATCGGTATTGCCTTTTTGCACTTTAACAGTATTTAAAAGCCTCCCATCAATTCCATAAATTTTAATTACGGCATTATTTTCAGCAATAGGGTGTAAAACATGAAGGTAAGAATCTGTACTGTAATATACGGTAAATACATCTTTTTGTAATCCAGAAGTTTTTAAAGCGATAACATTACTTGACTTCACGGCACCGTCATTATCAATCATTTTAAGGCGATAATAGAACGTAGTTGATGGCAGCATCTGATTATCAATTAACGCGTATTGCTGTTTACCTGTTGATTTATTAGCCGCTACACTACCTAACGAGTAGAAACTTAAACCATCCGTACTTTTCTCTAATTCAAAACCTCTAAAATTTACCTCATTTTCTGTGTTCCAAACTAACTTTACCTTACCGTTTTCTTCTGTTCCTTTAAAATTAATTAAGATTAAAGGCAAGGTTGTACCAATTAGGTATTTATGATTAAAGCTACCATCTACTTTAAATGCCAAACCTACGGTAACCTGTTGGTTTCTAGTGTCATCACGTAATTTGAAAGAATAGTCGTAATCAGTATTATCCACACTGAACAAATCATAGTAAGCTCCAGTAGGCAAATTGTCTGCAGGTGGTTGATTGTCTTTATTTATAGAACCCAAAAACACTGAAGTGCTATTAGCTAAATCCATTTTAAATTTATATCTGCTATCTCCCCCAAATTGCGCTGGCCAAACCAAACTTGCTTTTGTTCCCTGAAATTTTCCGTTTCCCTGGTAGGCCAATTCTATTCTGTCGCTACCAGCATTTCCGCTAGCACTCATATATAAGTTAACAGCCGTAATTTCTTGTATAACTATTGTCTGGTTTACTAAATTGACCTTAACATAAAAAGGTTTCAATGTACTCGTAACGTTTAATGCGGTGCTACCCTGCTGTACTGTGCTGTTATTAGATGAAGTATAATTATATGTTTGGCTGTTAGCTGTCCCAGAAATAGTAAAAGAGCCTGTTTTAAGTCCTCCTACAAATTCAAAAATTCCTGTTCCAGCTTTTTTAAACATAGCAGTAGTCCCTTCTAACGCTGATCCCGAAAGAGTCAGATCATCAGCAATTACTAAATCTGGTACATAGTCAGTTATTTTATGAGTATAATTACCACCTGCCGCAAGAATAACTTCCACATCAAATAATTTAGCCTCATTTAAATACTTTTCGGCTATTTTAAATTCTGTTCCATCCCACTGTCCGTTACCATTGATAAAAAGGTCATAATACGATTGAGGGGTTGAGTTTGTTGGCGGTTGATCATTTGTAGTGCTTCCTCTGGCATAGGTTTCCTCAATACCGCCTTCTAGATATATTTTTATTCGGTATCTATAATCTATGCCTCCCCAAAGACCGCTATGAGACAGGCCTCTTGCTTTAAAAGAAGAATTTCCTGCGTAAGCTAATTCTCCAACAGTGTAAAGACCCCATGGGCTACAAACTATCACCTTATTAACTTTTTTCGCAGTTACAATAGCGTTACCACTTGAATAATCAACAGTTATTTTATACGGAGCAGAAGCTCCCGAGACAGTAATATTTATTGGAATAATATCGCTATCACCTGCAAAAGAATATAAACCTGTCTTCAAAGATGTATAGATTTCGAAACGATCACCTATTTTCTTCATATTGATTGTTGAAACAGACTCACTAACCGCCGAACCTTGAATACCCAAGCTTGCAGGTATAGGAACTTCTAATTCAGAACTAAGATGCCACTCAGAAAACTGCACTACGTTTCCGGAGACTATTCCGTCAATCTGCAAACGAAATTTTAAAAAATCACTTTGACTATTAACAGTGTATTCTAAAGTTTGATTTCTTGTAAGAAAGGTTTGATTAGTTCGAGTATCCATCAAAGTCCAATCTGTACCGTTATTAGATCCGTATAATTTCCATGATTTAGGGTCTCTATCAGTTTCGCGTACAGAAGCGCAAGATGTTATAGAATACTTATAAACCTTTTGTGCGGTTGGCGAATCATATTGTACCCATCCGAAATTATTACCAAAAGGTCCACAAAATTTAGTGTCAACATTTTTATCTACCAAGCTATTAACTGATTCTGCTGGAGTAAACCCGTTTACTAAACTTGAGGTAGAACCCCCATTGCTGGAAATGTCCTTGGTATATTTATCAGGAAAACCAAAAAACTGTAACTCTCTTATTTCTAATTGCGAACCGCCATTATTCGCGGTTATTATTAAACGATATTGATTATAAGGAGTTAAGTTCGTTGACATACTATAAGGTACATCTGTAACAATTGTTTCTGACGGTAATAGATTTATATCAGTCTGTGTACTTAAATTTATCCAAGTAGATCCGTCTGACGAAGCTTCTAATCTCCACGATTTCGGGTTCTTTGTAATATCAGTTCCTGGGGTTATCGCGTATCCCGTCAATTTGATATCAGAAGGAAGTAAAACAGTATATGACATATTTTGGGCGTATGTTTGCACCACACCTGTTATTCCGTCATTATCTGTTAACCCGCTTGTTGAGCCCCCTGCTGAGGACGCCACACTTGTGCTAAGATCTGTATAATCAAACGGAGCTATCAAGCGTAAGGCATCGTTAGGTAATACGCAAGTAGTACAAATCTTACTGGCGATGGTGTAAGCCATCACGTTATTTCCTTTTCTATTTGGATGGATTAAATCAGGAACAAAATTTGACTTGCCATTAAATGGCGTATGCAAATCGATTGTATTAACATTGTTTTGAGAAGCGATGTTTGTAATTTTCGGGATAATTTCGCCGGTAAGTGTATTGTCAAGTATCATTCCGTTATTCGGGAATGCTACAATAGGATACACCAAAAATATAGTTGGGTTGGCTCCAGAATTTTTAAATTCATTGATCATAGCTGTATAATCACTTTCAAATTCTGTACTATATGATCCCCAATTTTGAGGTTTGGCATCATTTGTCCCAAATTTGATTATCACAATATCCGGTTGCCACGCTTTGGCATCTGCATATTTTTGGTCAGTCCAATATGGAAAATCCCCATGTTTCAAAAGAGTTTTGCCACTCGATCCATAATTCCTTACCTCGTAATCTGTGCTGCCTAAAAAGCCTTGTAACAAGCCTGGGTAGGTGTTTTCTCTAGCCAAGCCAGGTCCATCTGTTATACTATCGCCAATACAAGCAACCTTTTTCTTTTGAGCATAGCTACCAATACTGCTCAGAAGAAGCAATATCATTAATTTTGTAAAGCTTAATTTCATAATTGTATAATGGTTAATTGGTAAATTTTAATATTTGTCGCTGCAATAGAATTATCTCCTACAAAAAAATAAGTACCTGCCTTTAATGAAGTATAAAGTTCATAACACTTCCATTCAATTTCATAGGAATTGAATTTACAGATTCTGTTGCACTACCTTAAAGGGAAAGGGAGGCAGGCGCTGGAATAGCCTGTGCACTTATGCCAAAAAGTAACATGAGCGCAAAAAAATGCGTAAGTTTTGTTTTCATAATTTAATTAGTTAAAAGGTTTACATTAACTATTATTCTGTTTTAAAGAATTGGTTATTTCAGATTTTACATAGCTCTAGTTTTCAAACTATTGCCATAAATGGTTATTGATGGCAATAGTTTGATAGCAACTGTTTATATCTGCCACCAGCTAAAGGAGAAAATATTTAGGTAGGTTAGTGTTTTCTCAGATTAATTAATATTAGTTCACTCTAGGTTCTATTTTCACGAATGGTTTCGCAGTTCATGAAACGTTTTTATTCAGCTTAAAACAACTCCTGCATACCGCAATATGCAGGAATCGTTTAGGTAAAAGAGGAGATCTAATCTAAGAATCCTTCGTTTTGTAAAAGTGCCATCGCTTCCATTAAAGTACACCCGCTAATTTGGGTGCGGAGAGCTACAGTTCCTGTAGTTGGTGCTTCCCACCAGTGAAATCCAAATAACGGAACCGGTGTTTTAACCGTACCTTTTAACCACAATGTTTCGGCACTATTTTTTATAAAAGCGATATAACGCTTTCTATTTGTATCGGGTAAATCCTTATTCATAATCAACTGAGTGAAATAACGAATGAATATTCCTTTGAATAAGTTCACGTCGTTATCTTGCTGCTCTGCCCAGTCAGATAATACCCTATTGTTTGTATTAATCAAATTACCCATGGTCCAGTCAGCCGTTTTTATAGCATCTTTTAGGTAGGTTTTATCTCCACTTATTTTATAAAGTTCTAATGCAGAGCCTATATAAGTACCAGTATTGTAAGTCCAATCACCCTGGGTGTCATTTATGTGTTCGTAAACTCTTCCAGATTGTTGTACTACTCGGTTATCTTTCATCCAGTCATATATTCTGTTATACCAAACCTCGTTTGTAAGTCCTAATGCAGTTTGCGAGATACCATACTTTTCCCATCTTCTAGCAGCTGTAATTGTAGACGGACCGTTAGATGGCACCCCTTTACTTTTCCCTGCCTCATTATTATCATGATTCCATTTTATGCCTCCGCCTTGGTAATCATCCCAACCTTTCACTATTTCATCCCACAAAAACTTCGCAGATTCCTCATATCTTGTGTCACCCGTAGCTTCAAAAGCTCGCAAATGTGCTGCTGCATGCCAAGCCATATCGTCATAATAATTATTATAAAAGCCACCACCGTTCTTGGCTTTCACCCCTTCGTAAAAATCATAAATTCCTTTTTTGTAAAGATCAGATTTCGTTCGTTTATAGGCATCTACCATTACGTCAAGCCCGTGAGCCTCTGGCCAATAATCATATCTGCTTATACTACCTACATTATCATTATTGAAATGATGCTTTGTGGGGTTCCAATAAGCAGTCATCAAAGCTTGGCTACTACTATCCGCTACCGCATTCCAGTCAATTTTCGGAATTGGATTTCTATCAATGTATTCATCATTTATCTTTGCACAAGACGAAAGAGCCGTTACAAAAACGCATGATAAAAAGAATATTTGTGTTGGTTTCATAGTTCTTTATTTGAAACAGAATACTTAAAGGAGGGTTAACCATTGTAAAACCCACCTTTAAGCATGCCGCTATAGGTGTTATTAATTTACTTTAACAAATTTGTGAGTGTAAGGTCCATCTGCAGTCATGTAAATGGTAACATCTGCTCTGGTTTTCGATAAATTTGAAGCATCAAAGAAATCACTTGGAAATTTAAATACCCCGTCCCACTGCCCGTTACCTACCAACTTCATATTAAAATAAGCGGTATTGGTCAAATTTGGACGACTGTCAGAGCTTCCAACTTGTCCCCAACCCTCTACACCATCGGCAAAAGTGTAAATAAACTTATAACGGTCTTCTTGCCATCCTCCTTTTTCAACAAAAACCACATTGAAGTTAGCTAGTTTCCATGTTCCGTTACCGGCATAGTCAAATAAATTGGTAACCTTATTTTGGTCGGGATTAAATATTCCGATAGACTGCAATTCTCTGATGGTATATCCTCCAGACAAAAAATCAACAGTTATCTTGTAAACCCCATCTTTGCTTACTTCTGCGCCGTTTTCGTTTTCGCCTAACTTTGATCCCTCTGGAGAGAACGTTCTAGAAACAGTTTGTTTAGAATCAACAAAATAATACTTTTTCCCTGTAGTAAGTTTAGTGTAAATTTCAAACTCATTACCTCCTGCTAAAGCTTTAAAAGCTTGTGCTCCGGATAAATCCGTCCCTCCTTCGGTTGCCGCTCCTGTAATAAATAAAGCAGGGGGAGATTCTAATCCCTCTAATCTAGTGATGATAAGCGTTCTACTTAAAGTTGATGCTGTTTTAGACATCCCTCTTGAAGCAACTACCATCCATTTTAAAGTAGCCTGTTTGCCAGATTCCGCACCCGCCAAAGCAGCAATTCTATTCAGCATTTTATGCGTAACGGTTGCACCCGTTGCTGTACCTTTATTGTCTGCTGTTAAGGTGTATATTGGTTTAGCGAAATCACCGTCGGGTTTATCAAACAATATATCGTAATAAACAACGCTATTATCGTCCGCTATAGATTTCTCCCACTCAAAATACACACTTGCTGTTGCTGCAGCTTGCAGATTGATTGTTTTATTATCAGCTGGCTCGTAAAGATTCCTAACTTCAGAAACATTTACAGTTCGCAATTCGTCTTTATCTTGGCAACTTGTTAATGTGAAGACAAAAGCCATGAGCATTAATGTCATCTGTATAAACGATTTTCTTTTCATTTCTATAAATTTTAATGTTTAACTAATTGGTTCGTTATTTTAATATCCTGGATTTTGGGTTAAATTTTTGTTGATAACAATTTCTTTTCTTGGTACGCCCCACAAGTAATCTCTGTTAACACTAAACTTACTTGATTGAAGTTTGATATATTCAAACGAACCTCCAATTTTTTCAAACTTAGCACCTCTACGTACTCCGGTTAACGTTTGCTCAGCAATTTTCCATCGTCTGATGTCAAAAACCCTAAGGCCTTCTAAAGCTAGTTCGCAACGTCTTTCGTTACGGATAATTTGCTGTAACTCCGCAGGAGTAGCCAATGTTGGATAACCAACTGCAGCAGTTGTATTATCAAACCCAGCTCTTAATCTCAATTTCTTGATGGTTTGATCCCAAACCGCTGAAGTCATTGCGTTGGTTTCTTGCATTGCTTCCGCATACATCAACAACACATCTGCAAAGCGTATAAGTGGTAAATTCAAATTTGACTCCCACCCCGAAGTGTAAGCAGACGAGCTAGGATCACAATATTTCCGGTAATAGTAGCCAGTTGCCGTTGTAGCTTGTCCCTGTCCGGTGTATTTATTAGATACTTTTCCTGCTGGAGTTACTCCGTCAGGATTTATCACAAGTGGATAAGTGCTACCGTTTCTATCTTTCCAAGTAGCTCCGTCATAAGCAATAGTTGCTCCCATTCTAAGATCTCGTCCGGCATATGGAGAATCTCCTTCTACCCATTTGCTACCATTAGTCATCAAATAAGAATCAACCAATTCTTGTGTAGGTGCAGCAAGACTAAGACGAGCCCCAGCGGATAATGGAGCAAAATCTACAAGATCTCCCCATGTACGAAGTTGTGGTACATACTGAAGTGCAAGTATTACTTCACTATTATATTCGTTATTAACCCAAAATAACCCTTCATAATTTTGGAATAAGCTATATGTTCCAAAATCTTTGGTATTGATAAGCTTACTACAATATTCGGCTACTTTAGGAAAGTTGTTTTCGTACAAGTACGCTCTTGCATTTAAGGCAACCACTGCTCCTTTGGTTATTCTTCCTCTGTCTGCCGTAGCATATTCTGTATTGGACGGAAGCATAGTGGCAACTTCGTCTAATTCAGTATGAATCCAACTTTTTACTTCTGCACTTGGCGTACGGAGTATTGTCTTAGATTCAGTAAGGCTGATGTCTTTAGTAAAGAAAGGAATATCGCCAAAGAAAGTAGTTAACCTGAGGTATAGAGAGGCTCTTATAAAACGAATCTCAGCTTTCATTCTTTCTTTTACAACCGAATTCATAGGCACACGATCCACATTTGCAAGGAACGTATGGCAAGTTTTAATACCGCCATAGCAATCGTCCCACTCGCTAGAAAACCGTCCATTAGACGCATCAGCTTGCCCAGTAACTATTAATTTTTCATTAGTGTTACCGTAACCTTGATAAACATTATCACTTAAAATCTCATTACGAATAAGACTACCACTGTTAAACATTTGGTTATAAGCCATGTTTACAACAGATGATGCCTTATCTGCAGAAGTCCAGTAATTTGCCTCCGTAAATTTATCCGTAGGAGCTACTTCCAACTTCACGCATCCTGTGAATAAAACACACCCGGCAAAAAGGAGTGTTGCTGTATATTTTATACTCTTCATAATATTATCCGTTTAACTTCTTAAAATTCAACATTTATACCGCCACCAAAATACTTGATTAGCGGATAGTTTCTTCCACTATTTGCGCCACCTGCTGACATATTTGAACCGAACTCAGAGGACTCTGGATCAATAAATGACTGATGACTAAACGTTAACAAATTTTGCGCATCCGCAAAAATTCTTACTTTTTGAGCACCTATTTTTTGGATCCATGCTTTCGGAAGGTTATACCCAACCTGTATGTTTTTTACTCTTAAGTAAGCCGCATTAAAGATTTGCAAATCAGATCCTTTTCCGTAATTATTTGCGGTTGACGGTGTGGAAGGCGCTGTTAAACGAGGGAATCTTGCATCTTGATTATTAGGTGTCCAGTAATCCAGTTGATGTTGAAATATTACAAATGAATAATTTCCGTGAAATGGTTCAATAGATTCGCCACGCAATGCCATATCTCGCTTACCCACTCCCTGCAACAACAACCCCAAATCAAAACCTTTCCATTCAACGTTATAAGTAATGCCAAAGGTGTATCTTGGAAAAGCACTCCCTAAAACAAACCTATCACTATCATTAATAACTCCATCTCCGTTTCTATCTACATACTTTACGTCTCCTGGCTGCAAACTGGCACCAATTGGAATTGCGGAAGACATAATATCTTCATCATTGCGGAAATAACCATTTGTTTTATAGCCGTAATAAGATGCGTAAGGCAAGCCCACTCTCGTTATTCTTTCTATCTCATCAGCTTTGTCAATTCTTTCGTAACCTTCAAATTCTGTCACCTCGTTTCTTGAATCGCCAAGGTTAAATCCGAACGTATGATTAAAGTCTCTGCGTTTTAAACGGTAATTAATCGTTAAATCCCATCCTTGGTTAAGCATTGATCCTATATTGGCATTGGATACGGCACCACCTAATGTACCAGGTACAAGTGGAGTAAGTAGAATTCCTGACGTTAACTTACGGAAGTAATCAAATGAAACATTCAGTTTGCTTTCAAAAAAATCAGCATCGGCACCAATATTAAATGTGTTGGAAGTCTCCCACCTTAAGCCTGGGTTACCAAATGTATATCCTGTTCCACTTCCGGCCACATTATTAAACCCGTAGGTGTTATTATATATGGAATAGGTTGTATAAGTTTGATAATCATTAGCGCTTTGGTTACCTAAAGTTCCGTAAGAGGCTCTTATTTTAAGATTCCCAACATGCTCTCTGTATGCGTTCATAAAATTTTCTTCAGATGCTCTCCAACCTAAAGAAACAGATGGAAAGAAGCCCCATCGCTCATCACTAGCAAATTTAGAAGAACCATCGTACCTCATACTTACTTCAGCAAAGTAGCGATCTTTATAAGCGTATCCTAAACGACCAAACCATGATACCAACGCTCTCTCAGTTGTTCCACCAGGAGTATTGTAGCTGCTTTTATCAATAATAGTACTATCTATAGGCACCCCTAATCCTGGGTCTACAAAATTTTTCTTAATCTCGTTCCTTTGTTGACGATATGACTCGTTGGAATAACCTGCTAAAGCTTTTATATTGTGAACTTTGTCGAATGTACGATCAAAATCAAGCAAAAACTGACTATTTAAAGCTGTGGATTTTCCGTTATAATCCTCTATGCTATAATTGTTTGCGTCGTTTACATTGATTGGTGTATCAGACCCTGAAAGATCATAAATTGGAACGTAGAATCTTCTAATCAAGCGGTGATCCGGATTAAGATCTAAGCCGAAAATCGCTCTAGCTTTTAAACCTTTAATAACTTCTAACTCGCCATTTAAAATTCCTTGAAAGTGGTCGTTGTCATTTTTCGTAAAACCGGATTTTTCTAAATCAGCAAGTGGGTTTCCGCTTACAATATCATTACCAAAGTAGCGCCCATTTTCTGCTGTTGGCTTATAAATATTGTACGCTGGTACACGAGCCGAATTTGCTAATAAGAAACCTGTATTACCAGTATAGGATTTACTTTCGCTTCTATCGTAAGCCGCAATGGTGGTTAATTTAAATCGTTTAACTTCTGTAGTTAAGTTTAGCCTAAAATTATACCTACCTGTTCCATAATCAGGACCTTTAAAATTACTTTCCTGATTAAAATAACCAGCTGATATTAAGTAACTTGTGTTTTCAGAACCACCCATCATACTTATATTATGGGTTTGTTGTAACCCATTTTTTAAAATGGCATCCATCATATATTCTGAATCTCCGGTAGAAAAATCTTGGATTTGCTGGGATGAATATATTGGGAGTAACCCAGTATTAATATATGCATCGTTACGTAGTAACGCGTTTTCATAACCACTAACCGGCCTAAGCAACACTTCTGGAGTTTGCGTACCTACACTTGAACTAAAATTCAATTGAGGAACCATGTTCTTTTTACCTTTTTTTGTAGTTACCAACAGCACACCGTTTGCAGAACGAGAACCGTAGATAGCTGCACTTCCGGCATCTTTTAACACAGAAATACTTTCTATATCATTAGGATTAAGGTTATTTAATGCCCCTACATCATTAACAATTAAGCCATCTATAACTAATAAAGGACTAGTATTATTAAAAGTACTTACTCCTCTAATGTTAATATTTAAACTGTTGTCATTAGGGTTCATGCTTCTTTGTTGGATTACAAGACTTGGAGAGGAGCCCTGAAGTGCTTGTGTAACGTTGCCAACAGGTCTGTCTTCCATTACTTTAGAATCAATTTTATCGATCGCACCAGTAACACTTCTACGTGTAGTTGTTCCATAGCCAATTACAACAACTTCATCCATTAGCTGTCGATCTTCTTCTAGCTTAATTCTAATCTCACTTGTGTTTACCACTTTAAAAGATGCTTTCTTAAAGCCGAGTAAGGAAAATTCAAGAGTAGCTCCTGGTTCTACTTGTAAACTAAAGTAGCCGTCTAGGTTGGTTACCGTTCCGTTGGTATTTCCTTTTTCTGCAACGGAAACGCCAATCAGCGGTAAATTTTGGTTGTCAACAACGTACCCCTTAACAGTTTGCAGCAGTAAGCTATTATAAATACTTGCATTGTTCTTTTCAGAACTTTTTAGTTTACCTACGGGTTTATTTTTTTCAGAGGCATAAGAAATGCTGGTGAAAAGGAATATAAACAAGGTCAGTAATTTCAGGATAAAGGTTTTTCTATCGTCAAAATAAGGCAATAGTGTACTCCTTCCCTGTTGTGAATGATTTGTTTTCATCATAACTTGGATTTATTTATTGGTTTTAAATTGGTTGGTTTGAAGGTTTACTTCAGTGATTTGTAAATTTGGTTATTCATTTATTATGGTTAATTGGTAAAAATCCTGCTTTCTTAAAATGGAATCTTTTCTTTAATAACAGTAAATTTTTCCATTTTATTTACCATTACATTTTATCTGCCTGCGCAAGCAAAGCGTAGATTTCAATCATCGCAGCTTGATCTATTAATCGCTTCTCAGGGCGGGTACCTACCAAATTCTTTTCGTTACGTTCTTTTTCCCATATAGCGTCTGCATCTGTTTTAAAGAAGTTAATCCAGTCTGTATTTCTATCGATCTTATAAAGCTCAAGATAACCTCTAAGCATTACTGCGTTAAACCAATATTCGTTGGGCAACCTATTGTTCTTAAAAAAATGAGCTCTCCCAGCTTTAGCGACACGCTTAGCCTCATCGAAATATTTTTTATCCTTTGTAATATTGTAAAGAAGAACAGCAGATTGCAACATAGTTCCTGTATTATAGGTATAGGTATCCTTATTAATCTTTAAAGATGGTATTTGGATATTATCCCAATAAACACCTTCTGGAGACTGCAGATTACTTTTTGTCCAGTTGTAAACATCTATTGCTGTTTTTAGATATTCGGCTTTAGGGCTTTCTTGATAAAGCTTTAGCGCAACAAGCACCCCCGGACCGTTAGAACAAGTGTTTTTTGTGGTCATATCCTTTTCACGCCAGTATATTCCTCCACCTGCAACGGAGTCGAGTCCGAAAAGCATGAAATCGTATATTTTTTTTGATTCACGTAGATATTTCTTTTTTCCTGTACGGCTGAAAGCGTCCATATAAGCTATCGCCACCCATTGGTTGTCGTCATAATACTTGGTCGTGACTTTTTCTTTGGTCACATAATCCTGATAAGCAGGTACCGGCTTTGTGTTAATCCAGTATTTATCAATTGCTTTTACAATAGGTTTCATTGCCTTTTCCTGTGGCCTTAACACTTCAATCTCATTGGCAGCCTGTATATATGCACACAAAGGCCAAAGCCATGAATATTTATTCTCATTTTTAGAGCTATCTGTTGTTTCGTAGTATAAAGAAGCTTTTTTAACTCGTAAATCTTGGTTAATTGCAAATTGCAGTTTACTGATGCGGTCTAAATACTCCGATTGTTGACCAAAAATGGATGCCGAGAAAAAAGTAGCAAACACAAATAGCATAATTTTCTTAATCATAGCTGCTTATTAAATAGTTAAATGATATTATAAATACTAGTTTGAAAATTCCTTTTATCAGCATCAAACTAATCTCGAGTTTCCGTTATAAAATTTCCACTAAAATTCTACAAAAATAGTGTTAGCATAGGTTAATCAAGACATAGTGAACTTTTCCGCGTTTATCGTTATCAATAGCTTTATACACAAAACCATTACTTCCATTTGTACCGTAATGATTGAGTTCACGGCCTAAGCTGATCATCTTTATGCTCTGTAATGATGCAAAGATGTATCGCTTCCGGCAAGTAACTCCACTGATGCAAATTCAGATTTTTCGATAAAAGCGCTATTTTCACTGATCTAATTTAATATGGCAAACAATAATAGATTGTTAAAAGGCTTTTTTAAACACTATACGTTGTTTAAAAAATTGGTTTATAATCAAATATATAAAACTAAATTGATTTAGCAAAATGAATTTAGTTTTAAATTTGGTTTATTTTAGTTGAATTTCTTGAGCTTTCTTTGTAAGAAATCCAGATTGCTTAAAACTATGCCCCGCACCAACCAATGCTGCATATTCCCATAATTTACTTTGATAAATCAGCAGTTTTTTATTCTCAATGTGCTCCATCATAAAACATTTAAAAACGCCCATACATTTAGCGATATTCCCGCCAACGATAACCACATCTGCCTTTTCTTCTTTGGAAAACTCGTTAAGAAAAGCAGCTAAATTAACTCCAAACTCAGAAAATATCCTTTCTTTCAAAGCCTCATCACCCTCTAACAATAAAGCTTCAACATTTTTAAGCTGCTTACCACAAAGCTCTGTATATCGTTTTTGAAACCACCGTGTAGATATATAATCTTCAGCTATTCCATCATTCAGAGGTAAAATGGCTCTAAAAACATCACTGCTTGTTCCGTTAACACTTTTTGCAGACCCAAGTCCTGTGCCTATCGTAACACCAATTATTTTTACATCTGTTGGCATTCCTAATGCTAGCATCTCGCCATGCAAAAAAGCCTCAGCATCATTGCGAAAGGATATATTTGAGGGTAAAACTAGAAGTCTTTCGGCAAGTAAATCTTTAATATTCATCCCGTAAAGCGCATCATACTTGTTTAAGTCTTTAATATAAGATATACCTTCGGCATAATCAAAAGGCCCTGGCATAGCTATCCCAATCTTAACTTGCTTAGGATCTACGACTTGTATAAAATCAGCTAGAACTTCTATCCACACATTCAAAATACTTTCAGCAGTACCAAGAGAATCAACTTTTTCTCTCTTAAGTGTTTCTTCTTTTATGAAATATCCTTCAGACAACTCTGCCACGGTAATGTGAGACCCACCAATATCCACGCCTATCAGCTTTTCGGAGAATTTATTTCTCATTTTTTAGTTTAGGTTGGTTTTGAACAACAAACATACTAAATCGATTTAGTAAATTCAATAAATTTAGCACTATTTTTTTAAAAAAATATTTATTTAGAAGACTCTCTTATAATAAATGATGTTGGAAGCACTACAGTCTGATGCTTATTACCGGGAGTTGGTTTCTTCAACCTCGACAACAAAATGTTGATCGCGTTCTCTGCTATTGCTTCGGTGGGTTGCGATACACTGGTAATAGATGGGGAATACAATTCAAATAACTCATAATCATCAAAACAAACAACACCAATGTTTTGGGGAATTTGTAGATTCATTGATTTTATGGCTCTTAATCCGCTAACGCATAAATAGTTTGTCGCAAAGAATATTGCATCAATTTCTGGAGATCTACTTAGAAAAGAAATAATATGTTTAACGGCGTCATTACTATCGTGGTAAGCGATTTCTTTGACAAACTGTGGAAAACCCCGTTCTTTCGTTGCTTTTTCATAACCAGAAAGCCGATCAATCATTTGGCTTTGTAGAGAATTGATAGTCACAAACGCAATATTCTTGAATCCATTTTCTATCAAATGATTAGTGGCCTTATATGCGCTTTCAAAATTATCTACCAGTACATAATCTGTACTTACATTTGGCAAATACCTATCTAACAAAACAACCGGCTTACCACTTTTAACTAAATCGTTTATTTCTCTCTCTACCCCATCAGGGGCAATAATAATATATCCATCAACCTGCCGGTCTTTGTAAACCTCAATAAGTTCTTGTGTTTTTTTTGTATCGTTCTCTGTACTACAGTATATTATTTTATAACCACTTTTATACGCCTTCTCTTCTATTTCTCTTGCTATAGTCGAAAAAAAAGGATCAGAAATATCTTCGACTATCAGACCAATAATATTTGTTTTTCCAGTTCTTAAACTCCTTGCCAGTGCGCTTGGCTTATAATCAATTTTCTCGATATAGTCCAATACCTTTTTTATCAATTTATCACTAATCCTTTTCTCTTGGGCTTTTCCATTCAATACAAACGAAACGGTAGTAGTAGAAACCCCTAGATCTTTTGCTATGCTGTTTATTGAATTTTTATTACTCACCTTTATTAATTAAATACAAATCATTTTTTTAAAAACTCCACATTTACAACTCGTTTCGACGCAATTCGGCGTCAATCTTATCTATCTGCTCACCCTAAACATTCTAGTTTTAGGTATGTATATTTAATGTTAGAATAAAAATTTTTAGATAACTGGACTGCTAAGTGTTACCTAACATAGGATCTTCGGTTTATCGACTCAAACGAGAGCCAGAAAATCTATCAAAAATATAAAAACTAAATCAATTTAGGATTTATATCTGCCTATCAGATAAGTCTACCTCCATAATCATAATTCTTTGATCACCGAATCTAAACTTTCTACAAAAATATTTGTTAGGCCCATTTTCCATATCATCGAAGTTAAGTACGATAAGATTAAAAAAACCATCCGTTCCAGTATTTTTTGGATTAGATGGTTTTCATATAGATCTCTCCTTTGTTAAAAATGCACTTTTATTACTTAAAAAAGCAAAGATTCAACGGCTTTCATATTGGCCAAACTTTTTATATTAATCCAGAAATAAAGCAAACCATTGCTGACTTTTATACATCTTCTCAACAGAGTGACATCCTCAGAACTTAAAAATAAAACCGGTAATTTATAACTCTGGTAGTTTAGCTCAATAATTCCGGGTGTTCTTGATATGTTTTCCAGAGCAGCTCTCCAAATAAAGTATTTGCCCAGGCAAACCAAGGTCGAGTGAAATTCTTAGGATCATCTTTATGGAACGACTCATGCATAAAGCCAGTATTTGCATGAGTGCGTTGTAGAGTCGCAATACATTCTTTAATCTCTGATGGTTGCGTACTTGTTAAAGCTTGAATAATAAGACTCATTGGCCAAATCATATCTTGGCCCGCATGTGGTCCTCCAATTCCCTTAGCTGCCGACCCAGAAAAGTAAAAAGGATTACTATCAGAAAGAATCATCTTTCTAGTATTTATATAGATAGGATCTGAATTTGATATAGCGCCTAAATAAGGTAAAGAAAGCAAACTAGGAACATTAGAATCGTCCATCATCAATGTATTACCAAAACCGTCTGCCTCAAAAGCATAAACATCACCATACTTAGGGTGTTTAACAATTGCATATTTAGCTAAAGCAAGTTTAACTTCATTTGATAAGTCCATTAGCTGATTTGCCAAATCATTATCTTTAACTATTTGTTTTACCATTTCTGAAGCTTGCTGCAAGCTAACAACCGCAAAAAAGTTAGAAGGAATTAAAAAAGACAAAACGGTTGCATCATCACTTGGTCGAAAGCTGGAACAAATTAACCCGACAGGTTTCACAGGGTAGCCAAAACCACTCATAGCTAACGTGTCAGTAGCTTTTGCTGTTTCTCGTTGAAAAGAATATGGCCCATTATTTTCTTTCCGTTGCTGCTCTTTAAATGTTTGCAGAATGAGTTTTATAGCATTTACCCACTCCCCACCGAATGAAGACACATCTCCTGTAGCTTTCCAATAATGGTAAGCTAATCTAATGGTATAGCAGAGCGAATCTATCTCCCATTTTCGTTCGTGAACACCCGTTTTCATATCGGTAATATCAGACGCCCACTCTCCTGCTTTATTAGGATCATCATAAAAAGCGTTCGCATAAGGGTCTTTTAAAACGCACATGGTTTGTCTGTTGATTACGCCATGGATCAAATCCTTTATTTTCTTATCTTGTTTAACAAATTGTAAATATGGCCAAACTTGTGCGGAACTATCCCTTAACCACATGGCATCAATATCACCAGTTATAACATAGGTATCAGGTTTTCCGTTAGCAGTATTGTAAGTAACAGTGGTATCTAAAGTATTTGGAAAGCAGTTTTCAAAAAGCCACACTAATTCTTTGTTTTTCACACTTTTTGAAAACTTTCCAATTGCATTTTCTACAGCAACACTGCTAAAATTTCTTAAGCCTTTTGCAACTCTTACCACAGGAAAATCTGCAGGTAATGCATAAGAAAAAGAAGGACTTAAAGCATAACCTGCACCAAGAATTCCTGCATTCATAATAAAATTACGTCTTTTCATATTTATATTTATCAATTGGTTTATCTGACTAAAAAGTAATATGTACTCGCATTGATATCAATACTCGTTATTACACATTGAACTAAAACAATTTAGCAAATCTTAATAAGATTATCAAGGTTTGCCAAATTATTAATATGCTTATATTATTTTGTTGAATTTCTAATAATTAAAGACGTCTCTAAAACAACGTCTTGGAAGGGCTTTTTCTTTTTTCCGCCAGAAGAAGTGTTAAGCCTATCGAGTAACCGAGATATTACTTCATCCGAGATTCTTTTTATAGGCTGAGACATTGTAGAGATGGAAGGAGCATACAGTTCAAATAAATCTAGATCATCAAATGCCATTACCGCCAAATCCCTAGGTACCGACAACCCTAACTGAGAAATAGCTTTAAGTCCACTTACAGCCAGATAGTTAGTGGAAAATACAACAGCGTCTATCTCTTTTTTTCGCTTTAAAAAGGAAATAATTTGTTTCGTCCTATTTTCAGTGTTTTGGTGAAACCCAATCTCTTTTATAAACTCGGGCAACTGGTATTCTTTTACAGCCTTTTCATACCCTAAACAACGATCTCTCATTTGAGATTGCAGAGAGTCTAGTGTTATGAAGGCGATATTCTTTCGGCCTTTTTCTATGAGGTATTTTACACCATTGTATATACCTCCTACATTGTCTATCCCTACATAATCAGTTTTAACGCCTTCTAAGAATCTATCAAATAAAACAACTGGAAAGGCATGCTTTATTAAATCATTTATATCATCTTCTAATCCTTCTGCAGGAGCTATGATATACCCATCAACACATCTATCTCTGTATACCCTAATTAACTCTTTTGTTTTCTCAGTATCATTATCAGTACTAGAGTATAAAATTTTGTAACCGTTTCGGTACGCTGCATCCTCTATATTCCTAGCGATAGCGCCAAAGAATGGATTAGATATATCTTCTACCAATAAGCCAATCGTATTAGTTTTACCGGTACGGAAGCCTCTGGCTAATAGGTTTGGTTTATAGCCAACTTCTTCAACAAACTGGAGCACACGTTCAACCAATTCATCACTTATTCTCTTCTCCTTTGCTTTTCCATTAAGAATAAAAGAAACAGCTGTAATCGAAACATTAAGATGTTTCGCTATATCAACAATCGAAAGTTTTTTCTCCATAAGAAGTAGAATGTTGGACAAACATAGGTAACATTATCCTATTTATTACGATTATAACTTGAGTTTAATTTTACACTAAGCTACTTAAAAGAGTTATATTAATTTGCTTGTTTGCATATCAGGATGCCATAAACTAGATGCTCCAATAATAGAAGCCTCTTCGCCTAAACAGGCAACATGAACAACTACATCTCTAAATTTGGGGTCTAATTTTGCGCTAAGTGTCTCTCCAAAAATAGGATAAGCCTTCGCGATATTTCCCCCTAATATAATTGCCTCATAACTCTCCTCTTCCAAACATTGATTTAAAAATACAGCCAAATTTTCGCCGTATTCTTTAAACACCTGATTAGCTATATTGTCTACAGATGATATATTTGCCAAGTCTTCAACATTACCTATATCCCTCCCGCTCAGCACAAAATATCGCTTTACAAACCATCTACTTGATAAATAATCTTCAGCAATCCCTTCTTTAAAAGCACTATTCCATAATTTAGCGTCAAATGCGTAATTATCTTTAAAAATAGCTACCCCTAAACCAGTACCTAAAGTAAGGCCAAGTACTGTTTTGTATTTTTTACCGGAGCCGCCAAAAATTTCTCCCAATAAAAAACAAGCCGCATCGTTCATTAACAAAATTTTATCGGGGCTAATCTTCAAAGCCTCCGCCAAAAGTTCTTTTACATTTAAACCATACAGCGCATCGTATTTATCTTGCCCTTGAATGTAAGAAATTCCATTCTCGTAGTCGAATGGACCCGGCATACCAATACCGATATGATTAATATCTAAATTTACTGAATGAAATGTTTTAGCAATTGCCACACTCCACTCAGAGATAATTTTTTCCGCTTCTTGTTTAGAATCCACGCTTGTTCTATTCCAAGACTCCGCCACCATCACTCTTGATTCCAGATTAACCATAGCAGCAGTAATATGCGAGCCCCCCACATCAACTCCGATTACAATAGAATCTGTATTATTTAATTTAGTCATCAATTTAAAAAACTATTTTACTTTATAAAATTTATAGGCAAACAAGAAAATAACGAAATAACAAATAATTGGGAGGTAATAAGCTGGCGCCACACCCATACTATCAGCCACTGCACCCATGAAAAACGGAAATATTGCACCGCCAACAACACCCATGGATAAAAAAGAAGAAGCTTGTTGAGTATGCCTTCCCAAATTTTTTAATCCAAGACTAAAAATTGTTGGGAACATGATACTAAAGAAAAAATTAATACCAAATAATGCGACGTAAGATACCCAACCGAAGCCTTGAGCAACGATTACGCACAAAACAATACAGAAAACCGCGTAGGCTGCCAATAATTTGTTAGGCGCTATCACCCGCATGATAAACGTTCCTATAAATCTACCCGCTAACATCATTGCCATAAAAATGACCATGTAGTTCCCGGCAGTTACTTCCGGTAAACCCATTACCTCGTGACCATAGTTTATAAAAAAAGCCCAAGTACCAGCTTGAGCTGCTACATTAAAAAACTGTGCAGCAACCGCCCAAACAAAATGTGTATGTTGAAATAACTTTTTCCCAGGCGCCACATCAACATTTACCTTGCCCATTTGAATATCCTCGGCAGATACGTGAGGATCTATTAATGTAGGTACTTTTACAAATGCAAAACAAATAGCTATAAATGTAATTACAGACCCTATTACAAGGTATAAGATTTTTACAGATGTTAAATCTGTACTGCCTGGCACATTGTGACTTAATAAGAAATAAGAACCAATAGCAGGGCCAATAATAGCTCCTAGCGCATTAAAAGATTGTGCAAAATTTACACGTTGATCACTTGTGCGTTGGTCTCCTAAAGAAGCCACAAATGGGTGTGCTACAGTTTCTAAGGTGGATAAACCACAACCTAAGATAAATAAAGCGATCCCGAAAAAAGTAAATGAAGAAGCATTAGCAGCAGGAACAAATAAAAACGAACCTATGGCAAAAAGCGAGAGACCTAACAAAACACCATTTTTATAACCGAAGCGTTTCATAAATAATCCGGCAGGAATACCCATTACGAAATAGGCGCCAAAAATAGCAAATTGAACAAATGCTGACTGCGTTTTGCTGAGACTTAGTGTGTGTTGGAAATGCTTGTTCAATACATCTCCCATCGTAATCGCAACTCCCCAGAACATAAACAAGGAGGTTACAAAAACCAAAACCGTTAGATACCTACGATCTGTAAATTTCGGTTTGTTAGTATCGATAGCTGATTGCATTCTTTGTGCATCATCTAACAGGTCATTATTATTCATAAATTTAATATTGGTTGTAATAATAAAAAAAGAGAGGTCTATAGCAACAAATATATAATGTTTAAATCGTTTTAGCAACCCATTTAGTTCACATTATAAAAAAAAATTATCAAAACTTTAACTCACCCTTCAATACCTATTCGATATCCCTTTTGGCTCTGATCTTTAAAATTTTGAAGGGGCCACACCTTCGTTTGTAATCTCTATTGGTAATATAAATCCATTACTATCAAACACCATTCTCTCTATACAAGTTTCTCTGTTGTTTGCATCAGTTTCGGTTAACGGACGTCTATGATATATAACATAATATTCGTCTTTTTTAGGTACCTTAATTACTGAATGATGACCGGCTCCAGTTGCGATATTAGGATTTTGCTGTAGCACAGTTCCGACACGTTTAAAAGGCCCAAACGGTGAGTCAGCAATAGCATAGGCCACTTTATAATCTGGACCGCCCCAACCACCTTCTGACCACATAAAGTAGTACTTACCGTTTCTGATAAACATAAAAGGTCCTTCTACATAACCATCTGGGGTAATCTCTTTAAATGTTTCTCCATCTTCAAAAGGCACAATTTCTGTAAAGTCTTTATTAAGTTTCGTAATATTACAATGTCCCCAACCTCCATATATCATGTAAAATGTACCATCCGTATCTTTAAAAACAAACTGATCAATAGGTTGCGCTCCATTTACAATTTTATTTAACAATGGTTTACCTAGGTAATCTTTGTACGGTCCGGCGGGTTTTTTAGAAACCCCAATCCCTATTCCGCCTAGTTCTGATTCGTTCTTGATATCATTTGCTGCGAAAAAAAGAAAGTATTTCCCTTTATTTTTTATAATTGCCGGCGCCCACATCGCTTTGTGCGCCCATTTTACTGCCGAAGTATCTATTATTTTCGGATGCTTTTTCCAGTCTATTAAATTTTTGGAGCTAAAGCAATCCATAAAAACTTGATCTTCATAATGTGCAGAAAATGTTGGATACACAAAAACTTGATGTTTAAAAACTACTCCTTCTGGATCCGCATACCAACCCGGAAATATTGGATTTTTAGAGGTAACTCCCGTTTTAAATTGAGCTTGAAGTGAAGCGCTCAAACTCACCAAGGCTAAAACCACCAGCACCTTATAGTTTAAATATTTACTTTGCAGCATATCAATTGATCTTAAAAGAAGAAATCACCTAAACCGCCATATTTTTTTCAGGTGATTCAGGTGATTATTATATTTTTATTTAAAACTATTTATCGTTTGATAATGAATACGGATAACTTGTTGCTTTTGTAGCCCGCTCAGTATTTGGCTGGTCAGCCATATCAAAACTGATTTTCCCTCCATTTAATATTTCTTTATGGCCAATCCAGTTGTTATCATAAACCTTATTGTTTAAAGAAAGCTTATTTACGTATAAATTTTTAGCAGAATTTTTAGGTGCCTCGATGTTAAATGTTTTACCATTTTCAAGTTTCAAAGTTACCTTTTTGAACAATGGTGCACCTAACACATACTGGTTAACAGCAGGCGTAACCGGGTAGAAACCCATTGCCGAAAATACATACCATGCAGATGTTTGACCATTATCTTCATCACCACAATAACCATCTGGCGTTGCTTTATAAAGCTTATCCATGGTGTAACGAGCCCAATATTGGGTTTTCCAAGGTTGTCCCGCATAATCGTAAAGATAAATCATGTGCTGGATAGGTTGATTACCATGCGCATATTGTCCCATACCAGCAATCTGCATTTCTCTAATCTCATGGATAACGCTTCCGTAATAAGATTCGTCAAAAATTGGAGGCATAGAGAAAACTGAATCTAGTTTTGTTACAAACTTTTCTTTTCCGCCCATTAAATCTACTAAGCCTTGTACATCATGAAAAACAGACCATGAGTAATGCCAGCTGTTTCCCTCTGTAAAAGCATCTCCCCATTTGAAAGGATTAAACGGCGACTGAAATTTACCATCCTTATTTTTACCACGCATTAAACCCGACGATTTATCGAACAAATTGCGGTAGTTTAAACTACGCTTTCTGTACAATTCTATTTCAGATTTGGGCTTACCTAAAGACTTCCCTAATTGATAAATTGCAAAATCATCATAAGCGTACTCTAAAGTACGAGCAGCGTTTTCGTTAATTCCAACGTCATAAGGTACATAACCAAGTTTATTATAATACGCTACTCCTTTACGACCAACGGCCGTCATTGGTCCCTCATTATTTGCACCATGAATAACCGCTTCATAAAGTTTGTTAATATCATATCCAGAAAGACCTTTAATATGAGCATCCGCAACTACAGAAGCAGAGTTATTACCAATCATGATATCAGCATATCCAGGGCTAGACCACTCTGGCAACCAACCGCCTTCTTTATAATCGTTAATTAAACCTTCTTGCATTTCTTTATTGATTGAAGGGTACATTAGATTTAAAAAAGGATATAACGCTCTAAAAGTATCCCAAAAGCCAGTTCCTGCAAACTTATAACCGGGCATAATTTTACCGTTTTGAGCGCTATAGTGTATGATTTTATTGTCAGCATCAAGCTCGTACATTTTGTTAGGAAAAAACAAAGTACGGTACAAACAAGAGTAAAACGTACGGATTTGGTCCACAGTTCCGCCTTCAACAGCTATACGTCCTAATTTATCGTTCCATGAATCTTTTGCTTTTTTAGACGTTTCATCAAATGTATCACTTGCTAACTCACGTTTTAAGTTAATTTCCGCTTGTTCGAAACTCACGAAAGATGTGGCGACTCTCAAATTAACCTTCTCCCCTTTTTTTGTTGCAAAACCAACAACGGCCCCAGCATGGTTAACAGTTAGTTCCGTTTTATCGCTCAACTTATCACCATCAGTAGTGTAAACTTCTGTTAAAGGTTTATCAAAATAAATAACGAAATAGTTTTTAAAGTTAGGAAGAGGTCCACGGTTAAATTTTGTAGAATAACCAATTACCTTGTTTTCTCCCTTTATTACTTTGATGTATGAACCATTGTCAAAGGCATCAATTACCACATAAGAATTATCAGATTTTGGATAGGTAAACCGAAATTGTGCGGCTCTTTCTGTAGGAGTTAGCTCTGCCGTAACATCGGCATCAGCCAAGTAAACGCTATAATAATAAGGTTTAGAAATTTCTGTTTTATGAGAAAACCAGCTGGCTCTTTCGTCTTGATTAAATTTCAGCTTGCCAGTAACTGGCATAATAGAAAACTGTCCATAATCATTCATCCAAGGAGATGGTTGATGGGTTTGCTTAAATCCTCTAATACGATCTTCGGTGTAAGAATACATCCAGCCATCGCCCATTGTACCTGTTTGGGGCGACCATAAATTCATCCCCCAAGGCACTCCGATGGCTGGATAGGTATTACCGTTAGATAAACTGGGTTTAGATTCGGTTCCCATTAATGGATTTACCCATTCTACAGGATCGGTTACTTTATCTATAATTTGAGCCTTTAAGTTAAAGACAACAGCCAATAGTGCTAGCGTTAAAATACTTTTAATCATTAGGTCGTTTTTGTTAATTGTTATTCTAAAAATTACTGAGTTATATCTGTGGAAACCGAATATGGTTTATCGTCTTTCCCTAATCCGCGTGTTTTATTTGGTTGTCCAGACATTTTTAAGTTTAAAACACCACCGTTCGTAATATCAGCATGTGTAAGGTAGTTTTTACTAAACGGCTTTCCGTTTAAGGTGCCAGAACTGATGTAAACGTTGTCTTTAGAGTTGCCGTCGGCGTTGATGATAAACTTTTTCCCGTCTTCTAACGTAATTGTCGTCTTCTTAAATAAAGGGCTTCCCATTACGTACTGATCGGTGCCTGGACAAACGCTATAAAAACCCATAGCACTTAATACATACCAGGACGAAGTTTGTCCTTGATCTTCATCTCCAGGGTAACCATCCTCAGTTGCACTATATAATTTACTCATTACTTCTCTGGCGTGAAACTGGGCTTTCCAGGGTGCTTCCGAATAGTTATATAAATAAACCATGTGCTGTATAGGTTGGTTACCGTGTGCGTATTGTCCCATATTTGCCATTGCCATTTCGGTCATTTCGTGGATTAAACCGCCATAAGTGCCTACCTTAAAATCGTTACCGACCGTAAAAACAGAATCTAATTTTGCAGTAAAATTTTTGTTTCCGCCCATTAAACCAATTAGTCCGTTAACATCGTGAAAAACAGACCAGTCCCAGTGCCAAGCAGAACCTTCCGTAAATGGACCACCCCATTCTTTAGGGTCGAAGTTCTTACTCCAATTACCCTTTGCATCACGACCCCGCATAAAGCCTGTTTTTGCGTCAAATACATTTTTATAATTATACATCTGACGAGCAAAAATATCTTTGTAAAAGGTATTGTCTACTTGTTTTGCCAAATTAAACCCACAAAAATCATCGTAGGCATATTCTAAAGTTTTAGCTGTAGCTTCTCTAACTTCTGGATATGGAACATAGCCAAGCTGATAATATTGTTTCCAGCCATCTCTTCCGTTTGCTGGGCCCCATGGTCCTTTATTTGTAGCTTCGTGATAGTAAGCTTCTAACGCTTTTTGAGGATCGAAAGTTCTAATTCCTTTTACCCAAGCATCAGTAAACAAAGAAATAGCATGATTACCAACCATACTCCCACCTTCTCCCGGAAAAGACCAAGAAGGCAGCCAACCACATTGATCATAAGCATCAAGCATTGCATTCATGTATCTGCCAGTAATGGTAGGGTGCATTAATGCTGTTAATGGAAATTGCGCCCTAAAAGTATCCCAAAAACCAGTATCAGTGTACATGTACCCTTGGTGTATTTTTCCATCATAAGGGCTGTAATAATAGGGTTTGCCATCTTTACCATATTCAAAAAACATCCTAGAAAATAAACTGGCTCTAAATAAGCAAGAATAAAAAGTTGCCTTATCTTCTTCGCTGCCACCTTCTACCAAAATACGGCCTAAATGCTTGTTCCAAACTGCTTTTGCTTCGGCCTTGGTTTCTTCGAGTTTACTATACTTACCAAGTTCTTGCTCTAAATTTAAATCTGCCTGCTCTAAACTGATATAAGACGAGGCAACTTTAGCTTGAACTTCTTCCCCGTTTTTAAATTGAATGTACGCTCCTACGCCTTCACCTTCGTCGCTGTCATTTTTAGCATGAACTTTATTTTTTTTATTTTCCCAAGTGCCATAAGCTTTAAAAGGCTTATCGAAGGTAATCACAAAATAATTTCTAAAATTACCTGGTACATAATGCCCGTTGTTTACCCAACCAACAATTTTACGTTCTTTAGGATAAATCTTTACCATACTTAACTTGGTATATCCATCTAAAACTAAAAATGCCTCTTCCTTACTAGGAAAGGAAAATCTTAAATGGGCACCCCTTTCTGTTGGAGCTATCTCAGTATTTGTTCCATTTGCTAGCTTAACCTGGTAATAATAAGGTTTTGCGGTTTCATTATCATGGCTAAAGCCGGATGCTCTTTGGTGTTCATCCACCACTAACTTTCCAGTGGTTGGCATTAGAGAAAATACAGCGTAGTCATTGGTCCAAGAACTGCATTGATGCGCTTGTTGAAAACCACGAATTGTTTTTTTGGAATATTGATATTTCCAACCATCGCCATTATTCCCGGTCTGAGGAGACCAAGTATTCATCCCGAAAGGAAGAGCGGTGGTTGGATAAGTATTTCCACGAGTTAACTCGTGGCTAGAATTTGTACCCTGAAGGGTATTTACATAATCTGCGAGTTCTTTATTATCTGCGTACAACGAAAAGCTAGTGCATAAAAGAAAAAGGGATGAAAAAAGGAACTTCATTATAAAAATTTAATAAATAGATTATTAGGGTTGACTATCGTTTAATGTCCATTCTGATGCCTGCAGAAGATTCCCACTTCCATTATTCTTAGTAAAATTTATGCGATAGTATCCATAAGCAACTTCATTTGATCTCATGTGAAAAATAGCAAGAGAATTTCTTTGCGCAGCATTATTGTTTAAGTTTATTGGCCACTTAAACCCAACAATTTTATCTATAATCTCCCAAGATGTTCCATCATTAGATCCTTCTAAAGTCCAGTCAACTGGGTCTCTGTCTGGAGCGTCATTTCCTGAAGTTATGGTGTATGCTTTTATTAAAATAGGGTCAATAAACTGAAATTGCCACCAAGCTCCTGTTTCCGGGCTATATCCTCCTACAAATTTACTATTCTTGTTACCGTCAATAAGTTTTAATGAACCCTCTGCTCCAGTACGCCCTCCCCCACTTTCATTTGAAACACTAAGCTGACCGCCTTTACTAAGACTGTAGTTTTCTCCCACAAGAAGCGAGTCAAACGCCGGATTCTTTAAAAAGATAGAAACTTCTTTTTTTGCAGAATATCCTTCTTCATTTCGGGCTGTTAAAATCACTTTAAATTTGCCGAAAGTCTGGTATTGATGTACGAATTCTTGGTCTCTAGAAAGACTGTCGTCTCCTAACTGCCAGTAAAGCGTAGCATATTTTGACGAGTTACTTTTAAAAGTAACCGCTTGCGGGTCAGTTGCCGAAATATTGTATTCAAAATCAACAAGCGGATAATCTATATCTGTTTTTCCTGCAAGCAAGGCAGGAATTTCATCGTTGTTGTTACAAGCGCCAAAAAAAACGGTGGCAAGAAACAATAAACCTAGTGATTGCTTTTTCATATTCATCAGTATTATTAAAAGCGAAGGTTTAAATCTAAATTATACAATGCTTCGATTTAAACCCTCGCGATATGTTAAAAATTAAGGTTTAACGGTATACAATTGTGATTTTTCAATGATGCGCCTATTATAGATTACCCCGCCAGCATCATTTTTAATCTCGTAATCTAGGCGAGCCTGCTGCCCTCCTACGTTTTCTCGATGGTGCGCCTCTATTTGATAAACCTCTCCTCTTTTCAACTTAACCACAGCTTTTCTATAATCCTTATCCCACGACTGGGTAAAGTCGTTAACAATTAACTTATTGTCCACAAACAGTCGTGAACCATCGTCCCAACTTGTTTGGTAGAAAGTATAAGTGCCGTTCATAGGGGCTAAAAACCAACCAAACCACCTTGAAGAGTAATTATCTCGGCTTAATGATTGATCGTTGTTGTTTTTCACATTATCAGGCCATCCATCACCTCCAAAATCAATAACTTCATCAATCCTTGAGGCAAACGGTGCTGTTCTTGAAGCAGTTGAGTTTAGATTTTCACTTTCTTGGTCATTATCATAACCTAAAAATTGGCTATCGGTCCAGTACTGGGCATTTAATCCGTTACCACTACCCATAATGAATGAGTTATTATCTAAATTAATTTCTGGGTCTAACAATAAAATAACAAAATCCTTATCTGGTTGTAAAACATGGCGTGTTGAACTTTCTAACCTAACCGCTATTGCAAATTTCTTTTTTGCTGCAATGTTAGCGTCAAAAACATCCCAAGGAATCTTTATTTCTAACACTCCCGAATTTATATTAGACTTAAAACGTATTAAAGTATCTAAGCTATAATTAGGTAATTTAATTGCATTAGCAAACCTGGCATCGTTTGCAATTAAAGTATTGATGGTGTCTGTATCTGACATCACTTTTACCGAGAAAGGCTTGCCTGCAGTTCCGTTTAAATTAACACCCAATGGAATGGTAATTCCTGTGCTGGTTATATTATATTGATTTCCTCTTGGGACTTCAAAAACCTCGCCTGGATGGTTTACAATAGATAGGTAATGCACTTCCTCCAGAGTTGTTACCATCTTAGTATCAACCACCACCACAAAAGTATTTTGTGTAGGATTTATCGTGTTGCCTTTTTCTGGGCTAGTTAACCTAAATGCTATAGCAACATTTCTATTATAGTATTTCTCTATGCCTGTTATTTTAAAACCTACAAACACGGTAGCTGAATCTGTACCGTAAGCCACATTAATTACGCTCGGGTAATCTAAATAGCTTGACGGCATCAGTACTGTGTTTTGCAGCGTGTTATTCGCTATTAATTTATTAATAGTGTCCGAAACCGGCTCAATACCTATCTGAAAAGCTTTACCGGCAACTCCAGAAAGTTTAATTTTAATGGGCACTAAAACCAAATCTTCGTCTCTAAACATTTGATCTAATAAAGCCCCATCTGCCGATACTACCTGACTGTCTGAGTTTACAGGTAAAAATCGCTCTAACTCTATGTTATCTCTACACGCGGTAGCTATTAGGGCTATTAGCCCTAAAAACCACATACTTTTTAAAAATCTTGTCATATCTATATGAATTAAATAAGTTACTATTTCTAGGATAATACGTCGGTAAAACTTATTGATCTAACCAAACCCGGCCATCAATTTGCCAAATAGCTTTTCTTGGAATGTGCAACCAAGACAATATTTGCGCTGGTATATCTGCATTTTGAGGAACCATATTGGCTAAAGAGCTACTAGACGGAGAGCATACCAGGCCGTTAAAATCAGTCCATGTGTAATTTCCAAGAATATCAAAATCGTTCTCCAAAGTACTGTAATCTTTAATTTTACTGCCAGAACCGTCCAAAACAGGCCAATAACCCGCTAGGTAATTATAGTATGGATGCAACTCATCGATACTGGTTTCACATGCGTAACTTTTAATTACATTGTCAGGCAAAGCTGTTCTCCAAATTCGAACGTCAGCTATTTCTACATCACACTGTCCGTGTCCGTTTCCAGGAATAAAACCTAGGGTTAAAGGAGCAGACGATTTGAAATTTCCAAAATCGGTGACATCTTGCTCTCCGTAGTACACTCCGTCGGTATAAGTTCTCAAAAAGCGTCTTCCGTTTCTGATTTCCACTTTTGCAGTCAATTGGTTCCAAGTACCTTTGCCTAAAACTTCACCACGTTGTTGTAACCTGTGATCGCCTTTGTCTCCTCTAACATAAAACTGCCAAAAATCTTCTTCTAAAAAGAAACACCATCCTTTTTCATTGAGTATAGGGTGGTTGCCAGACCATTCGTTCATTTTACCAAAAATTGTCGGGTAATTTTGGCGAAAACTTCCGTCACCACGAGGATCATTCTTTTTCAATTTGAGTTCTATCGTAAAACCAATAGTATCCGGAAAATTGTAAAACTCTTCGCTTGATACATTTGGAGGAATAATAGCATGAACGCCAGATTCTCTATCAAACAAACGGATTGTTGTACCTGTAAAACGATTTCCGGTGTAAGGTTTAGTTAATACTCTTTGGGTTAACTTTGGTGCAGAATAAATTGAAAATGTATTTACTTTAGTATCACTAAAAACAGTATTATCATTTTGTGTTGCTGGCAAGGTAAAAGCACCTCCAGTACTAGAAGCAACAATAATTAACCAATTTTCATTTTTATACTGTGTACGAGCTTTTAGCGCCGTTAAGATCTCGCCAACTTGAGTATCAAAACTCTCTATTGCCGTTTTATATTCTGGAAAAGAATTATCATAACCGTATTGTTGGCCTGCTTTATCAACATCTGTAAAATTAGCAACGATAAATTCCGTAGAGTCTATAGCTAAGCTATTTACAACTGCTGCTTTTACTTCGGCATCATTAACAAATAACGCATGTTCTGTAGTTCCCTCAGTTAAATTAGCATCAAAAACCGGCGATGATGAAAATGAGATGGGATCAATAGTTGGTTTTTCTTCTTTTATACGTTTATAAATTACCGGAAACTTTTCCAGCTGATTGTTGTTAAACGTTTGGTCTTGTACGTTATGCTTGCTTTCTTTCACACCCGTCAACATATCTGCCCAATTACTTGCTAGGCTAGGAAAATCAGGATTTGCCAAAGCCGTCCAAGAATAAATTGCAGTTGGCAATAATGATTTTATATTTGGAATAGCTGCATCACGAACTGAAGTTCCTCTAGCGCCGTCCACAATAATATATAATACTTTAGGATTACCATAAGCGATACTCACCGAATCACTATAGCTTCGATCTACAATTACCCGTTCAAAGTCCTTATTACACGACGTTACGGCAAGCACCATTAAAAAGCCTAAGCCTATTAGAAAATTCCTTTTCATGTTTTTTAATTTAATATTCGTGTTATCAAAATTATTCAATAGTAATTCTTACAATATTGTTGATATCGGTGTTATCAAACTTGGTAAAACCACCGATTAGTAATAATGCTTTTTTATTATCAGCACTTTGAGTTTCTATAACATCGTTTAGGTTTCCAGAAAATCTACCAGTATTGTTATAACCCGCTGCCAATTCTCCTGTTGCGTTTAAGATCATAAATCCGCTTCTAAAAATTCCTCCATAGGTTCTAAAGTTACCCGAAACCACTACTAAACCAGAACTGAGCTGTTTAGCAAAGGTGGCATATCCCCCAACAAGAGGCTTTGCAGTAAATGTACTTACCATTCCTCCGTCACTTTTAATCATAGCAATACCTGGAGATTCATGGCCGTTAAAGGCTCTAAAACCTCCGGTTATAAGATATTGATCGGTATCTGGATTGTATTTTAATGTTGAGATACCATTATCTGCCCCAGTGCCAGGGTCAAAGGTATTGTCTATGGTACCATCCGCATTTAAACGGATAATATTTTTTGCGGCTTGACCATCAAACCTAGAAAACTTACCAAAGATTACCAATTTCCCTAATAAGGGTCCACTCGTGTGCATATAAGAGTCGATGTATCCATTTGCACCTTCAAATGCCACTCCGCTAGCATTAAATCGATACGTTTTATCTAGCGCTCCATCACCTGCTAAGCGAACAATTTGTCTTATTTCTGTACTGTCCAATATTACAGAGTCTTTTGTATTTAGATAATTTGGTTTATCATAAATTCTTTTTACGTAATACCTGAAATTACCCGTAGCAATTAGTTTATTATTAAGAACATAAAGACGATCAATGTAGCCGTCTGTACCGCCATTAAAACGAGGAAAATACTTTATAACTCCAGTGCTATCTTTCATATAAGTATCGTACTGAAGTGAATCAACACCCCCATTATTAACTAAAGCAGTAATGTTACTGATATTACCTTGTATGCCGTAACCACTAAAACCACCTGCAACAATATACCTACTCCCCAGTTCAACAAAAGAACTTAATTCTCCGTTTGCTGCTCTACCGGGTCTAAAAGTTCGGTCCAAACCTCCGTTGTCATCAATTTTCAAAATTCTATTCAGCGGACTCAGCAAACCTTTATTATCGTAGTCGCTAAAAGCACCTACCAAAATATTTCTATCATTTGTTAATTTGTAGTATTGGTTAATGTGTCGGTTTGTACCAATCTTAGTTAAAAAAGTAGGGTCTATATTTACCAGTCCGTTAACAATAAACTCGGGACCAATTATTACTTGATTATCTACCACAATCGATGTAACTCCAGAGCTGGCATTTTCAGGTACCTCCGCCGTAATTCCGGTTTCGGTAACGGAAAGTATTTTCGCTTCTACTCCATTGAATAAAAACTTTAATCTCAATTTATAGGGCACCAATCCCGTTACTTTTACAAAAACGCTTGTACCAGCATCACCGTTCTTAGGGTCGGGCACCAAATCTCTGCTAATGCTTATTCCTAAGCTTTCTTTTGCACCACTATACGGATTCTCAAAAACGTTTTTATCATTTTTGCATCCTGCTAGCACCACAAAAAATAGTGCTAGTGTAGATAAAATGTATTTTACTTTTTTCATATATATTTTCTTTTGTGCTTTATAAAAGCGTAACAGAATATAAGGCTGTCATTTTAATTAGTATTGTTCCTGGTCAATGCAACGTCGTTAAAAAATTCACCAAGATCAAACCCGAAGACTTTTTCATTTCTAAGTGTATGAACTACGCCATTATTGGGTTGTATGTCTGAAGATGATATACTTACCGTTTGCCAATTATCATCAGGCCTAGAAGCGTCGGGAATAAATGAAATTACTAAATGGCGATAACCTAAGTATTTAATGCCATTTACGCTATCGTAAATTACCCCAATATTAAAGAGCGAATTGTCTTGGGAGTAAAAAAGTTGACCTGGAAAAATATTTCGTTGATCAAAATCTATCTGTGGGTAATCTTTTAAGGTATATGCATCTGTAAACATGTATCTCATTAGGTATTTTCTCCAAATCACCGGATCTATGTCTGATAGCTTAAGTATTGGCTCCTTATTTATAAAAATAAGATATTGATTTAAACTACTATAAGTTATTACCCCTAACTCATTAACGCGAGTTCCGATTAGATCTCTTATCATGATATCGTTAGGTGCGAAAAAAGTAATGGTATCTTTTTTAAATTCTTCTTCTAAACCTGCTAATTTAATTATCTGTACAAGCGAATCAAATTGTACTGGTTTGGTCTCTAAATAGCTTAGCATATTGCCGTTAAACTTGGCAGTCGCTTTTCCTCCATCTATGAAATAATCGTCTTGTTTACAAGATGATACAAGCAAAAGGATAGAAAAAATAAATAATAAATTTTTCATAATCTTGTTTTCAAGTGTTTTGAACCTGCTGTAATTAAATACCACCATTAACCCAGTAATCAGTAAGTGTTATGTAAGGATTATTTCTAATTGCGTTGTTAGATATTGGCCAAGTCCAGCCTCCTCTAGCAAATTGGTCTGCTGTTAAAGGATTAGAGGTCCATGTTACGCTCAATATTCTTCTAGTTCTTATCAAGTCAAAATAATGAACACCTTCACCAATAAGCTCTCTAGAGCGTTCTAAGAAAATAAAATCTTTTAGCTCGGCTCCCGCCCCTTCAAACGCTGGAGCATGTGCTCTTAATCTTACTCTATTTAACATCTTTAACGCGTCGATGTCGTTACCTTCATTTGCCAATGCTTCTGCATACATCAATAATGCATCTGCATATCTAAAAAAGATGTAACTATTATCCGGGTTTGCAGAACCTATACCTCCCGCATTAACATTCACCCCTGATAACTTAGCAAAGTTGAACAATCCATTATCTGCATAGGGCTCTACTAACCAAATATTTTTTCTACTATCAGCAACGTCTTGTGGATAAATTGTCTCCATGTAGCTTGCTTTGTAATATGCAGAACTTCTTTCCCAGTCATAAAACGGAGACTTATACGGGTAATGTAAAAACATCTGAGAAATTGGTGCATAAATATTGGTAGAAACACCATAATTTACACTTTGATAAAATTCAAATAAACTTTCATCTGAACGGCCGCCCACTACCGTTGACCATTGTTCTATCGGTAATAACCTGTTGTTATGTTGGCTTTCGTTAGCAACAAGTTCTTTACCCAAAAGTACGGTTGCTTGGTTATACTTGCTGGAATTAGCCAAATCAAAACCTGCATTCCACATGTTCATGTTCATAAGTAAGGCTATGGCGCTGCTTCTGGTGGCTCTAACACCTCTAAAGGCGGGTTCAGAGAAAGCCCAAACCATACCATTTTTTCTACTTTCTAAATCTGCAATACATTTATTCATTACAGATACCATAGACTCGCGAGGCAAAGGTTCTATATGAAAAGCATCAGTATAGTAAGGAACGTCGCCATATAATCTTACCATTATAAAATAGGCAAAACATCTAATGAAGGTAGCTTCCCCTATATACTGGGATTTCATGGTTTCTGTTACACCCGGAACACCTGCATCTAATTTCTCAATTAAAATACTTGAGCCTTGTATTACTTCATAAAATCTTCTCCAATCGGTAATGCTACCAAAATTGTAGTGACCCCAAAGGTTATCTGGATTATTTAAAACGTCAATAATCTTATTTTTACCTAGTTTATCTATATAAAAGATATTTTGAGGAGTACGGGTTGGGTTTCCGCGTACTAGCGGATCTGACAATACTTCGCCCGACCGATATTCGCCAGTTGCCCCCATGAATTGGGTTTCTGTGATTTTCTCATAAAGTTTACGAGAAAAATCACCTATTGATGCTTCAACATCATCAGAAGATTTGTAAAAATTATTTCCTGTGAGTCTATCAATTGGTTGTACATCAAGAAACTTATTACAAGAGCTGATACTCAATAAAATACCGACTCCTATTACTGTATATATAAAAATTCTTTTCATCGTCGTTTATCTATTTTCCAGAATTTAGTTCCAGGTTTAAACCCATATTAAAAGTACGTGGCACAGGATAGCCGTTAGAATTATCCCTACCTAACCCATTTACGTTTTCGGGGTTGGGCCCGCTATAACTAGAGAATGTTGCTACATTGTTTGTAGAGAAATACACTCTAAGATTATATAGACCAAGACGGCTAATCAATTTTTTATCAAAATTATAGCTCAGGGTGATATTGTTTATCTTAAAGTATGATCCGTCCTCTGCCCATAATGTTTGATCTTTCCTGAAAGGTCTTATTTGGTTATATCTTCCATAATCGTACGGGTTTGGATACTTGGAAACATCTCCCGTTTGTGTCCAAATGTCAAGATTTTGCAAAGGCACTACAGATGTGAGCGCAAATGGGTCACGCATAATGGCCAGTCTGTCTGATAACGCATTATTTAAAATGGTACGTTTAGCTGTAAACGATGAGTAAACGTTTAATCCCCAGTTTTTATAGGTGACATTTGTTGAAAGTCCACCAACGAATAGCGGCTGAGAATTCCCTGCAACCTCATAATCGGCATCATCTAAAATATAGTCACCATTTACATCTTTAAAAATTGGGTCACCACCTTGAAAATATATCCCGTCAGTTCTGTATTTTAAACCAGAGTATGGGTCAACTGGTACGTCAGCATCGTTTGCATAAGTACCTTGATTAATTCGAAGATAATTTGATAATGTATTTCGTCCAACACGATTTACAATGTGTTGTGAAAAGTCTCGATTTCCATCAAATCTTATCACTTGTCCGTATCGATCTATTGGTAGACTGGTTAAAACATCGCGATTAATTGCTCCGTTTACCGAAAAAGATAGGTTAAAATCTTTACCTGGCTTAAACGGATGAGCTGTGATTGAAAGCTCGTAACCATAATTTGCAATAGAATTATCATTACTCAGTACGCTGTTAAAGCCTGTCATATCTGACAATCCACGGCCTTCAAGCATATTTTCCACAAGTTTAAAGTAAGTGTCAAAATTTAACTCAATACGATTTTCAAGTAAACCTAAATCAAAACCAAAGTTAAACTGATCTGTTGTAGTTGGCTTAAGTGTTGGATTTGGAATTTCATCATAAACAATACCTACAGCAGGGTTGTTATTATAATTTCCATTTACCGTATATAATCCATACAAACTTTGTAAGCTTCCATTAGGATTGATGTTTCTACCCCAACTGGCTCTAAAAGAGCCACCGCTTAACCAACGCGTGTCGACAAACCAATCTTCTTTATAAAAATTCCATCTTAAACCTATAGCTGGGTTTTTAGAGTATGGATCCTCAGCTCCTGATAATGAAGAACCGTCTAAGCGGTAAGATAAATCTAGAACGTATTTCTTTTTAAAGTTATAAGAAAAAGCTCCTGCAAATGATGCAATACGCTCGTCACCATAATTATCCAAAACACCACCTCCGCGTGAGAAGTAGCTATCAAAACCTACAGGCCCTTGTAGCTGATCATTTGCAGTTTTTTCTTGACGAATGATGCTTGACTGACGTCCTTTCTTGTAGATTTCGTTAAACGCACTAAAGAAAAATTCATGGGAGCCTAAATTTTTTGCATAGGATAAGTTATTACGGTTATAGAGCGTATAATTACGACCTGTAAAAGCATAAACCTTTGCAAACTGGTTATTAGCGGCTGCAGGAGTAAATGTATCTTCCGTATCAGACGTAAAATCATAACTTAAGCTAGAAGTTAATGCCAATCCAGGAATAAACTCGTACCTACCTTCCACATTTGCCCTCAAATTACGAGAGTTGTTACTATTAGTAGTGCTTAAAGCAGAAAGTACACTAGACGTAGCCTGGTAAAAAGATGGAGGTGGCAACAATGATGAAGCCTGTCCGTTAGCTGCAACACCTGATTGAAGTATACCTACCCCATCACCTTTACTTTGTTGACCTAAAGCACCAAATAAAGCACCAAAAAATCTAAATTTATTATCTGGTTTGTACTCCATGTTCATATTTAAACTGTACCTATCAAAACCAGTATTCTTAATAACACCCTTCTCTGAGTAATAACCTAAATTAGTTTTATAGTTAAAAGTTTGGTTTCCACCATCAATAGCCAAGTTATGTGTCTGATTAAAGGTGGTTTGATAAAACACAGATTGCCAATCTACGGAGTTGTTCCAATACGCATTTAAACTATCTGCAAGAAAATCAGTGTTGGATAGGCGTATAAAGTCTCCCTCAGACAAACTGTTATTTAAGATTTGCTGAATTTTAGCGCTACGTTCTGCATTACCGCCCACTGTCTCTCTCAATTTTGGTGGCGAATTGATAAAAGCATTTGTAGTGTATCGCACACGCGGAACAGCTGAATTCCCTCTCTTGGTAGTGATAATAATTACGCCAAATGCTCCTCTAGATCCGTAAAGAGAGGTTGCCTGCGCATCCTTTAACACTTCTATACTTTGGATATCTTCAGGAGCAATCAATGAAGTTGGACTTACACCAGGCCCTTGAGTTTGAAACCCATATTCAGCAGCTTTATCCGCATCTATGGGTACGCCGTCAATAATATACAACGGCGAATTAGATTGAAGATAACTCTCACTTCCAGAACCAGATATAGACAAATTTGACAAACCTCTAATTTGTATAGAGCCTCTAAAACCTGGTGCACCTGTATTGTTTTGAATGTTTAAACCAGCAACCTTACCTTGTAAAAGCTGTTCAACGTTTGAAACCGGAATGTCTTGAATATCCTTTGCTAATACTGTGGTAGAAGCTCCTGTAGTTTCCTCTCTGGTTCTCTTTTGATAACCCCTAATTACTATTTCCTGTAAAGCTCTTTTATCGGTCTCCAGATAAACCGTAGCCGTAGTTTGGTTGGCTTTTATAGTAACACGTTGGCTAACAAAACCAATATAAGTAAATAAAACCACTGTATTAGGAGCCACGTCAATAGCAAATTCTCCATTTAGGTTGGTTACCGCTATTGTTTTCTTTGGTTCTAATGTGGAAATACTAACTCCAGGAAGTGGGTCTCTTGCATCCTTATCGTAAACTACGCCCTTTACCCTTAATTTACTTTGCGCTTGCACATTAAAACAAGCAAAGCATATCATAAAAGTAAATATTAAATGTATATTTTTTTTCATACCGTTCATTTTTATGACATTAATCATCTTCAAACTTTGGATTATCTGTTAGAAACTGGAACACAATTTCCCAATCGCCTTCTCTGTAGATAGAGAAGTTAAGCCACATTGCAGCAGTTATCCTGATGCCTCCAAATACATTACGTGAATACTCTAAAGCAACCTTCGCTGTATTGCCGTCCGAAAAATCTGTACGGCGGATGGTTAATGGAATAGGATAAGCTACATCATATTGCACATACTCTTCTGTTTTTACCATGTTAAAGCCATGCAACATGGTAGCCCACTTGGTTTCATTAAACTTAGTAGGATCAATAGCCACTCCATCTTTATCAATCGCTTTTACCCTAAGGTTGTGCCCATTACCACCTGTAAACGGTCGTATAAATACCACAACGTCTTTTTTATTGTCATTACTTTCAAGGTTTAAGTTGCTTGCTTTACCGGTAACGTTTGCTAAACCTGGCTTTATATAATTCCTTAAAAAAGGATTTGTTCTATCTATAGGATCTGGGGCAGGGCCGCCGGTGTAAAAGTTTACATCATCTGCCGGAGCGTACGGACGTTCACGAAAAGGACGCAATTGAAAATCTTTCAATAACACTGAACCACCTGTGTTAGAAACTTTAATATCGAAAAATCTTGTATTTTGCGATAAATTGCTACTATCTACAGCTCGCGGTGTTATTAAATCATTAGTGGATGATCCCCACATGATAAACTCACCAGACGGTCTTATTTCGAAAAGTGGGTGATCTTCTAGCTTACGTTTAGCCTGAATCTCTTCCAGAGTCTTTTCTTTCCCTGTATACTCGTCTGTCCAAACCCAAGTAGGTTTAACTTGAAACAAGTCTGTTACTGGGCGTCCATCTCCATATCTTGCATTCACAATTTCAAACTTTAAAGGCAAGGTAGAGTTATCTGTATTTAAGCCTTGCCTTGCAATGGAATTACGCCCAATAATAGGCTCCCATATTTTGTTGTTGTAATTTACATTAGGGCTTATATATTCCCTTTCTGTTGGCAAATCAAAAATCTTTTTACAGCCGCTAAGAGCAACAACCGTTAGTAAAAGAATCGTTGTTATCCGTTTCATCTTATTTATCATCGATTTTAGTCAAAAAATTAAAAACCATCTTATTTATTTATCGGGCTCATTTAAATCCCACTCTGCCAATTGAAAAGCATCACCTCCAGATCGCATAGAGTTTATGGTTAATCTGTAATATTTATAAGCTATTTTATTTGAAAAATAAAACACTCGCTCCATGTAACGCTCTCTAAAGGTTTCGTCTGTTCGGATATCTAATGTAGACCAGTTACTGTTGTTATTTGAACCTTCCAATATCCAGTTTCCAGGATCTCTGTCTTCTGCATCACCTGCTGAAACAAGCGTATAAGCACCAACTACTGTGGGTTCGTTAAATTCAAACTTCAACCATCCATTCCTAAATGGAGCTTCTAAAAACTTAGTTTGACGGTCTCTATCCACCAAACGACCATAGCCCTCAAAATACAATGAGTCACATTTTGAGTAAGTACAACTTGAGACAGATATTTTGCCTCCAACAGAAAGGATTAAACTTGGCGGTGGTGGTTTATAGGTAAAGCGTCTGACAAACTGTGTAAATCCAAAAACATGATCAGAAGATAAAACATGTACTATACCATTGTTTGTTTTGATATTGTTGGAAGTTGTTGTTGTGGATGTCCAGTAATTGACCAAGGCACTCCGGTTTGTATTTTGAAAAAGAACGTTTTGTGCTCCGCCTTCAATATAACCAGATGAGGAGCTTTTACCCAAACGGGCATTCATTGGGTAATTATACTTTACACCAAATAAGCTAACACCGTCTTGTAAATCCAACGATTGCGTACTATGCACACCTTTAATAATATACTGAGACATCATGGTATCAAGATGTAATGCGTTTACGTTACTCAATGATAGTGGCTCTAATTCAGATTGCCTTCTTAAATTATTTAGGTTGTTTAGTACAAGCTCAAAACATTGGTTAGGTGGTGCAAATAATGTTATGCTATCATTCTTTAAAATATCCTGATAACCTAATCTATCTATCACTTTTATAAGCGAATCAAAAACACCTGGTTTACTTTTTAAGTACTGATAGGTATCACCCTTAAAAGACTTGTCTTCAACTTTTGCGGCATAGTATCCCGTATCTTTGTTACAAGATACCATAATGGTACTTGCTATAAAAAATATAGGAATAAGCGCTTTTAGTTTTCTTTGTTTATTTAACATAGCGGCTGGTTTTATTCCCAATATGGGTTTTGGGTTAATAAATTATTTTCATTTAATATTTTCGTTGAAATAGGCCAGTAAATACCACCGTCTTTAATAAGCGTTGTAAACCTACTATTGGTGCCTTTGATCTTATTGTATCGTACTAAATCATACCATCTTTGACCCTCTCCCATTAATTCTCTTCTTCTTTCTTGAAAAATTGCATTAATCAAATCGCCATTAATTAATACGTCGTAAACTTTTAATCCTCGTCGCAGTCTGACAATATTTAGCGCATCTTTAGCTCCCTGTATCTCGCCTAAAGCGGCTAAAGCTTCGGCTCTTAATAAAACGATATCTTCTAATCTGGTGAACACGCATGCACTGGTAAAATATCTGAAATTAGGATCTCTATTTCCGCCTTGAATAACTTTAATCTTGCTAAAAATTGGATACCTTCCATTATAGTTAGTAAAATAAGCGGTATTACGGGGATTACCTATCGTATCTAAACCGAAGCGCTGGTCATCTGATTCATTAAAAATATTTAAAATGGAGTCTTTAACCATGTAGATATCAGGTGTTTTTTTATTCACAACTGGCTCTGCTAATGTAAGTTCTTCTATATGTCCTGTTGAAGACCCATCTTGATGACCATAATCTGAGTTGAAAGCCAGTATATGACTAAACTTTTTACCGTCAAAAAAACCGTTTGGCTTGGTCAACTCATCAACCCCCACATAATCTATTCTGCTTTTGCCATAATTATCCATAAGCAACTTGGAATATTTAGAAACTCCTGCATAATCACCCTGCCAAGCGGCAATGTGTGCAAGTATTCCCCAAGCAGAAGTCTTTCTAAATAAAGCGCCCGACCACCTTGCCAAGTTTTCATTATAATAGTTACCTAACTGTTGTGGATCTCCGTCGCTATAGGTATATGGTAAATCTTTAGCAGCTTCGTTTAGTTCTTTTTCTGCCCATGCTAAAATTTTATCCTTATCCTCGCGTCCTTGCTTTTTAAATTCCCCGTCATGTGAAGCTATAATGAAGGGAACGTCTCCCCAAATACGCACCATATAAAAGTAAGCGAAGGCTCTAAGCGCTCTTGCCTGAGCTATGTCTAAGCGCATGCTGCTGGGTGTGTATCTTAAATCCTTTTCTTCTATTTCGGGAATATGCTCTATATATAAGTTAGCGGCATTGATAGCAGCATACCATCTGGTCCAGTCTGTTAAAGCTTCAACAGTTGGAAACGTGGCATTAAGTGAATTGTTGATTACTGCATTCAAATCTTGACGTACCGGACTAGCGAAATCTCCAGAACGAACATCTCCATAAATCCAATACGCGTTGTTATCAATCAACGCCGACCGCGTTAGTGCGTAAACTCCCATTAAAGCCCCCCTAGAGTCTTCAAGCGTGTTCCACATATTCTTTTCCCCTACTGTTCTTACGGAGTCAACTTCAAGCATCTTGTTGCAACTCGAGAAAACAAAGAGGAAAGCAAATCCAAATAATATTATCTTTCTCATTTAATTTCGTTTATATTAATAATTGAGATATGTACCATTAAAATAGGTTACAATTCTAATTTTATTCCTAATGTAAAAGTCTTTGGTATTGGCTGTCCGTATCCGGAATCATATCCATCGTAGTTAACTAACTCCGGATCTTTACCTGTATATTTTGTGATTTTAAACAGATTGTTCACAGTAGTATATACATACATCCTTCTTACCTTAACTTTGTCTTTAAGAATTTTTGTAAGATCGTAACCCAGAGAAATTGTTCTCAATTTCACAAAAGAACCGTCTTCAAGGAATAAGTCCTGATCTGTACGGTATGGTAAAACAGTACTCCACGGGTTATATAATGGGTATTTGTTATAGTCACCCGTTTTTTCCCAATAAGTAATTTCTTTTACAGAACCTATATTAGATTGTCCTTCACGATTGATAAAATCAAAACGATTTGCCATGTTTTCGTTAATGATGTCTCTGCCTATGTTGTAATAAAAGTTAAAATTAAACGACCAGCTCTTATATTGAAATGAGTTATCAAAACCGCCTACCATTATTGGCAAAGCGTGGCCTTGTAAAACTTTATCATTGTTATCAATCTTATTATCGTTGTTCAAATCGCTCCAGTTTGGGTCTCCAGCTTTAAGTGTAATGCCTTTATAAGTTCTGGCTACTCCATTTACTACTGGCACATCAGCGTCTGCAGTGTAAATGCCTTTGTTTTGTAATAACCAATAACTATCTACAGGTTCGCCAACTTTCAATAATCTGTTCTCTATTTCTAGTTCTTGCAAATTATCAGGTAAAGCCAAAAGTCTATTTCTATTTAAATTAAAAGATATAGAAGACGTCCACGTCAGATTTTCACCTTTTATCACTTGCCCAGAAACATTAACATCAACCCCTTTGTTATTGATAGACATGCCATCTTTAATAAATTCATTATATCCGTACTCTGAACCACCTGGTACAGCTACAAGTTGACTTTTCTCGGTTTTGGTATAGAACGTAGCGTCTACATTTAAACGATTCTTAAATAAACCGACAGCTATTTGCGTATTTAACTGATCTGAGTATGACCACGGAATACCATAACCTACCCATCCAAAATTATAAGGACGAGTTAAAACTGCAAATGCATTGTAGCCAGGTACCGTTAAATTGCCTGTGTAACCTACGTTAGACATATATTGTGGTCCCTGAGAATAGTTATCATAGCTATTTAAGCGACCTATTCTACCTACTCCAATTTTAAAATTTAAGGACGAAATCTCATCAATTTTCGTTAACAAATCTTTTTTAACATTCCAGTCAGCAGAAAATGTTGGCGAAAAAAACCAACGGCTAGTGGGCTGTGCGTTAGACGAACCATCCAAACGCAAGACTGTAGAAAAAGTATATTTATCGTTAAAGCTATAAGATCCATTAAAAAAGCCAGATACTAAATTACTGCGTGTCCTATCTAAATATCTAAAAACAAGCTCTTTAGGAAACGCTCTTGGCAGTAAATAATCTCCCCTATTAGGATCAGATACCAGCAAGTTGATTTTAATAAAATCGGACGATCCTTTATAAGCAAATGCGTTATTATACTTATAAGTATCCCATTGGAAAGATTGACCCAACTCTAAAAATAAATTATCTTTTTTATTAACTCTTTTTCTAAAAGTTGCTGAATTGCTAAACAGGAACCTCTGGTTAAAGCCGTAATAATTGGAAGCATAACTGGTGTTTTGCATTAGAGAACGAGGATAAAAAATATCGCGATAACCCTCGTTATAATCAACTGAAAGGTTAGAGTTAAATTTAACCGCTCCTAAATCAATACCGATATTTGCATATCCATTAAAAATATTCGTCTTATTATCGTCGAAACCATTATCGTACTGGGAAAGGTACTTTGCATACACCTCTTTATCGGGACTTAAAGGAGAGCTTAAATCAGGGAAGTAATTTACTTGCTGATAACGGTCTCTAAGGTTTCTATTTCTATCACGCTCTACACGATTGGCATTTACCATGGCCGAAAATTGCAACCATTTTATTGGGCGCATATTGATATTGAACCTCGTACTATAACGGTTTAAAGCAGTCTCATCAGCAACGCCTTGGTTCTGCATATTTCCTAGCGAGAACCTAAAATTAGCTCTATCATTTCCTCCCGTTATGGAGGCATTTACGGAGTAAACTAAGGCATTTCTGTAGTATAAATCGTTCCAGTTAGAAGCGCCAAAATACCTATTGCTTAAAGAATCGCTTAAATAAACTGGATAAACTTCATTATTAGAATACCTTCCATTTGTAGTGTAAGTATCGTAAAAACGTTGTCTAAACTGGTTCTCGTAATTACCATTTATGGTGGTAACGTTTGGACGAGGCGCTATGCCGAAATAAGTACTAAACGTAATTCGTTTTACGGTATCGGCAGCTATTGTTTTTAAAACAATAACACCGTTTACTGCCTGTGGGCCGTATCTTGCGATAGCTTCAACATTTGCCAGCACTTCTACAGAAGCAATATTATCCATATCAATACTGCTAAATAAGTTGGTTGCTGTACCAATTCTATTGTCTTGGTATTGTTGAATATCAAATGCAAACGGGTGTTCGGTTATTAAAGGAATACCATCCAATATAACTAAAGGCTGCGCATTGTATAAAGCTTTTTTATTAAGCAAAGGAACAGCCGAGCCTCTGATAAACATGTTTTGTAGCGTTCCGGGTTCCCCTGAAGGCTCCTGAACATCTACGCCTGCAAAACGTCCTTTGATGTACTGCTGAAGTGAAACAGCCGGCAACACAGACAAATCTTTAGGACTTTGATAAGCCCTAATTTTCAGCGTGTCTTTTACCTCTTTTGAAGCTGTTTTACTTTTTGATTTGGAAGTTCCTGATTTTGTAGAATCTTGATATTGGAAAGAACCTCTTTCCTTTTTATCTAAATTCGTTACATTTTCAGCAAAGCACATTAAAGAAGTGCCTACAAAAAACGACAAGGTTAACAATAAGTATCTCATAATTATTTATTCATAATTTTATTTGATAAATTCTCTCTAAAACAGCCCTAGCGATAGAACTATTTATTTTTTTACGGAGATGGTTAGGTGTAATTGGTGCGTAAAACTTTATTCATATGTTTATTTAAATGATTAGTGTAAGTTATTTATAAAATGCTGTTTTTATTGATAATTATAATTTTAAGATAAGCAACGAAAATAATTTAGAAAACTATTCTGGTCACTTATTTTTTTTTATTTATTTAAAATGGTTTTCTAAGGATTTAATAAAATATCCTCCAACTACACTTCTAGCTTGAAAGCCCACTTTTTTACCGTCAGTTGTCTCATGCCAATCTGACAAGGGCACCCTGTTTGGTGTTTCAATTATATATTTATAAACGGGATCTACAAGCACTTTAAAATCTGCTGCGTTATCAGTCAGCGTTGCAGTCCACAAAATCCAATCAGATTTTGTATAAGTTCTACGGCTATCTAAAGGCAAGCCGTAAGCGTTTTGCTTAGTTAAATAAAACGCAACCTCTTTTTGATAAACCTCTTTTGGGAATAGATCTAATTTTAAAAGTTTATCCCAAACCAAATTATATTTTTGACTCCATGTTCCTTTATCATTAAAAGTTAAAGCGTAGTGGTCGCCATCTTTTGCTAAGTCCATCCATTTAACAACCATATGCTTTGCTGCGGCTTTAAACTTATCGGCAGTTGTTTTTTCTTCAAGCATATCTGCTAACATGGCGTAGCTTCCTAAAGCGACTATCGCTTTTACAGATAAATTACTATTCCTGGCCAAGTGGCCTGCAAAATCGTCGGTAGAAAGCTGACTAGCTGGGTCAAACCCTTCTTTTAATAGGTAATTTGCCCAAACAGATAGCGTTTCCCAATGTTTTTTCGCATAATCTGCGTTTCCCTCTGCTTTAGCAATAGCCCCAGTTAAAATTAACATATTACCTGCCTCTTCTACTGGCATATCTTCGCCATAGGTTTGTCCGTTTGCTATTGGATACGTACCTAAATCATGTGCAGGGAACGGCTTTTTCCATTTACCACTTTCGCTATAATAAAAAATACCGTTTAACATCCCTTTCATTAATTCAGGGTTGTATTCTAAAAACAAAGGTGCAGATGGATAAGTAATATCCACGGTATTGATAGATCCATTACTGTGATTTTCTTTCGATAAGAACAAGATCTCACCTTCGGGACTTTTCACTAATTTATGTGCTGCAATTGCCTGTCTGTAAGCAACCACGCATAGTTTAGCATAGTTTTCTCCCGAAGCGGCTAGTGCCTCTTTATAAATTTTACTGTCTGTTTCATTACAAGTTTTTATTACTTCCGAATATTGTTTTGATGCCAAATCTATTTGATCTTCAAAATTCTCGGAACCGCTTTTTTTCCACCAGGGAGATAATGCTTTATGAAAATATTCTATAGGCTTGATGTCATCATAAGCAATCATCATAAATTTCTCTGTTGCCTTTGCACCTACTTTCCCGAAAGGAATTACTGTACTTAACATGATATTTTTACCTTTAGATTGCTTGCTTGCAAGTGCAGCACCTTTAACAAATGCAGCTAATGCATTAGCTTCTGATGATATATATTGATTCGCATTTTGCGCCTTTGGTACGGCAGCATACATATAACCCCAATCTATACGGATCACATCACCTTTTCTTTTCAAAATTGGTTGTTCTGTTGTGCCTACTTTAAGCAAACTGTTTGTAGCAGTACTTTGTGCAGAGGCTATAACTTCTTGAGATGGATCGTTAACTGCGATATTACTAGATGCACCAGTGAAAATTTTAACTTGATGCTCCGCTCCGTCATTACTTTCTACTTTATACGTAATGTAAGAAACGGGACGAGCCAATAAATCTAAATCAGTTAAAATTAAAGGAGAGGTAAACGTAACTTTTAGGTTTATTTTGCCACAAACAAAATCATAGATCGTTTGGGTAGCCCTAATTTCTACTTTCTGCTGTTTTGCCACTAAGATTTGGTCATTAGCTACAATAGGCAATTCTTCTACAATACCGGCATCTAACCAACGACCACCTGCAGAGTTAGCACAATGTATAGCTAAAATGTTGTTCCCTACTTTTAATAAACTTGCATCTATTTCAACATAAGACAATCTATTTGTCCAACCCTCTTTAGCATGAGCTTTTTTTCCATTAATATATACTTCAATATTATCATCGTGATTAATTCTTAGATATACTTTATTTGAAGTAAGCTTATTCAAATTAAAAGTTCTACGAAACCAAATGTCATCACTTTTCCATTCGGTTTTTGCCTTTCCTTTATCATCACCAAAAGGTGCCACCCCTGTTTTCCAGCCTTTATCGTTAAAATCTATATTTTTCCAATTACTGCCTGGTGCAGATTCGGTATATTTTGCTTGATAATTCTCTTCTTCTGTAGTTGATAAAATGGTCTTGTAATTTTTAGACTCTGCTCCCAAAAACCTGTAGTTTTTTCCGTCAACGTTTACCACCCCTATCAAAGATTGGTTTTCTTCTGTCCAGTGCTTAGTGGTGGATTCAGTTAAATTGTCCGTCATGGTCCAGATGCTAAAATTTGGATCATGAGTAATTAAAGGATAGGCAGGAGCTTTGGTAGCTTGCCCAAGGGATGAAACAATACAAGTTGTTACAATGCCCGCTGTAAGAATAATTTTACGATGTAGTAGCATAAAAAGGATTGTAACCTTAAAAATTTAGACTTGAGACAATAACGTTTATAAATGGTTTCTCTGGCTTTCACCTTATGATAATCAAATGTAATTAAATAAAACGTTTTAGCAAATATTTTTAAAAAAAGTTATTTTTTTTTATTGACCCCATTAAAACCGCTGATAAACAACGTACAAACTTAGGCTATACTACTTCCCTGCTTCTGATATCCATTGATTATCAATACCCCAAGCCTTATTCGGAGCTTTGGATGATATAAACTGAAGCGTACCTCCATTCATCAGCTCTTCGTAGCTAAGCCAATTACGTTCAAGATTTTTTCCATTAAAAATAACCGCATGTATATATCTATCCGTTTTGTTATAATTCTTAATTTCAATATTGAGTTCCGTATGTGGCTTTAACCTCATCTTTATGGATTTAAACAAAGGTAAATGAAGGTAAAAAACAGGTTCTCCAATGCAAGCCGGAGAAACTCCTAAACCTGCAAGGACAAACCAAGAAGACATGGCACCAGCATCATCATCCATGGTTCTTAAAAATGCTTGTGGTTTATTATTATAAATATGACCAATATGAGAACCTATCCCTCTGCTATTATCATTAAAATAATGTTGAACCATGGTATCAATAGCGATCTTGCGTATTAAATCTTGAGCTTTCCAAGGCTCTTGCGTGGCATTATATAAATAAGGTACTTGGATATCGGGCTCATTGGCATGGTTGTAATAATCGTTATCAAAAAACTGCTTCAGCTGCTTAGTGAACTCGGCTTCACCACCAGCCAGCTCTTTTAAACCAGCAATATCAAAAGGTACCATCCAGCGGTATTGCCATACCGTACCTTGATACATCCCTCTTGCAGACATTGCATCCAAGTCGTTACGCGTAAGGTCCTTAAAATCTTTCTCCCAATATTTTTTATAGGTTAGCGCTTTTTTCAAGTAAGCTTTACTCTTTTCTTTCTCTCCTATTTTTAATAAAATTTGAGAAAAGGCCCAAGTATCGTAACAGGATTCTAACGCTTTATCTGGACTTTTAAAATCCAGTTTGTTAATCTCTTCTTCTAATGGTTTTATGATAGCTAATAAAGGTAATTCGTATCCTTTATTTATAGCATCCAATATAACCACAACAGCATGTTCGGTTCGTACCGTATTTGAAGGTTCATTTTGCGTAGCGTAATCTTTTTTTCCGTATTTATACAATGATGCTATTGAACGGGAAAAATCTCCAAACAATGAAGGAAAAGCCAAAGAGAACAGCGGAAGCTGCGTTTTATAGTTATCCCAAATTGCCCAACCGTTATAATAAACTTCTGTGCTTTTTTGCTTTGTACCATCGTTTGCAGTATAAGTACCGTCTGACTCAGAAATTTTAAAAGGAGATTGTAAACTCCTATATAATAAAGAATAAAATAGTTTTGTCCTCTCCTTATCTCCTTTTACTTCTATTTTACCCAGCAGCTGATTCCAATAATCAGTCGTTTGTTGCTTTAAGCTGCTAAAACTGGTCGAGTTGATCTGGGCTTTAGCGTAGGTTACGTTTACGGCAGAAATTCCAACACGCAACTCCACTAGATCGCTTTTACTCTCAATATGGGCTATCAGCTTATGATCTCCCAAATCTTCCCATCTTACCTTTTCACTAATTTGTAGCGAATAATAAAATTTAAACTTCCCGGCATTACAGGTTGTCCCCGAAACGATTGAGCCTTCTATATGATTTCCGTTAATTTGATGTTCTTCGCTGTGAAAACCGTTGGCAAGCACACTACTCAAATCTATATAAAGACTCTTCTTCTTTTCATTTGGAAAAAAATATTGATGCACTCCTTGATTATTATTAACAACAAACGAAGCTTTGATTCCGTTTTGGAAACTTACTTCGTAAAACCCAGGATTGCCTTTTTCTGATACTTTTATTAATTTCTGATTGATATTATCACCGATAAAAGGCTTTACTAAAATATTGCCTCCGCTACCTGCGCATCCAACACCCTCCATTCTGCCATGGCTAAAACCTAAAAACTCTTTTGCGTAAAAATCATAACCAGTATGGGTTTTTGGATAAGTTATAGGTCCAATGCTCATCATCCCGAAAGGATATGATGCAGACGGAGAAACTTGTCCATGATCACCTGAAGTGCCTAAAAACACATTTATAAAGTCAGTTGGCTTTGGCGTTTTAAATTTAGCAAAACTGCTATTACAAACCATTAAAACCACAAACCATACAACACATAATATTCTTAACAATTTGAACATTTTTATATTTCTGAGCATAATACTTATATCACTTTGCACCAAAAATTACCATTCCGGGTTGTAACGGTAGAAGATTACATTACTTATTATTTAAAAGGACGTTTTTGGCAATACTTGGTATTATCAAAACTATAATATTATTTTTAAAGCTAAAACATTTTAGTCGTTTAAATTTAAATTGTACTTTGCCAGCTCATTTATAAACTATTTTTACTCAAACATGAAAAGGTTAATTCTTTTTTTCAGCCTAATTTATAGCGCTGTAAATGCACAACAGCGTATTGCGCCCGCTTACCCCTTAATTACACACGACCCTTATTTTAGCATATGGTCAGTTACTGATTCCTTAAATGCGGACGTTACTAGGCACTGGACCGGCGCCCACCATGCACTTAGCGGCGTGGTTAGCGTAGATGGTAAACTCTACAATTTCTTAGGCAAAAGAGAGAAAACGTATAATAATATTGTGCCTCTTGCTGATGAAAGAAGTGCTCCTTTAAAATACACGGAGACAAAACCTAATGATAGCTGGACAAAACAACAATTTAACGATTCGGCATGGAAAACAGGCACTGGCGCCGTTGGTAGCGAAGCTTCTCAAGCTCAAACTCCTTGGAAAAAAGATCATATTTGGATTAGAAAGTCCTTTAACCTCACAAAAAAAATCAAGAATAATCTTTACCTAGTTATCCGCCATGATGATAACGCAACCGTATATTTAAACGGCGAAGAGGTTTATAATGTTCAAAAATTTGTGGGTGAATTTGCATATGTCCCGATTTCTGATGCCCTAAAAAACAAACTTAAAAAAGGTGAAAACTTTTTAGCGGTGCATGCTGAAAACACCGGTGGCCCTTCATTTGTAGATTTTGGTTTGGAAGAAGAGGTTTTATACAAAAACCAGATTGATGTTTTACAAGCACAACAAAAAAGTGTTAAATTAAATGCTACGCAAACCATTTATGAATTTGCTTGTGGTCCAGTTGATTTAAAACTAACTTTTACTTCCCCTTTATTAATGGATAACTTAAACCTTTTATCCAGACCGGTTTCTTACATTACTAGCCAAGTAAAGGCAAACGACGGTAATACACACCAAGTGGATCTGTATTTTGGTGCTTCGAGCCAAATTGCTACAAATACCGCTTTTCAGGAGGTTGAAGCGACAGAATACAGCAAAGAAGGCCTGAACATTTTGAAAGTCGGAACAAAAAAACAAGAGCTCCTAAGCAAAACTGGTGATGATGTACGTATTGATTGGGGATATTTATACATGGCTGTACCAAACAGTGATAAAGTTATTCAAAACATCACAAGCAAATCAAATGCTCTATACTCCTTAAGTAAGAAAAAAGACGTTGCTCAAACAAAGATGGACGGCACCCAACTCGTATTAAATACAGTTATAGATTGTGGAAAAGTTGGTAATTCTGCCGTAGAGCAGCATATTATGTTAGGTTATGATGACCTGATTTCTGTAGAGTACTTTGGCCAAAAGCTAAGACCTTGGTGGAACAAAGACGGTAACGAAACGATAGAGCATCAATTAAAGCTAGCTGAGCAAGATTATTCCTCTTTAATGTCCAAATGTGCGGCATTTGACAAACAACTACATACTGACGCCTTAAATAGCGGTGGTGAAACTTATGCCAAATTATGTAATATTGCTTACAGACAAGCTATTGCTGCGCACAAACTGGTTGAAGGTCCAAACAAAGAAATCTTATTTCTTTCAAAAGAAAACAACAGTGGCGGCTTCATCAATACGGTAGATGTAACCTATCCGTCATCTCCACTTTTCCTAATTTACAACCCAGACTTAATGAAGGGGATGATGAATGCTATTTTTTACTTCAGCGAAAGCGGCAAATGGAACAAACCTTACCCAGCACACGATTTGGGAAGCTACCCGAAAGCTAACGGCCAAACCTACGGCGAGGATATGCCGATAGAAGAAGCAGGAAACATGGTGGTACTTGCTGGTACAATTGCTAAAGCCGAAGGAAATGCAGATTATGCAAAACAACATTGGGCAACTTTAACTACTTGGGCTAATTACCTAGCAGAAAACGGCTTAGATCCTAAAAATCAATTATCTACTGATGATTTCGCGGGGCACTTAGCCAGAAATGCCAATTTAGCGCTAAAAGCTATTGAAGGTGTAGGAAGCTATGCCATGTTAGCAGAAATGATGGGCGACCAAACTACCGCCAAAAAATACCATACCAAAGCATTAGAAATGGCTAAAGGTTGGATGGCTCTTGCTGATGCTGGAGATCATTATGCATTAACCTACAATGATAAGAACTCTTGGAGTCAAAAATACAATTTGGTATGGGACAAGATTTTAGGTTTAAATCTTTTCCCTAAAGAAGTTGCGCAAAAAGAGATCAAATACTACTTAGGTAAGCAAGAAAAGTATGGTTTGCCTTTAGATAGCCGGAGAACATATACAAAATCTGATTGGATTATTTGGACTGCAACTTTGGCTGATAACCGCGAAGATTTTAACACACTAATTAGCCCTGTTTACAAGTTTGCATTAGAAACGCCAGATAGAGTACCAATGAACGATTTCCACGAAACTTTAGATGCCCACAGGGTTAATTTTAAAGCTAGAAGCGTTGTTGGTGGTTACTTTATAAAAATGCTTGAAACCAAGTTGGCTAAATAGCATCCAAATCACTAAAATTAAAAATGCCCTCAGCAAGTTAAAACTTGGGAGGGCATTTTTTTATCTAAGACTGGACAATGCTTGGGTTTTACACCGAGGCGCTTAGAATAAAAACAGCCCCGGCTCAAGCTTTATCTACTTATCCTTTTGTTGCACTCTCCTTTACATCATATTCGCTATAAATCCGTATTGGTTCCGTATTGAGTCACGTTTATTCCAATTTTTTAATAAAAAAACGGACTTCGAACAGATACATTATAGTATAAATTTGTTAAAATTTCGAAGATACAAAGAAAATAAACACAATTATCTATTTTTGATTAAAGCAATAAAGGAGATTCAATGGCAACTATAGCCGAAACAGGATTTGTTCACGGACGTTGAAAACACAGCACATAATTTTGACCTTGAGCAACTGGGTGTTGCTGTCGCAACTCTTGCATGTGAGGCTCTCAGCGAAGGAACTGCCACAGCTGGTTGTATAATGCTTTGGAATACAGGTATGGCTACTGCTTTAGCTCATTTTTGGGCGCAAACGTTATATATTCAAATTAAATGAATGTGTGAATAATAGTCAAACTAATAATTTTCAAACAAAACTTACTACCCTTTGATGTTGTCAAATTTACCGAAAATTAAGGATATTTATAACAAAAGTAATCTGTTTTACAAAGAAGCAAATATAAAAAACCTAGATTGTGTAATTGTAAAAAGAACTGAAACTATCTTTTTTGGGTGCTTGGAATATGTTACATTTATAACTATAGGTGAAAGTTCCCAGATAATTACTAAAGAAATTATTCGAGATTTTTCAAATGCATGTTTTGAATCTGCTCGGATTAACTATGATGGCAGAGGTTTAGGTAGGAATTCTGGGGTTATATCCATTTCAGTATTACTAGGGAGCAATGTAAGTCAGACTGCTAAAGAGTTTTGTAAACGAGGATCAGAACGCCATTGGGCATCTCGACAAATTCACATAATTTATGATCAAAGTAATAACGAATTCTACAATTATTCAGGCTGGCAAATTTGGGGAGGAGCAATAATACCATATTACCGGAAATTATCGTCGGAAACAATGGATATAGTAAGAACTGCGGTAAAGGCTTAAGCAGTATTAATAATTGACTCCTCGGTTATATATAGCTTGACTATCTGCTAAAAAAAAAGAGTTCGAAAGACAAAAAAGCAGTACTTTGTCTAACACCAAGTTACCGGAGCGTAAAAATAAATTATCCCCGTGGTAGGTGTTCTTACCATAAGTGTTCGAAAGATTATTCTGGCGGTGGTTTAAAAATTAAATGGTTTATGCATTAGCAACTTGGCGCAACCCAAATCAATCAAAATTATAAAAATAGAAGCCTTGGTAGTAAATGTCCTTAAAAGATTGCTGTTTTTAGTTTTAACTTTTTGTGCAATTGAAGCAAATGCTCAAACAAGCGACTTAGCTAAATTTATTTCCCGAAATTATAGGGCACCCACTAAAAATCTTGATCCTTGTAAATGGAATTATTTGGTATTAGAATTAAGCACTAATAAAGACAATTTATTAAATGTCAAGTTGCTTGATAAAGTTGACCAAAATTTGGAAAAAAGTACTGACTTTATGCAAAACTATAAAGTTAGTAACATAGACAAAAAAGATTTACCTGCTGTTTTAATTATCACTATTGAAGATAATAGAGCCATTTGTGAAAATGTTTATTTAAAAACTCTAAATTCAGCAGATATTTTACGAGAGATCATACCTTTAATTTCCAAATCGGTAAATAAACATCAATCTGTAAAAATCCTTCCATTATTGGTTGTTGAACTTCAAAATCCTAGACACTAGTTATAAAATCTTAGTTGGGCTAATAGTAGTGAAGGATTCAATTTTAGATATTAAAGTTAAATACGACAAAGGTCAGATTTTACCTATTCTAAAAATTATCACTTGGGTTATTGCTGTAATTATTACGAAGTAAAAGAAATCCCAAAGAAGTGGAAGATATTGTAGCCCACATGGAGTATACAAGCAATAGTTTCCGGTTCAATACAAAGAAGTTATTCTTTGTGGAGTATGATAAGGAGAGACGAATTTTTAAAGCCTATTAGGCAGATGTTATAGGTTGGCCGAGAACGGATTGAGATTTTGTCTCAAAAAACAGATTTGCCAGATGATTCGCATATAAAATTGATGCTTAACGGATCACAAGGATACAACTATTATAAACCTGAGAAGTTCGATTTTAAAATAGGGCAAACTGAGATGACTGAAAAGAATCAATACAGATCAAGTCCCTGAAAATACTGTTAGGGGGAATTTCAGTATAGGAGTAAGCAATTGTAAAGTATTTGATGAAGATACCATAGTTTTCGCAAATGTTGTTTCTTTAATTAGGGAGTTTGGAAACTCCTATCTATTATTCAATCCAGAGAGACGTTGCACTTAAACTCCGGACAGGCGGGTTGAAAGCCTGAGTCGATTTGGACTGTTTGTTAAAGTATTAAACACAATGGACTATTAACAATTAAAATAACATGAAGTATATATAGATATATTACTCTTATGAAAAAAAATTTAACTATGAATTCTTTTCAAAAACATATTGGATGGTATTTTTGGCTTTCAGTTATAGCGTTAATTGCTATAGCTGTAATATTTCAGTATTCGATTTTTGCGCACCAAAAAAACATCAAATTGAATGTGGATATTCTGGAAATGGATGCAAATCATTACAAAAAGCAAGAAGTAAATCTCAATGAAAATAAACTAATATTAGGTACTAGTGGAGTTTTTTATTATAAAGTAAATTCATTTTTCGAGTTTATCATTTATCAATATACAGATATCATATTTGATTGGCTTACATTGTTAACAATGTTAATATATTTTTATCTGTTTGTTTTCAAATTGAAATTTGATAAAACCATATACGAGGGTAAATTTCTGATGATGAGACTTAATTTTCCCCTTTTCATTTTTTTGTTCATGATGGTTTCTAAAATGTACGCGTTACAATGGATCTATTTTCATTTTTATGAAATCACTAACTATAATCTTAGGCTGAACTCGATTATTTATTCCCCGTTTTATTGCTACTCGGCTTACTTTAGTTACTTTTTATTTACAATGTTTATTTCTTTAGTAAAAACCAAGTTTTATGAGGATCAGAACACCCAAATTCTGCTTTAGGCCTCTATTCTGTCATTTTTCTAAACGATGAAAGCCAAATACATTCGTCGTAAACAACACGAATGATTTGGCTTTTCTCTGTTAAATTAGCTCAGGCTATTGCTTACAAAAACTTCTTGTTACAGAAATAGTTAAAGTTGTAAATAACCGAGGTAGTTTGTTCCCCTGGGCGTTAAATATCTCCTTAACTACGAAATGAACACTCTTTGTATTATTTGTATGCTACATTGCCTTAACAGATATATTATCATAAGTTGGAAAAGCATCATATGATCTTAACCCTACAGAACCACTTTTAAACTCATCGTCTTTTACGGAAACAATAGATTTAGCACTGCCATCAAGAAAAACGCTTATAGCATCACCTTTTGCTGTAACACTTAACCTATACTTTTTATTTTCTTGAACCTTTAGTGGACTGGAAGCCAACAAAACATAGGTTTTGTTAATCGACTTTCCAATTTCAATTCTGTTTAACACCGGATTAATACCAACGTAATATCCCTCATATAAATCGGCGCCAATTGATGGATTGTTCACTCTAAATACCACTCCAGAATTACCAACTTTTCCAGGATTGATATCTGTTTCTAAAACAAAGTCGTCTGCATTTACTTTGGCAGCAATTACCTTTGAACCGTGGATACCAGCACCCCACGAACCATGGTTTGACGCTGCCGATATAGCACCATCTTTTACAAACCAACCACCGCCATAAAACACCCAATCATCCATTTTCCCATCGTTAAAATTTGCGGTAAAGGACTTTAGCTTTTCTTGTTGTGCACCAATTACCGGGAAACAGGAAATTCTTATTTTTTCTGCACCACTAGGAATCAAAGTTACCTGCACAACTGGTTCAGCAGAGCTAACCGGGGAATAAGGCACTTCAAATGCTAAAATACCGTTATAAGCCATTTTCCAGTCAGTAACCTCTTGGGCTTTTACTGATAAGCGTATGGGCGTTGTAGCTGGATCAAAAGGATTCTCCGGCATCTTGTATTTCTTCACGGTAATTTGCTTCGCCAAATCGCTATTATCAAGCAGTAAGCCATAATTCCAAGCTTGAGTTGGCGTAATTTGGTAATCATAAAATCCTTTAACAGGATGCGATTTCACTATTTCGTACTTATTATCGATTTGCAAAGCGTAAACCAACGGGCCTCTTTCTACGCTTACAGAATTATTCACCTGTTGGGCAACGTTTACTTCCATCGGAAAATTGATTAAAACTTCATCCTTATTTTTCCAATGTCTATTTATTTTTACGATTTCGCCAGCCTTAACGCCTTTATAGTCTTTCCCATTTATTTTTATAGTTGGGTTTTTACACCAAGCTGGAATTCTCAAACGCAAAGGGAATTCTGTTGACTCGCTTAATGATATTTTAAGCTTAATCTGTTCGTCAAACGGATAATTTGTCTCTTCTTCTATCTTGATTGGCACATTGCCAGCAACTAACGCATTTACTTCCGTTGGCGAATAAGCAATTACTGTTAAACCGCCGTCAGGGCTTGCTGCCCAGCTGTTTTTCACAAAATACGGCCAACCCATGTGCATGTTATAACGACAGCAACCCATCCCTGAATAAGGACTTAGCAACAAGCCTTCAGGGTAATCTTCATCGAAACCATTAAGCCCAAATTTGCTACGTACTTGATTAGGTTGCGTATAGTAAAAATGCTCTTTTAAGTCCTTGCTAAACTGTGCGGGTAGCTGGTTAAAGGCAATTTTCTCTAACCGATCTCCAATTGACGCATCTTCAATAATTCTTGCAGCTGTTTCTAAACTCTGCATCCATTCTACAACGGTGCAGGTTTCCACACCTTGTATTCCGCTTCGGCCCGCTAAAAACTCTGTACCGGAAGCAATGCCAGAAGGTTGCCCATGACTTTCTATGAGGTTAGCTATACCTTTTTTGAAAGCAGTTTTATAAGCGCCATCTCCGTTTCTTAAATAACCTAAAGCTGGAAATCTTAACGCTTCGCCAACGCTTACCGAGTGTTTGGTATGGAAATCATCTCCAAAGAAATAAAACTCATTATTGGTAAAAATGCTTTTCCACGGATAGGCTTGCTTCTGTAGCAAGTCTGTAAGTTCTAACAGGAATTTATCCCCAGTTTTATTATACAACCAAAGCACCACATCTATGTTGTCTCCTGCTCTGGACTTGCTCCATTCGTATAATGGTTTTGAAGGTAGATTTGCCAGTTCGTATTTAAAATACTTGGTCATAAAAGGCAATACTCTTTTGTCTTGCGTTGCCTCAAAATAACTCTGTAATGTATAAAGCATAGGCATCCGTGGCCACCAATCGTCCATTTTAGCTGGACCAAATACTCCGTTTTCTTGTTGGTTGTCTAATGTCCAATCAATCCATTTCTGAGATTTTGCAATCAAAGCTGGATCATTAAGCGTGTATCCTAAAGCTACCAATCCCTTTAGGTAGTAAGGAACTCTTTCCCACCCACCACCATCACCGCCTAGCCAGTCTGACTGGGGGCCTAAATTTCCACTTTCGGGATACAGTTCCTCGGCATGTCCGGTAAATCCGGCTGCTTGTAATTCTAATTGTTTTAAAAGCCAGCCTTTAGCTTTAATGCTTCCTAAGGGTAAAGGCACATTAGCATTCTTTAACAAAGGAGCTCTTGAAAAATCATAAGCAGGCATTGCCTTTTTTTGTGCGTGAAGTTGTTGTACAGGTACAGCAAAAAGCACAGAAAACGACAAATACAAAATATTTCTATTGACGTTTTTTGATAGACAAAATTTTAAAAACATATTCTAATAAACTTAATAACTAATTTATTTTTTTGTTATAACACTTAAACCGGCATCAATAAATTGGCCACCGGTGTGTTGCTTGCAATGTATCGCCAACACGTTCGTTGCATTTGGCTTAAGAGCATTCTTACTTTCTTTGCTTATTTCTACTAACGAATAATTACCAGTATAATTTCCAATGGTAGCCGCTTTTACACCATTAATATAAACCTCGCATTCATCATCATGATGGATGTATAGTTTCAAATCATCCAGATTAAAAGCCGATAAATCTCCTAACTTAAAGTCTTGCCTTAACCAGATATCATCTGTTTTCCACTCCGTTTTTATTACTGCACCTGGCGTTCCAACGCTACCGAAGCCACCCAAACCGCTTTTCCAAGATAAATCGGAAAACTGCGATTTCATCCAATTATCACTTGGTTTTTGGAAAGTATACTTCCATTCTCTAGCTTCTTTTTCAGATGTTGGCAATACTGCAGTTAAGTTAATATAATCGTTAATGGCTCTTTCATTAGCAGCAATAATTTTATTGATATCACCTTTAACAATTTTTCTATCGTAAGTGATTAAACCGTTAAGCTCTACCTCTACATCAGTAATTTCTGTGTAAACGGCAGCGCTTAATCCATGATTGGTTTTGAACAATGTTAAATCCGTGGCGAAATCGTCATACAAATTATTGTATTCTTCATCATTGTTAATCATTACGTAAGTGGGGCCAATTTTCCAGGTATGTCCCGGAATAATATAACCAATCCCTCCGTACTCGCCGCAAGCTAAAGTTTGCGTTTTACTTGAACCAACGGAAGGTGGCGGATAGCTGTGAACGTCTAAAACATCGCCCACGCCAAAGTGAGTCCAACCGCTACCCTGATTTACCAATCGGCTTGGGTCTAACGTTTTAACTTTACTTACCAATTCTGGCGTATTATGCTGGCCTTGACCTTCATTAAAAATTACCCAGCTTACAATACTTGGCGAGTTCCAATGTGTTTCAATCATTCGCTCCAGCTCCGACGAAAATGCTTCCTCGTCTAGCGCCACTGGCTGATCTGTATAAGAATTTGATGACGGCATATCCTGCCACACCATAAGCCCTAACTTATCTGCCCAATAATACCAGCGTTGCGGCTCTACCTTTATGTGTTTCCTTACCATGTTAAAGCCAAGTTTCTTAATCATCTTCAAATCATAACGTAAAGCTTCGTCTGTTGGGGCAGTATAAATACCATCAGGCCAGAAGCCTTGATCTAACGGCCCCATTTGAAATACGAATTTATTATTAAGGAACATTTTCTTGAAACCATCTTCTTCCCCAATAGAGATCTTACGCATTCCAAAATAACTTGAAACTACATCTACTACTTTTTTACCATCCTTTATTACGATTTCTAAATCGTATAAAAAGGGGCTTTCGGGAGACCAAAGCTTAGCATCTGTGATAGGCACCAATAATTCTATATTTGTTTTACCAGAAAAACGTTGAACAACATTGGCTCCATCTTTTACCGTGATATCAGCAATTAAATTATTGGACTGATTTAGCATATTTATCTTTAAATTTAGCACAGACTTGTCAATATCCGGCACCATTTTTACCTGATCGATGTGAGTTTCGGCAACAGGCTCTAACCATACTGTTTGCCAAATACCAGTTACAGAGGTGTACATAATACCTTGCGGATATAAGCTTTGCTTTCCTCTAGGGAAGCCGCCCTTATCTGTAGGGTCATATACTCTTACGGCCACTTCTTGCGGACCTTTTTTATTCATTGCAGCTGTGATATCAAAGCTAAAAGCATCATATCCACCAGTATGCGAACCTACCCTTTTACCATTTACAAATACTTCTGCCTCATAATCTACTGCTCCAAAATGCAACAATACACGTTGGTTCTTCCAATTAGAAGGAACGGTAAAACTTCTTTTATACCAAATGGTTTCGTGATGTTCCATTACACCAGAAAGTGCAGACTCGACAGGGAAAGGCACCAAAATAGATTTTGATAAATCCCCATTTGGAAGCGCTTCATTTTTATCAGTGGCTGGTTGGTACTGCCAAAGACCATTTAAATTCATCCATTTTTCTCTAACCAATTGTGGTCTTGGATATTCAGGTAAAACATGATCTGGATTTACGTCCTTAGCAAAATTGGTCATTAAAACGGCTTGCTTTGATTGCCATTGCTGTTGTGCTTTTGAAAAAAAAGGCATTGCAAAAAAAACCAATATTAAAATTCTTTTAATATTCATAATTGGAATAAATGGGTTTATAATTGTTAGGTCAAAAAGACTAAGTTATAAATAGTTAAACGTTTTAGCAATTCCCCAAAAAAAATATTTAACACTGAGAGTTAAACAATCTTATCCGACTTAAATATCAAAAAAAAAAATGACTATCGACTCAATTATTGCAGGGCAAATCAATTCCATATTTTACCAGCATTCTTAGTGGAACCACATTAGGAGGCTAACCCAGTTAGCTAACTAGCATAAGTTAATATAAAGAAAAATCGTTTTTTTCCATGTAATGAGAAGTTTGCGTTAGCGCATGGAAAATGAAGGTTATACCATTTATGTATATATAATAGCCTAAAATTTCCCACATAGATACATAATCTTGTTTGAGAGGACAAAGTATTTTTTTTTAGTTCATATAGCGTTCCGCTTTGCGGAACATAGCTATGTCTTTTACATCTTGCTTAAAAAGCTATGTATCTATGTGGTTTTCAGCAATCAACATTAGACTATTTATTAAATATATTTGGTATTATTGTTATTGAATTAATAGCTGATAAAACTTGCATTGAAGGCACATTGTTTCTACAAACAGTTGAGAGCAAGAAAAAAGGGAAATTATTAAAGCTATATGTATAGCGGCGGTAAGAGTTAGTCGTGAAAACCTTTTCTTTTTCTACTTATGGATTTACCTTAGGTTAGGATAACTACGTACCTAAGAAAATTTGAAAGCATCAACGCTGACACGCTAATTAAATAATTCTTCATTGGCTATTCAAGTAGCTAAAAAAAGGGCTGATTTATGGTCAGCCCTTTTCTAAATCGTTTTCCTACAACTTATTATTTATTTTTTTGCTTTAAATTTAACTTCCAAAAGTTTCATGAAATAACCTCCAATAACGCTTCTGGCTGTAAAATTCATCCTCAATCCGTCTTTAGTGCCATGCCAATCGGTTAGTGGCGAACGAGCTGGAGTTTCTAAAGCAAACTTATATATAGGATCTATGAAAGCTTCAAAGTCTTGCTTGTTATCGGTTAAAGTAGCCGTCCAAGTTACCCAATCTGATTTGGTATAATCTTCTCTGCTATCTAAAGGTAAGCCGTACTTATTTTGATGTTTTAAATAAAAGCTGACCTCTTTTTTATAAATTTTCTCTGGAAAAATATTCAAGTCCAAAATTTTATCCCAAACTAGGTTATACTTCTGACTCCAGGTATCTTTTTTACCAAAGCTTAAACTATAATGATCGCCAGCGTCAGCCATTTCATCCCAGCGGATAGCCATATCTTTGGCAATTTTTGTATATTTTTCTGCTACATCGTTTTTACCTAACATTTTCGCCATCATACCGTAACTACCCAAAGCAACAATTGCTTTGATGGATAAGTTAGTATTTCTAGCCAAGTGACCTGCAAAATCATCAGTAGAAAGTTGATTTGCAGGATCAAAGCCCTCTTTAGCTAGATATTCTGCCCAAGTGGTTAACGTTGCCCAATGCGCTTTAGCGTAATCAGCATTGCCTTCTGCTTTAGCTATTGCTCCCGCTAAAATTACCATATTGCCACTTTCTTCTATAGGCATATCCTCGCCATAGGTTTGGCCATTTGCAATTGGATAAGTACCTAAATCATGTGCAGCAAAAGGTTTTTTCCACCTGCCACTTTCGCTATAATAGAAAATTCCGTTCATCATCCCTTTTACCAAGTCGGGATTGTAAAGTAAAAATAAAGGTGCAGAAGGGTAAGTGATATCAACCGTGTTTATAGAACCATTGCTGTAGTTTTCTTTTGACATAAACAGAATGTCACCATCGGGGCTTTTACTTAATTTGTGTGCTGAAATTGCTTGACGGTAAGCTAGCTCTAAAAGCTTAGCATAAGATTCGCCACCAACAACTTTAGCATCATTATACATTTTAGCATCAAATGCAGCGCATTTTTCCATAACTAATTTGTATTGATTTGCTGCTTTTCCCAACTGATTTTCTATGGTTTCTGTACCATTTAAATTCCACCATGGACGTAAATTATCGTGGAAATATTGGAAAGAAAACAAATCATCATAACCTAACATCACATACTGTTCTACCGTTTTATCGCCTATTTTACCGAATGGAATTACAGTATTTAGTTTTAGCTTCTGGCCGTTTCTTTCTAACGGAGCATCATCGCTTTTATCTACCAGAATATTTAAAGCATTAGCTTGTGAGCTTATATTTTGTGTGGCATTTGCTGAGGTTGGAACAGCTAAATACATATATCCCCAATCAATACGTACACCATCGCCAGAACGTTGTAAAAACGGTTGCGCAATTGTACCCGCTTTTAGAATATTCAAATCATTACGGCTATATTCTACAGCGGTAACCGGCTGAAAGGTTGAATGAACGGCAAGATCACTTGAGGCGCCAATATAAAGTTTAGCATCGTGTGTTTTACCATCATTAGCTTTTATTTTAGTGGTGATGTAGCTAACCGGACGAGCCATTAAATCTAAATCGTCCATTAACAAAGGAGAGGTGAAAATCACAGTTAAATCAACTGGACCACATGTAAAATCATAAGTGGTTTGTGTTGCAGCAACATTCACGTTCTTTTGAACAGCATTTACCAAAGTTATGGCCTCTTTTTGTGCCGGTTGTTCTACTAAACCAAAATCTAACCATTGGCCACCTGTTTTATTCACTATTTTGATTGCTATGGTGTTTCTACCTTTTTGCAATAAACTATTACGAATAGGCAAATAAGCAAACTCATCTGTCCAACCAACTTTTTCATAAGCTATTTTACCGTTAATAAAAACTTGAATATCTTCATCATGGTTTACCTTTAAAAACACCTTGTTGAAATCAGTTTCTGTTAAATCAAAGGTTCTACGTACCCAAAGTGTTTTGGTTTTCCACTGGGTTTTGGATTCGCCTTTCTCAAAACCAAACGGCGCAGCACCAGTTTTCCAATTGCTATCATCAAAACTAATGTTTTGCCAGCCTTTTGCTGGTTCTTCAAAAGCATACTTTGCATCAAAAGCTTTCTCATCGGCAGCAGGTAAAATTGTTTTGTAAACTTTCTCGGTTTCGCCTAAAAAATTATAATACTTGCCATCAACCATTAAAACTCCGTTTAAAGATTGGTTAACCCCGGTCCAGTGTTTAGTAGGATTCTCATTAAGTTTATCGCCCTGAGACCAAATGCTAAAATAAGGATCATGGGTTATTAAAGGATAGGCTGGCGCTTTTCGCTCTTGTGCAAAAAGCGAAGCAGAACACAATGCAAGTGCTAAAAATGATAATTTCTTCATGTTAATAATTTAATGGCAGCAACATTTTTCAAGGTTGAAAAATATTGCCAGATCTTTCTTTTTATTTATTATTTATTTGTGGTTTTTAAATTTAATTCTGGTTGGTTATGCTAGAAAACTGTAAGCCAACATCTACCATTTGGCCACCCAAAGTTTGGCGACAGTAAACAGCTATCGTATTCTTACCATTTCTGTTTAATGCTTTTAAACTTGCTGGCGATAATGGCATTTTAACATAGCTAGAGCTGTGCCCTTCCGCAGAAGCCGCCAAAACACCATTGATGTAAATTTCAATATCTTCATCGTGATAAACTTTTAAATATAGTTGTTCAAGCATTGATTTCTTTAAATGTTTGGTTTTAAATTCTTTACGTAACCAAATGTAATCACTTGTCCAACTTGTACTGGTTTTACTATTTGTCTTGAATAGGAACTAGAATTCGGCAAAATTTCTGAAGCTTGTCCAGGTTTAAATGCCCATAATCCGTTTAAATTCATCCATCTGCTGCGTTCCATTTGCGGACGAGGATATTCGGGTAAAGGATTTTTAGGATCTACATCTTTTGCCCATTTAGTTTCGATAGGCGCTTTTTTGAAACTCCATTCTTGAGCTTTTACAGAAGTAAATGGAACAAAAATAAAAAATATGAAAGTTGCGGAAAACGTTTTTAGAATAGATAAAAGCTTCATTATGGTTTACTATTGGTTAAATATTAGTTCCGTATTGCTTGAATAAAACAAAATTATCCTGACAAATAAAACGTTTTAGCAAACATATAAAATTTATTTAAATAAACTGACTACGGGCACAAGAGAAGAATTATCAAAATATTTGAAAAACCTACATATACTTGTATTACAAATGTTTACGGAAATACATATGAAAATTTCAATCCTTTTTTTCTCACTTAGCAAGTATTACAAAATTTAAAATAAAAAAGCTTTTTTGATTTGCATAAAGACGAGCTTTTTAAACAAATTTTAAGATGTCTTTAATTGTGAAAGAAAACCCAAAGCTCTCAGGTTAGACCAGTTTTACCCTAGTAATAACCAATTGTGATTTAGCGAGTTTAACCAAGTATTAGCCACAGCCACCCGTTTTTTTTGCATCCAGTATAAATTTCATCTTTTGTTTTGGTCTATAATTAAAAAATTATAGGGTCTTTTTTATAAATTGCCACTGGCTATTACCTAAATCTCCGGATAAACTTCATCTTAACTGCATTTTTGCTACAGGAAGTTAAGGTTTATTTTATCCTCCAACAATGACCATTTTATTCACGATCAACAGCAACAATTCTACTCTCATACTTTTAAAACAGTTATAAGTTGCTCAACATGAAACGCATTAGTTTATGATAAAGTTAAACGTATGAGGTATTACATTTTATTGATCTCCATTTTTTTGGCAACTCAAAACAAGGTATATAGCCAAAATCAAAACCAAATATCATAATCATTCTTTCTGATGATATGGGCTATTCTGATTTAAGCTGCTATGGAGGGGAAGCGCTTACGCCTAACCTAGATCAGTTGGCTAAAGAAGGCTTAAGGTATACGCAGTTTTACAATATGTCAAGATGTTGTCCGTCCAGAGCTTCTTTATTGACAGGCCTTTATCCCCATCAAGCAGGTATGGGCTATATGACAAGTGTTGATTTTCATTTGCCGGGCTATAGAGGCAACATTAATAACAATTGTGTAACCATATCAGAAGTTCTAAAAGAAAATGGCTACGAAACTTTTATGACCGGTAAGTGGCATTTAAACCTCCACCCTACCGCAACAAGCTCTAAAGAAAACTGGCCACTTCAGAGAGGATTTAACAAATATTATGGGACCATATTGGGCGCCTCCAACTATTATGATCCAGGTTTTTTGTGTCGCGATAATACGTTGATTACTCCTGCTAACGACCCGAAATACAAATCCGATAATTATTATTTTACCGATGCTATATCTGACAATAGTGTAAAATATATCCAAGAGCGAGACTACAGTAAACCTTTTTTTATGTATGTAGCCTACACTGCTGCACACTGGCCAATGCAAGCTCCACAAAAAGCAATTGACAAATATAAAGGAAGATTTGATGAGGGTTGGGAAAAGCTACGGGAAGAAAGATTGGTAAGGATGAAGAAATTAGGAGTGATAAAAAGCGATACCGAACTATCCCCTATAAATGCAGATAATTTATGGGAAACGGAGACCAATAAACCGGCGATGCTTAGAAGAATGGAAACCTACGCTGCGATGATAGATATAATGGACCAAGGAATTGGAAGAATAATTACCCAGCTTAAGAAGGATGATATTTTTGATAATACGGTAATTATGTTTATGCAAGATAATGGAGCTTGCGCAGAGAATATTGGAAGTGGCGCTTTAAGACCAGTTACTAAAATTGTGAAGAACTTAGCTACACTTCAACCTAATGACTTAAATTATTCTAATACGCCTCCTATTACTCGCAAAGGCGAAGTTGTTATGCAAGGGAAATCGGTTATGGCAGGTCCGGCAAATACCTATTTGAGTTATTTAAAGTCTTGGGCAAATGTATCAAATACACCTTTACAATTATTCAAGCATGATGTGAGTGAAGGAGGGATAGCTACACCTTTAATCATACACTGGCCGGCCGGCATTGCAAAAAGCAGTGAAGGAACTATCCGTTCGCAGGTTGGACATACCATTGACATTATGCCAACTATTCTGGAGATAACCGGGTCTCCTTATCCAAAAAATTTTGCTGATCATCAAATTATTCCCGAAGATGGGATAAGTTTAGTGCCCAGCTTTAAAGATAAGGAACTCCGTAGAAAAGCGATATTTTGGGAGCATGAAATGAACAGAGCGGTACGGATGGGAAAATGGAAAATAGTTAGCGCAGCACATTTAAAAGGCCGAAAATACACATCGGACCCATGGGAACTGTACGATATAGAAGTCGATAGGCCAGAGTTAAATAATTTGGCAACCTTACACCCAGCGATAGTGAAGGAAATGAGTGAGATGTGGGAGGATTATGCCGTGAAAAAAAATGTTTTCCCCTCCCCTTGGACCAAGGCTAAGTAAGTCTAAATACCTTTACGAGGTAGAGAATATTTTAAGTTTGATTAAAGCACTAAATAAGATCGTCAATAAGTAAATTAATAAAACATGTATTTAGTAACGCAAAAAAACACCATTTACATTTTTACAGCGTTTGCAGCAATGCTTATAACCGCCTGTTTCGGAGTGAAAAAAAAATCGTCTACAAATTTAAAGGATGACCCACGACCTAATATTGTTTTAATCTTGGCAGATGATCTTGGATATTCTGACCTTGGATGTTATGGGGGAGAGATTAAAACGCCAAATCTTGATTATTTAGCCGAAAATGGTATCCGTTTTAGAAATTTTTATAATGTTTCTAGGTGTTGCCCTACAAGAGCGTCATTATTAACGGGCCAATATAATCATGATGCAGGTATTGGAGAAATGACTACTGATAGAAACGAACCGGGCTACAGAGGCTATTTAACAGAAAACACCGTAACTGTTGCAGAAGTTTTAAAAACGGCAGGTTACCGTACAGCCATGACGGGGAAGTGGCATGTTTCCAATACTATCGAACAGCCTACAGCTGCAAAACAATTGGCGTGGTTAAATCACCAAGAGGGCTATGCTTTATTTTCTCCAATCGAACAATATCCTACCAGCAGGGGTTTTGAAAAATATTTTGGCACCATTTGGGGCGTGGTAGATTATTTTGACCCTTTTAGTTTGGTAAGCGGAACTACACCCATTAAAAACGTACCTAAAGACTATTACCAAACAGATGCTATTAATGATACCACTTCAGCTTATATCAGAGAGTTTGCTAAAGAAGAAAAACCTTTTTTTATTTATGTAGCTCAAAATGCACCGCATTGGCCTTTACATGCTAAACCTAAAGATATTGAAAAATATAAAGATACTTACACGGTTGGATGGGATGCGATAAGAATTGCTAGATATGAACGTATGGTAAAAATGGGATTAATTAATCCTAAGACTACGCCCTTATCGCCACGCTTAAAACCAGAATTATTGTGGGATAAAAATCCTGACAAAGAATGGGACGCAAGAGCGATGGCAGTACATGCTGCGATGATAGATAATATGGATCAGGGAATAGGTCGGATTATTAATACTTTAAAAGAAACAGGAGAATTAGATAATACAATCATTATTTTCTTGAGTGATAATGGGGCTAGTCCGGAAGATGCCATGCGTTACGGACCAGGTTTTGACCGTACATCAGAAACAAGAGATGGGAGAAAAGTGTTTTTCCCCATACATAAAAGTGTAGAACATCTTCCAGGTTCTCAGCTAGTTTATAGCTCTATAGGCGAAAGATGGGCAAATGTTGCAAATACTCCTTATCAACTTGCAAAAGAGCAAAGCTATGAGGGCGGAGTTAGAACTCCAATGATTATCTCATGGCCTAAAGGGTTGAAAGCAAAAAACGGAAGCTACTCTGATCAAATCGGTCACGTCATGGATTTTATGAAAACTTTTACAGACGTATCAAAAGCGACCTATCCAAACGTTTATAAAGGCAATACCATAAGTCCAACAACTGGTAATAGTTTATTGCCTGCAATTGAAGGGAACCAAACTTATGGTCACCATTTATTATTTAACGAACATTATAATGCGAGATATGTGAGGGATAACGGATGGAAATTGGTTTCTCTTAGTAACGATGCAACTTGGCATTTATACAAAATAGACGATGATGAAACGGAACTGAATGATTTAGCTGATAAATACCCAGAAAAAGTAAAAGAAATGAAAGCAAAGTGGAAAAAATGGGCTCATGAAAATAAGGTGCTTCCTAAAAGATAATGACTGTTTAAAATTACCATATCAAGCTGTTAATTTTTTAAGGCTATAATTATATCTTGTACTTCAGTACCTAACAAATGAAAAATAAACTTGGGTTTAGCTTAGTAGTAATAACCTTACTTACGTTAAGTGGATGTTCGCTAAAAATAATTAGCGTAACCGAACCAACAGCAAGTCGTCGCCAGCCAAATGTTATCATTATCCTAACAGATGATATGGGCTTTAGTGATATCACTTGTTTTGGAGGGCACTTTGTTGCTACTCCAAATATTGACAGACTTGCTGCCAAGGGAACTAAGTTTTTGCAGTATTATAGTGCTGCACCGATATGTTCGCCATCTAGGGCTGCTTTGTTGACCGGCATGTACCCCGCAAGGTGGAATTTCACTACTTATTTGGACAATAGAAAGCACAATAGGAATGCACAACAAGCAGATTTCTTAAATCCGGATGCACCTTCAATCGCCAATTTCTTTAAAGAGGCTGGATATGCAACAGGTCATTTTGGTAAATGGCATTTGGGCGGTGGAAGAGACGTAACTAACGCCCCGGGCTTCGAAAAATATGGATATGATGAACATGTAAGTACATATGAAAGTCCAGACCCGGATCCTTTAATTACGGCAACAGATTGGATATGGTCATCCAAAGACAGTGTGAAAAGATGGGATAGAACTAAATATTTTGTTGATAAAACGCTGGCATTTATCCAAAGAAATAAGAATAAGCCTTTTTTCGTAAACCTTTGGCCCGATGATGTTCATACTCCGTGGGTACCGAGAGTAGAAACCGAATACACTGGAAAATACCCAATGAACCCCGAGGAAGAGCAAGCTTTTAAACTTGTTTTAAAAGAATATGATTTTCAAATAGGCAGGTTAATGGATGGGTTAGCGAAATTAAAACTAGATCAAAATACCATTATCATCTTTACCAGCGATAATGGGCCGCTTCCAAGTTTTAGAGGAAGTAGGGCTGGTGGTTTAAGAGGCTCTAAACTTTCTCTTTTTGAAGGAGGCACTAAAATGCCATTTATTATTAGTTGGCCGGGTCATATTGAAAAAGCTAAATCAGATGAATATTCTGAAATGAACGCTATGGATTTATTGCCCTCATTAACAAAAATGGCGGGCATAAACCTTCCTGATAGCTATAAAAGCGATGGAAAAGACAGGAGCGATGTATGGTTAGGAAAACCCTCACTACGCAATAAGGATATGTTTTGGGAATACGGGAGAAACAATACCGCTTTCAGGTACCCTTTAGGAAAAGACAAAAGCCCTAATTTGGCTGTAAGATCAGGGTCGTGGAAATTATTAATGAATAGTGATGGTACAGATATACAGCTTTACAACATCATAACCGATAAGAACGAAACAAAAAACATTGCGCTACAAAACACTGAGATAGTACAAAAATTAAAAGAAAAACTCCTGAATTGGTGGAATGAAATGCCAAAACTTTGAATTATGGTAAATGTGTTGTGCAAGAATTAATCTTCATTTAAAAGAAATGAGCTCGATAAAATATCGAGCTCATTACGGATGAATTATTTTTTAATTACTTAACGTTTCAGAGCGCTAAAAAGGTCTAAAACTCCTTTTTTACTTAGTTTAACCAAACCGTTTGGGTAAAAGCCCCATTTGCTGCAATATCCCAAACTTCTAACCTTACCCATGTTCTGCCTTTTAAATTAAGTTTTTGTTTAATGGTTTTTTTGCCAAAAGCTTCAGTTTGGTTAAGGTCAATTTTATCTCGGTAAACTTTACTTCCATCTCCAGAAACTAACTCGGCATAATTTAGTGGGAAAGTCCAATTGATATCAAATACAATATTTGCTTCTCCATTTTTAGCTAGCGGAATTGTTGCTCCAGAGCTACTTCCATTTACGGTAAAAGATGGGATAAGCACTTCACCCGTGGTAGAGAAAAACTCACCCTTTTTCATCACATCTAAAACAGGTTGCCAACCATCTTTAAAATTTGGTAGTTTGTCCATTTTTAAATAGTTCACGTTTAAATGGGCGTACATTTCATTCTCTGGCTCAATGGTAAAGACATCACATTCGGCAATTGCGGTTTTCTTTAACCCCCAATTATTCATATCGTCCATTAGGTTAAGCACCCGTTTACTTAAGGTTTGTAAGGAAAGATCTGCTGGAATGTTTTTCCATGCAGCTCCCATAAATGTGCTCGACTTAAAAAAGTCCTCATTTTTATAAGCATCAGGGTAACCCGTAGATCCTTTTGTTCTGGCATGAGCTGTCCATGCTAAGCCGTTTTCTGCTTCTAATAACTTTAACATTTCCTCTTTATCAGCAATGTGGTAAACTTTGCCATATTTAGCATCAGTTGTTACAAACGGAACATTTGGATTCCTGCTCATTACCCAATAAACTGGCTTAGGAAAAAATGCCAACCAATGCCCTCCATAAAAATTATTTGCTTCTTCTCCTGGCAGTAATAAAAATTTGTCATTAGATAAGCGCTTACATTGTTCAAACAGCGTATGAAGTTCGTTTAAACGAAGGCTATCTGGCCCTGTTGGATGTCCTTCGCCATGAAATTCGGCTAAATGCACAATGTCTACTCCAGTTTCTTTAAAAACTTTCACAAAGCTTGGTTCTTCTGGTACAGGTTTGCCAGCAAGCACAACCTTTGATATAAACTCATTATGGAAATGGCTTTCCATGGTTTTGTAACCGGGTAAGCTTACGTATTTATCTTCATGGGTAAATCTCTTTACTTCTTCCAATAGAGCTTCAGGATTTTCTTTACTTAACAAACAGAAAAAGTTTAAGCGCTGCTGAGTTTTGGGAGGCGCATTAAACCAAGGCACATAGCGTCTGTCTCCTTGTAATTCTTGCCTGATACCAATACCAAACTCTGGAATCATATTGCGATAATTACTACCGTACCAAGTAAATTTTAAGTTAAAGGCTTCATCCAATGGATAAAAATATTGATGCGGTGCAGGAAAAATAGCTAAGCTTCCTTTCGCGGACTGTCCAATAACTGTTCTGTATTTAACTTCCAGATTTTTGCTTGTATCTGTCTGGTTGGCTTTAACGTGTTGCATTTTCTTATACACATCAGACCATGCAATATTGCTCCATGGTTGGTTTTTGCTTACCAAACCGGCATCGTACAAAATTGCGGTAGAATCAACGTCGGTACCAACTACACCGGCGACGTTAAGTAATGGACTTCCATTGTATAGCGTAATTTCTAGGTGTCCCTTAAAATTGGGTGCTTTTAGCTCTCCAAGCGTAATTACTGTATGCGAGCCAATAGTTTTTATAGTGGCCGTATTTTGTTTTTGTAATATTACGTTGTAAGATTGGTTAGGTTTTGAGGGTACTTTATCAAAAAATATATTCCAACCACTGTTTTTAAAGTCAAGCTTACGTTCTCCGATACTTAAAATAAATGCGGGGTTAAGATCTTTTGCGATTTCTACAAAATCTTTTGACTTACCTATTTGCAAGCTTTTAAATAAAGGGTAGTTATTTCTTACATCTAAAATGATCTTACCGTTTTCTTTATTTCCTATAGGCCATGTTACCTCAAAACTGTCACCTTTGGCTTGAACAGAGACTCCGGTTGATGAATCAAAATTTTTTAAATTTAATTTGGGTTGAGCATTTGCCTGTAGGGCGAATAAAATTAAGAATATTAATGTTGCAGCTCTCATTTAAGTAATGGTTTAATTTTATGGCTATCTCTATAAAAGATAAAAGCAACACACCTGGCTACCTAACTAAAATATCTTTCAAGGAATTATTAAATTGAAAAACGAAAATAACATTATCTATGCAAAATACAATTTTAAAGGCAAGCTATTAAAACCTATACTCACAAAAAGCAATAGACCATGTTTCCCTTTTTAAGTTATTCTTTCCTAGAAATCAACGCACAAATTGTACTTAAACTATTATTTATACAAAAAAAGTCGGAACGTAGATTTGAGCGAAACCCTTTAAAATTAAGTAAAAAATTGAATGATCAGCTTGAGAAAAAGCGCAACGATGTGCATTTAGAATGCAATGTTTAAAAGAATGGTTATCCATTATCTTCAGTAAGAACTTGAGATATTACGATTCATAGTAAAGTATCGAAAAAATATCAAAACTGTGGATGGCAAATTTGATGTATTGAATCACCAAAAGAACAAATGTTTTTGATAGCGGTTGCCAAAGATTCTGACACCACTTTTAATGAACAAAAGAAGCGGCTGTCTCAAAAGTAATGGAGTCAGCCGCTTCTTTTTATCTATTTTAAACAAAAAAAAACGTAGTATAAAAAGAAACACTTACTTGAAAAGATTTCGTAAAGCAATTCAAAAAAAGCTAAACGGTAAGGTGACTTAAAACCCTTCGCCATTTTCCTTTTTACTCGAATTTATTTTACACTAATTGCAATCCCGCCACCTGGAGCAAGATATTCTTTAAGCTTAGTTTTGCTAGTTACTTTTATGGTTTTGACGGTATAACTCTGCGGTTTCTTATTGTAGCTGGCATCTTTTCCATCTGCGTAAATAGTTGCAGTGTATTTTTTACCGGCAGGTAAAAAATCAAAAGAAATATTTGCTGTACGTGAGTTTTCGTCTGTTACTCCCCCAATAAACCATTCATTTTTACCTTTTGCTTTTCTGGCAATAGTTACATAATCTCCAGGTTCTGCCTCTAAAATATAAGTATCATCCCAATCAACAGCTACATCTTTAATAAACTGAAAAGCATCAGGAAAACGCATGTAATTTTCGGGTAAATCAGCAGCCATTTGCAACGGACTATACATCGTTACATAATAGGCTAGTTGCTTTACAAGGGTTGTATTAACCCTTTGAGTGCTCCCAGTTCCGTAATAAGATAAATCTGTTTGAAAAATACCCGGTGTGTAATCCATTGGACCACCCATTAAGCGGGTAAAAGGTAAAATGGTGGTATGGTCTGGCGCTAAACCGCCCATTGATTCAAATTCTGTTCCTCTTGCGGATTCCTGCGCAATCCAGTTAGGAAAAGTTCTATTTACCCCTGTTGGCCTAACAGCTTCATGACTATTGACCATAATTTTATGATCAGCAGCTGTTTTTGCGACGTGTATATAATGATTTACCATGGATTGGCTATCGTGATGCTCTCCTCTGGGAATTATAGCGCCTACATAACCTGTTTTTACAGAATTATAACCATTGTTTTCCATAAATTTAAACGCAGTGTCTAATCTTCTTTCGTAATTAGTTACTGAACCAGATGTTTCATGATGCATCATTACTTTTACACTTTTACTGGCAGCGTAATTTTGCACAGCTTTTACATCAAAATCCGGGTACGCGGTCACAAAATCGAATACTTCCTCTTTCCTTTTGCCAAACCAATCTTCCCATCCAATATTCCAACCTTCTATCAAAACCGCATCAAAGCCATTTTCTGCGGCAAAATCTATGTATTTCCTTGCGTTTTCTGTAGTCGCTCCATGCTTTCCGTTAGGTTTAAACTTTGTAAAGTCGTCAGTTAATTTTACGTTTGTTTCATCACTATATGCCCAAGTGCTTTTTCCGGCAACAAAATATTCCCACCAAATACCAATATATTTTACAGGCTTAATCCACGAAACATCTTTATATTTTGTTGGCTCGTTTAAATTTAAAATTAGTTTCGATGCCAAAATCTCAGCGGCTTTATCACTCACCACAATAGTTCTCCAAGGGCTTTGCGCATCGGTTTGTATGTATCCTTTGTTTCCAAAAACATCAGGACATAAATGCGAGCTTAAAGAAAAATTAGCTGCATCTACGTTCAGGCTCATTGCTGGGTAATTAATTAATGCTGCTTCGTGGATATTAATGTACAGCCCATTAACAGATTTCATCATTAAAGGAGTTTGTACCGCAGTAGTTTTTATAGGCTGTTGCGCATGTACCATGTGAGTTGCCTGTTTCATCAAATTTGGAATATCTAATATATTTGATGTTGTATAAGCATACTCATTAGTATCATAATCTCCCGGAATCCAGAAAGCTTTGTTATTTCCTACTAAATTAAACTCTGTTTTTTCTTCTTTAATGGTGAAATAACTTAAATCAGCTTGCTTTGGAAATTCGTACCTAAACCCTAAACCATCATCAAATAGCCTGAAACGGATTTTGATAAATCTATCCTTTTGGCTTTTTTGATTAAGTGTAATTAAAAGCTCGTTGTAATTATTTTTAATTTTGCTTTGTTCACCTAAAATTGGAGACCATGTTTCGTTAAAAGAACTTGTTTCTGATTTTAATACAATAAAATCATTTAGAAAAGACGGAACGTCTACCAGCTCTAATCCTAATCTGCTTTTCTTTATTACTTCTTTTCCTTTGAAAGTGAGCTGGTAAAATGGCACACCATCCTTTAACTCAAAATTTAATTTTATTGCTTTGCTGGGTGATAATAACTCTTGAGCACTTAGGCTAATAACGCTTATAAAAAGCAACGTGATTACTAGTATTTTTTTCATCGTCTATTTTTTTAAAACTTTAATGTTTTTAACTGCTGTTGATGAAGTAACGGGCGTTAAACTTATTGCTGCACCTCCGCCATTTGCCAGGCGAATATTTAAATTACTGTTGTTAGTCACTATAAACTTCTCAATCTGGTAAGCTTCAGGATTTGTTTTCCAATCCGCATTTTTACCGTCTTTATATATTGTAGCTAAATACTTCTGACCTTTATTTAAAAAAGAAAGGTTGATTTTTGTATCTCTTGCTTTTTCATTTGTAATTGCACCAATAAACCAGTTTTCGGTATTTTTTGCTTTTCTAGTAACCGTTACATACTCGCCAGGTTCTGCTTCCAAATAAATTGATTTATCCCAATCTAAAGCTACATCCTTAATAAACTGAAAAGCGTCTAAATGCGCTTCATAATTCTCTGGCAAATCTGCAGCCATTTGTAAAGGACTAGACATCGTTACGTAAAGCGCAAGCTGTTTTGCCAAAGTGGTATGCATCTGTCTATCAGAGTCTTGAGATGCGTAATTTCGCATCTTAAAAATACCTGGAGTGTAATCCATTGGTCCGCCCATTAAGCGAGTAAAAGGAAGAATTGTTTCGTGTGCTGGTGGACTACCAAATGTAAACGCGTTCCATTCGTTTCCTCGCCCAGCTTCGTTTGCTACCCAGTTAGGGTAAGTTCTGTGTAAACCTGTTGGCCGTACAGATTCATGCATATTAACCATTACCTGATGCTTTGCAGCTACTTCTGCAACTCGGGTATAATGGTTTACCATCCATTGCCCATCGTGGTGTTCTTTAGTAGGAATAATTGGACCAACGTATCCAGTTTTTACTGAAGTATAACCAAACTTATTCATGAAAGTATAAGCTGTATCTAATAAACGATCGTAGTTTGTTGCACTACCGCCGGTTTCATTATGCATCATCATTTGCACACCTTTTGACGCTGCGTATTTTTGAATCTCTTTTACATCAAAATCTGGATAAGGGGTTACAAAATCAAAGTTTTCTTCGGCTCGGTTACCAACCCATTCTTCCCAACCGGTATTCCAGCCTTCCACTAACACGCTATTAATTCCGTGTTTGGAAGCAAAATCAATGTATTTTTTTACGTTGTTTGTGTTAGCGGCATGTACGCCATTTGGAATATGGTTACCGTTTTTATCTAAAACGTCTAAATTGTTGGTGTAATTCCAGCTGGTTTTTCCTGTTTGCATCTCCCACCAAACACCCACAAATTTGATAGGCTTTATCCATGATGTATTTTGAACTTTTGAAGGTTCGTTAAGGTTCAAAATGATTTTTGAAGATAGGATATCCGTTGCTTTATCGCTTACGATAATTGTTCTCCAAGGTGTTTTTGCTGGTGTTCTTAAATAAGCCATGTTTCCAACTGCATCTGGCACCAAATCGGCAGATAAATTAAAATCTTTTTTATCCACATGCAACTGCATTGCAGGGTAATTAAGTAAGCCTGCCTCGTGGATATTTATGTATAAGCCGTTATCAGCTTTTAGCATTAAAGGAGTTTGCACCGCATTTTGGTCAGGAATATTGTCTTCCCGGGTTCCGTAAGAAAGTATTGGTGTTCCCCATGCATCAACCTCGCTTAGGCGTGTTTTTTTATATAGGTATTCGTTAGAATCATAATCGCCGGGAATCCAAAAGGCTTCATCATTACGACCCAAATTAAACTGGGTAAGTTCTTTTGCTACTACAAAATGTTTCATGTTTGGCTGAATTGGGAATTCATATCTAAAACCCAAACCATCATCAAATAAATGAAAAACGATGTTTAGTTTTCTTTGTGCTCCTGTTTTTTCTACCAGCTCAACATTAAGTGTTTTAGTATTGTTTCTAATCGTACGCTCTTCTCCCCAAACTGGCGTCCAATTTTCATCGATTTCTTTTTGAGTAGCATTTTGAATACTGAAGTCTTTGTCTAGCGCTTCCGCATTTTTTAAAATAAAGCCAAGCCTTGATTCTTTTACCACAACCAAGTCTTTCCTTTTTAAAGAATAGTAGGGCACACCTTCTTTTAAACTAAAGATGAGTTCTAAATTTCCACTGGGCGATTTCACTATTATTGGCGATGAACTGCTTTGTGCAAACCCCATGGTAACTGCTATCAGTAAAGCAAAAACCGATAATATTATTTTTCTCATCTTATATATTTTTTGAGCGATTATTTATAACCACTTTTTTATTTTAAGCGTTGTTTTTAATTTCCTAATCCCTAAAAAAAAGGCAATAAGAATCTATAATCCGATTAAAAATCAGATTTAATATGCTGATGATCTGCTATTTATTCTTTAAAACGATGTATGAATAAGGTGCTAGCGTTATTGCATTAGCGACAGAGAAATCTGCTTCGTCAAAAGCGTTTTTCCATTGTTTAGATTTTAAAGACTGATCTACACCATAATCAACACTTTGATTTCTAACGTTTACTAAAACCACAATCTCTTCACTTCCGGAGGTCTTTTTAAAGGCAACAACATTAGTGTTGTTGTTATAGTAATTAATACTTCCTGTCTTTATGGCGTTACTTGATTTTCTAAGCGCAATTATCTTTTTATATTCCTGAGTTATTTCCGGGTTTATTGACCAGTCTATTGGGGTTTTATAGAAAAACGAAAGTTTTATAGGAGTTGCAACTTCTTGTCCGTTGTAAATCATAGGTACACCCCCCATATAACTACTTAATAAAAACGCAGCCATTGAACCTTGCTTCCCGTTAAAAATACTGATAGGTGTATTGTCCCAAGCGTTATCGTCGTGATTAGATGTGAATCTTAACACCTGATTGCCACCTGTCATGTTTTGATAATCTGCTGTGTTGGCTCCGCTTAGTTTAGATGCTGGTTGGTTGTTATTATAGATGTCTTTTAGATTATTGTAAAAGTTCCATCCAAAATTCATTTGAAAACCCGAAGAAAATAAATCGCTTCTTACACCTTCGGCAAACATGATTATTTTCCTGTTTGGAATGTTGTTTAATGTATCAATAGCCTGTTTCCAAAAATCAGCGGGTACACCATCTGTGTGGTCGCAACGGTATCCATCTATGTTTGCCGCTAAAACCCAATATTTCATAGCTTTTATCATCTCTTTACGCATGCTTTGACTATCGTAATTCAACTTAGCAACATCTGGCCAAGCCTCTGGACTAACAATTTCTCCTTTTGAGTTTTGTTTATACCAAGCTTTGTTCTGAATCCAAGGGTGGTCCCATGCGGTGTGGTTAGCAACCCAGTCCAAAATCACCGTCATATCTCTTTTGTGAGCTTCTTTAACTAACGTTCTTAAGTCTTCAAGATTACCAAACTCTGTATTTACATCTTTATAATCTTTTATACTGTAAGGAGAACCTACACCTTTTAGTATCCCAATAGGGTAAATAGGCATTAGCCAAACTACATTTACGCCTAAATCTTTGATTTGATCTAATCTGTTTTGTACTCCTTTTAAATTTCCTTCGTTACTAAAAGCCTTCAAATTTACCTCATACATAATAATGTCTGATGTTTTTGGAACATTTGAAAAAGGAACATCATACTGTACGGGATCTGGGCTAACAGCTGGCGGAGTAACCGATATAGAGTCAGTACCCGACTTCTTACATCCATAAATTGGTAGTGCAAAAAGTAACAGTAGCCATAGTGCATTTCTTTTAACAAAATAAAACGTACTATTTAAACTTTCTAATTTGGATAATCTGGTTGTACTTAACATCGGCTCGAAATTTTAGTTGATAACATTTATGCTTAGGTATAAATGAAGCTACCTGAGTTAATTAAAGATAGCCTCATTTCATTTGATTTTAATTCTTTTTTAATTTGTAATTGAAGTTTCCTGGATCTCTTAAATCTAAGGTGATGGTATAGTTTCCTGTACTTGGAACGGTTACATTTTGAACAGTATCATCATAAGCATAACCTGGATGGTTTGAGTTGACCAACTCACCTTCTGCATTTAACCCAAAATCCAGCGCCCAGTCTTTATTAGCTCTAAACTTGAATGAACCATCAGATTTCATATCAGCAGTTACAGACCATAATTGAGTTATTGGATCAAAATCTAATTCTGTATCGGTAGCCCACCCACCTGGACTTGCATCGCCAAGTATGCCCCATTCAACTTTAGTTAACACATAAGTCATGGTGTTTAAGTTCATAATAACATTATAAACACCATTTGATGGCACTTTAAAGTTTGAACATGCACAATTGGCAACAACCAATTTACCATCTAAACCGTCTCCGTAAGATTGAGAGTCCCATTCTTTTAAGGTATAAATTTTAAATTCATTAGATGCACCGGTAACATTGATGTATCCTTCATATACTCCTGCTTCTCTGTAAGCGGATATCTTTACCGCATTTCCTATATCCCATCCCTGAAAATCTCCGGCAATCCATAAAGACGGAAAGTCTGTGACAGCTTGATAAGTTTTCACGCTGAGGCTAATAGGCTTAGAATAAGCTTTTCTATCCATTTCGGATTGTACTCTAACTACAACAGTGCTAAATTCGTTAGGCACTAGTCCTATTTCAGTAGCTATCTTACTGATCTCTTTTCCTGTTAAAGATTTTGTCAAAACATCTTCTCCTACTTGTACGTTATAAGCGCTTCCCCAAGGAGTGGCACTTAATGTATCTGCCGGAGTAGTAAATTGAAGCGTATAAGCTACCGGAGCTACAATTGGATACGTTACTTTATCCCAACTGAAGGTAACCAACTTTTCGTCTGCATTGGCTTTGGTTAAATCAAAATTTGTTGCCGATGCTGTAAACGATGCAGACGGAAAAATCACATCTTCCATTACCGTTAAAATCGCATCCTTTTTGCATGCAGACACTAACACCATTAGTGCGAGCATGCTTAAAATTTTATTAATATGTTTTTTCATTACTATATTTTTAGTACTGTGGATTTTGTTTTAATAATGGATTTGCATCTAACGCAGCAGTTGGGATTGGGAATAACAATCTGTGAGGTTGGGCTGCAGCCGCTAAACCATGTGGCAATAAAAATTTACCAAATCTGATCATATCCTGTCTTCTGTGGCCTTCCCATGTTAATTCAAAACCACGTTCATTGTAAACGTTGTCTAACGTAGGGTTAGTTGCCAAAACACCTAATCCTGCTCTTTTTCTTACATCATCAATAAATGTTTTACCAGCACCAGCATTATTCATTCTTACATAACACTCAGTTTTCATGAGTAAAATATCCGCGTAACGATATATTGGAAAATCATTAGATGCACCACCACTACTCATTGGTGCTACCGGGAAGAATTTTTGATTTCTTGCTCCAGCATTAGGCTCTGCTCCAGGATTATCGATATTGGTTATGTTCATAGAATAATTAGTAAAACCAGCTGGTTTAGGACCAAAAGGGCTCGCTCCGAATCTAAATTGTCTTTTACGAATATCACTATCACTAAATTTCTCTAAGAAATCTTGAGGTACCACAGAGCCGTTCCAACCGCCATATCCCAACAACGCGGTAGCGTCAGTCCCGCCTAGGCTTCTAACTGTAAAGATGTTTCTTCCTACAACATCAGCCTTAATGTAAATAGCCAAAATAGTCTCATCATCTGGTAAAACATCGCCAAATAACTCAAAGTATTTGCTACCCAGAGGATTAGTGGCATCTAATGCACCCGAATGTAAGCTGTATCCACCTTCGCTAACTTTATTACAAGCATCTAAACACTCTTGCCACTTAGCGGTACCCGTAAATACTTCGGCATTTAAATATACTTTAGCAAGCAATGCGTATGCTGCCCATTTATTGAAACGTCCATAATAGGTTCCGCCTTTTGCGGGAGATAGTAGTTCTACATTTTCTTGGATTTCTTTAACTATAAAGTCGAAAACTTCCGCTCGTTTTGCTTGAGGAATTTTATCAACCGTTACATTATTATCTGTAAAGAAAGGAACATCGCCAAAATCATCAATTAACAAAAAGTAAAAAAAAGCTCTTAATACTTTTGCCTCGGCAATTTTAGCAGGTTCTGCGTTTGCTGTCTCTAATTGTTTTACCGCCAAGTTTGCATTGAAAACTGATTTGTAAAGCCAATTCCAAGTATTATTAATAAAACCATCTGTTGGTAACCACTGGCGTAAGTATAAGCGGGCAAAATCTAACTCCCAATCTCCAGTGTTACGGTGAGGAACCACTTGCTCGTCAGTTGACATATTATTTAAATCGTACCAACCTCTATCAGCGCCAGCGTAGCCAACCCCATCCCAATTTCCAGGGATTTGTGCGTAAACTGCTGCTAAAGCAACATCTGATCCTTCTTTAGAGTTATAAAAATCCTCTGAGGTATATTTGTCGAAAATGTTTTCGTCAAGTTTTGTACAGCCTTGCATTACAATAGCCGCAAAACATAGGTATATAAATTTATTTTTCATGACTATTTTTTATTTAAGATTAATGTTTAGACCAATAGCAAAACTTCTTAGGCGAGGATATATACCCCCATCTGCACCAAAACCATTGCCACCGCCTAAATTTAACTCTGGATCCATTCCTGAATAATTTGTGATAATAGCCAAGTTGTTCCCAGTTAAAGAAATACGTAAAGAACTGATGTATTTAACGCTTTGTACGTTAAAACGGTAGCCCAACGTGACATTCTCGAAACGAAGGAAAGAACCATCTTCTAACCATAAATCAGAACCGTATTCTGTAGTAAATAAACCTAACGGGATTGCGCTTTCCAATAAATTAGATTTTCCAATGTTTTCGAATAAGCTTAAGCTTTGACGAAGATTGTTGTAAATTTTATTACCTCCAGACCCTCTCCAAACCATTGCCGCATCAAAGTTTTTATGTCTGAAAGATGGTGTAAAGGCATAGGTATAAGTTGGTAACGCACCGCCGGCGTAAACCCTATCTAAACTTCTTGCGCCTTGGTCAATAGTTCCGCTTTCATCTTGGTCAACAACCGTTTCTTTGTTGTTAGCATCTTTTCCTAAATGTTGGAGAATATAAAAAGACCCAATAGGCTGACCTTTTACTAGGAAAGAATTAGATCCCCAGCCCACATAATCAGTATTTAAAGGAACTCCGTCTATTTGACCGCTAAGGTTTAATACCTTGTTTTTTAACAAAGAACCGTTTCCAGCCAATGTTAAAGTAGTATTGGTGTTATCAATTACTTTATAACTTAAAGAAGCTTCTAACCCTCTGTTTAACATTGAACCAACGTTAGCCACAATGCTTCCGAAAGGATAAGGAGGCTGTGGAACTGTATAGTTGAATAATAGGTTTTTAGTGGTTGCTGTATAAGCATCAATAGTACCGCTAAGTTTACGATCTAATACCGAGAAATCTAAACCAATATTTGTTTGGCTTTTAGTTTCCCATCTTAAATCTTTGTTACCATTTTGAGAAATTGCATAGTTGGTAATTTGAGAGCCCCCAAAATAGGTTTGACCAGCATAACCCACCAACTGTATAGAATTTTGTGGATATAAGCCTTGCTGATTCCCTGTTACACCGTATCCTGTACGTAATTTTAAATCGTCAAATATATTTTGATTACTCATAAAAGGCTCTTGATCTATCCTCCAAGCCACAGAAACTGATGGAAAATTACCCCATTTATGATTGGCACCAAATACGGTAGAACCATCTCTTCTAATACTTGCGGTTAACAAATACCTGTCTAAATAGGCATAATTAACTCTCGCCAAGAATGAAGTTAAGGCTCTGTCATTTTTATAGGAGGAAAAATCACCAGGTTGCACCTTTGATAAATCTCCCAGTTGCAAAGCATTGTAAGTTGCAATATCATTAATAAACCCTTTTGCCTGTGCAAAGTTCCCATTATATACCTGAGCTTGCCATTCGTAAAGACCTAAAACATCTAAACTATGATCGCCAAACACTCTCTTAAAGTTTAAGCTGGCATTAAATAATTTCTCATCCTGACGACTGTTATTGATGTTTGCTATGCCTTTATTGTCAATTGCAGCTGTAATTGTAGATGCAGATGGCAAGTAATAGCCCCAATTGTTATCTACTCTTCTCCAACTTCCGAAACCACTAGCTGTTAACCCTTTTGCTAATTCTAAATCTGCTCTTAGGCTTCCGAACATATTATTATTGCTTCCCTTGTTTACAACTGTTTGCGAAACGGCATAAGGATTAATGTATTGGAAAACGTTTGGATCTGAATAATAAGAACCATCAGAATTAAATACTGGATCCGTTGGGCGAGAGATGTAAGCATTAGTAATTAAGTTTGATGTAAACGCTGCTCTACCTACACTATTTGGACTTCCTTCGGTATTTCTTACAGCACTATTTAGATTAAATGTGATAGAAAGCTTGTCATCCAAAGCTTTTTGGGTTGCTTGAATTCTTCCGATGTAATTTTTAAAATTAGATCTTAAAACGATACCATCCTGAGCGGTTAGGTTTAAAGAAGCTCTGTAGTTAAAGTTTTTTTCGCCACCACCTAAAGCTAAAGTATGGTTTTGAGTTGTTCCTGTTTTGGTTAAAATATCATACCAATCTGTGCTGGAGCCATGGTTTGCAGATGCAGGTGTACCGTAAATTTGAGCCTGCTCCCACCACTGATTGGCATCAAGCACATCCAGTTTTTTAGCAAGCGCATCAACAGAAGATACTGCACTATATTCAACGGTTGTTGTTCCAGCTTTGCTCCTTTTAGTGGTAACAATAATTACACCTGGCGCTCCCCTTGAACCGTAAATTGCGGTTGCAGACGCATCCTTTAACACATCGATAGACTCTATTTCTGTCGGCGGAATTTGATTTAATAAATCCATATTTCCCTGCACTCCATCTACAACCACTAAAGGGTCATTTCCGCCAATTAAAGAACTTATCCCTCTAATTCTCACATTTGGTGCAGAGCCTGGTTCGCCACCAACTTGATTAATGATTACCCCAGCTGCTTTACCAGAAATTTGTTGTAAAGGGTTGGTAATTGGTCCTTGCGTTAAATCTTTGTTTAAAATGGTAGTTACTGCTCCAGTTACGTCTTGTCGTTTTTGCGTTCCGTAACCAATTACAACTACTTGTTCTAGACCTGTAGCTACAGGTGTCATCCTAATATTTAGGCTTACATCCCCTTTTAATAAAACATCTTTTTTAAATGCCTGATAACCTATTGAAGAAACAGATACCGTGTAATTACCGGCTGGCAGTCCAGGGAAAGTGAACGTTCCGTCCTGATTGGTAATTGCATTTTTTGAAACGGCACCAGTTAAATAAACTGTTGCACCGGGTAATGGCAAGCTAGCTTCATCAAATACTTCTCCACTAATTTTAGTGTTTTGCGAAAAAGCTAATATTGATGACAGTACCAAGCAAGCCAATAATCCATACTTTAGAAAATAAAATTTTTTCATCTTTTAGTAATTTATTATTTGGTTTTTGGTGTGACGTGAGATTAAGGATCCTCATTTAATCACAATTCAAAGTAACATTAGAAAGACTCGTAAAACAAGGTGTTCAAAGGGCAATATAGATTATCAAATACCCGAATACATTGTAAATAGCTTATAAACAGAACGTTAACACCTGTTAATAGCAGTCAAAATATCAAATTTTTAATGTAGTAAATAGAACAGTTTAGGTAAAGTTCCTAACACAAATGATCAGCAAAACTAGAAAGCAGCAACAAAATCAACTATTCTCCCTTAATCTCCATTATCTTGTTTTCAAATTCTTCATTAGAAACAAAAGACTTGCTTTTGATACGGGTTTTATAAGAATAGATGGTATTCACAGAGAAGTTTAGGATTTTCGCTATTCTATCATTGTTATGAATTCCTAACCTAATCAAAGCAAAAATCCTTAACTCTGGATTTAGTATTTGCCCTTCTTGCAATATAATTTGATCACTTTCGTGAAATAGCTTATTAAACTCCTTTACAAAGTTTGGAAATAGCTTGATGAAAATCTTATCAAACCCTACAGACAAGTCTTCACGCTCTTTTTTTAAATCTATCCTATCAATGATTTGCTTTATATCCTCATATCTTTTAGCAGATAACCTCTGCGAAACTGATTTTTTAAAACGCTCTATTTTATCAATATACTCAGAGTTTACATTGAAATAATACCCTATATATTCATCCTTAATTCTGTTGGCTTCTCTAATTGCTAAATTAACATCTGTTAGCACAATGTTTGTTTCCTGCAGCCTAGCGTTCACTTTTGTGATAGAGGCTTGGGCAAGTTTTAACTTTTTATTTTGTTTTACAGTGATTATAATAAAAATAATAATTACCAAAGTTAGTAGCGTAATAGCGGTTGCATACTTAAAAATCAAACTGCGTTGTTGCTCCACTAACCGGAGTTGCTTACCTCCAATAATGGGCAATAATGTACCAACCGCAAACTGCCGGTGTCTTGCGCTATAAAATTCGGCATCGGCCATGGCTTCTTGTATGTACCGATAGGCTCTTTTGTTATCGTTCTTTTTAAATAAATAATCTGCCAGCTTAAACATGGCTATATTTTCTTTTGTCGAAGATTTTATATCAGCAATGGCTGCCTTTATCAATAAGTCGACAGATTTTTCACCCTCATTCTTCTGCTCGTACACGTAACTCAATGTACTGGCAATAATTGCGTACTGATGATCTGTTAATTGTGGATTTTGTATGATAATGGAATAATCTCTACCTGCAGCGTCTAACTTTCCAGATCTTAAGTTTTTTAATCCCGATATGAAATGATATGCATAGGAGCCACGAATAGAGAGGTTAATAGCAGAATCTGCAAACTGGCTACCTAACTTAGTATATTTATCGCAATAATTATTGTTCTTTACAAAATCGCACAGGTCATAATAATATCTTGATTTAAGTGTAAAGTAGGCTACTTTGTCTTCTTTTTTAAGGTGTTTTATCGCAATTTGATCTACAATCTCTTGAGTTTCTTTAAACATTCCTGCGGATAGCAGGATGAAAGCCAAATTGATTTTAGATTCCTCTATTTTATCCGCTTCATTAAGTCTTAATGCTTCTTCTTGAAGAATGTTTGCATAGGTTAAAGCAGAGTCGAAGCTGATTCCTTTATATTCTTCAAAAATCTTTAAAAAACCGTTATAAGACGAGCCGTTCTTATTTACAGTTTTCAGGTTTTGTTTTAACTCACTTATTCTATTGAGTTTGGTATTAGTGTAATCTTGCTTGTTTATTAAGGTTTTGTCCAATACCATAAATAGACTATCTGTATTTGCAAAAACAGGCAAACACGCTATGATTAGATATATTATAGAAATAGTAAATTTTAGCATTTAGTGTTGGTATATGGCTTATGAAATACTCCTTAAGATAAGTACAATAATTCTTTAAATATTATTTATTCATTTCTTTTATAGCACAATCTTTTCTTTTTCCATTTTTGATTTTGATGAGATCTAGACGAATTTCTATTTGAAATTGTATTTTATTTTCGACAATAAAAAATCTTCTTGCTATGGTATAAAACGAAATAAGCCGCTAAATGGTTTTTAAATCCTCCGTTGGTTTAAAACATTTTTACCAGAACTTTGCCTATCTAAAGTAGCATTTGAATTAAATATTACGCGGTTTCTCCTCATTTTAAAATCCCTAAAACTTGAGTTATCAATAATTAAGACTATTATTCTTTCTCGATAATCAATACTTTCGACACGTCTTATCATTTATAATTAAATGATAATCAGCAATGTATCTCAAAATTTATTTTGCTATTTTCTATATTCAACATCGCGTGTGTTGCGTTAATATTTTATAGTTAGTTTCTTTATCAATAGATAATCCGAAATCCCTTATCGGCTTTATAACCAATTTATTACTAAACCTTAAAAGTAAAAAAAATGATGAAAAGAAGAAACCTTTAGGCATTTAGCCTTCGCTACCGCAAACTAAGAACTGCATACCGCAGTCCTTATTAAGAACATAACTATTCAATCAAAATCAACTAAACAAATTAATATGAAAAAAATCAAACATTTATTATTTATTGGATTTTTGTTAATCCCTTTCTTAGGAAGGGCTCAAAACGATCTTAAGAATACATGGACCGTTCCCGCAACTTATAGCATGGGCGATAAGGTCGACTGGTATTTCGAATTTAATTTACCTGCATCCGCAACAAGTTTTTCTGACGGCGAGAATCTATATTTATGGGCATGGAATCCTTCTGAGCCGGATGCTGGAAATTGGGGAAATTCTTCGGCCTTCGCTGGGCTTACTTATGTGGGCAACATGGTATGGAAGATGGAGATTGACCCCAAACAATATTTTAACATGACAACACCAGAGCTTAACGCTCAGGCAGAGAAAAATTACTGGCTACTTTTAAAAAACCAAACTGGCAGCAAGCAAACTGACGCTATAGGTGTGCCGTTTGCTGCGGAAGTACTGCCATTAACCTTTACGAAGTTTATGGCGTCCACCAGTAAAAAAGATGATGTGGTAACTTTAAGATGGGAAACTGCAAGCGAAATAAATAGCAGCCATTTTAACATTTTACACAGTGCGGATGGTTTAGCTTGGACAACAGTTGGAGAAATTAAGTGTAAAAACCAAGCACATAACACTTACACTTTCGAACACTTTCAACCGATAACAGCAAATAATTATTACAAATTACAGCAGGTGGATGGTGACGGTAGCTTTACTTATAGCGAAATCAGAACTGTCAATTTCTCGTTGGTAGATCCTGTAGTGAAAGTTTACCCAAACCCGGTTAAGGAAACGTTAAAAGTATACTTACCTCATCAGCTAATAGGAAAAAATTACGCTATTTATAATATTACGGGTGCCAAAGTTAACCAAGGCTTAATTGATAACACCTATCAAACTGTTGAATTTGGTGCATTTACAAAAGGGATGTATTTTCTAAAGATAGATGGAGAAATTCCTATTAAAATAGTAAAATATTAATAGTTAAATTTTAAAGGACTGTTTTAACAATATTAAAACAGTCTTTTTTTTTCTTTAATTTATTGTTATGGGTTTTAACAAAACATTGGCAATTAAAAGACGTTCACATTATAGTCCATTAATTTAAATCTTGCTTCTCTTTCCTTATTCAGCATTCTTTTTTAACCACTCCATTCTCCTTTGATCTGGTAAATGTTTTACTTTAAAACCTTCAAACTTAGCGTTAAAACCATCCCCATCCGGACTAGCAGCCATTAAACCCACCATAACAGGACGGTTATCTTGGAGGTTTGCATTTCGCAACATCACGTATGTTTTATCATCATAGGAATAAAAAACCTCCACAGCATCTAATCTTCTCACTGCTTTAATCCATAAAAAAGCAGGTGTTTTGTCTAATGTTGTTACACTCCAATCGCTTGTTTTGTGCGTTACTACGGTACTTAGATTGTATTTACCATCAACAAATTCAATCCCTGTTTTGATGTAATTCTCATGATCAATCCGCAACATTAACCCCATTTGATCAAAACGAGCTTTGTAAGCTCCCGTGATTTTTACTTTAACTTCAAATTCTCCTCCGTAAGTTGTGTAATAAAACGGCGCATCGTCAACGGTGAAACCGTAATGCGAAATTCGCCAATAATCACTTTGTGGCGTTACAAACATGCTTAAAGTGTTATTTTTTATTTCCCATTGTTCCGGCTCGTTAAACCATTGCATCTTTTCAAGACTTTGGGCAAAACCTGTTTCTGCCATTGCAATAGCGACGATACTTAAAATAATTTTCTTCATTAGTTGTTTGCGTTAATAACCATAATTATATTTACTTTAACAAAGGTAAAATACTGCAAGCGGGCAATCAATAGTGATTAGTAACCATATTAAAATGAATATCGTAAGTAGATTGAATAATACCTTGCTAAACCAAGTTTTTAAAGATGGTAAACAACAACAAAAAACCTTGGCGCATTACCAGTATATGGCTTCTATGTATTCGCAAATAGAAAACTCAATTGCTTTACTTAGTGATATGAAGGCTAACAAAAGTTACATTTATAGTGGAAATGTAGCTAAAAAATTAGATTTTTTTGAACTTCATAATTCCGAGGAAATAAACTCAATATAGGAAGAAGAAATTTTTAAAAGAATTCATCCGGATGATTTAATTGACAAGCATTTACTTGAATTACAGTTTTTTAACATGATCAAGAATATACCTATACCTGAGAGAGCAAACTATCAGGTCAATAGCAGAATTCGCATTCGTGATTATGCCGGAAATTACCTTTTAATAAAACACCGGATGTTTTATATATCAAGCTTCCCAAACGGCAGCTTGTGGCTAGCGTTTTGTCTTTATAACTTTTTAGATGATGAGTTTACCCTTGAAAAACCACATCATCTAATTATAAATTCTGCCACCGGAGAAATCATAAAACCTGACAATCACAAATCAACTAATATCCTATCAGTTCGGGAAAAAGAAATTTTATCATTAATCAGACCAGAAAAAATAAGTAAGGAGATTGCGGATTTATCTACGATAAGTATAAATACAGTAAACAGACATCGACAAAATATACTCGAAAAACTAAGGGTAAATAATTCACATGAAGCTTGTCGCATTGCCGAACTTATGAATCTTATTTGATACTGTGAGTGTTCTTTACTTCAATTGCGTCCACCATTGCTGAAAAATTTGGTTGCTATCATCCAAGTATACAATTTCTCCAATTATTGGAGTCACTAAGGGAAAGTTGTAAGTTTTGTTAAGCTCCGTGAGTTTTCTCGGCGGTTCGTCCCAAGGGTGGAATGATAGTCTAAATTTTGAAGAGTGAACTGGCAATATCCGTTTTGCTTTTAAGTCTTGTGCTGCTTTTAATACCTCTGCAGGAGTTTCGTGTATAAACGGCCAAGCTTTATTGTATTGACCATTTTCTAGAATAGCCAAATCAAACGGACCATATTTTTTACCTATCTCGGCATAATGCGTATCATAACCGCTATCGCCACCTAAATAAATATTTAGTGTTGGTGTTTGTAAAACATAAGATACCCAAAGTGTTTTATTTCTTGCCAATCCTCTACCCGAAAAATGCCTGGCTGGCTCTACAGAAACTTTAAAACCTTTCTTTATTTCTACGTTCTCATACCAGTTTTTTTCTATAATTTTTTTGGAATCGTAACCCCAATGTTCAAAATGAGATCCTACTCCAAGTCCACATATTACGTTTTCAACTTTATTTTTTAAAGCGATTAGCGTTTCATAGTCGAGATGGTCATAATGGTCATGTGAAATTAGCAAGTAGTCTATTTTAGGAAAATCCGCAACAGTGTACACGTCGGAACCTTTAAAAGATTTTACGGTATGAGGTATTGGCGAAGCATTTCCGCTAAAAATGGGATCAACCAAAATACGTATCCCGTCAACCTGCATAAAGTAGGACGAGTGCCCAAACCAAATCAGTATGTTTTTACTTAAATCAAGATTGTGTAAATCTGTTTTAACGTTTGGAATACTATCAATAGGTTCTAGATTGGGGTATTTTTTAAAAAAACGTTCGTAAATAACTTTTCTAATAGTATAGTTTTCGCCGAATTGCGGAGTAGGGTTTATATTCTGAAACTGCCCGTCCTTGTAATTCGGCGAGTTATTGATTTTGGCTAAACGCTCGTCTGTTGGGTTGTTGCCAATTTTTTTCTGGGTCATACATGAAATTATGGAAACAACAATTACCCCTAGCGTAACAAGGGTAATTGTACTTGATTTTTTGATTTTTCTCATCTTTATATTACCAAGGAATTATACCTTCTTCGCTAAAAAACTGACCCGTTGGTCCATCCATTCCAATGGTAGCAGTTTCAACAATAACTTGTGCAGAAAACTCTGGTGTTCTTGATCCCATGTGGTTATTAAGGTCTGTAGCCGTGGCACCTGGGTTTACGCTGTTTACTTTAAAGTTTAGCGGTTTCAATTCTGCAGCTAAAGTGATTGTAAACGCATTCAATGATGCTTTTGAAGCGATATAAGCTAAAGGTTTTATTTTAGCATATTGCCAATCGGGGTTACTTTGGTATGCAAGTGAACCTAAATCGCTTGATACGTTTACAATTCTTGGATGATCAGACTTTTTAAGTAATTCTAGAAAATGTTGTGTAGTTTGTATTGCACCATAAAAGTTTGTTTCAATTACGTTTTTAACAAGCTCTAACGATATATTGGAAGGATGCTGTTGGAATCCACCACTTATTCCTGCATTATTAATCAACACATCTAAATGAGAGACTTTTGACTGAAGTTCTTGTGCTGCATTTTCAATTGATTGCACCTCATTTACGTCTATCTCTAATATAGCTGCGTTTGTAATTCCTTCCGAACGTAACTTATCCAATGCCTCTTGTCCGTTCTCTTTACTTCTTGAACCTATATAAACAAAATATCCCTTTTTAGCCAATTGCTTGGCTACTTCAAATCCAATCCCTTTGTTTGCTCCTGTTATTAATACTGTTTGCTTCTCCATTGCTAAATCATTTAATTATAAAACAAAGTTAACTACAGTGTCTAAAAATACTTTTGCCATTTGGCAAATAAACCCTTTAACTGATGTTTTTTCTAATTCGGCTCAAAGAGGACTGCGTAATCCCTAGATATGATGCAAGATTTGATAGCGGAATTCGATTTGCTAGGTTGGGGTAATTTTTCAAAAAATTGAGATAACGTGTTGTAGCATCTCCTGTAAGGGCTATACGTCCTTTCCGTTCTTTATTAAAAAATGATTCGGTCATAATTTTATTAAAAAACAGATCCCACGGAATTTTTAAGCTATTAGTTTGGTCAAATAGCTCTCCGTTGAGAACAAGTAACTCGCAGTTGGTAACCGCTTGTATGTAAACCGAAGATGGGGTTTGGGTATTAAAACTTGCCAAATCTACCACTAAACGGTTTTCTTCTAAAAAAGCAAGAGATGTGTCATTTGCATCTTTGTCCAGATGGAAAACCCTAACAACGCCGTTTAAAATAAACCCAACTTCTTTAGCCGTTTTCCCTTCTTTCAGAAAAAAATCACCTTTTTTCAAATACAATTCTTTCGCATTTGTTGTTAAAAAGTCAATCTGGTTTTGATCCAGCTGGACGTATTGTAATATGTAATTTATCAACTTTTCCATTTATCATCAATTTCAAACATAGGTTCTCACAGTTTTAAACTAAGGTTAACTCAGTGTATGTATGTGGTAAACCTACGAGCATCTTGTTAGCCATCTTCTAATATAAGCACACACAACGTATTAGCACCAAATTAATTTTAAGATCTTTAAAACCTATTTTCGCTTGGGTTTAAGCGCATGTTATTTTAGGAAAAACAAATATTGATGAATACTTTGATGCCACAATAAGCGTCGGAAATTATTAGTACAAACAGCGTTTTATTCACAATAGCAGTTTTTACATCTAACAATGGTAAAGTGAACACACCTTGTTAAACAGTTTATATCAATAAACCAGAAGTCGTTCTTTAAGTTTTACGTACACCAAGTTAACAACATCAAATCATCCGTCGTGGTTCCACGGGTTCAGTGCAATGAGTGTAAATTATTTACGCCAGCGGGAGAATAAAAGAATTTTCTTTGGGACCAAGGCTCACCTTTGGGCAAGTCCTAACGCAAAATCTCTCTAACTTTAGAAAACTGCCTTTATCACTAGCAATTGCTTATTGTTAATTGAACGATAGGTTAAAAATAAAAAAACTGAGGGCGAATTACCCTCAGTTTTTGGATACTTACCTTCTTCTTTTAAAAGACAATTTTAAAAGAACCAGAGTAAACAGACTAGAAATTATTTTATAAGGTATTGCAGGCTTTTTTTTATGTGCTAATAATCATTCAATCTTATTATTGTTAATTGTCTTATTTGCATGCTTAAAACCAATTCCAACAAATATTAATATAATACCGAAAGCCAGATAGTCCCATATCATTGCACTACCATTACCCCATATCATTGCACTACCATTACGGGTAATTTGATTGAGCAGAAATTGGATAATATTTGCAATGATAAAGCCAAAACCAGAAACAAAAAATAGTTTATTCAAAATAATTAATAGGTCAAAAATGTCACCCTTTTTTGTATCTGTAACCTTGTTAATAAATTTATCTCTTAAAAAATTCATTACCAATACACTTAGATAAACTAAAATAATAAAGAATACTAATTTTACAAAAAGAACGATAAAACCAGGTGAAAAATCAGGGGTCAAATTAAAAAATTGCTGTTGTTCCATTTTAAAAGGTTAACGTTTAAGTAATCATTGTATCAAATGTAGCAATTCTATTTATTGCATTTAGATAAACATTATTCACTTGTAGTTATAATCATTTTACCACCTTCTTTAAGCTCTTTATCGGTAAGGTAATAGTCGTTAATTTTTCGTTTGTCCGTCTGGATACTAGTTATTTTTTTACCTGAGTTCTTTTTTATGATGGTGAAATTTTTCTTACCTCCTAAATCCAAACTTATTTCATCAAAAAGCGGCACACTGACTAAATATTTAGGATCTGCAGGCGAAAATGTATAAAACCCCATTGCGTTAAAAACATACCATGCAGACATCTCGCCGGCATCATCCATCCCAGAATAGGCCAATTTGTCTTTTCCCATATCGTAAAAGTGATTCATGATGCTATCCAATAATACCTGGGTTTTTTCTTGCTTACCTATAAAAGTGTAAAAATAGGGCGAACTATGATCCGGTTGGTTTCCTTGGCAATATTGGCCTATAAATCCCGAAAAATTATAAGCTTCATATCCTTTCCACGGAATTGTAAATAAAGAATCTAACTTATTTTCAAAAGCAGCCTCAGTTTTGTATAAACCAATTAAACCCTTTGCATCATGTGGTGCAAAAAATGTGGATTGCCAAGCGTTTGCTTCTCGGTACATGTATTCATAGTACGGGTAATAAGGATCAAAATTCTTTACCCAATCGCCATTTGCTAATCTCCCTCGCATAAATCCCGTTGAAGGGTCAAACACATTTTTATAATTTGAAGTTCTTTTCATCAGCATATTAAAATTCGGAGTGTCATTTAGCTCTTTGGCCAACAGCGCCACCGCATAATCATCATAAGCATATTCTAATGTTTTAGTAACTGCTGCTTTGGTTACAGTTTCTGTTACCGGATTTGGGACATCTTCCTCGGCAATATATCCTTTTGTATTATATTCATCAACATACTTTCTGGTACCTTCTACGGTAGCATTTTTCAACATCAGCTCGTAGGCATTTTTCACATCGTAATCTTTAAGCCCTCTTAAATAAGAACCGGTTATAAAAACAGAAGCATGATCTCCGTGAAAAAACGTAGGCATAAAGCCAGTAATATTGCCTTTATCTATTAAGCTTTTAATAACATCATTAGTTACTGTTGGCGAAAGCATACCTAATAGCACCAATTTGTTTCGGTACGTATCCCAAAGTGAAGGTTCTGTATAATAGTTAAACCCTTTATTTACAACTTTACCGCTTTGGTCTGTAAAATCTCCATTTCCATCACTCCGCAATGCAGGCCATAAAAACGACCGATATAGGCAAGAATAAAATATTCCTTTTTGGCGCTCTGTACCTCCTTTAATATTAATTTTTGACAGTAATGTATTCCATGTATCTGACGCTTCTTTTTTTACAGTATTAAAACTTTTATTTAGCATTTCTGCCTCTAAGTTTTCTTTTGCGTTTTGTGAGCTTACATAAGAAAAACCAATTTTAAGTTCTAGAGGCTGGCTACCTTTCTCAAAATGAACAACCGGTACAATTTTATCTTCTTTTTTCAAAGAATCTATTCCGTTTATTTTATGATTAGAAACGGCATAGAAATAAATTTTTTCGCCGCTCTGTTGAAAGCCAGCAAAAACATGATCGTCCTCTTTTTTAATATCCCATTTTCTTATTCGCTCATTCGCCATGGCTAAATCAGCAACCAATTTTTCTTCTGCGCCAGGCTTAAAAGTATATTTATGAAAGGCGCAACGCAAAGTTGAAGTAAGTTCGGCGTTGATTCCGTAGCGTTCCAAATAAACTTGGTAATATCCTGGACTTGCTGATTCTTTAGCGTGACTGAAAGCAGATTTATAATCATCCGCAGCAATGTTACCAGTTACTGGCATTAGCGGAACATTACCTAAATTCCAGTGTCCTTTACTGGTATGTATAAAACCATAAATAACCGAGTCTTCGTACTGATAGCCAGAGCCGCTATGAAACTGCGTAACTGGGCTTAACTGCACCATTGCATTTGGAAGTGAGGAACCTGGAAAAACCTCGGCTCCCCAAGTTCTGTGCGTGGCAGTAAAACCTAAATCTTTGGCATCCCATAAGGTAGCGGTACCCAATAAAGGATTTACATAACTAACATTTGCTTTTTGAGCAAACACGGAGAGTGTTGTTGCTATTAGCAAAACAGCGCAAATTATTTTATTTTTCATATTTTATTTATGTGTTTATAAAAGTATTCTGATAAAGACGAGCAACCTGAAACAGCTGTAAAAACACTATCCTTAGACACTCGCTAATAACGTTTCTTTATATGCTAACTTCCCTTTTCTTTGCAAGCGTTGATTCCCTAATTTTTAGCGTTGTTGGAAGCACTACAGTTTTACTTTCTAACTTATTATTTTTTAATTTACTTAGCATTACAGAGATGGCTTGCTCCGCCATTTTTTCTATGGGTTGGCGTATGGTTGTAATACTAGGAGTGTATAACTCGAAAAGGTCTCCATCGTCAAAAACTAAAACTCCCAAATCCGCAGGAATTCTCAACTCCAGTGCTCTTATTGCCCTAAGACCATTAAGTCCGAGGTAATTGGTAGTGAAGATAACAGCATCAATTTGCGGCTTACGTTTCAAAAAGGCGGTTATCTGACTTATCATTTGTTCGTTGCTTTGGTAGTATGATAGTTCTTTCAGTAATACCGTTAGTTGGTTATCTGCAACAGCTTGTTCATACGCTATTAAACGTTCCTGCATTTGCGATTGCAGAGAATCTAATGTAACGAGAGCGATATTTCTGTAGCCTCCTTCCAAAAGATGTTCAACCGCATTATAAACACTTTGAAAGTTATCTACACAAATGTAATCTATATTGCTTATACCCTCCACTTTTCTATCAAATAAAACAACTGGGAGTCCGCTTTTTTTTAAAGAATTAATTTCGTCTTTAATTCCTGCTGGTGCGGCTACAATATATCCATCTATTTTTCTGTCGCTAAAAACGCTGATTAACGATCTTGTTTTTTCTGTTTCATTATTTGTACTCCCGTAAATAATTTTATAGCCCTTCTTTGCTGCTTTTTCCTCTATGATTCCAGCTATTTTCGCAAAAAAAGGATTTGCTATACTTTCAACTAACAAACCAATCGTATAAGATTTCCCCGTCCGTAATCCGCGGGCAAAAACACTTGGTTTATAGCCCACTTCCTCTACATAAACAAGCACTCTTTTTATTAATTCACTACTAATTCGCTTTTCTTCCCCCATCCCGTTAAGCACAAATGATATGGTGGTAATTGAAACCCCCAAGGCTTTCGCGATGTCTTTAATTGATATTTTCTTTTCGTTTGTCATATTGGTGAGTCCTTTAAGCACCCAAAACCACCATAGATAAAAACAAACGAAGTTGACACAGGCGTTCGCCACTCAATATTTCGATTGAATGTTAGAAAGCGAGCAGAGCCCCTTTCTATTAGCATATTAAAACTAACAGAGTAGCCATTTCGCGATTGGTGTATCATGTATAATTGCAATTTCGTTTGACCATTATAATTAATTAAAACACAGAAATTATTACTTTTTAAAAGTTAACAGATGCCAAATAATATCATGGAAACCAACAACAACTTAAATTCAATTTTTTATAAATTTTAAAACGGTAGTTTTTTCATTACCTATTTTAACAACATAGGTTGCAGGCTTTAAATCGTTAACATCTATAGTTATAAAACCGCCTTTACCTGAAGATTTCTTAGTCAAAATTTTCCCGTTTATATCCAAAATTCTAATGACTATACCTGCCGGAACATTCTTCAAAATGATTGAATTAGTAGCAGGATTGGGGTAAAGCGTTACTTCAGCTTTTTCGCTAACTGCAGAGGTATCCATATTTTGATTTAAAGACCTTACAGATAATCCTTGGGTTGCTCCAGGCGAATTAAGTTTCCACTGCCCGTTATACTGGCTGTTGTCATCAAATTGACCAATGTTATCCCCGTTATTTAATCCTGCTCCAAAAACTTCAACAATCCTCCCACTGTGAGCTGCCTTAAATTTAAAAAAATTGTTATCCGTAGCAAGCAATATAAATTTTTGGTTAAGCGCACCTCCATAAGTCCACTGCAAAATATTAGAAGCGTTATTGCTGCTTCCGCCGGCAACATCTAATGATTTTCCGGTTGCTGCGCTAATGATGCTGTATGCACCATCGCCTACATCTGTAAATGTAAATTGCTGATTTGTATTGCCGGTATTCTGCCACTGCAAAATATTAGCGCCATTGGCCGCACTTCCACCTGCAACATCTATGTATTTACCACTATTTCTGTTTTGTAAAGAAAAAGTGCCATTTTTTCCGGTAACGCCATTTGCCCTTATTCTTACGGAAGTAATTAAATTATCCCAACCGCCTAAGCAACTATTATCACTGGTTAGCGTAACATAATTGCCAGTAAAATTATCATCAACGTATCCAAAAACTTTGTATCCTTGAGGCACTTTAATGGATGAAATATCATTGTTAAATATACCTTTTGCGCTTAAGGCACTAAAGTTATAATCGCCAATCTCCAGTTTCATTCCTGCCCCTCCATAGTTACAGTCTCTAAAAAAGGCAGGTATAACAGGGGTAATTGTATTGAACACTGTGTTTGCAACAACCAAAGCACCGCTAACATTTGGATGTAGATTATCATTATATAAACTATTTCGCTGATTTTGAGTTGGCGTATTTAGATTAATAATAGACGCACCTTTTGCTATACTAATTTGATTTACAATAGGAATTACTCCATTTTGCAAATTGGCTATCTGCGCACCATCACCGTAAGCCGTTACCGGATAACAAACATAAATAGCCGGATTTCTACCATTTTGCCTAAAAGCATCGATCATTGATGCATAGTCATTGTAAAAATCATTTTGATGAACCCAATTTGAAGGATGCGCATCATTTGTACCTAATGCAATAATCAATATATCGGGATTGTGATTTTTAGCATCATTAAAACTAGAAGTATTCCAGTAAGGTGAGCTTCCATTCTTTAGCATTGTGGTTCCACTTACACCACAATTATAAACGGTATATTTACTTCCTAGCATTGAACCCAACCTAGCCGGCCATGATTGGGTGTTTGGGTCAGATAAAGTGTAACCAGCCGTAACACTATTGCCAACACATACCACACGGGTTTGTGCCACCAGCAACGCTGGCAAAAAAAATAGCATTAAAATTAATGCTATATAAGTTCTTTGTTTCATTCTTAATAGGTAAATATTTAAAATTGAATTTTGTTAAACTGACTTGTAGCAGATTAAATCTCTCCTTAGCTTTCTTCTTAAAATAAACTTATCTACGGTAGAAAATGGAGGTATTAAAGCCGTTATTTGACCGGCTTTAATACCTCCACAAAAATTTAGAATGCGTTTAGTTCCGCAACTTGAGTACTTCTTCCAGCGTAAAGTGAATTGATGGTTACTTTAAAATAACGACCAGTTTTAAATCCTTCTGGTAAAAAAACGAATTGTACATTTTGGTTATTCTGTAACTGAAAACTTCCACCATTTTGCCAAGTAATTTTATCTTCACTTACTTGTACATTAACCGCTTTAGGTTTAGGTCCACCATCCTCTTGTCTAGCTTGAAAAGATAATCCATGAATTACTTTTGATTCATTCATGTCGATAGTTAAAGAGTGTGGAGGCCCTGGTTCTCCACCTTGCCATTGCGTATGCCAAAACGTATTCTTATCGCCATCTAGCGCAAAAATAGCTCTTCCATTGTTTGCTCCTTCACCATTTGCTTCTTGAGAAGAGAAGTCATCCACTGTCCAATTTGTTCGGCTATAAATTGGATAATCGTTAAGATCTGGCTGCGCCGTAATGATGTAAAAAACCGTTGCCAGCTTAGAATTTACCTTAACAGATGGAGAAATGAGCGAGATTGGTAAAATATAGGTTTTTAACGCTGTCATAGCACCTGCACCCATTGTTTTAAAAGATACGTTAAAAGGCTGTGTACTTAAAGTTCCTTTAGAGATTACGCCGGAAATACCAGAAAGCGTATAAGACTCTGCCGGCAACAAAGGATAATTGGTGTTATTTACCAAATTGAAACTATCTACCTTAAGCGGATCTATTTTAAAGCTTACGGCAACATCACTCTCGGGGTAACCTACACCGCCATAAACTGCGCCGTAAATAACTGTTTGCACACTATCCTTAATTTTAAGAACTTTGGAAACAGGTCCGTTTACATTCTGTGGCATATAAACTTGGGTGTAACTATCTAATGGTTGGTACGGCAAATCAACTTCGTCTTTACAGCCATACCATAAAGTGCAACTCAACAAGCCCAATGCTATAGTTGATTTGCTTAATTTATTAAACGTTTGCATAATTTTCTAATTTTAAGAGTCTAAAAATTACCATCCTGGGTTTTGAACAATTAATTTAGCTCTGTCCAAATCATACTGGCTAATAGGGAATAAATAGGATGCTGGCGACCTAAAAAGATGTTTACTTGCAACTACTCTTTTATAAAAAGTATTGTCACTTTTGGTAACGTCCATTCCATGCATATCGCCCATCACTTCTGGCGCAATTTTCCATCTTCTAATATCAAACCAACGGTGTGATTCAAAAGCCAGTTCTACTCTGCGCTCTTGTCTGATACGAGTTTGCATTTCCGATGGTGAAGCAGGCAACATAAGGCTAGCACTTCCATACTGTGGCACACCCGCTCTTTCTCTAATCAAGTTTAGGTATGTTACAATATCAGGGTTACCCGGATCATATTCATTTAAGGCTTCTGCGTAGTTAAGATATATTTCGCCTAGTCTAAAAAGTACCAACGGGCGATTTGTTTTAGCGCCATTACCGCCTGAGCCGCTATTGGTTTGTGGTGCAACATTTTTCCTTATTAAATATCCGGTTCTTGACCAATCTGTAGGATGTCCGCTTTGTCCGTTAGGTCCGTCTGCGTAAAAACTAATTGGCTGCGCACTAGTCATTTTACCACCTTGGAAAACGGCATTATTATAAGTTACAGATGCATAAAACCTTGGTTCGCGATTTACATACATGTTAAAAACCTGTACGCCGTTAACGTTGGTAAATCCGTTTTCAGAATAGTTAGTAGATTCTGCTATCGTTTTACCATCGGCCATAAAATAAGCATCTACCTGTTCTTGGGTTACTGCCAAACCGTTCCAGCCACCAGCTATCCTCGGCATAGCGTGTACATCAAAACCGACTAAATCGTTCCCATTTCTGTTAAAAATTTGCTCTGAATTAAAGGCTTGGGAGAAGATACCTTGATACGATTTCAAAGGATCATTGCTAGCATCTTTATATAAAGAATATAAACCTAAATCTATAACTGCCTTAGCTGCGTCTGCAGCTTTCTTCCACTTCTGCACATCGTAGGTTTGGTTAATAAGTACTGTGCCATCCAAGTTTTTAAGACTAGCAAACTCTGTATTGCCATTAAATTCTGGGCTTGCCGCATATAAAAGCAGTCTAGACTTTACTGCCAAAGCCATTCCTACGGTTGCTCTCCCTAGCTCTCTTTCACTTACTTGGCCATTATTAGAAGGTACTCTAGGCAAAATTGTTGCTGCTTTATCCAATTCAGAAACCACATAATCAACACACTCATCATAACTATTTCTTGGGCGTTGCATATCGGCTGCAGTCGCATCCACTGGAATTTCTACGTCGCCCATTAAAACAACTGGCCCGTATTGTCTCATTAATAAAAAGTAGTAATACGCTCTTAAAAAGCGAGCTTCTGCTTTATACTGATCAATTTGTTGCTGCCCGTTTAACGCCAATATCTCAGCATTTCCATCAATATGGTTCATGAAATAAGTTGCGGAACGTATGCCATTATAGTAATTGTTCCACTTATCAAATAATGCGTTACTAGGCCCTATATTACCTATGTTAAGCCCGTAAACGGGATAGGCTGTCCAGGTGACGTCTATTTCGTCTGAATTACCTCCCCATGGATTTTTATCTTGCACATTTGATAAATCATCCACATAACTGTAAACATTTGCTAAATACTGCTCAGAAGGGCCTTTCTTTTGAAAAACCTGCTCAATGGTAATCCTGTCATCCGGCACTTGGTCAAGATAGTTTTTACACCCTGTGCTTAGCAGTGTTGCTAGCGTTAAAAAAACAAGGTTTATTTTTATGATTTTATTTTTCATTTTCTTGTAATTTAAATGGTGTTATTTAAAGGTAAGTTTAACGCCAAAATTATATGTTTTCAGCAAAGGATATTGTGAGCCACGGCCATCGCCAAGTTCAACATCCCATAATTTAAAATCACTTACCGTGAAAAGGTTATACCCTATGAAGTATAAATTTAAATTTGACATACCCGTACGGCTAAGCCATTTTGCACCTTTAAAATCATAGCTTAACTGTGCAGTTTGTAAGCGAAGAAAAGCTCCATTTCTCTTCCACCAGTCACTCTCCACATAGTTCATATTATCATTGCCATAAGTAAGGCGTGGATACATGGGGTTTGTTGCTTGGTTTTCTGGTGTCCATCTGTCAGTAACTTGCGCTAATAAGTTCCCATACTCTCCACCTTGGCTAAATGGTTGAAGACCATCACCATTAATTCTTATGTCTACATTGCTAATTCCTTTAAACCATGCAGATACCGCAAAACCCTTATAATAAACTGTTGGGCCAAATCCGTAAACAATTTCAGGAATAGAGCCGTATCCAATTGCAGCTTGGTCAAAACCGTTGATTTTGCCATCACCATTTAAATCTTTATATTTTATATCACCTGCCTTATTGGTTCCAGTTTGATAAGGGCTATTTGCTACTTCCTCATCACTGGTAAACAAACCAAGGGAAATATATCCGTGACGCTTTCCAATTTTCTGCCCGATTTGTTGTTGCCAAGGATAAGGCCAAGGCGCATTTGCATCATTAATAATAATCGATCTGGTCCAGGTTAAATTACCTTTTAAGCCCACTTGCCAATCGCCTATTTTTTTATGGTAATCGATGTTACCATCAATACCTTTATTATGTACCTCGCCAAGGTTAGCGTATGGTAAGTTTAGAATGCCCGCATAAGTTGGCACATCACCTCTTTGGCGATAAATTGCTTCTCTTATTTCTCTAAATAGATCTACTGTGATAGAAAGATCTTGTTTTAGCATATTTAACTCAATACCTAAATTATGCTTCTTTGCTGTTTCCCAAGTCACATCAACGGCATACGCTTCGATATCCAAACCAGTATAGTTATTATCTCTACCGATACCAAAGCTATAATCACCGTGGTTAGCAACCGTAGAAATGTAACCAAAACGCCTACCGCCACCAATAGAACTGTTTCCTACTTCACCATAAGAATATCTTATTTTAAAAAATGGAAAAATATCTTTCAAGGGTTTAAAGAATTTTTCTTCAGAGAGAATCCATCCGGCACTAACCGCAGGGAAAAAGCCAAAACGTTTGCCGGGCGCAAAAGTTTCTGACCCGTTATAACCAAGGTTTACTTCCGCAAGGTATTTATTGTCGTAAGAATAAGTACCACGGCTGGCAAGCCCCATGTAACGGAATGGAATTGATTCTATAAACGTACCTGCAAAACCATCTTCGTTATCCTGTTGGTTAAACAATAGTAAACCAGTAACATTGTGTTTTTTAAATGTTCTATCGTAATTTATTTTAGCCTCTGTATAAAACTGACGCGTTCCGCCATTGGTTCTTTTATAATCTAAGAAACTTGTTCCTATAGATGTTTTATCTAATAACAAATTTCCATCCGCATCGCGTCCTGTTGCCAAATATCCATCTACCGTTTTTGTTCTGTTAATGGTGTGGCTATTATAGTTATCAAAAGAAAACATTGCAGAAGCAGAAAGACCCTTTAATATCGCATCTAAATCTTGCCTAACACGGATATTACTCCAAAGCTGGCTTTTAAACTCGGTTGCGTAACCAGTTTGCGTAAGTAAAGCGTAAGGATTAAGAATACTGCCTGTCCTAATCTGTGGGTTAAGCCCATTTGAGTACACCTTAGGAATACTAATTGGTGGCATTAAATAAGCAGAACCCCAAATAGCATCTACCGAACTGCCCGGATAATTTGCATCACTTAACCAGCCCGAAGCTCCAAAATCAACTTTTGTTGTTTTGGTAATATTTAGGGTTAAGTTAGAAGTAAAATTATATCTGGTAAACTTAATTGCAGAATTATAACTTGAAAGGCCGTCGGTCTTGTACAAACCATCCTCATCGTAATAACCTACGGAAAGGTAATATTGTGCGTTTTCTGACCCGCCATTTGCATTTACTCTTGCTCTTCGGTTTTGCCCTGTTTTATTGAATAGTTCACTAAACCAATCTACATTAGGGTAAAGATCTGGGTCTTCGCTCGAAGCTGTTTTTGCTATCCTATCAGCCGAGTAGGGTGCTGTACCATTAGGGAAACTACTTTTATAAGCTTCATTTGCGATGTTCATGTAAGTTACCCCGTCTGCAAACTTAGGAATTGAAGTAAACTGGGTAATACCCTGATCGTACTGCGCATTAATCAATGGCTTACCTTGCTTTCCTTTTTTTGTTTCGATGATGATTACACCATTTGCTCCTCTAACACCATAAACAGCAGTAGCTGACGCATCTTTTAAAATACTAAAGCTTGCAATATCTTCTGGATCTATATTAGAAAAACTTCTTTCGACACCATCTACTAAAATCAAGGGCGAACTGCTGGTAAATGTCGAAATTCCTCTGATATAGATTTCGGAATTGTCATATCCTGGCTGTCCACTTCTTTGCACACCAATAATACCGGCTACTCTTCCGGCAATTACATTGGTTAGGTTAGCCACCGGAAGTTTAATATCATCAGCGTTTATAGTGCTAATTGCGCCTGTGGTAGTTATTCTCTTTTGCGTTCCGTAACCTACAACAACCACGTCATTAAGCTGGTTGGCTGCTTGCTTTAATTGTACATCAATTACATTTCTGTTATTAACAGAAATTTCTTGGCTGGTATAACCAACAAATGATACAATAATTATACTGTTGCCATCGGGTACATTTATAGCATATTTTCCATCTATATCTGTTAAAGTAACTTTGCCACCAGCTTTAAGCTTCACGGCAGCGCCGGGTATTGGCAATGACTTTTCATCTATAATAGTACCTTTAATTTCAATATCCTTTTTCGCCAAGCTTGTTGCTTTAGCTTCTGGCTTAGGGGTAATCAAAATGGTTTGGTTGTTGATTACATATGTGAAAGGCTGGTTTTTAAAACAAACGTTCAATGCCTCTTTAACAGACACATTTTCGAATTGCACAGCCACGTTTCCAGCCTTGCTCAAAAGGCTCTCATCATACATAAAACTGTAACCACTTTGCTGGTGAATATTGTTTAAAGCCTCCAGCAAAGGGATGTTTTTTTTGTTTAAGCTAACTGTTTGCGCAAGCGTTTTAGCTCTTATCTGCAAAATTGAGCAAAGAAGTATTACAAAGGACAATTTCATGTAAAGAAAGAGTTTAGATTTGACGCGGAAAAGTTTTCTGCACCGTATTAAAGTATAATTTTTATACATTTGAAAGTTAGGGTTTAGTAAATAATTTGGTTATCGTAAACTGTATTTAATACCGGGCTCTAGCATAAGCATAGCCGGGGTGTCGCAAACCCCTGGCTTATTTGGTATTCTTTTTCTAGATCAATTAATTAGACAAGATTACCCTCCTTCCTTTTATTTGATAATTGATATTTCCTGTTATTTTAAGATTTTCTAATAGTTCGGAGATATTCTTATACCTGGATATTGTTCCTCCTATTTTCTTTTCGTTTATATCTTTTCCAACCTCCACTTCAACATCATACCATCGGGCGGCCTCTTTCATCACCTCTCGAATGCTTTTATTTTGAAACTTAAACCATCCGGTTGTCCAAGCGATTACTTCCTCTAAGTTTGCGGGCTTTACCACAATACCATTGTTACCATCTTTAATTACGGCCTGCTGACCGGGATTAAGGTTGACTTTATTTACAGCGTTCCTCACATCCGCGTCTCCCTCAATCAAAGTGACGCTCACTTCTGAATTATCCGCATAGGCGTTTATATTAAAAGATGTACCCAAATCTTCAATGATTTGCCCTTTCGCCGATACACTAAATGGTTTTTTGGTATTGTGTACAACCTTGAAGTAAACTTGTCCCGTTATACTCACTTTCCTTTGGTTGCCATTAAATGCTACAGGATAAGTGATAGATGATGCAGCATCGAGCATAACCTCTGTACCGTCTGCCAATACCAAGCTGTAACGACCGCCTCGGGGGGTAGTCATGGTATTATATTGTGTTTCGCTAGTAGCGATTTTTCCTTGTCCTGTATTATAAGAGACTTGATCGTTACCCGTTTTATTTATGCTTGTACTATTTTGGGTAGCAATTGTGCCGTTACCTTTGTCGTTTAATAAAATCTCTGAACCATCTGCCAAGGTTAGCACCGCCTTATTTACTCCTGGCACAATCTCGCTTATTTTCTTAACCTGGTCTTTCTTATCAGAATTGTAATTGTTTCTTAGTAAAAGAAGTGCTGCCATAGAAACCAATAAAAAAATTGCAGCTGCACTTAACAGCTTAAACCGTATCGTTTTCTTTTTTGGCTGTATACTTTCTGTGAAGTTTTTGAATAATGTGGCAGAAACTTCCTCAGCCTCGCCCTCGTTTTGTAACCAATTATCAAAGCTTGTTGTCCCAAAATCACGGTCATCAAACCAATTATTAAGTTCTTCGATTTCAGCGTCACTGCATTCGTTCTCAAAATAACGGTCTAATAAAAACTTTAATCGTTCTTGATTCATTTATTAATAATTGGTTATGAGCAAAGCACACAATAAGATTTAGTTACTTCTGTTATGATGACGTTTATAAAAGCTTTTACCGTTACGTGTTTTAAAAAAATCTTTAATTATTTCAAACTTAACTTATAATTAATTCATACAACTAAATATAGCTGTATGAATTAATTATTATTACTCTTTAAATATCTGTATTAGTTATTGTTTTTATAAACTAAATAATCATAAACTATATAGTTTGTATCTTAAGAAAGATGGCTGTTCCATTTGGTCTATGACTCAAAAATGATAAAAAATAGCTAGACCAGTTTTAAACTAATCCTTAATCTAACATATTTTTTTTTCTAATATTAGCTAACCAAATAGTTCAGGAAACTGCTAAAAACAAACTCTAAACAAATTCATATTCGTTAATCAACCATCATAAAAAGAACACTATGATGGAAAGTTCTTAAAACGAAACCTCTTTAAAGCACCGCTAACAATGATATATTCGAAAATTCATACTTGACGATAAGACTTGCTTCATTTAAACACCTAAAAAAGGACATCAAAAGATCGGTTTTAAATTTATTTATTGTCAAAAGCACCCAAAAGAATGTTCGATAAAACTGCCCCCTTAAATTGATACGAGTTTATTTCTGTATAAAAATAAAGCGTTTAAAATTCGAACTATTTTATCTATTGAGATCATGGAAACAGGAGCGAATAATCCTCTCAGACATTCAATATAAAGATCGTATAAAACAAAATTCGTCTTCAGAAAAATAAGAAATCATTTAGCGGCTGCTATGTAGCATCCTACAAAACGAAAATTTAATCAGTTTAATAATTAATCATTAGTTAATAATGGAATGGTGTTTGGCTTTGAATAAAAAAATTTGAAAATCATTTTTAAAAGAACCTTTAAAGTGACGATGTAATTCGTGGAAATTGAGGCAGAATTATTTTTATTTCAATCAACTTATTTTGTAAAAGAAAAATGCCCACCTAGCTACCCGTAAAATTTGGACTGTAACAAGATTTATTTCTTAGAGGGATTTTTTAAAAATCAACCAAAGTTACGGGAAAAAGTACGTGATTTGAGCCTTAATCATTCAATGGTTTTAAGCTAAAATTTAGTTCCAAACGTTAATAGAAACCGCTTGAGCGTATTGTGATTTTTAGTAAAATTTATCTTTTTCAACTTTCAATAAGAAAACGTTTTAAAACACTTTAAACACACTTTTTTACTAAGGAATACTTGCTAAAATCATTTTTTTTTATTACTATTGAGTAACCAAAAAAAACTGAAACACCATTAAAACGCTCGAACAAAATACGGATAAAGAGCTCATAGCACTTTGGCAAAACGGAGATGATTTTTCCTTCGAAGTTTTATACCACAGGTACGCGTTAGGTCTTCTTAAATTTGCGATGCAAAAAACCAACAATCCGGATAAATCCAAGGAATTGGTACAAAATGCGTTTATAATTTTATTTAAGAATAAAGAAACAGCACATCAGATAAAATCTGTTGCGCCATACCTTTATACCGTATTAAAAAATAGAATTTTGGATCAGTTTAGGCATGATCTTATTCATAAAAAATTTCAGGAACACGCAATCTATACTCATCAATATAAAACCGCCAACAACGTTTTGGATTATATTGAAAACAAAGAGCTGGAAACTAAGCTTGATATAGAAATAAAGAACTTACCTTCACAGTGCAGAAATGTTTTTAAAATGCGCAGAGAACTTGAACTATCTAACAAAGAAATTGCATCTAATTTGCAAATTTCTGAAAACACCGTGGAGCAGCACATGAGAAAAGCACTTAGAATACTGAGGACAGCTTTCGGGATATTGTAATCACACATTCTTTCACAACAAAATACCCCATTTTAAGATTTAAAAAAATGCATAAAAAAAGGGCTAAATATTAAACATTTAGCCCTTTTCTCAATTTGTTGTTACCTTATTTTTTGTAAGGTTCAATTCTAAATGAATAATTATTACTATCACTTACTGGAACATCATATTGTTTCAAAGGTCCTGGTCCAACGCTGGCATTTCCTAATCCGCGTTGCATATAATCCAAACTCAATATAGTTTCTGGTCTTCTGTTTTTATCAAGCATGAAGTGATGTTTCATATTCCACAATTCTTGATCGTAAAAATGCAATGCTGTGAAATTAAGTTTATCTTTTGAAGTTATTTTCAAACCAATATCTTCACTACCAATAGTTAACCATCTAATATCCTGACGGTTGCCCATACTTTGCATGCGAGTATAATACTCTTCCATTCCCTTTACAGTATTATTAAAAATACCGTAAAAAGCAGATGCATCCCTATCAATGTAATTCTCTTGTGGCCCACGCCCATACCATTCTAATTGCTCCATACCTGGTGTTAAAGCCAGTTGCAAACCTAAACGTGGAACTCGATTTTCATCTTTCGTATTATCAATATTTACATCAACGTCTACGATTCCGGAACTATAGAAAACATAGTTTATGGTATACGGAATTACACTTTTTCGTTGCCCGTTCAAATAAGCAGTAACCTTGGTATTTATAATTATTTGCTTGCCACCATTAACAACGTTAGAAGTTAGGCTTTCCAATTTGGTTTGCAAGTCCATATCCTGGCGTGGCTCGTTATTGATGCTTCGGTACCAGTTTAAAGAAAAACCTTTTTGCTGGAATAACATTTCTTTACCAAAAACCTTCAATGAATTTAACATTCCGGTAGATGGATTAAACTTCGCATCAATATTCTCCCCGATAACGTTAATTTGCTGCGCAGTTTTATCTAGTTTCAATTTTTTTCCTTTTGCTTCAACAACCGGAAGCCCTGCTTTTGCTGTCAGCGCAAATTGTTCAGCAGCCATGTTCCATCCTTTATCTGCCCAAATTTTATCTTGGTTCAAATTAAATTTTATAGTTACAAAATATTCATGACCCTGCTCTAGGTTTTTGTTAAAAGGAATTTTCAATTCAGCTTCATTATCCGGAGCTAAATTCATGGGCTGTAAATCACCTTTTTCAATCTCTTTACCATCTTTTAATAAACTCCAGTGAATATTGAATTCATTTAGATTTGTAAAATCATAGCTATTTCTAATTTTAAACACGCCTTTTGCTGGGTCAGTAGCCAATATTTTTATGTACTGATATACTTTTTTAACTTCTAAAAGTTTAGGGGTTACCCTTCTATCAGAAGTTACCACACCGTTTAAACAAAAATCACCATCATTTGGGGTATCACCAAAATCTCCTCCAAAATAATATTGGTCTTTTGGTCCGCCAAATTTTATCAAACCTTGATCTACCCAATCCCAAATACAGCCACCAATTGTTCGCTGAGCTTTATTTTCAATAAAATCCCAGTATTCTGGAAGATTACCGATGGCATTTCCCATTGCATGTGCGTACTCACACATAAAAAATGGTACGTCTGTATCTTCACCATCTGTTTCTATCATGCTTTCTACCGAAGGATACATTCTAGAAAATATATCCGCAGCTGAGTTTTTACCTTCGTAATGAATTGGACGAGTTGGATCGGCTTTTTTAACTTCCTTATAAACGGTATCGAAGTTATTCCCTCTACCAGACTCGTTTCCCATAGACCAAAAAATAACCGAAGGATGGTTTTTATGCTCTTCCACGTTTCTAAGGTTTCTATCCAAATACGCGGGCAACCAGCTATCCATGCTACTTAATGACTGATTTCCGTGACACTCCAAATCTGCTTCCGACATGGTATATAATCCGAAATAATCAAACATGGTATACATCCTAGCATCATTTGGGTAATGGGCAGTACGAATGGTATTAATGTTATTTTGCTTCATCATCAAAACATCCTGAAGCATACTTTCTACCGGCACAGCTTTACCATATATTGGGTGCGTATCATGACGGTTAACGCCTTTAAACAATACCGCTTGGTTATTAACGTAAACCTTTTTGTTTTTTATCTCTATTTTTCTAAATCCGAATTTAGAAGTGATGACTTCTTGTACCTTCCCTTTAGCATCTGATAAGGTAAGAATGGCAGTGTACAAAGTAGGATTTTCTGCAGACCACAACGCCGGATTATTTACCTCTCCAGAGATCTGTTTTACCTCTTCCTGAAGAGGCTTAAGTCCTGAAAAATCACGAGAGAATGTTAAAACCTCTTTTCCATTTGTGTCTAAGACGTTTAATGTTAAGCTACCAGACCCTAATGTTTTTTCGCCTTTATTTATAATGTTGGCTTTTAAACTAAGGGTAGATTTTGAAAAATCATCACCATTGAAATCAGTTGAAATACCGTAATCTCTGATATGAACTTTTGGCACAGCGTAAATGGCTACATCACGGTGAATACCGCTTAACCTAAACATATCCTGATCTTCAATATAACTTCCATCAGACCACCTGTAAACTTCAACGGCAACGGTGTTTTTTCCTGTTTTTATTTCTTTGGTTACGTCAAACTCGGCAATATTATTTGCGCCCTGGCTATAACCTACTTTTTTACCGTTTATCCAAACATACATTGCGCTATAAACGCCATCAAAACGCATAAATATTGACTTACCATCCCAACTTGCTGGCACTATAAATTCTCTGCGGTATGAACCAACTGGATTAGGTTCTTTTTCATTGGTATAACCAGCCTGGGGCTTTATAAAAGGCGGATCGTTTTTGTGAGGATAAGTGATATTAGTATAAATAGGGGTACCGTAACCTCTCATTTCCCAACTTGATGGTACGGGTATTTCTTTCCAGCTAGAAACATCAAAATTTGTTTTATAAAAATCTACCGGGCGCTCATTAGGTTGTTTTACCCAATTAAATTTCCACGTTCCGTTTAATAATTGATAAAGAGAAGAGCTTGTTCTTGCCCAAGGCTTTATAAATGTAGAATCGCTTTTTGCTTCATTTACTGTAGAAAATGGGATATATGGCGCATGTGGTTTTTCCTTATTTATTCCAAAAATCTCTTCGTTCTCCCACTCCGCCTCTCCCACTCTTTTTACAATCTTAATTTTTGCTATTGATTCTTCTATGCGCCACTGCTGGGTTTTATCATTTTTATCCGCTTTAAGCTGATATAATTTCCCGTCTTTTATTCCTAATTGATAACCGCTAGCTCTAGATTCAATAGCATAGTTGCCGTGGCTATTCTTCGTAATTTTCCATTGCTGATTGTTGCTATATTCATCTCTATCCCATATTACTACGGGATTTCCAGGTCCTGAATTTTGATTTCCGTTATCAACAGCTTTAAAACTAATTTGACTATAAATAGAATAGTAGCCATCCCCTAAAGAAGATAAGGCCCAAATCTGATTGGCGCTGGTGGATTCTTCTTTAGAAAGGTACAAATTTTCGTTGTTTTGTAATGACCCGCGGTTATCAACAGTCAACCCGTTTTGGTTGATCAGTTTATAATTTACTCCTGTTTGAAAAGTTTGCGCCACAGAGAACTGCAAGCACATCGACAAAAAAGAAGAAAGCAGACAAAGGAATTTAAATTTCATAATAATACTTTAGTTTTTTTATTTAATTATTGTTGATGGTTTTTGATCGCCGTGTTTAAAAGTTAGTTTCTGACGTAAAAGTAGATGCTGGCAATCCTTCATTGTTAAACAAAGAGGCAGATGCACCATCGCTCCACGCGTATCTAACATATAGCGGCGATTTTATGGACGCATTTTCCACAATTATTTTGTTCGATTTTATTGTGGCGTTTGCAGGTTTAAAAACTTTATCTGCTCCAGCTATTTCAAAACCTGTTAAGGGCTTTGTTTTTGCAGATAAACCACTCCCTATGGAAGCTTTTTCGAAAGAAACAACTAAACTATTTCCATCTTTCTTAACATCCTGAAACAAAGGTCCGGATGCAACCATTTGTATCCCATAATCGTTAGCAAATGCAAATCTGGCTAACCGGTCTCCAACTTCCATTTTTTGTGTGGGATGTGCAGAATCAAGACGCCCAATATCTAACGTAGTTACCATTCCGGTTTTTGGAACTGTTAATGCCAAACGTTGGGCGTTTCTTAATTTTTGTGACTGCTCACGTTGTGAATCATCAGTGTAGAGGTAGGGTGCAATTTGAACATAGTAAAAAGGAAAAGTATAACCCCAATGATTTCTCCAATCGCTTATCATTAGCGGGAATAATTTTTTGTATTGGTTGGCTCTGCCTACGTTAGATTCTCCTTGATACCAAATTACGCCTTTAAAAGTGTATGGAATTAATGGATTTATCATGGCGTTGAACAATACCGTTGGCGAATTGCTATTCATCTGCAATAAATTAGGTCGCTGCGAAATATCCAAGTTGAGCCCATAGCTATAAAATTTACCTTCTAATAATTCGGCAACAACTTGAGATTTCCATTCGCCATTTAAAGAAATAAGCTCGTTTTGGTTTTCCAAAAACATCTTGCCAGACACGGCGCCTGGCCCACCAGTGTCTATTAATCTAACTGCTATTGTATTCTCACCTTTATGCAATACAGCTAGTGGCACTGCATAATCTCTTGACGCATTAGCTACATTATCACCCACTAATGTTCCTACACTTACTCCATTTATAAAAGTTGCGTCCATATCGTCAACTGCATCAAAATGCAATTTATATTCGCTGTCTAAATCTTTGATAACGAACTTTTTTCTTACCCACATTACGCCATCAAACTCACCTTGTGGTAACAAATCAAACCTACCAGGCAATGTAATATTTTTCCAATCCGCGTCATTATAGCTTACTTCAAATGCTTTGCTATCATCAAAAGCGAGTGTTTTCCATTGTTCAGCTTGCTGTGGTTTTTCTGCTTTTTTCCATTTTTTAAGCCAGTTTTCTTTTGCCGAACCCTGATTTTGCAATTTGCTTATCTCCTCATTAAAATCGTTTAATTTCTCTAAGTTATCCTTACTAGTCCATGCTTCTGCAGGTGTACCACCAATGGCCGACTGCACAATGCCGATGGGTACATTTAGTTGCTGGTAGAGTTTTTTAGCAAAGAAAAAAGCAGTAGCGCTAACATCTCCTGCAGTTTGAGGCGATAAAGGCGTCCAGCTGCTCGAAAAAGAATCAATAGGTGTTGCAGAAATATTGAAAGGGACTTTTAAAAATCTTATTTCTGGATACGTTGCCTTAGCTATTTCTTCTTTTGAGTGCATTATGGAATCTTTTGGCAACCAACCGCCTAAAGAGATATCCATATTAGATTGCCCGGATGCTAACCAAACCTCGCCAATTAGCACATCATTAATAACAATATTATCTGCCTCACTTTCTATAGTAATTTTAAACGGACCACCTGCTTTAGGAGTTTGTAATTTAAGCATCCAAGTACCATCGTGTTTTGCCATTGTAGAAACCTGTTGGCCCCAACTAGCAGAAAGTACAACCTCCTTATCTGGCATTGCTTTACCCCAAACCGCAACCTTGTCTTTTTGCTGAAGCACCATGTGATCTGCAAATAAACTGTTTATGCTTAGTTGATTGTCTTTTTGAGGCAATTCAGCATTATATAATAAACTAGAAAAGAGTGTTATAAAACAAATTAAAAAATTCATCTGAAATTACATTGGGTTTAAGTGCCAACAAAACTGAGCTTGTAGGTTTAGGCGATTTATAATAAATACAAAGAACCGCAAATTTTGCGAACTTAAATCTGCAAAACATCCCAATTATTTGACATTTCATACAAGTTTCAGCATCAACAACGTTGCGCATCCGCTAATCACGATTTTAACCTCACCCTACGCTTGAATTAATGCTAAGCGGAAAAAGCGTTGATTTCGCAAACGACAACGCATTACTACTAAGCATAAAAGGAACGATTTGTAAAAAAAAATGGACGATTGGCCACGATATAAGATTTTAGATTTTCGTTACTTGCACCTACCAATTATTTACTATTTAACCTAACTAACAATAAGTTAAGCTTTAGTAAGCCATTCTTAACCTATTTTAATTTCACCTCCCTTATAAAAGGAAAACAATCGATTATTAAACTTTATGATTATGAAAACACAATTAAAAAACATTTACTCAATCAAAGGGTTACTGCCGTTGGCCGTAGCGCTTATTCTTGCGGCTTCCTCTTGTAAAAAAGCAGAAAACATCGAAAACCTAAAAACAGACGAGCCTGCAAAAGAAGCGAAAAGAGGCGTTCAGAACGTAGTAAACTCTGGAAACGCCGATGCTGCTTTTAATGCTTTTAACAATGCTTTTTTAGTGAATTCGGGAGGGCAAACCTTTTATAAAAAAGCCATTAACAACGGCAATGCTGATGATACTTGGCTGGCTTCGCTTGATATTTTGGTTGCCGAGGATGCTTACGAAAGAACCGGCTCTGCAGCACATAAAACTCTTGTTAATGATTTATGTAATACTTGGCTACAAAGAACGCCTACTCCATGGACTTGGGATGGCTGGAACGATGATATTGGATGGTTTTCAATGGCATTGGTACGTGGCTACCAAATGACGGGGACTGAGCTTTTTTTAACTAAAGCCAGATACGGGTTTGATATGGTTTGGGACCGAGGATGGGATACCCAATATAACGGCGGTGGTATTTGGGAACAACAGCCAAATATGACGCCTGCTGGAGATCCTATTAGCAAAGAAGCACTATCTAATAATAGCATGGGTATTGTAGCTTGTATGATTTACCAAAGCAACCATGACCAATGGTACCTAGATAGGGCAACCCAAATTTATGATTGGGTAAGAAACCACATTTATAACCAAAACACCGGGCAGGTTTATACAGGCATAGACCGAAACAACGTAGTAAACACCGGCTTAGCAGTTTATAACCAAGGTTCTTTTGTTGAGTATGCTAACCTGCTTTACCAAATCACAGGAAATATAAATTATTATAATGATGCTAAAAGAACCGTTGATTATGTTAAAAACAACATGACAACAGGCGGCATCATCACCAACAATGCAGAGTACCTAAATACATGGGCAGATATGTTTGCAAGAGGATTGGGACATTTTGTAAGAGATAACCGCCAATGGGACACTTATTATGGATGGATGTCACAAAATGCTAATGCGATTTGGAACAATCGGAGAACAGATTATAACATTACCTGGAACGGTTGGAACCAACAAACCTCGAACGATAATGGCTTGGCTACCACAAAGTTTGCAAGTGCTGTATCTTGGCTACAATTTACTCCTGGCGCCAAACCTGATGAAATAATGGGCTCACATAAGATTGTGAGTAAACAAAATGGAATAGCTATTGACAATGGCGGAAATAATGCGAACAATGCAGGCATTCTTCTTTGGGGTTCTGCCAGTGGCAACCAAAATCAGAAATGGAATTTTACCCAAAATTTAGACGGCTCGTGGAATATCATTAGCCAATCAAGCTGGAAAGCGCTAGACGTACCCGGCAGCAACCCTGCCAACAATGTGCAGATGGTTCAATGGACTGCCAATCGCGGAGACAACCAAAGATGGTGGGTTGATAAACAACCAGACGGAAGCTTTAAGATAACCAATAAGGCATCTGGCGGCACATTAGACAACTCCAGTTCTGCGGTAAACGGAACTGCTTTAATACAATGGGGTTGGGGCGGTGGACCGCAACAACGTTGGTTGCTTCAATAGCGAAACCATACAAACTTTAGCCTCTTCAAATTTGAAGGGGCTTTTTTTATATCTTAAAAATAAACCTGACTCAAAAGTATTTGATGGATTAAATCTTAAACAGACTTCTTTTATTGAAGAAGAAATCTTATGGGTGACAGAAGCATGAAATATGTGGCATGAAATTTTTGGATTGGTCTTTTATCATAAGTTTTAAAGGTGCTTAAAAACGTTGTACAGCAAAAAAACCTTAACATCCATAAAATTGAATATTAAGGTTTAAAATACATTTACAAAAATCAAACTAGTTTTTTGGTGTTATTTCAAAAAATCACTTACTAAGCGTTCAGTAATTCCGGCTTTTCGTTATAGGTTTTCCATAATAATTCTCCAAATAAAGTATTTGTCCATGCAAACCACTCACGAGTAAAATCTGTTGCATCATCTTTATGAAATCCCTCATGCATAAACCCTGTGCCGCCATGTGTGTTTTGAAGCGACTGAATGCATTCCTTTATTTCTTTCGGATCATTTGAAGTTAAGCCTTTCATAATAATACTCATAGGCCAAATATAATCCATGCCCACATGTGGCCCACCAATGCCTTCGGCAACTTTTCCTTTAAAGAAAAAAGGATTTTCGCTAGACCAAACATATTTTCTGGTATTAACATATACCGGATCTTGCCTATCAACAGAGTCCAAATAAGGCATTGCCAATAAACTTGGGATATTTGAATCATCCATCAAATTTACACTGCCAAAACCATCAATCTCGAACGCATAAATTTTCCCAAATTTTGGGGTATCTACTATTGCGTGTTCTTTTAAAGCATTTTCTACTTCCAATGCAAGAGCCAATAGTTCTTTTTCCAATTTAGCGTCGCTATGGGTTGCCTTAATCATCTCAGCTGCTTGTCTTAAACTAATTACTGCAAAGAAATTTGAAGGTATTAAAAAAGAAAAAACAGTGGCATCATCACTTGGTCTAAACGCTGATGATATTAAACCAACAGGCTTTACAGGGTAGCCGTAACCTTTTAGGCTACGTGTATCTGTTGCATTGGCAGTTTCTCTTTGAAAGTGATATGGCCCTCTGCCTTCCTTCTGTTGCTGTTCTTTAAAAACTTGTAAGGTGGCCTCTATCCCTTTCTTCCAACTCGCATTAAATGGCTTAGTATCTTTCGTTTCTTTCCAATAGTGATAAGCTAAGCGTATTGGATAGCATAAAGAGTCTATTTCATATTTTCTTTCATGCACACCTGGTTTCATGTCGGTTTTATCGGTTGTCCACTCGCCTACTTTACTATCATCATTATAAAAAGCGTTTGCGTATGGATCTTTTAATACATAATGGGTTTGCTTGTAAATTACGCCGGCTATCAGTTTTTTAAGTTTCTCATCTTTATTTACAAATTGCAAATACGGAAAAACCTGTGCAGAACTGTCTCGTAACCACATCGCATCTATATCGCCGGTGATCACATACGTATCGGGCAACCCGTTTTTCTCTGTATAAAACACCGTGGTATCTAATGTATTTGGAAAACAGTTTTCAAAAAGCCAACTCAGTTCTGGATTTTTTACCTTTTCTTGAAAAGTTTTGATGGCCTTATCTACCATTTCGCTGCGAAAATTACGCTTATTAATTGCAACACGTACCACAGGGAATTTTGGAGCCATCGCAAACGAAAATTTGGAGGCTACTAATCCAGCTCCAAGCAAACCCGTGTTCTGTAAAAAAATTCTTCTTTTCATATTATATTAGTCTGTATTTAATCTTGACATTTAGTCTATTTTTGGACAGCTATTTCTCGTTTTTTTTAAATACTATGCTACCATTTTTAACATTGCACATGTAGTTATAAGTTTACTAAACGCCTTTAGGTAAAACCGTCCATTTTACAAAGAAGGCAAAATAACCAACTCACAGATTGACATTTTCTACATATTTATTGACAAGATGTACAATTAGACGTTGTTTCTAACATGATAGTAAAAAATATCTTCAAATCATCACTCTTGCGTGAATACTAATAAATAATTACAGAAAGTCTGTTAAATTTGGGGAACCATTTATAAACGTCAAATGAATTTTAAATTGTTTAAGTTCATTAAAAAAAACCAGTCAGTTTAAATTGGTTAGCTTAATTGCAAATTATCCATGAATAGCACAAACCTGTTTTCTTTGAAAAAAAAAACATCTGTTAAATTATATTTAATTACTATCCTATCTCTTTTACTTTTTGCGGAAAATGCAAAAACCCAGCCTTTCCCCTACCGGTTTAGCTATTTAACGGTTGACGAAGGGCTATCGCATACTGATGCTAATGACATTGCGCAAGATGAAAAAGGATTTATTTGGGTTGCTACCTTTTTTGGATTAGATAGGTACGATGGTTACTCCATAAAAAAGTATTACAACAGCAACGAGCCGTTAAACAATGCTTTTAAAAATCGTATAAACTGCATTTACCCCGATAAAAAGGGATTAATATGGCTAGGAACCGAAGCTGGCTTGCAATGCTTTGACTCGAGAACCGAAACCTATATTGATTATAAAGAAAGCAACAACAATAGACCCACTTACTTAAAATTATACAAACCAGCCGGCGATACTCTTTTTGCATTGACAGCCAACCAAATTAAATTATATACGATAAAAGGGAAATCCATTACTGAAAAAAAATTAAACCTTCCGAAAGGATTTAATTGTACAGATATGGTTACTGATAAGCAAGGCAGAATTTTCCTTACCAGCAATTTAGGCTTATGGGAATTTAAAAGTAACGGCGAATTTAAAAAAATTGGCTTATCAGGCACTTTGCAAATAGAACTCTCGAGGCTTTATTTTGATGCAAACAATAATTTGATATTGGCTGCAGGAGGTAAAATTTATACCACCACTAGGGTAAAGCAGAACGAAACGGGTTCGCAAGATGCGTTTTCTGTAACCCAGCAGTTTTCGGTACCAAATGCAGGTATTGTTAAAGATATTGTAAAAGACCGAAATGGCGAATATTGGTTAAATACCAGTTCGGATCTAATACGGCTGAGTAAAAATTTACAGTTGATCCAAGTTTTAAATAACAAAAATTCGCAACACAAACTAAATTCAAACACTTTAACAAAAATACTGTTAGACCAGTCCCAATGTTTATGGGTTTGCACCTTTGGAGGTGGAGTAAATTATTTTGATTTAAATGAAAAACTGTTTTATACGCTGCAACACAATCCCGAGAACCCAAATTCTTTATCGGGTAACCACATTCGGTCTGTGCTGGCAGACGGCGATGATTTATGGGTTGGAACCACAGCAAACGGATTAAATTTGTATAACCAAAAAACACAGATCCTTACCCGATACAACAGAAACAACCCAGCGCTAAAATTTAAAAGCGAAGAAATAACAGCATTAACGCTAGACAATGCTCGCAACCTGTGGATTGGAAGTACCGGCGGTATTCAGATACTAAAACCTAATCGAAAAGAATTTTGGCAACCGCCTGGTTATGAAAACTTCCCCAATTATGTGATTGATACTTTTACAAAAGACTATTTTGGTAACATTTGGTTTGGCAACCATTCTGACAGATGTGGCGTAATTTGGAAAGACGAACGCAATAATTACCATGTAAAATATTATGGAATTGGGTATTTTATTTTTGCCGATAAAAACAAACCTCAGCTATTTATTTCTAATACAGACGGGTTAAAAAGGATTATTGTAAATAAAACAGGAGATATAGTAAAAGAGTACGATTATAAAGCTTCTGCTGCACCAAATTCATTAAGCTCTAACTACACCTATCCGGTTTGTAAACAAAACGATAGCACTTACTGGGTAGGCACTATTGGTGGTGGCTTAAACCGATTAAAAATTAACAAAAAAGGCGATTTCGACATTAAGATATACAATGAAAAATACGGCATTTTTAATGACGTAGAAAGTATGGAAATTGACAATGAGGGTAACATTTGGATGGGAGGCAACGGATTACAGCGCTTTAATCCTAAAACAGAAAAACTCATTAGATATGATAAAAAAGATGGCTTACAAGGAAATAGCTTTAAAGTAAACTCCTCTTACAAAGGAGCAGACGGTAAGTTATATTTTGGAGGAATAAACGGTCTAAATTACTTTACACCTTCGCAAATTAAACCCAACAGTGTTGAAGCAAAACCTATTTTAACAGATATTCTTATTAATAACAGCAGTCCGGCTTACGGCGAGGTAGATACATCAGAAAACTCCCTCCATCAAATCATCAGTTATTGTAAAGCAATCAAGCTTAATTATTTACAGAACAATTTTGTTGTTTTTTTTTCGGCAATGCACTTTGCAAACCCCTTAAAATGCAAATACCGCTATAAACTTGAAGGTTTTGATAAAGGATGGAATTATACCGACGGCAAAAATCCGAGCGCATCTTACAATAATTTAGATTACAAGAGCTATAAATTTGTAGTAGAGGCTAGCAATAATGATGGCGTTTGGAGCAAAACAAGAGCTGAAACCTCCTTTATAATAACGCCGCCCTGGTGGAAATCAACAACTGCCAAAACTTTATATTTTTTAATGGCTATCTCGGTTTTAATTGGTATTTACATCTATCAGGCAAGGTGGTACCGCTTAAAAAGAGAGATGGAGGTAAGAGCTATTAACGAGCAACAACGCGAGGAAAGCCACAAACAAAAAGAGGAATTGTACCAGCAACAGTTAACTTTTTTTACCAATATTTCGCATGAGTTTAGAACTCCCTTAACCCTAATTTTAGGACCGTTAGAAAATCTAATCAATCAGAACAAGGATACGTCATTAAATTATTCTTATCATCTGATGCTTAAAAACGCAAAAAGATTGATAAACCTGATTAGCGAACTAATGAATTTTAGAAAGGTTTCTGATAGCATGATCAAACTACAGGTACAACCGGTTGTTGTTTCTTCTTTTTGTGAAGATCTGGCTTCAGAATTCAACAATCTTTCTATAAGCAAAGACATCAACTTTACTGTTAAAGATTATACAGAAAGTAAAAACGGAGAACCTGCTAAAGGATGGTTTGACGTTCAGATATTAGAAAAAGTTCTTTTTAACCTTTTAAACAACGCCTTTAAATACACAGATATTGGCGGAAAAGTAAAATTTGAAATTAGCAACAATTTAGACCACTTTAAGCCTTCGTTTGCAACAGGGTTTGAAATTATCAATGAAAATCATAAAGAAGATCAATACATTTATTTCCGCGTTGCCGATACAGGAATAGGAATATCGGAAGAATCTATTACTAAAATTTTTGAGCGGTACTACCGGATTAGCAGAAATCATTTAGGCTCTGGCGTTGGTTTAGCACTTGTTAAAAGTCTTACCTTACTTCACAAAGGCAATATTTATGTTAATAGCGAACGTAATAAGGGTACCGAAATTATTATCGCTATTCCTTCACAAAAGAACAACTACGCCGAAACAGAAAAAGCAACTGCTGGCGCAGATTTAGAAACGCAGTTGGAAGCAATAGATAACACTGTGCAGATTCCACTAACCAATCAACAAAGTGAGATTAATCGTGAAACCTCTAGATTTAACAAAACGCTACTTTTAGTAGACGATAACCAAGAATTACGCACCTTTTTAAAACAAGTTTTTGAGCCTTATTATAACATATTAGAGGCAGAAGATGGTGAAGCAGGTGTAGAAGTTGCGACAGCAAAAGCCCCTGATTTGATTATAAGCGACGTGATGATGCCCAAAATGGATGGAATTGAGTTTTGCCGAACTTTAAAGCAAAAGTTTGAAACCAGCCACATCCCATTTATTATCTTATCTGCCAAAGACGCTTTGGATAGTAAAATAGAAGGAATGGAATCAGGTGCAGATTTTTACTTTGCAAAACCACTAAGTACAGAATTGTTGCTGCTTACGGTAAATAACATTTTTGAACAGCGAGGGAAACTACGAGAGCATTATGCTAAAAACTATTTATCGGAAGCTACCGAGCTGGTAAAATCTGACAAAGACAAAGAATTTTTAAACAAACTGCTAAAGATAATTGAAGATAATATCCAAGAACCAGAGATGGACGTCGATTTTTTATGTACTCATTTATTTATTAGTCGTACTAAACTTTATCAAAAGATAAAAAGTATCTCTGACCAATCTGTTGGGGAATTTATAAGAACGATAAGGCTGAAAAAAGCTATTCAAATTATGACACATGAAGATATAACCATGAATGAGGTAGCCGATAGAATTGGATTGCAAAGTAGCTCGAATTTTTCGAGAGCATTTAAAAGAGAATACGGTAAATCACCGTTGCAATTTATGCAAGCCATTAAAGGAGCAGAGTAAAACATATAACTTGAGTTCACCCTAATCGTTATTAAATAAGATGTGAGATTTGTATTCCCTGATAGTTACTCAGGATAAAACACTATTGTTGATACCGCACAAAGGTATTTGCCATCTAAAAAAAGCTAGTATCACAAAGTCATAAACTTAAAAAACTCTTGTAGAAATTACGGTAATTTGTTCGAGATTTTTTTTCAAATGGATAATCAAATTCAGATATAAAAGAAAGAGCTTAGTAAAAAACTAAGCTCCTTGTATTTTAATTGGCTAAAGCGATAATACTAAATCTACTTTTCGTTTGATAAAGAGTAAGGATAATCTGTGGCGGCAACACCTCTTTTTTCGTTCGGTTTTGCCGTCATATCCACATTAATTACCGCCCCTTTCAACAAGTCTTGATGCCCAAACCAGTTTTTACTATATGCTTGCCCATTATAATTAACACCGTTTACGTACTTGTTTTTACCGCTGTTATTTGGTGCATTAATTACAATCTTTTTTCCGTTCTCTAGGTTAACAGTTGTTTTTTTAAAGAGTGGCGAACCCAAAACATACTCGTTAGCAGTAGGGCAAACCGGATAAAAACCCATTGCAGAAAACACATACCAGGCTGATGTTTGGCCATTATCTTCGTCTCCACAATACCCGTCTGGCGCTGCACTATATAATTTATCCATTACCTCTCTGGCCCAGTATTGGGTTTTCCAAGGTTCACCAGCATAATCATAAAGGTAAATCATATGCTGTATAGGCTGGTTTCCATGAGCGTACTGGCCCATGCCCATAATTTGCATTTCACGCATTTCATGAATTACGCCATCCTTAAATTCTCCCTGTGCAAAAACAGGTGGAACAGAAAAAACAGAATCAAGCTTGGCTACAAAAGGCTTGTTACCACCAACAAGATCGATAAGGCCTTGCACATCATGAAAAACAGACCAAGTGTAATGCCAGCTATTTCCTTCTATAAAAGCCCCTCCCCATCGGTATGGATCAAAAGGAGTATCAAACACTCCGTTTTTGTTTTTACCTCGCATAAACCTGGTAGCAGGGTCAAATACGTTCTTGTAATTTAAACTTCTTTGTCTGTAAAGCTCAATTTCTGATGCTGGTTTTCCTAGTGCTTTACCCAACTGATAGATTGAAAAATCGTCATACGCATATTCTAATGTACGGGCAACACTTTCTCCCACAACATCACTTGGCACATATCCTAGCTTATTATAGTCCTCCACACCTTTACGCCCAGTTGCTCTTGGCCCTTCGTTATTAGCACCATGTATTAAAGCCTCGTAAAGTTTTTCTATATCGTAACCTCTCGCTCCTTTAAGGTAAGCCTCTGCAACTACCGAAGCAGAGTTATTGCCTATCATAATATCAGAATAGCCCGGGCTAGACCATTCTGGCAACCAGCCACCTTCCTTATATGCATTAAGCAACCCCTCTTGCATTTCTTTGTTTATAGATGGGTAAACAAGATTTAAGAAGGGATAGAGCGCTCTAAAAGTATCCCAAAAGCCAGTTCCTGCAAACATGTAACCGTCTTCTGTATTTCCGGTGTATGGGCTCCAGTGTACAATCTTGTTTTTTGAATTGATCTCGTAAAGTTTATTCGGAAAAAAAAGCATCCTGTAAAGGCATGAATAAAAAGTACGGGTTTGTTCAACAGTACCGCCCTCAACCTCCATACGGCTTAAAGTATTATTCCAAACCTTTCTTCCGTTCTCGGCAAGTTTATCGAAACTATCTTTACCTTGTTCACGGCTGAGGTTTAACTCTGCCTGTTCTTGGCTTATAAAAGAAGATGCTACTCTTAAATGAACTTTTTCTCCGTCTTTTGTTTTAAAACCGATAACTGCCATTACATGATCTGCGGTGAGTTCTAACTTCCCACTTATCTTGTTATTATCATAAACCTGCGCCAGAGTGATTGGCTTATCAGTATAGATCACAAAATAATTTTTAAAGTTTTTTAATGGTCCGCGAGAAAACTTTGTGGAATAACCTACAATTTTACCTTGTTCAGGTATCACCTTTATGTAAGATCCTTTATCAAAAGCATCGATAACAATAGAAGAGCTATCACTTTTTGGGTAGGTAAACCTAAACTGAGCAGACCTTTCTGTAGGGGTAAGTTCTGCGGTAACGTTATGATCTGCAAGGTAAACGCTGTAATAGTAAGGCTTTGCAATTTCTGTTTTATGCGAAAACCAGCTTGCCCTATCTTCCAGCTTAGCTTTGGTACTGCCCGTTACTGGCATAATAGAAAATTGCCCATAATCATTCATCCAAGGCGAAGGCTGGTGAGTTTGTTTAAAACCGTTTATCTTGTTAGCGCCATACGTATATTGCCAACCGTCTCCCATTCCTCCTGTTTGGGGTGTCCAAAAATTCATTCCCCAGGGTAAAGCAATGGTTGGGTAGGTGTTACCATTTGACAGTTCATATTTGGAATCAGTTCCCATTAGCGGGTTAACCCAATCAACAGGTTCTCTGGTTTCCTTTTGGGCTTGCGCAAAAGCTAGCGAGGATATTAATGTAAATGCAAAAACTAAAAACTTCATGTATTATTTATTTAAACATCCGTAAGTTACAAATAACCTCGGAGCAAAGCTACCGAGGTATTCAGAATTTATCTTCACCCGATGTTTAGCATCAGAGAATTAAAACCCAATATTGATTAAAAAATTATTTCTTGAACACATTAATTTGATAACTAAAACTTGTGGGCTTAGCATAAACCAAATAAGGCTCTAACGGTATTGGGCCACAACCATTGGAGCCTACGCCCAATGTTTTATGGCTTATACACAATACTGTACCCTTGCTCTCCGGTAAATCTATGCGATATTCTACATTTTCCATTTCTTCATCACTATAAGGCAATGCGGCAACTTGTAGCATATCTTTACCTTCTTTTACACGAATAGCGGTACCGTCTGCCGATGTTAGAGTAGCCCAACGTACATCCTCATGGTTGCCACATTCCATAGGCTTTTCGTAAGGCGTAAGTTGTTGCGCTACGCTACTGGTATAATGTCCAACGTCGAATCCACTTTTCCTATCCCCATAGTTTTCCATCGGGCCACGGCCTAAGTAATCAAACTTATTAAATTCTTTATTAAGAAACATTCTCACGCCTATTCTGGCCAATACCAATTTAGGGTCACTAAAACTAACATCATTTGCAACGTTAATCATACCGTTACCGTCAATTGTATAAATGACATGGTGTTCAACTGTAAAGTTTTGCTTGCCGGCGCCTTTTAAATATGCATTAATTTGTATTAAATTGCTATCAAGCTTTGCCACTTTTAAGTTGGCTATGCTCCATTTTAACGATTTTAATCCGTTTTTCTCCCAGTCATCATAAGCCCACATGTCATCTTTACGGTGAGGTGCTCTCCAAAGATGTAACATGGGACCCCCGTTGTTCTGAAGAATATCAACTCCATTTTGTTGTAGCTGCGAAAAAGTTCCTTTTGTTTTATCAAACATTAACTTGAAACCTTTACCGTTAATATTGATAACGTTATTGCCTTCGCTGAGCGTTAAAGCAGTGCCGTTATTAACTTTTTCTTCTGCTGGAACGCTTATTGGCAATTCTAATTGTTGTTCGGCAACTTCATATCCTTTATTAGCCCAGAGTTCGTCAGCACCTAAATCAAAAGAAATTCTCAAAAAATATTCGGCTCCAGGTTGTGGATTAATTGCGTACGGTACGGTAATATCTTTCTCTTTACCAGGGTTAAGTGTGCCTACATTTAAGTTTCCCGAAGCTATTTTTTCACCATCTTCAGTTAATTCCCATTTAGCAGCAAATCCACTCAAATCTAAAAACTGATACCTGTTTTTTATGGTGATTATACCTTTGCTAAGGTCTTTAGGCTTTATGGTAATCCACTGGCAAGCATGTTTTAATTCTGGATAATGCGGTTTTAATGTTCTATCAGAAAAAACAACTCCTTTATGTATAAAATAACGATCGTTAGGCACCTCTCCGAAACCACCGCCAAATGCAGTTATAGGATGCTTTGGATCTCTGTTATTATAAATCCCCTGATCTTGCCATTCCCAAATTGCGCCTCCTAGTAATTGTGGGTATTTATCAAACAGCTCATTATAAATATCTACAGAACCCATAGAGTTGAACATAGCATGTGCATATTCACATAGATAAAATGGCTTTGTTAAGTTTTTATCATTAGCTTTTTCTTCTAAACTTGCAGTCTGAGTGTACATTTCACTATCCAAATCTGCCGGATTTTTGCTTCCAATTCCAAAACCTTGATAATGAGTGGGTCTTGTTGGATCTAGGTTTTTAATCGTTTTTAAAGTTGCTTCAAAATTTGATCCTCCATCTCCACATTCATTACCTAAAGACCATATCAACACTGACGAATGATTTTTAAAATTCTCCACATTAGCTACATTTCTATCAATTATAGCTGATTTTATCCTTGGGTCATTATTAAGCTCATCCCATGCACCATGACTTTCTACGTTAGCTTCTGCAACCAAGTAAATACCATATTCGTCACACAGCTCGTACCATCTTGGGTCATTAGAATAATGAGCAGTACGTACATGGTTACAATTGGCTTGTTTAATGAGTACAATATCTTTGATCATTTGCTCATAAGTTACTGCATGCCCATTATCTGGCCAGTTTTCATGTCGGTTTACTCCTTTGAGTTTCACAGGTACGCCATTAACCATAAAAATTCTACCTTTTATCTCAATTTCACGAAATCCTGTTTTCGAAGATATCGTTTCTAAGCTTTTGTCGCCATCTTTGATAGTGAGTACGGTTGTATAAAGATGTGGAGTTTCGGCGGTCCATTTAATCGGCCTTTTAACTTCTATTTTTACATTTACAGTTACTTCTTCACCAGCTCTCATAGCAGGGATTTGTACAAGTTTAGTTCCTCCGTTTACTGCCTCGTTGCCGTTATACAACTGCACTTGTAACTTTCGAGATGCAAGGTTTTGCTTACCGTAGTTTTTAACTTTAGTAGTTACAATTAATTGTGCATCCTGAAATTTTGCATCAAAATCCGTTTTAATAAAATAATCTCTAATATGCTGTTGAGGCGAACTCCATAAACTTACATTTCTAAAAATTCCACTTAAGCGCCACATATCTTGGTCCTCTAAATAGCTACCGGTGGTAAAACGATAAACCTCTACGGCGACCATGTTTTTACCTGGTTTTACATATTTAGTGACATCAAATTCGGCAACATTACGACTATTGGTGCTATAGCCTACTTTTTGTCCGTTTATCCAAATAAAAAAACCAGCATCAACACCATCAAAAGACATAAATATTTGGCGTCCGTCCCAATTTTTCGGCACTTCAAAGTCTCTTCGGTAACTCCCAACAGGATTTCTTTCGTGATAGGCGGTAAAACTAACCGGAGGAGTGCTCATAACCTTAGGAAAGTCTTTTTGAAAAATGTAGTTAAAATTGCTGTAGTAAGGCGTACCGTAACCCAAAACTTGCCAGTTTGACGGCACCGCAATCTCTTTCCAGGTAGAAACATCGTAATCTGTTTGATAAAAATTAACTGGTCTTTTTTGAGGCCAATCCACATAGTTAAACTTCCATTGCCCGTTCATGCTTTTATAAAAAGCAGATTGCTCCCGTTTAGCCACTAACGCTTCCTTTAAAGAACCATAAGGCATCAATGTTGCATGAGCAGGCTCTTTATTAATCCCGATGCACTCTGGATCTTCAATTTCTTTGGGCAGAAAAGCAGTGTCTTTTTCAGAAAATAAATGATTGTTGTTTTGGCTAAAACTTAGTTTATAAAAACTTATAAATACCAACATCAAAAAAAAGCAATAGGCTTTTTTTTTCCGGTTAATTTTGTTCATTCGCTTAATTTGTTAATGTATAATCAGTAATTGATAAAACAAAGAACAGCAAAATATGGGGTCATAAATTGCCAAAACATCCATTTTTATTTACAAAATATGCTTATAAACACAAATTAGACGTTTAGTACGTGGGAATTATGCAAATTAGAAATCAGCTCTTAAGCTTAAACCAAAGGTTTGCGGATTTCCAAAATAGGCTGCGCCAAAATCATAAGCATAATCTATATAATGGCGGTTAAATAGGTTAGCGGTCCAAAAAGTTAAAGTATACTTTTTGGTAGATACACCAACATTACCATTAGATAAATGAAAGCATTTTGCGCTATGGAATTAGCTAAATCAAAATATTATTTACCTAAGTAACGCCACTCTGTACGAGCAAATAATTGGCAGAGATGAGTGTTGTCAATGTGTAAACTATATCTCGTTACTTACCTGCGCTTTTAACGGAACAGAAAAAAATATCGTTATTGTAAACATCACGAAACCAATGTTTTTTTACGGTTTAATCTTTTTATGCTCAAAATAAATTCCTCAAAAACAACCTCTCTTATTTTAAATAATAACAAAGTTTATTGAACACTTAAAATATAAGACACCATTTTTTCAGCGTCTTCAACTGCCAAATTGGTGTGTGGCGACATTCTCATAGGCCCCCAATTGCCACCTCCACCTTTAATGATTTTATGGACAAGAAAATCATAATTTTCTACGGTAGATGGATATTTAGTTGAAATTTGTTTAAACGAAGGACCAATTAATTTTATAGTAGGCTTATGACAGCTTACGCAGTCCGACTTTGCGATCAATGCTTTACCCTTTTTAATGTTAACTTCATTTTTGGCTACTAACACCTGCTCTTTAGGCTGAGTTGTTTGAGCCGTTAGCGTGTTTACAAAAAACATGCATACAGCTAAATATGTTAATGTTATATTTTTTTTTTGTTTAATCATCTTCGAAAATTTAAATAGGCTTACAAGCACTCTAAAATCATTACCAATAACCTGGAAAGCAAAAATGCCTTTTAACGAGTAATTTTATAAACCTCACATTTACTATTGCCCGGACCCGTATCTGGGTTGGTTAGTAAATAAATCTCTCCATCTACATCTTCGTTAATCCCGGTTATCTTTAAATTTTCGGGCATATTTGATAATATCACTTTACCTTTTTTCCAATTATTTCCAAACTTTTCAAGGTAAAATACGGGGCCAGTCCAATCGGCATATAAATACTTGCTTTTTAGCTTGTCAATTTGTTTACCGTTATAAACATAACCTCCCATAACACTCACCCCAACAGAATGGCTATACTCATCAATAGGCATGATGATATCCGTTTTATCGCAAGTGGTATCAGGCGTGTTTTCTACATTATGGCAATGTGTGCCCTCCACTATTCTCCATCCGTAATTACCTCCTTTTTCAACTATGTCGATCTCTTCCCATAAATCCTGACCTACCTCGCCCGCAAATAAAGTTTTACTCACTTTATCAAAAGAGAAACGATAAGGGTTACGAAAGCCATACGCCCATATCTCTGGTTTTATGTTTGGTCTGCCTACAAAAGGATTATCCGACGGAACAGCGTAAGGCGAACCTTTATTTACATCTATCCTTAATATTTTTCCAAGGAATGTATTTAAATTTTGCCCGTTTCCTATTGTTCCATGCTCGTCATGCTGGCCACCGCCGTCGCCGAAAGAAATATATAAGTAACCATCTGGACCAAACTTTAAACAGCCACCATTATGATTGCCATCTGGTTCGTCTACAGTTAAAATTATTCTACCGCTATTAGGGTCAACCTGTCCAGTTTCTGGTAGTGTATATTCTGCTACAACTCCTGTATGATTAAAAGATTTTGATGTAGCAGGTCTGCTGTAAAAAACGTAAAACTTCTTGTTGATTTTAAAATCTGGATGCAGGGTTATACCTAATAAACCTCGTTCTTCATAACCGTTATTAATTTTCACCATCTTGCTTCCTAAGTCCATAACCAAAGAACTTGTTAGTTTGTTGTCTCGGATAATCCAAATTTTCCCACCCTGTTCTGTCAGCCACATTTCGCCATTTCCCGGAAAAGCCATATCCGTAAGTGCACCTAAGCCATCCGCTATTTTCTGCACTTTCAAATTAATATTTGGTCTGTCCGGTTGTATCTCTTTACCTTTTTTAGATACCGTACAGCCCGATAAAACCATCACTGATGCTATTATTATTATTATTATTATTATTCCTGCTATAAGCGAAATTTTAGAGTTTAACTTGTTTAGCGAGTCTTTGAAATTTATTAACCGTTTCATCAAAATTATATTAAAATTATTTCCTAAAATTTAAACCATAGCGTTGCTTTTACCAACTCTCCATTATTTTGATTCTTTTTTCCTTGCGGTCCCATTGTTTCTGCGGAATGAAACTTTGTACCGATAGCACTAATGCCTTGCAAAAACCCAATATCACCTTTAGGAAACGACGGTTCTACGTTGTTGTTTTTTAGCGCATATTCTTCTCGTTGAGGATGCAAGACCTGTAGATACATAGCCCGTTCATTGGTGAACACGGTAAACGGAGATTCCTTACTTTCAAAAGAAACCCAGTTAACTTCAGCATGATAGCCTTTGAATTCGGGGTAGTTCCAAGTTTCGCCAGTAACTGTATTGTTATATTTTTTATGCCAAACTCCGTACTGCTGCCCTTTTAATCGGTTTTTCCAGACCCTATACGGCCCACGCCCACGCCATTTCATTCCTGTAATTTTCTCTTCCGGGAAATTGAAAGTGATGCCCATAAAATCTGCATCTCCAGATTGTTTGTATGAATAGTATAGCTTAGCTGGTTGCCCCAAAGTAAAAGTCCATTTTACATGTAAACTAGCATCACCATTATAATCGGCTTCTACAATGTGTTGATTGCCGTCAGAAAAATGCTTAAACGCTGTCAAAGTGCAATTTTGTCCTGCTAATACAGGTCCGTTAGAAAGAGGAATAAGCGCATTGCCTTTCATCACCTTATTAATATATCCAGTCTTTTTATCGAAATAATATTTTAAATCTTTACTACTTATTACAAGTTCCTCTCCGCTTTCTTCTGCGTTAATTTTAGCACTTAAAGGCATCGGTTTTTCGAAATTTCCAGTAATTGCGTCTGATTTAATTACCCAACTCCAAGTAAAAAGCTCTTCTTTATTAGGACCGTAAGCGGTTAAATAAAGTACATCGTTTTTATTCCAATTTTTGGGTAGGTGTAGTTCCAATACTCCCTTTTTACCGGGCATCAATTCTATGGGCTTTGGTTTACCGTTTGATACAATTTTTGGAGCTAAGCTACTGCTGGAGGATGTAGGGAGTTGTGCTAACTGCCATTTAAAACTACATTGGCTTAGTTTTGTAAACGAATAGCGATTTTCTATGGCGATTTTACCATCGAAATTTTGATCCACAGGTTGTGGATTGATATAAATCGGTGACCAAATTTCCTTTATCGTATAGAAACTAGCCTCCTTCTCGCGATGTGGCCCTAAAACACCATCGGGAGCATGATTACCGTCACCATCATAAATGTTGTTTTTATCTGTACGGATTATATTCTCATCCACAAAAGCCCAGATAAATCCTCCGGCACCATGAGGGTGTGTTTCCATAAGCGTCCAAAAATCGTCCAATCCGGCTCCGGCACCGCCGTCATATAAACCATGCAAAAACTCTGTTGGAAAAAAAACCTCCTGTCCCTCGGCAACCTCTTTCACAATTGCTTTATATTCTGGATAATGATGAGTATTTGTTTCGTTAAACTTTGCCCACGGGTGTATTACTGTCCGGTTCTGCGGATCGTACAATTGATAATCATTATCTAAATCGGTGTTCCATCCACCTTCATTTCCGTTAGCCCACATTAAAACCGATGGATGATTCACATCTCTTACAACCAGTTCTTTAACCAGCTTTCTGCCTACTTCTGTATCGTATTTTGATTGCCAACCCGTTAATTCATTTATCACATATAGCCCTAAAGAATCACAAATATTTAAAAAATCATGATCCGGCGGGTAATGAGACATTCGCACCGCGTTATTGTTCATTTCCTTCATCAGCTTCACATCGTTCAAATCTAATTGGTGGCTCAATGTACGCCCAGTCTCTGGCCAAAAACTATGTCTGTTGGTTCCTTTAAGAATTATTTTAGAGCCGTTTACGTACAGGCCATCGTTTTTTCGCAAACCGACCGTACGGAATCCAAATTTTTGTTTAACCTGATGTACACTCCCGCTTTTTCCTTTAATGCCAATGACTACTTGATAGAGATTTGGAAACTCCGCACTCCATAAAGCGGGTTTTTCAATTTGGCTTTGCATCTCAAACTGTCCTGAATTAGCATTCAGTTTCGCAACGAATGGCTTTCCAACGTTCTTCCCATTCAAGGTTTTTACCTGCGCTTCTATTACCTCACCCGTCTTTAAAGGTTGTGCATAAACATCCATCTTAAATGTGCCATCCGCTTGGGCGTTTATTGCTACGCGGTCTATATAGGTACCGGGAACAATTTCCAGATGAACCGGCCTAAATATGCCACCAAAAACCCAAAAATCACTTTGCCTTTCTGCGTCATTTACAGATTGATTTGCAGACATTTTATCTACTTTCACTTCCAAAAGGTTGTTCTCCCCAAATTTCAATAATTTGGTAATATCATATTTAAAGCGATAAAAAGCTCCTTGATGAACATCGCCAGCTTCTACACCGTTAATCTTCACATGAGTATCTGTCATGGAACCTTCAAACACAATAAACACCTTTTTATTTTGCCATTGTCCTGCTTTGAAACTATGCTTATAAAGCCCTTGTTCGCTCGCCTTGTTTTTATCGTGGCCGTAATTATAAGTACCAAAACCCTGTAGCTCCCAATTTGATGGTACGGGGATTTTTGACCATTCCCCACTCTTCCTTCCATCGGTACAATAGAAATCCCAAAGCACCGTATGATCCTTATCCGTCCCGGATAAATATTTAACAATAGTTTCTTGAGAAAATGCATTGAAACCGCTCAAAAACAGAAGTAATTGTAAGGCAATTTTTTTCATGGTGTTGAGGTATATTTTGGCTTTTCGAAAATAACGGATCGTTAAATAACTAACAATTACGATAAACAAACTGACGTCAAAGGCCTATTTAAATCAATTCTCAAATTAATCAATTTAGACCAAGTTATCTATAAGCAATTCGTCCATATTAATTGACAATACGTGTTTTTTACAGATAAAACACTTTTTCAGCAATAGATTGCGTAAGCTTTTGCTTATTAAACGTTTTGATTCTTATTCTCTTTGGCAACATCATTTAACGCCAAAAATAATAAGAAATTAACGTGTTAATTGTATTACTTCTATTCCTAAAATGTAAATTCTACGCTCGCGGCATCTGTTTAACCAGCTATTAATCATTAAGTTGCTTCCGAATTATTGATGCTTAGCCCCGCTGCTACCACCCTTTTTTCTATAAAAATCATCTTCCTTTATAACAAAACGTATGCTATTTAATCTTAGTTAATTTTACTTGCAACATTTTCAACCACCCAGTTGCCAACGTTTTTGCCCTGAATCATCCCATTCTCAATAGCATCCATAAAATGGATCCCTCCATAAAACCGCGAAATTGCCGCTTCTTCTGCAGCTTGCATAAAAGAATCGAATTTTTTTTCTGGAATGCCATATTTTACTTCCATTGTATCAATGAAGCTAAAATCTTCTCCAAAATAGTGAGAAAGAATTACTGCGCTGGTAAGGGAAACTACCGAATGTCCGCTGGTATATTCTGGAAACGGAGGAGTTTGCAGAAGTGGTTCCCATTTAGTGTCCAAAACCATTCGTATAGCAGTTTCTGGTCTAATTCGATTAGTTGTGTACTTAGTTTGCCAACAGGTTATAAAGGCGTCTGTTAATCCGATAGCTTCTACTGTGTAAATCTGCATACTTTCTAAAAACGTCTTTTTCGCTTTTTTACAAGCAATTCCGGTAATACCCATCCAATGTGCTCCGGGCGATATTTTTTTTAAACCAATCATCATGTGACCCTCATTGTGAACTGCAAATGGGTTACAGTCCCAAAAACTGGCAACTTCTTTTTCCAGTTCAGTTAATTCATTACCGCCTCGGTGATAATTTGCCAGTAAAAGTTTATAAAAATCGGATTTCTTATCTGTAGAAAATTCAATTGGCGGAATAGCCTTAAACTGTGCTGCGGAGTCGAGGATGAAGGGTCTAATAGTAGCAAAATAAGGCTCTACCGGAAGTATATAAGCTGGTGGTGTAAGCTGCCATGCACCGGATATATTTTTGGTTTTATATTTGGAAAAGTTGCTGATTCTTACATAACCATCTTCTTTAGCATAAGTTAATATCTTTTTACTGATTGTGCTTGCATAATTTAAGGAGGCTGTAATAACTTCATCACTAAAACCTATTCTTTTACAAGAGTCAATAAATTTTGTTTGTTCGGCTTTTACCAAAGTGCCAGATGGTTGCAACTTTTCTGCTGTTTGGTACATGGCTAATACTGCACTTAGTTTAAAGTCAAAATTGTTATTTTTTTTTGGCGGCCGGAATTCAGGATATTTATTAAGAACTCCTGTCATACTTTTAAATTTTGGATTGTTTTGAGCTACAACTTCGTAACCCGCCAAACAAGTGTAAGCAAAAAAGCGAGCGGCAAGCGGCGGATTTGTTACATCATGAACCATAACATCTGTCATGCAATTAATAACTTTACTAATATCATCATTGCTCAACTGTGGCGAGACGCCGCGTTGCCGGCAACTACCTATGCTAATTAAAAAAAACAGGCTGATTGCAATAATGATGGATCTCATAATTTAGCTCTTTTATATGCTTTTATCTGCCCGTTACCTTCGCTAAACAAGAAAAGATCTTTTAATGTGACTACAGATCTTACTTCGTCCATTAATTTAAAGCCAGATTGTTGTTGGTTGATATATTTGAAATTGCCTTTTCCATCGCCTTTTAACAAAGTCCCATAGTTAGCGTCGTATTTGCCGAATCTTAAATTCGCATTACTAATGTTTCCACATAGCAAAATATCTTCTTTCCCGTCTTGGTCGTAATCTAAAACCGAAATAGTATAGATTGGGGCGTATTGAGCTTGTAGCGGTAATTGCGAAGGCTTATATTTCCCTTTGTTATCGCTGATAAAGCAAGTGGTCAAAAGATGATTAGCTTTCAAATGACCTGCACCTTTCATTTCTTCTGGGGTAAATAGCTGATTGATTTTCGCATCCGCATAGCTTTTATAATCTGGGAAACGGCCTCTCATCATCGCCATTTGATCTAACAGCTGATCCCGGGTTACGCAAGGATAACTGGTGTGCTGAACGTAATAACAAAGTATTGGGTCTACCGAACCGTTATCATCAAAATCTTTATAATACATTTCGGCAGGTTCTTTATTTGATGCCTTACATTGGGAGTTTAAGCCCAAGTTTCCGGCTATTATATCCGGACGGCCGTCATGATTTATATCCACCACTTTTAAACAGTTCCACCAACCCGTATATTTTTTACCGAAGTATCTTAAGGTTTCATCAACAAGTTTTCCGTTTTTGCTTTCAAATACCGTTATTGGCATCCATTCGCCCACCACTATCAAATCAAGTTTTTTATCGCCGTTCATATCTACCCAACTTGCATCAGTAACCATCCCCATTTTTTTGATAGTTGGGTTGTATTTGGCGGTTTGATCAATAAATATTCCTTTACCATTATTGATTAGAATATAGCTTGACGGGGTTTCTGGATATCTGCCTGGAATTACTCTACCACCCACAAAAAGATCTGGGCTTCCATCACCATTAATATCCGCTTGGCGCACACAACTTTTACTACCCTCCATTTTGGGGAGTGCATTCTTAGCTTTAAAAAAATTCCCTTTTCCATCATTAATGTATAACCTATCTGCTAAAAGTGGATCATTCGGCAAGTACTCATTATAGCCACCAGAGCAAACATATAAATCGGGACTACCGTCGCCGTTTGCATCAAAAATCAGAGCATCTGCATCTGTACATTTTTTATCAACTTCAAAAGCCGGCTGCGCCTTCAATTCGAATGTTTGATCTTTTTTCTGGATATAGAATCGAGCTACCTTTCCGTCATGAGCACCCACGTAAACGTCTTCTAACCCATCTCCGTTTACATCTCCTTTTACCATACACGGTCCAGAAAACGAAATTGGATTCACCATTAATGGCTGTCGGTAAAAATCATTTGTTAGTTCGTCTATAGAAATTGAGGCAATTGGAGAATTAACTTCCTCGAAAATAGGCGTTTTAGATAGCACTTCTAAATGCTGAAAAGTTGATTCTTTTTCATTAAGTGTTATTCTTTGATTGCCTTTTAATTGCTTCACAACCTGAGATTTACCCAGTGGCCATATTACTTTTAGCGAATCCAGTTGGCTCGTTTTTCCTAAACCAAAATGTAAAACGGGCGAAACACTGGACTGATATCCGCAAGTAGGCATTTGCTCCAAGCTCTGGGTTTTACCCGCACTGTAAACAACAACTTTTGCACCTATTCCCGCCGTGTTACCACCTTCTCCATCCAATTTAATTGACAGGTAGTGATTGTTATTGTTCCCTGATGCTTGATTCTCATATACAAATGCCTGCTGATTAATATTGTTTACCACCAAATCCAAATCGCCATCATTATCTAGATCGGCATAAGCTGCGCCATTACTATTTGAAGATTTATTTATACCCCAATTTACGCTGGTATTGGTAAAAGTTGCGTCTCCATTGTTTTTAAATAGGTAACTTTTAACTTCTGATGAGGGCATTTTATTGACTATATTCAATAAATCTTCACGCATTACTCGCCTATCTTGCAATTGATCTCCCATGTATTTCAAAAAATCCATATTGGTATAATCACGGGTATATCCGTTGGTCACAAAAAGATCTTTCCAGCCGTCGTTATCATAATCTGCAAAAAGAGGCGCCCAACTCCAATCTGTATTTGATACACCTGCTAATTGCCCAATCTCAGAAAAAGTATTGTTTCCATTATTCAGTTGTAGCATATTCCGCATATACTGATAATAAAACCCAACTTTTAGGTTAAGGTTAAAAGCTTCGTAATTATCTGCACCGAAAAGTAATTTTTGTCGCTTATTATCTTCCGGAAGCATATCAAGCGTGAAGATATCGGGCAGATTGTCGTTATTGATATCGGCAATACTGTTGCCCATAGAATAAAATGACGTATGCCCAATTTGTTGTTCCAGCTCATCCTTAAAACCGCCTTTCCCGTTATTAATATATAACCTATCTGGCACACTATAATCGTTAGAAATGTAAATATCTGACCAACCATCCCCGTTAATGTCTGCAATACCGGCTGCCAACCCATAAGAAAGCGCAGAGCTGGTTATGCCCGATTGCTTGCTTACATCTTTAAACTTTCCACTATTGTTTTGCAATAACTTTATCCCTGCTTGGTCATCATGCTTGGCGTTTAACTGTTTAACCGATACCTCATCTAAAATGCTAATACGCTCAATATTGTGATTTACCAATAGCAAATCCAAATCTCCATCTTTATCATAATCAAAAAAGTATGCTTGGGTAGAAAAAGTTGGAAAACCTAAACCGAATTGGGCAGTTAGGTCTTTAAATTGAGGAATTCCTTGACTATTATTACCCTGATTGATGAACAACTGATTTACTCGCTTCTCTGCATCCAGCTTACCCGAGTAACAAACATAAATATCCAGTTTACCATCACCATTTACATCGGCCAGGGTTACTCCGGTTTTCCAAGGACCTGGGCGACCGGCAACTCCTGCCAAATCTGTAATGTCTTTAAATTGCATATGCCCCAAGTTCAAATACAATTTATTATCGGTCATATTGCCGGTGAAGTAAACATCATCAAATCCGTCGCCGTTTAAATCTCCAATTGCTACCCCACCACCATTGTAAAAATACTGGTAAACCAATACATTGGTATTTAATCCTTCAGTTAAGGTATTACTAAAATCAATATGGGTTTGTTCAGATGGCAAAAGTTTAAACAACGGTTCTTGCTGATCAGCGTTTTCCACTTTCTTATTTTGGTTGCAACTTGTAACAACCAAAATAACAGATAGTAAGCAAAACAGGGACTGGTGAAATTTAAAACAGCGGTTAAAACACCAGACTTTATAGTTATCCATATTATTTAACTTTAAACAAACGTTGCAAATTTATCTATAAACAAAAAAATCACACCCCAGAATTTCTAATGGAGTGTGACACCTATAAACCAACCAAAATTTTAATAACCGGGGTTGTTGTTCCCTTCTAGTTTAGGATTTTTGCTTATAACACCATCTGGAATTGGCAACCAATTCATGTATTCTGAATATCTGTTTTGAAAAACAACTACGGTAGGGTCGTAAACCAAATTACTACCAGTACCTGTTATTTTCATACCGTAGGTAGGTGTATTTAAAACTGCTGGGCCTTTAACAGTGATATCCCAACGTCTGATATCATACCAGCGTTTATCTTCAAATGCAAACTCTAAGCGACGCTCCCTGCGAATGATTGTACGCATATCCGCTTTGCTTGTCGAGGCCGGAACTACTGGCAATAAAACCCGGTCCTAACCTCATTAACAGCATCAAAAACACTTTGATCAGGCGCTGCTAAAGCTTCGTTCTGTGCTTCGGCATAGCTCAATAAAACTTCGGCATATCTGTAAAAGTAATAATTGGCAATGCTTGGCGCTGAACCTAAGCTGGTTTGACCAGAAATTGATTCATCTAATGTTTTCCGGGCGCTGTAGCCTGTGTTTGAAATATCACTTGATGATCCTAAATCAATTTGGTTATTGCCTCCAATTCTTGAGGTGAAAATATCTCCTTGATAATAAGATCCATCATATACAATGGATTGTTCAAACCTTGACTCCCTGTGCATATAAGGATGTTGTGGATCATAACCAGAGGTTGGGTCTGAAATTGGCTTGCCATTATCCATCTGGTAATCATCTACCAAATTTTGGGTTGGCGAAATACCACCCCAAGATTGCTGACCGCCTTTAACGATAACTGGACCTAAAAATCCTTCTCTTTTATGGCTCTTATTTGGCAATGCATAACCTCTGGCAAATACGGTTTCCGCATTCCAATTATTCGTTCCCAAAAATAGATCTCTGAAAGCAGTAGAGGTAGTACCCGAACCTGTTGTTGAAAGAATAGGTGCACCTGATGTTTTAAACAAACTATAGGTATTTAAATCCATTACGGCTTTGTTTGTTGCCGCCGCTTTTGCCCACTTTGTAAGATCATTAGTAGGGTTGGCTAAGGGACTGGCTGCAAAAAGTTGTACATCTCCTTTTAAGGTTAGTGCGGCACCTTTTGTAGCCCTACCCCTATCTGCGTTTGTTACTGTAACAGGTAAAACTGCCACAGCAGCATCACAATCTGCTTCTATGAATGCCACAGTTTCATCAATTGTTGATCTTGCAAATGAAATATCACTTCCATCTAAATTATTTAAAGGAATAGTGATTAAAGGAACACCACCATAGTTTTTGAATAAAATGGAATAAAAATAAGCCCGCAAAAATCTGACCTCTGCAACTCGTTGCTCATACCATGCAGCATCGTATACCGCTTTGTTAGCTTCCGCTTCTTTTAAAAACACATTACACTTCCTAATATTGGCATAATTGCGTTCCCAGCCAATATAATCGCCTTCACCGTTAGTTGAATTGCCAGAACTTAAGCCGTTTGAACGTATTATTGTTTGCCCTTGGTGGTTTGTAGCCCCAACATTACTGTTATCAGTCCAAGCATCAAGTATCCTATCTGTTGAATTGTAATCTGGTAAAAAATTATAAATGTCGTTTACAAAAAGTTCTGCATTACCTTGTGTGCTAAAGGTAACCGCGTTTGTTAATGTGCCTTTTGAAGGAACATTAAGGAAATCGTCATTTTTACAGGAGCTGATACTTATAGCTACCAAGGCAAGTAAAAAAAACTTCGTTTTATTTATATGTTTAAGTTTCATATTCTTAGCTTTAAAATGATGCATTAAGTCCGAGCGTTATTACTCGCTGCTGATAATAATTTTGGTTACTACTGCTGTTTTCTGGGTCAATTTTTTCTTTCATCCCTGGAGTCCAGAAAAAGATATTTTGTCCTGAACTATATATTCTAAGAGATTTTATAGTATTGCCCAATAGCTTATTTGAAAAGGTGTAACCAACCTCAGCACTCTTCAGGCGGATATATGAATCATTTCTCATAAACCAGCTTGACCTTACGCTGTTGTTACTAGATGGCGTTCCGCTTATCCTTGGATAGGTAGCGTTAGGATTGGTTGGTGTCCAGTGGTTAAGATAAACTAGCTCACTTGCAGAACCTGAACCTAAGAACGGATTTACATAATAGTTATCAAGGTAAATATTGCTTCTGGCCGAGCCTTGAAAAAGCAAATCCAAATCGAAATTTTTATAAGTTAGGTGCGGTGCAAACCCGTAAACGATTTGCGGAGTTTGTGGGTTGCCAATGTCCGTGAAATCGTTTGCGTCAACTTTTCCATCCGGTTTACCATCAAAAGTAGGCCCATTAATATCGGCATATTTCAAATCGCCGGGGCGAAGCGTAGTTCCATAATTAGGAATAGGTATGCCTGGTTTTAAAACAGGAAATTGAAGCGTTGGATCAACAAAATCATCAGTTGTATAATAACCTAAAGCCTTGAGGCCAAACTGCTGACCAAGCGGACGCCCAGTTTCGCTCCTATTAGGGTTATTACGTGTGCTTGGGTTTTCGAATAACTCAATTATTTTACTCTTAGCAAAGGTAAAAGTACCTCTCACGTCCAGCCTTAAATCACTTGAGAATTGTTTAAAGCTTGATATGGTGAGGTCAATACCTCTATTTGATAAATTGCCACCATTAACCTGACCTATAGCGACGCCATATTCTGCAGGTGTAATACCTACTTGATCAACTAAAAGATTAGATCTTTTTTCGTAAAAATAATCAGCTTCAAAACTTAATAAGCCGTTCCAAAGCGTTGCTTCTAAACCTATATTTGCCTTTTTAGCCTTTTCCCAGGTAATTTCTGGGTTACCCTGTAATTTTTCAATGATACCTTGGGTGGCATTACCGCCAATTACCGCAGAAATCGGGTTAACGCTAAATTGGTCTAAGTATTGATATTGTTTTTCTATATTAGCATTAGGAATGTTTGGATAGTTACCCGATTCACCATAAGACCCTCTTAATTTCAAATTATCCAACCAAGTGAATTTTCTCATGAACCCTTCTTCAGAAATGCGCCATCCTGCTGAAAAAGCTGGGAAGAAACCAAACCGATTTCCTGGACCAAAAACAAAACTTCCGTCATAACGACCGGAGGCTTCGAGAAGATATTTTTTATCGTAACTATACCCAATTCTATAAACATACCCTAGTTGACTTTGTCCTCCTGATTGTCCGCCAACAGTTACATCTGTGGGTGCAGTACCACCAAAATCTAACTCGTCTATGGTTAAGTTGTAATTTTTACGCTGGGCATAATAATTTTGCCATTTAACTTCACGAGACTCTACCACTAAAAGACCAGTTACGTCACTTTTACCGAAAGATGCGCCATAATTTAATAAGCCTTGGAAAGTAACCATCTTATTCTCGTTAAACGTTTCTCTAAATACCGGCTTTGGTTCTCCTTGATAACTTATTGGAAAAGTATACGCTACACCCGGCCCATACTCTGTAACACCATTAGGAAGAACTGGATTTGTAAACGGTATTGGAACGTTATACTTACGAATGATAGACGATTGATTAGGACTAAAGCCTAATGGATCTGGTCCGCTATCATAACTTACAATACCTTTTAAACTTAAACCTTTAATAGGTAGTTTTTGATCTATTGATAGTTGCGTTAGCAGTACATTATTTTTAACGTTTTCATACCCGCTTTGGTTAATTTCACCATATAAGGTTTGGCCAATATATCCGGCACCTACCCCATTGCTATAACGAACCGGATAAGTTGGATTTTGCCTTTGAGCCTGACCAATGATGGTACCAGCACCTACCCCAGGATAATTTTGATCTTCCTGATATCCGTTTATCCTTAAATTTACGGTTGTAGTTTTAGTGGCTTTGGCAGTTAAACCTAACGATCCATTAAATTTATTAATAAAGGTTGTGTTCCACATCCCTTCTTGGCGGTTATAGCCCAGTGAAGAAAAATATTGAATATCTTCTGTACCGCCCGAAAGAGATACATTGTGATATTGCATTGGGCTATTTTTTTGCATAATATCCTCCAACGGACGAGCATTAGCATGCCCATCTGGGTCTAAACCATTTCCATATAACTCAATATCCCTGGCAGAATATGGAAGTGCTACAGTTGAACCTGGTACCGCGTCATTAGTTACTGCTTCATTACGGAGTAAAGCATATTGAACAGAATTAACAAACCTTGGTACACTGGTAGGGTTTTGGAAACCGTAGTAACCATTGTAAGACAAAGTAGGCTTACCTAATTTCCCTTGTTTTGTAGTAATTAATATTACCCCGTTTGCACCGGCAACACCGTAAGGCGCAACCGCAGCAGCATCTTTTAATATGGTAACTGTTTCAATAGAGTTAGGGTCTAAACGGCTAAAATCACGCGGCACACCATCAACAACGGTTAGTGGTTGTGTACGGCCATTAGTAACAGGGCCACGTATCGTAATATTTGATCCATCTTGGCCGGGCTCCCCGTTTCCTTGTGTGGCTATAAGCCCAGAAACACGCCCAACTAAAGAATTGGTGATATTAACTACGGGTTTTTGTGTAATATCTGCAACAGCTAATGTAGATACAGCCGCCGTTAATGAAGTTTTCTTTTGTGTTCCGTAGCCAATAACTACCACCTCATCAAGGCTTCTTAAAGAAGGTTGCATCTTCACATTTACACTAGTATTGCTAGTAAAAAGAACTTCAACGGTAGTATATCCTAGATAGGAGAAAACTAGTGTACTATTAGCTTTAACGTTAAGACTAAACTCGCCGTTTGCATTTGTAACAGTTGCTGTGGTTGCTCCTTTTACAGAAACACTAACACCGGGTAAAGTTTCTCCAGTTGCAGCATCTGTTACTTTACCGGTAACATCTGCTTGAGATTGTAATAAAGTTGCTCCCGACTTCCTAAAAGTAACCGCAGTGTTTTTTGCGCTGGCTACCGTAGTTATTAAAAGGAGAATAACACAACTTAAATGAAAGATGACCTTCCTTTTAGTTGTAGTGTTTTTAAGTAATTTATTTTTCATTTTTTAGTTTAAATTGGGTTCGTTAGAAATTTTAAAAACGATTGTAATCAAGGCTTTTTCTCCATAGGCAAAATTTATTGTAAGCGGTCTATTTAGTTGTATATAAATCGAAAATTGGCTCAAACGATTTAGTAATAATTGATAAAGACAAATAACCTACTTGTTAAACCAACAAGGATGACAAATCATTCATATTTATTGACATGACATCCATTTTTACGTTGTTTTGCCTTAGATGTGAATAGAACGAGGGTTTTACAGTTAAATAAGCCCGAACAACTAAAGACAAATTTCACTTTACAAGCATGTTTTTAAGCTTTATACCTGTTATTTAATTCAATTTTTTGTTTGAGTTTAAAACATTTTAATGAGCCACGATAACGATATCAAATGCTCCAACAAAAACCCAAAACTTTTATTTGTAATGGGAAAATGATTATTAATCAAGGGCTGTTGATCCTCTTTTTATTTTATCTTTCTTTAGAGAAACCTTTTGTTTCTTTTAATGGATGCGAGAAATTGATTTTACAGATTACTGACATGCAACTCTGCAGTAGCTGGAATGCCGTACGTCTGGAGATTAAGATACATGCAACAAACATTTTAAGGGAGGTAGCCAACCCACCATTGGTGTATTGCCTAAATTCGCATTCTGTAAAAAATGTATCCTAATTTAATTTGCAAGTCAACTATTATTTAGCAGCCTATAAAAAATAATTTTGACAAAGAATTTTTAAAACAAATAAACGCGATGTCAAAAAATATGTACGATACGACAATTCAATCAGCGTAATATTGAAGTTCTTTGTGTTACTAATTATAAAAGAGACCTTAAAAAATTTTCATTAACCATTGATTTGGGTTCTAATTTTTAAACGATAGCATGTTTGTAATTCCCGCTTGATAGGTAGTGGAGTTTTACAATTGCTTACTGCGCAGTGCCTTGTTTTTAGGATTTGTAAGGTGTCAAAGTACGCTACACGGTAAATCAATGATATGATTTCTTAAGCTAAACATCATTCGCAATAAGCTTGTGTTGGTCTAGCTTACCAGTTATTATTTATAAATCACAACATTATGAAACCTCGATATTTTAAAAAAATCAACGCTTTAAAATTTATAATAAATGCGATTGTAGTAACAGCAGTGTTATTTTCAAGCTGTAAAAAAAGCCCCGCTGTTAAAACCGAAACAAACGAGAACGGTGGAGAAATGCCTGTACCACCTGAAGTATCCTCGAAATTTTTTAACCCGATAGAAAATGCAAACTCAGCTTATGATGGTTTTCTTAGGGCTTTTTTGGTTAAACAAGATGGACAAACCTTTATCGTAGACGGTTTAAACAAGCGTGACAGAGCTTATTTTTGGGGTCAGGCTTTTATGATTACCAGTCTTGAAGATGCATACGAGCGCACTAAAAGTCCGGAACGAAAAAAACTTATCAATGATTTATTAACTTCCTTTTTGATAAAAGAAACATCAGACTGGTCATGGAATAGCTGGACCGACGATATTGCATGGGCTACTATTGCATGTATTAGGGGTTACCAAATCACAGGCAATACCGCCTTGCGTGATGCAGCCATTAATAACTGGAATTTTGCTTTTGACCGTGGCTGGGATAGCAGTTTAGGTGGTGGGCTTTGGGAGAATATGGAAAAACACACTAAAGCTTCCCTAGCAAACAATCCAATGATTATTTCCGGAACTTTTATTTATGAAGTTACCGGAGATGTAAAATACCTGAACAAGTGCAAGCAGATAATGGCTTGGGTAAAAAGTAGTGGTATTTATGATGCTACCACAGGCGTTGTCAACGAAGCAAAAGTTAACGACGGCTCCATACAATTTTCAGATAATTCGTATAATACGGGTTCGTTCATCAATGCGGCTACTGCGCTGTTCAAGCATACTAAAGATGCGCAATATTTAGAAGATGCCATACGGTCAGCAGACCACGTTGTTAATAAATTTGGTGTGATGAACCAGGAAGCGGATGCATGCGTTCGTGGAATAGCCAAATTAGCCCGTGAAAATAACATGACTGACAAATATTACCCTTGGCTCGTTCGCCAATGCATCGCATCATGGAATAATAGGCGTCCTTATTCTAACATAAATAACAACGATTGGCGAAACCAAACCGGCCCGGGGGATCAATTGGCTATGCAGTGCATAAGTGCTGTAACCGTACAGGCTGTAACGCCAGAAACAGAAATAATTACCATACCAAATGGCACCTACAAGATAATAGCCCGACATAACGACGAGGCATTAACTGCGGCTGGAACCTCTAATAATACCGCACTAGAAACAGCAACTTATACCGGTTCCGACAATCAACAGTGGGTTGTAACCGGCTTGGGCGAAGGCCTATATAAAATAATAGGCGTGGGTAGCAAACGCTCTCTCAATATCACTGGTAATTCTGGTGATAGCGATGCGCCAATAATACTTTGGGATTTCAAAGACGAAGGGAATGAAAAAGTTTATTTTTCATCGTCAGAAAGCGGCTATTATTCTATATGCTTTGTAAATTCAGGCAAGGTAGCCGATGTTGGCAATGGAAAAGGATCTAACATTATACAACAAGCCAACAATGGAAGTGACCATCAGCAATGGCAGTTTTTAAAACCTTAATTATATTATTATGAATAATTTTAAAAAAAAATAGGACAGCAATAGCAGAGATTTCATTCACTGCTAAGCTGTCGTTTTCACGTACAAATAAATAAAAAATTAGTAAATAATGATGACGGAATTAACAGTTCTGCATCTTAAGATTTCCATCCTCTTTTTTACAAAAACCACAAAGCCAATTATATGACTTCAAAAACCAAAATCTATACGATTTTAACCTTTCTGATATTTAATGGCTTAATTTCATACAGCCAATCAAAAACAAATATAAAAAGCATCGAGAACCAATATCATGCAGATCAAGGAAATGGCTATTTTGTAAATCCAATTCTTAGAGGAAACTACGCAGACCCATCAGTATTAAGGGATGGCAACAATTATTACTTGACCCATTCTTCTTTTGATAACCTTCCGGGATTATTGATTTGGCAATCACAAGACCTTGTAAATTGGAAACCCATTGCAAATGCTTTAACCGATTTTGTTGGCGGGGTTTGGGCACCTGATTTAATTAAATACAAAGGATTATTTTATATTTATTTCCCCGCCGGTGGCACCAATTGGGTGGTTACCGCAAAAAACCCTGCCGGCCCTTGGAGCAAACCTGTTGATTTAGAAATTGGAGGCATAGACCCAGGTCATGTTGCTGGGCAAGACGGAAAAAGATACCTAAACCTCGCTGGTGGTGGTATGGTGTCTTTGGCAGATGACGGCTTAAGTGTAACCAGCACCATGAAAAGAAATTATGAAGGTTGGGTTTTCCCAAAAGACTGGATTGTAGAATGCTTTTGTTTAGAGTCGCCAAAATTTACCTATCACAACGGTTATTATTATGTAACGGCTGCCGAGGGTGGAACTGCCGGTCCTGCTACCAGCCACATGGTGGTTTCAGCTCGCTCAAAAACACCTTTTGGGCCTTGGGAAAATAGTCCTTACAACCCAATTGTTAGAAATACAGACAGAAACAATAAATGGGCATCAATAGGTCATGGAACACTTGTGGACTCTCCCGACGGAAAATGGTGGATTGTTTTTCATGGGTTTGAAAACGCAAACAAGACTATTGGAAGACAAACATTATTACTACCCGTTGAATGGACTAAAGACGGTTGGTATAAAGTACCTGATAGTGTGGATGTTGCAAAACCTTTGAAAAAACCTACAGGTAAAGCCTTTATACACGGCATGCAACTTTCAGACGATTTTAAAGGCAATCAATTAGGGAGCCAATGGAACGTTTTAAAAAATGAGAACAAAGAAAGGTTGATTGTCGATAATGGTACTTTAACGATTAAAGGCTTAGGGAAATCTATTTTTGAAACGCAACCATTACCTATCATGCCCGGAAATAACTCCTACGAGGTAACCGTAGAGGTTGCCGCCGGCACAAATGGATCAAGTGGAGGTTTACTGTTGTACTACAATAACGAGTACTATGCAGGACTGGAGTTTGATAATCATAATATTTACCGGGTAAATAATAGAGGACAAAAAAACAGAGAGGTAAGTGATATTAAACAAGACATGGTTTACCTAAGACTTGTAAATGACCATAATGACCTTTTGTACTACTACAGTTTGGACGGGAAAGACTGGACAAGATTAAATTTAGTGAGTCAAATATCTGGATACGAAACCAATACATTAGGTGGCTGGGGTTATCTTAAACCCGCTCTCTTTTCTATCGGCGACGGACAGGTTAAATTCAAAAATTTCCAATACGAGGGTTTGGATCAAAATTAATTATGTAAAATCTAACTGTTTGTTATATTTATAGTTGAGAATTAATTCAGCTAAAAATTGTAAAAAAAATCGTATTTAAATTAATGAAAAAGCATATTAATCTACTCATATTCGTTTTTAGCCTTATTAACTGTTTCACATCGGTTCTGGCACAGAACAACAACACGAAATCTGCACCACAACTGGGACGGAATACGATTGAAGCCGTTATTGCCGCTATGACGCTTGAAGAAAAAGTAACACTCTTGGTTGGAGCAGAAAGTAAATCATCAAGTGGCAAATTAGCTGACGGCACCGCTATCGGGCAAACGGATATAAAAGTACTTGGCGCTGCCGGCAATACCGCTGCCATTTCGCGGCTGGGAATTCCATCTTTGGTTTTTGCAGACGGGCCTGCCGGGCTAAGGATAGCAGCCACAAGAAAAGAAGATTCTACAAAAACATTTTACGCAACTGGCTTTCCTGTGGGGAGTTCCTTAGCCTCTACTTGGAACACGGCATTAGTGGAAAAAGTAGGCAAGGCTTTCGGTAACGAAGTCAAAGAATATGGCGTAGATATTTTATTAGGCCCGGGCGTTAATATTCATCGCAACCCTTTAAACGGACGTAACTTTGAATACTATTCAGAAGATCCCTTGCTTTCGGGGAAAATGGGTGCGGCCATTATAAACGGCATACAGTCTAACGGAGTTGGAACATCGATTAAACATTTTATCGCAAACAATCAGGAAACTAGCCGTGGAACAGTAAATGCCATTATAAGCGAAAGGGCAATTCGTGAAATCTATTTAAAAGGTTTTCAAATAGCTATCGCCGAATCTAATCCATGGACCGTAATGTCGTCTTACAATAAAGTTAATGGAACTTATACTCCCGAAAGTCATGATTTGTTAACCACAATTTTACGCGACGAATGGAAATTTAAAGGATTTGTAATGACTGACTGGTTTGGTGGCCGGGATTGGATAGCTCAGATGAAAGCCGGAAACGACCTGCTGATGCCAGGCAGAGCCAATCAAATTGAAGCAATTATTGCTGCGGTAAAAAACAATAAGCTAAGTGAGAAGATACTCGATACAAATGTAGAGCACATGCTTAATATTATATTAAAATCACCCATTTTTGTGAACTATAAATATAACAATAGTCCAGATTTAAAAGCACATGCCCAAATAGCCAGAGAGGCAGCCAACGAGGGAATGGTATTGCTAAAAAACAACTCGAAAACACTACCTATTTCTAAATCTGTGAAAATTGTTGCCACATTTGGCGACGCTTTCTACCATCCTATTGCTGGCGGTTATGGCAGTGGCGATGTAAACAAAGCTTACGTTGTTTCCGGAACGGAAGGCTTGCTAAACGCTGGATATAAAATTGACACAAAGCTTGCTGCTATATACGCCGAATACTTTAAGGCAAATAAAGAATTAATGTTGCCCGGTATTACTGGCGTTAGGCCGCCAGCAATACTGCCCGAAATGGTGGTAACTGATAACGCTATAGAGCAGAGCGCAGAAAATAGTGACATCGCACTGATAACCGTTGGCAGAAACTCTGGCGAGGGAGAAGATCGTAAACTGGAAACAAACTACAAGTTAACTGTAGATGAAAAACAACAAATTGCCACTATTGCAAAAGAATTTCATCAAAGAGGGAAAAAAGTAATAGTGGTGCTAAACGTAGGTGGCGCAATTGAAATGGATCCTTGGCAGAACGACGTTGATGCAATATTGCTTGCTTGGCAGCCGGGCCAAGAAGCTGGTTATGCTATTACAGATATTTTAACTGGAAAAGTAAATCCATCTGGAAAACTTCCCGACACCTTCTTCGAAAAGTATAATGACGTTCCCTCTGCTGAAAATTTCCCCGGAACGCCAAAAGACAAGCCCGAAGAGGTTGTTTATAAAGAGGGTATCTACGTAGGTTATCGATACGCAGACAGTTTCAAAATAAAACCCATTTACGAGTTCGGCTATGGCTTATCTTATACTGACTTCTCAATTACAGAACTTAAATTAAACTCCAAAGACATCAAGGGTTCAATAACTGCAACTGCAAAAGTCAAAAATATAGGCAAAGTTGCAGGAAAGCAAGTGGTACAGCTGTATATAAGTGCTCCATCTAAAACGATAGATAAGCCAGCGCAAGAACTTAAAGCCTTTGCTAAAACCAAGCTATTAAAACCTGGCGAGAACCAAACTATTACCTTTCGCATTACCGCATCAGATTTAGCTTCATACCATACAGATAAATCTCAATGGATTACTGATTCTGGAGAGTATTTGGTTAAAGTAGGCGCATCATCACGTGATATTCAACAATCCCTTACCTTCAACATTCCCAAAAGTATTGTTGTAGAAACTGCTCATTCCGTGTTAAAACCTCAAATGGCTATAGAAGAGTTTAAATCTTCTGTGGCTATCGATCGATAATAGCAAAACTAAAAAAGTCTAAAATTAAGTTGCCAAACTGCGTAAAATATGCAATAACAAATTTTCTAATTTAGCAACCAATTTTTCTATAGGAGAACTTATACCAAAATTGTTTTATAATGACGTATATATTTCGTATTTTAGTGTATGGGAAAGAAAGCAACATTGGATATCACTGAATCTGTATCAGAGCTTAAAAAGCTCCTTTTAAAACAGAAGACCATTAAGGGAGAAAAACG
>JBBSQW010000004.1:0-189350 GCA_038243635.1 Sphingobacteriales bacterium
ATCGCTAATTACTATCTTTTTCTCACGCATTAACGGCACATTTTTGATCAACAGATTAGCTTGTTTAATCACACTATAATAATCGTCCCATCTAGAATAGCTTAAGTTTCCGTTTAGTGTATTACTTAATACACTTAAGGTATTGCTACTTGGCGATTTTGAACCTTGAACAACGTTGTTTGTCCGTCCTTCGCCATAATAGATAAACTCTTGGTTGGTAGCAATTTGTAATCTACGGTATGCGCCATATAGTGCGCCTTCTGCTTGTTTTGCAGATTCAAAATATTTGTCTGTTGCAAAATCACTAATCGGATCTAGCTCTAAAGACTTTTTACAAGCGCTCAAAGCGACGATGGCAAATAAAACCACTACCGACTTTAGCATGTTTTTATATGTTAAATTTTTCATGTTTAAAGTTTAATGTTTAGTGATAAGTTGTAAAAACGTGACTTAGGGAAAGAACCATTATCTACACCTGCAGATAAAGAACCGCCTGAACTAACCTCTGGATCATAACCTGTGTATGAACCCCAAGTAACTAAGTTTTGCGCACTAAAGCCAAGACTCGCATTTTTAACGCCCAACCTGCTGCTAAATTTAGTAGGCACTTTATAACCTAAAGAAACTGTTTGTAATCTGATGAATGAACCATCTTCCACAAAACGTGAAGAAATAGCATAATTTTCCATAGGATCTGTTTTTACCAAACGTGGGATATCAGTTACATCGCCTTGTTTTCTCCAACGTCTTAATTGATCTGTAGAAAAGTTAGCATCAAATGCATAGCTATCTTGGCTTCTTCTTATGAAATTAAAAACATCATTACCAATAGAGTAATTAAAGAAAACACCTAAACTAAAATCTTTATATTCAAAAGTGTTTTGAAAACCACCAAAGTATTTTGGAGTTGGGTTTCCAATAACTTGCAAATCATCATCATTGATAACCCCGTCTTTATTTAAATCCTGATAAATTACATCGCCACCTTTATAAATAGAACCATTTCTAGATCCTTTTCTGTATTGAGAAATCGTGTTTCCCGCTGCATCTTGCTCAAAAACGTTATCTGTATCATTGGCATAAACGCCTAAGGCTTTTAGTCCGTAGAACACACCAACTGGCTGGCCAACTCTTGCCAAACTTGTTGAGTTTGGTCTGTAGTCTGCTCCTTTGGGTAATTCTGTGACTTCGTTACGGTTTAAGCCAAACGTTACTATACTGCTCCATTTGAATGGCTTTTCTATAATAATACCGTCTAACTGAAAATCAAATCCATTGTTTTTAATGCTACCAAAGTTAAAGGGAATAGAATTAAAGCCTGTTTGACTTGGAATTTGAACGTTAAACAATAAATCCGAAGTGTTTTTAGAGTAATAATCAATCGTTAAGTTTAAACGACCTTTCAAAAATTGTAAATCAAGTCCTGCATCAAACTGATTGGTAGTTTCCCACTTTAAGTTTTCGTTACCTAAACTGGTTTGTACCACCGCTGGTTTGCCTAAATAGGTATCTTGTTTAGCCAAAATACCACGTGTTGCATAGTTACCAATACCTTGGTTACCAGTAACACCAAAACCTACCCTCAACTTACCATCAGATAAAATGTCTTTATTTTTAAAGAAATCCTCTTCGGTAAATCTCCATCCGGTTGAGATGGATGGGAAGTAAGAATATTTGTTTTGATCAGCAAAACGAGATGAACCGTCCTGTCTTAATAATGCAGAAACGATATATTTAGATTTGTAGTTGTAATTTAATCTGGTGAAATAAGATATAATTCTGTTTTCACTTTCATTTAAGCCAAAAGAGTTTATAGTTCCTGCACCAGCTAAACTTGTGATGTTATCATCAACAAAGTTTATCCCACGGAAGCGATAACCTTGGTAACGGAAATTTTCCCAAGACTGTCCTACGAGGAAATTAACATTATGATCTTTGTTAAAAGTCTTAGTATAAGTTAAAGTATTTTGGTTAGTAATATTGGTGTTATAAGTAGGTCTGTAATCAGCATAAACTTTTTTACCATCCGTTTCAAAGTAAGAAGGAAAGAAATAGCTTGTTTCTGTGTTGCTATAATCAACACTCACACTTGTTTTAAAATCTAAACCATCTAATAAATGGAAAGTCAATTCTTGCTTACCCAACAAACGAGAGCGTTTAATACCATTTTTGGTATATAATGCTTGGGCATAAGGACTAATTTTTGTGCCTTCAAATAGCGGAACTATATCACCCGTAATTGGATCAAATGGGTTATAAACTGGTAAAGTAATTAAGTAACGAAAAATTACACTCCCAGCGCCGCCGCCTGTATTTAGTCTGTCATAATCATAACTACTGATGTTAAAGTTAGTAGCTCCTTCAATATGTTTAGTAACCTTATAGTTTAACCTAGCAGCACCAGTAACCTGCGTATAGTCTGATGCTATAACTACTGGCTTCAAATCCTTGTAACCTGCACTTACGTAATAGCTCATGCTTTTATCTTTAGAAGAACCACTTACGCTAACGTCTGCTTTATACTGCAACGCGTTACGATACATAATATCTTGCCAATTTTGTGTATTTCGGTAATACGGTTGTAATGAATCAATTACGGATTCTTTGGTGGTAGGTTTGCCTGTAGAGTTAAAAATAGCTTCAGAATAAGCCTCTCTGAATTGTGGACCGTTTAAAATTCCTATTTTTCTTGAAATGCCAACAATACTGCTATTAACAGAGAAGTTGATAGAAGGCACAGCACCCGTTCCAGTTTTGGTTGTAATTAAAACTACACCATTTGATGCTCTTGACCCATAAATAGACGCACTAGCCGCATCTTTTAATACTTCAATAGAAGCAATATCTGATGGGTTAATATCAGCTAAGGGACTAAAGCCGGCGCCATCTTCGTTTGATGTAAAAGTGTCATTGTTTACAGGCACACCGTCAATAATTATTAGAGGTGAACTGTCTCCGTTTACAGATGAGACCCCACGTAGGTTAAATGTTGCTCCAGCGCCTGGCTCTCCAGATTCGGTAACAATTTGTAAACCCGCAATTTTACCTTGCAAACTGGTATTTAAAGATCCACTAGCAAATTGATCAATCTGCTCTGCTTTGATAGAACCAATAGAACCTGTTACCTCACTCCTCTTTTGAGTACCGTAACCCACAACAACAACTTCATTTAAACTGTTATATTTTTCTTTAAGGGTTACGTTAATTGTAGTGCCTAATGATACGCTTTTTTCGGCTTCAGTGAAACCAACAAAGCGGAAAACTAAAATTGCTTGTTTGTTGGGTACTTTAATAGTGTAAGAACCATCAATACCTGTTTGCGAAGAAATAGTTCCTCCCTTAACGGAAATTGCAACCCCAGGTAATGTTTCGCCTGTGCCATCTTTTACTATCCCTTTTACCACAATATCCTGTGCCATTACACTACTTACGGAAATTAATGATACTAAAAGAAATACACCCAATAGGCGTTTAATACGCCAATTCTGTAAAATTGAAATCATAAAAATTTATTTAATTGGTTAATGAAAACTTGAAATGTTTTAGTTAGAGCGTGATAAGCTAAAAACTCCAAGTAATCAATTAATTCAAATATGAGGCTTTTAAAAACCATTATAACAGGTTGTTTCTGTCAAATACCCCTTGTATATCTTTCTACTTATGTTCAAAATTTTTGGTACATCATACCATTCACCTAAGCACACAACTTTGTTGATCATGCCATGGAAACATAAAAACCCTGTTCATCAGAAAGATATGACCGGGGCGTATCGTGTACAACAAACTTACCTTAGTACTATACCAATTATTAATAAGCTGTTTTAGACCAGTAAATTCTGCTGTGAAGAACTGAATACTTCAGCAGCTTAAAAAACCGTTTTTATATGAATAAATTATTTACTTCTGCAGTTTTAACTGCCTTACTTGTTGTTTTGCTTGTTTTAATTTCTGTTAAAGCAAAAGCGCAAAACATCACAATCTTCCCTTCCAATTGCTGATGCTTCTGTTTATCAAGCTAGCGCCGGTGCCAATACCAATTATGGGAATACAACATTCCAGATCAAAGGCTCCCCGTCCGGACAAACAAGAATTGGATATGTGAAATTTGATTTGGGCAATACCCAAGCAGCAAACGTGGTAGTTGCGAGAGTAAGAATGTACATCAACTCCATTCCAGCTGGTTCTGCTACCAATGTTGTTTTATCTAACACATTAGAAAATTGGACGGAGTTTGGTATTACTTACAACAACCGCCCAGATTTAATAGCTGATCTAACATCTGCTGGTGTTGCTTTAGATGCGAAGTATTACGAATGGGACGTTACTAATTATGTTAAAACTTTATTAACTACCAAATCTGTTGCTAGTTTCGCTTTAAGTGACCCAGCAAAAGATGATAATTTAATAAAATTGAACACTAAGGAAAGCACTGCTAACAAACCAGAGTTAATTATAAGTAATGGCCCATTGCCTTCAAGTAATAATGTACCAGTAACGTTTAACAATCTTTTTAGCAATAAAGCAATCATACAACAACAAAAGGCTTCAACGCCAATTTTTGGTTTTGCTGGGCCTGGAACCAATATAACCCTGACTCCCTCTTGGAATAACGTTTCATATACCGGTGTTACTGATATTTTTGGACGATGGAAAATCAATATACCTACGCCAGCTGCTGCTACAGCATCAGGCAGTTACACCATAACTGCGAGTGATGAAGATGCTCATACCGCTACTATTACAGGTGTTAAACTTGGTGAAGTTTGGTTTTGTGCTGGGCAATCAAATATGGAAATGCGTTTGAAAGGTTTTGGAAGTAACCCAGTTACTTCGCCTATTAAAGACGGCCCCGCTTTAATTGCAGCGGCCAACGACACTGATATACGGATGTTCACGTTGCCAACAACAACATCTATAAATCCAAAATCTAATCTAAGTGGAACATGGAACGAGGCAAATCCTATAAATGCTGAGTTTTTTAGCGCTGTAGCTTATCAATACGCTTTAGCATTAAAAGCAAAGCTTAATGTACCCGTTGGCGTAATTGTGAGTGCGGTTGGTGGTATACCAATACAATCTTTGATGAGTAAAGAGAGTTTGACTCCATTTCCAGAAGTAATTGTACCAACTACATTGGGCGATAAATTGACACCCACCTCTATTTATAACGGAATGATAAATCCTGTTGCTGGGTATGGAATCAAAGGATTTGTTTGGTATCAGGGAGAGACTAACAGAGGTGAACCAGAGTTATATAGCCGACTGTTTCCTGCGTTGATTGCTGATTACAGAACTAAATGGAATCAAAACAACCTTCCATTTTACTTTGTGCAATTAGCGCCAAACAAAATTAGTACGGAGGGTGTAATTGGCGGAGGTGTTAAGATGAGAGAGGTGCAGTATGCAACTTATAAGTCTGTAGCTAACACAGGAATTAGTATTCCCATGGAAGTTGGTGAACAGAACGAAATCCATTACGCAGACAAAACTACTCCAGCCAACCGTTTAGCATTTATAGCTTTAAACAAAACTTACGGCTTTACAAATACGCCTTACCTAGGTCCAGAGTTCAAATCAATTTCTTTTACCGGAAATATTGCGACACTGTCTTTTAACAATGCCACAGGTTTAAAAATCAAAGGAAACCAAACCTCGTTATTTGAAATCGCTGGTGCAGATAAAGAATATTTTCCGGCAACTGCGGTTATAAACCCGCTAACAAATCAGATTGATGTAACGTCTGCAAGCGTAAGTAGCCCTGTTGCTGTGCGTTACGCTTATAAGGATTTTGTAGTTGGTAACCTATTTAATGGAGGAGACTTACCCGCTTCTTCTTTTAGATCTAAAGATTTAGATTCTCAGGTCGATAGTAATTTTCAAATTTACTTATTAACTGGACAGTCTAATATGAGTGGAAGGGGCAAATTGATAGATGATAATTACAACCAAAACCAAGAAGTGAGAATTAAAATGTTAAAATTGGATGGCACTTGGGTAACTGCGACAAATCCGTTGCATGGAGAATTGGAGCCGGACGATGCACAAATAGGTCCAGGTATCGCGTTTGCACTTAAAATGTTGGAAACTACAGATGCGAATGTTACCGTAGGCTTAATACCTACTGCGGTGGGTGGCCAACCTATTTCAGTATTTGCACCGGGTGTTACCAATACCAGAACAAATAAAAGTATTTACAATGAGTCTGTTAAATATGTCAACATTGCAAAAACAGAAGGTGTGTTAAAAGGTGTACTTTTCCATCAGGGAGAGGCAGATAACAGCAGAGCTGCAACCTGGGCAATTAAATTAAAAGATCTCATTAATAATTTTAGAACAGCTTTTAACCAGCCTGAACTGCCGTTCGTTTTTGGCGAAATGGGTCGATTTATAAGTGACCCAGCAAAATATGGTAATATCCTAGCGGTAATGCCAAGCGTTGTTCAAGATGTGCCATTTACAGCTGTAGTTTCTTCGGTTGACTTAACAGATATTGGTGATGGAACTCACTTTGATGCAGCATCTGCAAATGAACTAGGTAAACGGTATGCAATTGCGATGAAGAATATATTTGTAACACTTCCAGTTACCTTAAGCAAATTTACCGCTGTTAAAAAGTTAGAAGGAGCATTAATCCAATGGACAACCGTTGCGGAATTAAACAACGATCGTTTTGAATTGGAGCGCTCTACAGATGGAAAATCGTTTACGGTAATTACTTCTATCAAGGGAAATGGAACAACTTCTGCTAAAAACAATTATTCGTATTCTGACAAATTCCCAAATCAAGGAGCGAATTATTATCGATTGGTTCAATACGATTTGGATGGTAAAAAATCAATTTCTCAAATCGTAGCGTTAACGTTTAACTTTAGCAATAATGGAAAAGAGTTTACAATTGTGCTTTACCCCAACCCTAGTCAAGACAAAATTTTTGTAACGCTTAGAGCGGAAGAAAATCAAAACGTAAAAGTTGAAATATATAATTTACAAGGACAACAAGTAAGGCAGTTGCGTTTTGCTACAAGTGAGCTTATTCAAAGCGATATTCAAGAGCTAAAAACTGGTATTTATATTTTGAGAGTATCAGATGCTGAAAACAGTAAGTTAATCGGCGAGAGCAAATTTGTGAAGTATTAAAGCGTTGATGAAACAACTTGATGCTGATTGCAGAAAGCATCTATAAACAAAGTAGTTTGCAGTCAATACTAGAATTTTTATTTACGATGATTGCGAACTGCAATCATCGTAAATATTTTAAAAAGAATTACTCTTGGAGATAAACAGACACAACCTAAATCACCCATAAATAAGCAATCATTCGTTAATAAAAAATATATTTTGTTGCTGTTCTTAACTTTAATAAATAGGCTCCCGCATTCTTAACAACAGATTCTTCTTTTCATTTTTTTCTTTGTTAAAAGCCATTCTAAAAACTAAAAAAAGCCAAAGATTATTTTATTAAGTTTTAATTTTCGACTATATGTTGTTGTTGTTGTTGTTGTTGTTTGCAGCTTTCTAATTGGCAATTTAAACTTGTTTGTTCTGTTCAGAAAACTCAGTTGGCGTAACCTTAAACTGTTGATGAAAGCATTTAGAAAAATAAGAATGTGAACTAAAACCCACCATATAGCCAACCTCAGAAATATTGTATTCTTTAGTGTTTAGCAACTTGGCAGCATTTTTTAGCCTAATTACCCGAATAAACTCATTAGGAACGTAACCTGTCATCGATTTTATTTTTTTGTATAAGCTTGATCTACTTAAACCAATCTCCCGTCCTAACTCCTCAACAGAAAGTAAAGGATCAGCAATTCGTTCCTCAATAGAAGTGATGAGCTTATTTAAGAAATCCTTATCCTTAGTTCCTGCCGGCAAAATCTCGAAACTTTCAAACGGCGAATTGGAAAAGCGCTGTTTTAAGTTTTGCCTTAAATCCATTAGATTCTTGGTGATTAAAGAAAGATTTTTCCATTTAAATGGCTTTGAAACATAAGCATCAGCACCATTTTCAAGTCCTTCGGTCACCGAGTCTGAATTCGTTTTTGCGGTCAACAGAATCACTGGTAAATGACTATAAGCCACGTCATTTTTTATTCGTTTACAAAGCTCAATACCATCCATTTCTGGCATCATCACATCAGAAACCACAATATCTACCTGGTGCTTCTCTAAAATTTGTAGGGCTTTAACACCGTTATTAGCTTTCAGTACAAAATACCCTGCAGATTCATAATTTTCGGATATAAATTGAAGTAAAGAAAAATCGTCTTCAACCAGTAATACGGTTTGTTGCCCGTCAAGTGGTTCACCATCGGTTTCCATAATTTGATGCTGGTGATTAACCTCTTCTTCAATAAAAGGAATCTCGACTGTAAAAGTTGTTTTTACATTTTGCTCACTCTCTACAAGTAATTTACCATCATGTTTTTCCACTAAAGATTTAGATAATGCTAAGCCTATTCCTGAACCGCCCAAATTGCTGTAATAATGATCTTTGGTTTGAACTTTAAAAAACTTAGTAAAAATTGACTCAATGTCTGATGGCGGGATTCCAATGCCATCATCTTCAACACAAACTGCTAACATTTTTTGATTGGTAGTTGTCGTTGCCTCGTTAATCTTAATGATCACCCGAACAGTTTTCCTAGCAAATTTTGAAGCGTTAATTAGTAAATTACTAACAATTTTTTGGATCGCCTCTGGATCAAGCATTGCGTAAATCGTTTTATAATCACAAACTACGCTAAAACTAACACCGTTTTGATAAGTCATTGCCGAAAATTTTTCGCAGATACTGTTCACTAAAGAAACAAGCTCTACTTTCTCTAATCGAATGTTATATATATCACTTTCTATACGCCTAAAATCTAAAAGCTGGTTAACTAAAGTAAGCAAGCGATCGCTATTTTCTTCCATCGTTAGCAACTGCGTTCTGTTATCTTCATCTTGTTGCTTTTTACCTAATAGCTTTTCTAGAGGTGCGATAATTAGCGAGAGTGGTGTTCTAATTTCGTGAGCCATTATTGTAAAAAATTCTATTTTCTGCTTATAAAACTCTTTTTCGTTAATATTTTTTAAACGCTCAAACTTAATCTCGTTTCTGCGCTTTGCTTTCTCCAAAAAGAAATTACTAATCACATAAGTTAGTAAAATAGCTAAAACCAGGTATAAGAAATAAGCTATTTTCGTTCGGTAAAACGGAGGTAATATCTCAATATTAATACTGTAGGATGTTCTGTAAGGCTCCGAGTTACTATTTAACTCCGTTACTAAAAATTTATATTTTCCAGCTGGTAAATTGGTATAGGTTGCTTTTTGCTGTGCGCCTACTTTATTCCAATCCTTATCAAAACCATCCATTTTAAAGGCATACAGAATTTTATCTGGCGCAATAAAGCTCAATTGTGCATACTCAATACTAATTACCGATTGATTATGCTTCAAAACAACCTCATCTGTAAAATTTACGCTTTTCTTAAGCGGACTATTTTCATCGCCTACGCTCAGATCTTTATTAAAAATTTGAAAATTGGTAAATACAATTGGTGCTTTTTGAGAAGTATATTGAATCGTTTTTGGATTAAAAGCATTAAAACCTTTAATGCCGCCAAAGTATATTTTGCCATCACTATCTTTAAAATATGCTTTGTAATTATATTGCTGACTTTGTAAATTATCCCACTTATTAAAGTTTTTCTTTGATTTACTTTGCAAGTCAAGCTCATAAATACCTTTATTAGTAGATAACCAAAATTTCTTCGGGTTTTCTTTGACTATACCATAAATCACATCACTTTCAATCCCAAATTTTTCATTATAATCTGAAAACTTTTCGGTTTTGATATTAAATACGCTTAAACCTCCGCCATCAGTACCTAACCATAAATTGCCTGCGTTATCATCTAAAATAGAGATCACCTTATTTGAAGTAATGCTATTTGCAGATGCATTCATAATAAACCTGGTTGTTTTACCAGATTTATCCATTTTAATCAAACCGTTATCATATGTCGCAATCCAAAGTGTGCCCGCTTTATCTTGATAAACCTGGTAAACACAGGTTTTGTCCAAATAATTATCTTTTATTCTAATAAAATTATCCTCATTGGGGTTGTAAAGGTTCAAGCCAGAAATAGTTGAAACCCAAATTCTACCTTCCCTATCTTCATCAATGGAGTAAACACTATTATCAGTTAGGGTATTGCTATTGTTTGGATCGCTTTTGTAACGCTTAATTTTCCCGGTCTGAGGATTTAAAATGTTTAAACCACCAGTATACATCCCTATCCAAATATTTTTGTTTTTATCCTCAAACAGCGCATGAATATTATGGTACGATAGTTTTTCTTGGTTGGCAGCAAAAGGATAACGTTTAAACGTTTTATCTTGAGTATTAAAAAGATTTAATCCAGCATCTTCTGTACCTACCCAAATTTTATTATTGCTGGTTTTTAAAAAAGCACTAACTGCATTACCTACCAAAGAATTTGAAGCTCCAGAAGGATAGTAATATTCTAGGTTAGAAAATTTTTCGTTGTAATAATTTAATCCGCCAAAGTAAGTCCCTATCCAAAAACCACCTTCCTTATCCTTGTAAAGCGTGTAAACGGCATCATCGCTAATACTGTATAAATCATCGTTTTGGTTTTGGTAACTTTTAAATGTTCCTGATTTTGTATCTAGAATATTTAAGCCTTTCTCTGTAGCAAAATAGATGTTTCGTTTTTCGAATTGGTAAATGTCTCTAATAATATTATCAGAAATACCAGAATTGCCACTTTTAACGTAAACTTTAAACTTTTGGGTTTGCTGGTTAAAACAATTTAATCCGCCAGACATAGTGCCCACCCAAATATTTCCGTTTAAATCTTTAAGCAAACTCAGTATAAAGTTGTTTGATAGCGCACCTGCTTGGTTTGTGTTGTGGTAATTTTTAATGGTATTATTTAGTGGATTTAGAACATCTATGCCTTTTCCGTAAGTACCAATCCAAATTTGACCTTTATCGTCTTCTATAACCTTAGAAATCTCATTAGATGACAAGCCGCCAATATGATCTGGCGAGTATATGAAGTTTTGTAGATGATGTTTTGATGGTTGATAGCGGTAAACTCCCCTAGTTTTAGTAGCTATCCAAACGTTGTTTTTGCTATCACGATAAATATCATTGACAAATACTTTACCTAACGGATTAAAAAGTGTGAAGGTTTCTTTAGTTAAATCAAAGATATACATCCCTTCTTCTGTGCCTATCCAAAAAGTTTGGGCATCATATTTAAAAATTTTATGAATAAAGTTATTACCTAAGGAGTGTTTATTCTTTTTGTCGAATTGATAAGATTTAAACTCATGGCCATCAAAGCGATTAAGTCCGTGTTTTGTACCAAACCACATGAAACCCTGCTCGTCTTGTTCGATATCCCAAACCGTACTTGCGCAAAGTCCATCCATTACTGTGTAATTTCTAAAAAAAAGCTTTTGAGCAAAAACAGCCTCAAATGCTATTAGAAAGAAAAATGTAATAAAAAGAGATTTCTTGAGCATCAATTGAAGTATATAAAACGTAGTTAAGATACGTAATTTTGGTTACTGCTGTTTCAACAAGAAAAATGCTTTTTGTAAAATTTTACAGCTACATCTTTTCTCACTAAAGTCAAGTAACAACAAAATATAAAATGAAAAAAAAATTTAGCCCATTACGGGCTAAATTATGATGAATCAAAGTAACAACTGAAAACTATTTTTTATCATTTAACTTTTTAATCAAATTAACTTCATCCTGTCTGTAAGGACTACCGTCTTTGTTAAAAACTTCGTGAAACCACTCAATAGGTTCTCCGCCATCAGGCAATGGGGAATCCCAAGCAAATTTGGTATTTGATTTTCCATCAACCAATCCCCAGTTTATTGCTCCTATATTTTCCTTTTTTAACATAGGCATAATATTAGCAAAGCGGCTGTTGCGGCTTCTAGCCATATATTCGGTGCAAATCATTGGGCGACCAAAGCTTTTGAGCATGTCTATAACCCTTTGGTGCCACTCTGGCGCTTCATAATCATGGTATGTGATTATATCGGAATTAATTGCTTGAATTGCGTTTAATTCATGAAAGTTCCAATCCCACAAACCTATACTGATAGGTTGTGTTGGATTAACTGCTCTGGCCCATTTAAATACGTTTTTAACCAACGGAATTGAACTAGTTAATTTGCCAGAATTCCCTGGTTCGTTATATAAATCCCAAAATAAAATGCGCTCATCTGCTTTGAAAGTGGTCATTACGTCTTTAACGTATTTCTCTAAAGCAGGAAAGTTTTCGGGGTTTTTAGAGTCTGGATCGCCAGGGTCTTGTACCCAGCCAGAATTATGAATTCCAGTTTTTGGTTCTGGCTGTTTACCGGCATAGCCTTTCTTATTCCAACAATCGTCAAAAAACACAAAAATAGTTTTGATTTTATGTTTGTTAGCGATGGTCAAGTATTCGTTCATTCTGCTTTTAAAACCTTTTTGATCTTGATTCCAAGCAATGCTATGTAAATAAACTCGCATCGTGTTAAAGCCAATACTTTCTGCCCAACCCAATTCTTTATCTATTGTTGCAGGATCAAAAGTTTCTGCCTGCCACATTTCTAACTGGTTAATGGCGGTACTCGGTAAAAAATCTGCTCCGTTAATCCAAGCGTGTTGCTTGTACCAAGCATTAGCCTTCTCTATTGACCAAACTTTACCTACAATTTCGGGGCGGTTATCTTGCGCCTTAACACTTGTTGAAACTAAAATGCAAGCTAATGCGCCAAGAATTAATTTTTTAATACTCATAATTATTTTGATGGGATGTTAATGATTGTGTTCGTTTTTAATGGCTCGCCAAAGTTAGGCGTTCCGTCTTTATTCCATGTAAACTTTTGCGCCCGCGGAGAACGGAACGATCCGCAACCTTGCCCAGGTTTATCATTTGCATGGTATAAAATCCAATTTTCTTTACCATCTGGCGAAGTAAAAAAGGAGTTATGACCCGGTGCATAAACACCGTTTTTTGAAGATTGTTTAAAAACTGGTTGATCAGCTTTTTTCCAAGATTTTGGATTTAAAATATTCTTACCTTTTAAAGTAAGCATGCCTAGGGCGTAAAAATCTGTCCAACATCCACTTGCAGAGTAAATTAAAAAAGTTTGATCACCATTCACTAAAATCTGCGGACCTTCATTAACACTTACATGTGGCGGATTACCAGCATCATTTAAATCACCGTGTAACTCCCAATCTAATTGTGGGCTAGATATTTTTGAACGTTTACCCTTAATAGTGTAAGGGTTTTTCATTTTTGCAATGAAAATTTCCTGTTTTCCGTTTTCGTCACCCTCCCATCCAGACCAAACCATGTAAAGTTTATTGCGGTGATAAAATACAGAGCCATCTATTGCCCACTTATCGGTTTTGTCTGCTACTTTACCTTTTAAAACCCAATTGTCAGTCATAGGATCTGCCGAAGCATTTTCAAGAACGTACATACGGTGCGTGGCATTTTTACCGTCGTCCGCTGCAAAGTACACGTACCACTTATTTTCTAGAAAATGAATTTCTGGCGCCCATAATTCTTTTGAATAAGCTGTGCCCGCTGGCGGAACAAAAATTGTTTTCTTTTCTGCATGTGCTAAATCTGCTAAATCTGTCGTCTTCCAAATCACCAAACTATCTTGCATAGTGTGCATATAATAATAGTAACCATCATTATATATGCTCCACGGGTCAGCGCCATAGGGTAAAAGTGGGTTTGTAAAAGTTTGTGCTTGCGCAGCATATCCTGATATCAGCAATGCTACCAACGCTATCGTATTTTTAAGTTTCATCATGATTAATCTTCTTCTCGTAAAAAATACTAGATGTGACAGTCAATAAATTGCCACATCCAGCATTTGTAATATTTATTCAAAAATAAGCTTCACTGTTTTGTCTATAGTAGCTCCTTGTAAATGCAAATAATAAATTCCAGCAGTAGGTTTATTATTAAGCTGTACACTGTATTCTCCACTACCGCTCTCGATATCCATTACTTTAGTAGTAATAAGTGATCCACTTGTGTTTAATAATTTAACAGTAAGCCTATCTTGTTTAACTCCTTTTGTTTGTATTTTTATGGTGGTTGAAGTTATTGGATTCGGATAAACAAGTACTGAAGCATCAACAAGGCCGAAATTTACCGCTAAAACATCAAAAACTTGCATTTTATTATCATTATCCACACTAGTTAAACGATAGTAATTTATACCGCTACTAGGGTTTTTATCTTTGATAAGATATTTCTGTAATTGGTTGCTATCACCCTGTGCTGATACTGTAGCAACGGTTGCAAACGCTTTGCCGTCTGTAGAACGTTCTATTAAGAAATGATTGGTGTTAACTTCTGACAAAGATTGCCACCTGATAACAGCATCATTTCCTTCAGCGAAAGCTTTATACTGACCAATTCTGATAGGTAAAACGCCGTTTGCGTCAATTGTAAAAGTCTTAGTAACAAATACAGAACCAACAAAGCTATTATCTATAGCTTGCACTCCCCAAGTGTAAGTTCCAGCAGGTAAATCTTTTACAAACCAACCTTTATTATACTGCACATTACCAATCTTTGCAGTTTTTGTTTTACCAGTTGCAACATCACTAAGTGGCGTATAAAACCATTTACCGTTGGCATCTTTCAAATAAAAATTATACGTTAAAGATGCTTGCGGAGTTGTTGCGTCTGTAGCAGCAGACCAACTGAAGTTTAACTGTGTAGCATTACCAGAAACAGCTAAGTTAGTTGGGGAAGTTGGCGCTGCATTAGCGTTATTATTAGGGTTTAAAGCTAAAACAGCGATGTTTCTGTTAAATGCTGATCCTGGTCCATCCCAATCATTACCAGAATATCCTGAAATAAATAAATCCAATTGTCCGTCACCGTTTGCATCTGCTACTTCAACACTACCTTCTGAACTTCCCGGAATTGCAGCATTATTTGCGTATGCGGTGAATACGCCGTTATTATTGATATATATATCTGTGGCTTGTCTAGTGCCATTATAACCGGTAACTACAATATCCAAATCTCCATCATTATCCCAGTCTAAGAATGCTCCACCACCACCGGTAAAATTTTGCCTGTATGGACCAAAAGTTTGCGCAACTGTAAAAGTACCATCTCCATTATTTTTAAATAAGCGATAATTATGTGCGTCTTCTCCAGAATTTACATAACCATCTCCATTCAATAACAAATCGGGTAAGCCATCACCGTTGTAATCTCCCCAAGTACTCGATCCAGGTCCTTTGGGAAAAAGTCCAACAATGGTAATTTCTGTAAATACGCCGTTGTTGTTCTTAAATAATTTACTAAATCTAGCGTCTACACCTGTCTCATATCCGGCAGTAACAAATAAATCGAGATCCTTATCGCCGTCAACGTCAACTACAGAAACGTGTGGATCGACAAATCGGTAGCTATCAAATTGATTCGACTCGGTAAAGCTGCCAACTTTATTACTGAAAAGGATTTTAGATTTACCTTTATCGTCATTACCAAAAACAAAAATATCTAAATAACCATCATTATTAAAATCCGCAAAACCACAAGATGGGGCCGTTTGTGGCAAACTTATGGGAGATGCTGTTAATGTTCCTGTGCCATCATTTGTAAAAATCCCAGCGAATGGACCAAAACCATTGGTTATTAAGTCAGGGATACCATCTTGGTTAATATCGTTCCAATCAAAAGAAGGTCTGTATAAAGCGATTAACGGAGACGTCTTAACGGTATAATTACCAGCACCATCGTTGAGGTAAAGTTGAACACTTGAACCACCTTCCTCGCCTCCAACTAACAAATCTAAATCACCATCACCGTCAATATCAACGGCAGAAATGTGACCATTCTTAATGTTTTGACCCAAGTCTTTTACCGTAATTTGGGCGCTCGCATAATAAGATAGCGCTAAGGCTACCAACGTTAAAGATAATTTTGTTTTCATAACCCGTTTTTTATTGTTACATAATTGATTAGTATTATTATTTCAACTTTTTATTTTTTGCTAAATTTCATTTTACGCTTTTAACTAATTCTCGCCAGAAGGTTTATTTACTTTTAAACCTGCAGCTACTGGTGATCCAAAGTTTGGAGTACCATCTTGGTTGAAAGTGAATTTCTGAATTCTAACATTTCTATTACCCCCGCAGCCTTGTCCTAACAAAGAATTTGCATGGTAAATAATCCAGTTTTCTGTTCCATCGGGTGATTTAAAAAACGAGTTATGACCCGGACCAAAAGCGCTCGCTTGCGCATTTTTGGTAAAAACAGGTTGTGTGCTTTTTGTCCAATCTTCTGCCTTTAATGGGTCTCCGCCATCTTTAAGCGTAAGTAATCCTAAAGCGTAATCATCTGTTCCACAAAAACTTCCAGAAAAAACTACAAATGCTTTATTACCATTTAAAAGAAATTCGGGACCTTCGTTTACGCCAAAACCATTTTTTTCATATCCATAAGTAGGCGTAGAAATTTTGGTAGCGTCACCCTCTAAAGTCCAAGGGTTTGTCATTTTTGCGATATAGATATTCTGGGTAAGATCTCCGGTTGATTGATTAGGTCGCCCACTCCAAAGAAAATATCTCTTTCCACCGTACTCCATGATGTTGCCATCAATTGCCCAAAAATTAGAATTAGCGGTATAAAGCTGTCCCTTTAGTTCCCAAGTACCAGCCATTGGATCTGCGTTAGCGTTTTCCAATACCCAAGTTCTTTGACTAATATCTTCACCATTACCTGCTGTATAATAGATGTACCACTTCCCATCAAGAAAGTTTATTTCCGGCGCCCACACATTTCTAGAATCAGCTGCACCACTAGTTGGAAAATAAACCGTTTTAGAAAGTGCTGTGGATAACTCGCTCATATTCTTTGTTTTCCACAACTTGATAGAATTGCCCTGTGTAACCATGAAATAATAGAATCCATCTTTTTGTGTAACGTATGGATCTGCCCCTTGCAAAATTGGGTTGGTAAACGTTGCGGTAGACGTGGGTGGTTCTGGTGTTGGTTTAAAGCTTTCTTTCTTTTTACCACAACTTGTAAAAAGGACAGCTAAAACTGCTATTAATAACAAAGTTTCTTGCGTTTTCTTCATGGCTGGTGTTAAAAAATTAGTTAAAAAATATGGAACAGGCAATAAACCTGTTCCGTATTTTATGTTATCATTAAAAATTTTGAGTCAAGTTTGGATTTAAATCAATATCAGCCTGTGGGATTGGATAATACTCATCTTTTCCAACTGTAAAGCCAGTAAAATCTGCATCCCTGGTTGCTAATGCTGGACTTAAATCGCCCCAGCGTAACAAATCTGCCCATCTCCAACCTTCGCCGGTTAATTCAGTAATTCGCTCATGCTTTAACTGCTCCAAGAATGGTACTTTAGCAAGACCCGGTTTTGAAATTGTTAGGGATATTAACCCTGCTCTCTGCCTTACCTTATCAACATAAGGATAAGCTTCTGCTGTTCTATCTAAGCCGTTTAAGCATTCCGCATACATCAATAACACATCAGCGTACCTAATTAATCTATAATTGTTTGGAGAACGGAAACCTTCCTGATTTTTCCAGTGGTCGTTTAATAATTTTCTGAACCAAACGCTTTTGTCGTTATTACCATAACGGTTAGCCCAAGTTCTTCCGTAAACTTGAGTAAAGTTGGCACCGGCCGGGTTGGTCTCGTCAAATAACAGAGACGCAGCTAAGCGTGGATCACGTTGTGCCAAAATTGTGTTTTCTTGTAAAAACTCATCTACTAGCCATCTTCTAGCTCCACCGTCTGCGTAACCAACTCCTGGAGGAGACAAAAACTGCGAAATTGAAGTTCCCGTATTGCTCTGTCTGCCTTCGTCGGTATCATTATCTGTACTTTCAGAAATGTTTTCATTAAACTGAACCTCAAAAACAGACTCCTTATTATTCTCTGTACTAATTAGAAAATTATCTCTGTAATTGGGCATCAAATCATAAACATTTTTACCCGCACCAGTTACTAACCAATCAAAAGCACTCAATGCTAAATCATACTTTTTTTGTTGTAGATAAGTTTTGCCTAACAGCGCATAAGCCGCTCCTTTTGTTGCTCTGCCTAAATCAGCACTGTTTGTATAAGTAACAGGTAAAGCATCTGCCGCATCTATTAAATCTTTAGCCACTTGTGCATAAGCTTGTTCTGTGGTTGCATTTGCTGGCTTATCGTTAGGTTGAGATGGACTCAACAAAAGTGGTGGGCGGCCATAGTATAATGTGAGGTTATAATAAAATAATGCTCGTAAAAATTTAGCTTCTCCAATTACTCTAGCTTTTAAATTAGCATCCATTTCAATGTTTGGAACATTAGCTATAACTTGATTCGCCCTGAAAACGCCAACGAACAAAGTGTTCCAAGTTCCTGACCTCGTATCTGCGTTGGTGTTGGGTTCGTTAAAACGCATGGAGTTGTTCAAACCTATATCACCACCAGAGCCAAAGCCTTCGTCAGATTTTAAAATTCCATGGTAAAACATGAATCTCGAGTAAGTGAATCGACTAAGTTTAAAAGTGCTGTAAACTGCATTTATTCCCTTAACCGCATCATTGCTACTTTTCCAAAATAAATCTAAAGTAACAGCATTGGGATTTGGCTCTTCAAAGTTTCTGTTGCAGGCTGCTAAAGACAAAACTGCCGACAATCCTATAATTATATATTTTTTCATATTATTTACTTTTAGCTATGTTTAAAACCCAAAACTTAAACCGAATGAAATTATACGGGATGATGGGTAAATTCCATTATCAACACCCGGCTCTAAATTGATATTTGCGCCAACCACATCAGGATCTAATCCTTTATATTTAGTTAAAGTGAATAGGTTTTGACCAGAAACGTAAATTCTAGCACCTTCAATTTTAGCTTTTCCGAATACACTATTTGGGATTGTGTAACCTAACTGTAAATTACGCAAGCGTAAATAAGATCCATCTTCTAACCAACGATCAGTATTTCCCCTTGCGTTAGACGATAAACCTTTATCTAAGGAAGATAGGTATCCCAATCTTGGGTCACTAGTATTGGTGTTTTGTGGTGTCCATGGACTAATATCGCGTCTGTAATTTGAATTTCCGTAACTATCAAGTTCTCTTAAAACACCATTGTAAAGCGTTACACCGTAAACTCCGTAAAGCTGTGCACTTAAAGAAAAGTTTTTATACGTGGAAGAAAACTGCAAGCCAGAGGTGAATTTAGGCCAAGGCGTACCAATAAATTGACGATCGCTGTCATTTATGTCGTCTGTGGTACCATCGTCCACTACGTTTACGTATCGGATATCTCCAGGCTTAGCGTTTAGTTTTTGTGCGTTATGTGCATCAATTTCCGCTTGACTTTGAAAAATTCCGTCTGTTCTTACCACATAGTATTCTCCTATAGACCTTCCAACCTGCGTACGCGTATTACCGGATTGAACATAGTTTCTTGGCAAACCTGTTATTGGGTCAATCCCTAAGTTTCCGAAATCTAACACTTTGTTTCTTACGAAACTTACATTGGCACCAACGTTCCATTTAAAATCGCCAGTTTGATTTTTTGGTTTAAAACCAAGTTCAATTTCTAAACCTTGGTTTCTGATTGATGCAATATTTTGGTAAGGATCTCCTCCTAAATTACCAATATATCCAGGCAAGGGCAGGCGATATAGCACATCTTTAGATACGGATCTAAATAAATCAACACTTAAATTAAATTGGTTGTCTAAGAAAACAGCATCTACGCCAAAGTTGGTTGTTTGTTTAAGCTCCCATTTTAGCCTCTCCGAAACAATTCGTACTTGTGTTGCACCCGAAGAAACAACTTGTCCTGGGCCAAATACATAGCTAGGAGCCTGATTTAAAAATGCGGTATACTCATAAGCAGGAATGGTGTTGATACCAACTTTACCATAAGAGCCACGAAGTTTTAACTCATTGATCCAATCCACTTTAAAAAACTTCTCATTAGAGATTTTCCACGCTAATGCGACTGATGGGAAATAACCGGTTTTGTATTTAGGAGAGAAACGAGAGTCCTCATCTGCCCTAAAAGTACCAGTTAACAAATATCTATCATCATAGTTATAGTTAATTCTTCCTAGATAAGAGTTTAATAAGTATTTAGTAAGCGAACCAGAAGTATTTCTATCACCTGGCTTTAAGCCCGTAGTATTTAAAGTTGTAAAATAATTACCTCCATAATTAGATAAGTTAATTCCAGACCCTTCCGTATTCTCATTAGATGTTGTTTGCTCTGTATAACCAACTACACCATTTATGCTGTGCTTATTAAATTTCTTATCAAAATTAAGTGTATGCTCAAATAAATAACTTAAGTATTGTGCCCTATTATCCGACATGCGGCTTACTTCCGCAGATTGATTTTCGACCCAAAAACCGTCTTTTCTAACATATTTAGACTTATCAAAACTGGTTTCTAGACCGCCGTTAAGCTTATAACTTAACCAGTCCGTAAGTTTCACATTCATAAATGCGTTACCAAATATTTTGGTATAATTGGCATTATTAGAAGTAATATTTGCAATGGCAACATGGTTACTTGAGTAGTTATTTGCGAAACCGTTATCTCCATAACCCCATCCGCCTGGGTTAGCTGTGCTAATTAACGCATTGCTTTGTACTGGAATAATTGGCAAACTAGCAAAAGCATCAAACCAAGGGTTTGCTACATCGGCTGGTTTATTATTATTGTTAGTAGAAATAGCCAAATTTTCGCCAAAGGTGAAACGCCCTTTTTTAGTTTCTGTATTTATTCTCACAGATGTACGCTCAAAGCTTCTAGCCAATAATGTACCTTCGTCTTTAAAATAACCCGCACCTAAAAAATATTTCGTGGTCTCTGATCCGCCAGATATATTCACGTTATAGTCCTGAACAGATCCTGTACGAATCAATTCATTTACCCAGTTTGTGTTTACAGAACCATCATAATTGGCAACCCCTGGTTGTGGCGCTAACCCAACATTTTGATAAGCCAATTTGTTTGCTGCTGCATATTGTGGGCCATCCATTACATCAAAGGTATTAGGCACTTCTGAAACACTGTATCGTGAGCTAAAGTTGATTTTTGTGTCTCCTATTTTACCTTTTTTAGTAGTAATAATAATTACTCCGTTACCCGCTCTTGAACCGTAAATAGCTGCTGCAGATGCATCCTTCAAAACCTGAATCGTTTCCACATCATCCGGATTGATGGTTACGTTTGGATCTGTTAACATCCCATCAATAACATACAAAGGACTTGCATTACCAAACGTTCCTAACCCTCTGATGTTAATAACAGCTCCTTGTCCAGGCGCACCACCGTTCCTTACTGCAACACCTGGTGTTAAACCTTGTAATGCTTCTGGCAACGAACGCGAGACAGTCTGCTGCGCTTTGGTGTTATCAATAACATTTACTGCACCCGTTAAATCTTTTTTTCTGATGGTTTGGTAGCCAATCACTACAACTTCATCTAACGCTCTGGTATCTTCTGCTAGCTTAATGTTAATTACGGATTGATTAACTACGGTTAGTTCTTGTGAAGTAAAACCTAAGTATGAAAACACTAAGGTCCCGCCGTTATCTGGAACATTAAGAGCGTAAGAACCGTCTACACCTGTAGCAGTTCCTGTTGCAGTACCTTTTAATTTTACCAACACGCCCGGCAACGGCAAGTTCTTTTCGTCGGTAACTTTGCCACTAACTGTTTTGTTAACGGATTGTTGCTGAACTACGCTCAAATCAAACGCGTTAGCGTAAGAGCTTACCCCATTAACAGTACCGAAAGCAACGAGCATTGCGAAAACAATTTTTTGTTTTTCAACAAATCGACAGCCTAATGTTTGTCTGTTTCTTTTCATGTAAATGAATAATTTAATTAATAAATAATTGGTTGAAGTTTTAGTTCGGAAGTTATACCTACCTACGTCCTACTTTCTATAACTGGTTGCCACTGCAACAACAGATGCATTGGATAAAATCAAAATAACCGAATAGCATTGTTATTTGCTGTAACAGATGTTTTTTTTAGTAGCAAATTTGGGGAATTGGACTAAAAGCCCAGCTTGTTTTGGGGTTTAAGCAACATTAACCAGCGGAAAACGGTATTAACTTGGATTTGTCCAAAATACCAGATCTGAATTAAGAACGAAGCTTGTAAATGACCTGTCCTTAAGCAAAATAATTTTGAGTAAAGACGTTTTAATCTACAAACCAATTAAAACACTAATTCCGGCAGTTCAATAATTGATGCGTTTTCAAATAAAAAACTTATCTAATGAAAGGACAACTTTCGCTTAATAATCATGATTAAGCAGCTCTTGGTTCAAAAAAAGCCATGGTGTGTACGGCTAGCTTATCCAAAAAATGAATATCGAACCTGATTTTTCGTTTTAATATAGCTCGATAGTTGATCTTGTAATTTGGGCGTTCAGACGACCGTTTCGTTGCTACGAATGAGTTCCTTGGGAATGTTTTTTTTATCTCAGTCGGCGTACAAAAAAGATTTTAAGTAAGCCAAAGGCTTACCTTTGGGGCAATCCCTAACGCAGAAACATCCTATTCAAAAACCGACGTCATCAATATCAATTGGCTATTTTAAGCGAACTAAGGTTTTTTAATTTACTTGTTTAAAGTTTAAAAACGACTGCTTTAACCTTCCAAAATCCATTGCTATTTTGATAAACTTACAATGGACACTGTTAGCATAAATTTGCTAACTGGGCGCAAACACTAGAAACTAACTAAATTTATTGGGTAGGGATAACAAAGAGGTTAACTATTATCGCCTGCACTGTAATCTTTTGGCGTTTTTTTAAATTGTTCTTTAAAGCACTTTCTAAAATAATCAAGATCGGTAAAACCTACCATATAAGCCACCTCGCTTACGTTATAATGCTTAGTTGCCAATAATTGTGCAGCTCTTTTTATTCTAACGTTTCTAATAATCTCAATAGTAGTTTGGTTGGTTAATGCTTTCATTTTACGGTAAAGCGTTACCCGGCTCATGCCTACCTCTTTCCCTAAAGCTTCAACATTTAAAGTTGGTTCGCCAATATTATCCTCAATAAACTTCATCACTTTTTCAATAAATTTCTCGTCCGGAGAACTTATTGCCAAGTTTTTAGGTTCTAGTGATATTTCTTTACGGTAACGCTCTCTTAGCTGGCGTCTTAATTCTAACAAATTCCAAACCCTGGTCTCCACAATTTTCATACTAAATGGCTTAGTTATATAGTCATCAGCACCGGTTTCTAACCCCTCAATCTTAAAAATAAGAGGTGTACGAGCTGTTAACAAAATAACCGGAATATGGCTGGTTGCTTGGTTCGATTTAATTTCATTACAAAGTTCAGTACCTGTCATTTCAGGCATCATTACATCGCTAATAATAATATCTGGAATTAATTCTAAAGCTTTTTCTAAACCGATTTTACCGTTTTCTGCGGTATGTACATTAAACGATTCTTTAAAATGGTTCTCTAAAAAATCGCGGACATCGGCATTGTCTTCTACAATTAACATAATTGGCGCTTCGTCCCCCACTTCTGCCAAAAACTTCTGTTTTTTTTCTTCTATAATTAAACTGTTGCCAATGTTTGGCTCATCAATATGGTAGCGCTTAATATCTTCACTGGTTTTATAGTTTTCAATAACCTCATCTTCAGATAAATGCGACCTCCCCAAGGGGATTTTAACCGTAAATTTTGTAAAGCCTTTGGTTTCGCGGGTGGCTTCTTCGCTACGAACCGAAATTGTGCCGTGATGTAAAGCCACCAAAGCTTTGGTAAATGCTAAACCAATTCCCGAACCTAAGGGATTATCGCCATCGGTATTAGAATGGTCAAACTCGTCAAATATTTTACTAATATAATTTTCCGGAATTCCTTTTCCGTTATCTTCAACGCCTATTACCACAAAGCCTTCTCCATCTTCTTTAAGCTCTTGTTTTACAGAAACTCTCACCGTACCGCCTTCTGGTGTAAATTTAAGCGCATTAGAAAGTAAGTTGTAGATGATTTTCTCGAAATTGTCTCTATCAAAATAAGCTTTAATGCTGTTAGGCTTAGCATCAACAACCAAATTGATTTTTAGGTAACTGGCGTACGAATCAAAAGCCATAGCAACTTCTTTTACAAATCTAACCATGTTACCTTCGGCAGCTTTTAATCTGACTTTTCCGCTCTCAAACTTTCTAAAATCAAGCAACTGATTGATTAAACGCACTAAACGTTCGCCATTTCTTTGCATTAACGAAAGTTGATTCTGTACCAAGTTATTACCAGCATTCGTTTCAATCAGTTTTTCAATTGGTGCAAGTATTAGCGTTAAAGGAGTTTTAATTTCGTGAGAGATATTGGTGAAAAAAGCCAATTTTCGTTGCGCTAGTTCTTGGTCCTTCTCGTGTGTCTTATATTCAAAAGCCAGCTGGTTTTTCAATTTCGCTGTTCTAATGGAGTAAATGTAATAGATGTAAAGAAGACCTGCAATTAAGGCAACATATAGCAGGTAAGCCCACCAAGTTTTCCAAAATGGTGGTAATACTTTAATTTTTAAAGTTCTAATTTCGTCGTTCCAAACGCCATCATTATTTGAAGCTTTTACTTTAAAAACGTATTTACCTGGCGTTAAATTGGTGTAGTTCACACTGCGTTGGTTTCCAACATCAATCCAATCCTCATCATTAAATCCCTCTAATTTAAATGCGTATCTGTTTTTTTCCGGATTGATGAAGTTTAAGGCTGCATACTTTATAGTAAAATATGCTTGATCATAACTCAGTTCAATTTCTGTGGTTTCTTCTATCTGCTTACTTAATGGCGAATCCTCTGTCTGAAGCGATACTTCTTTATTACGGATGTAAAAACCAGTAAAAACAACTCTTGGTTTAAAACTATTTGCCTTTATTTTAGCCGGAAAAAACGAAGTTATACCATTAATTCCTCCGAATAAAAGTTCTCCGTTTAAACCCATTTCAACCGCTATATTAGAAAACTGATTACTTTGCAAACCATCAGAAACGTTATAATTTATAATATTTAAGTTTGAAGAATCTTGAAAAAAAGCTTGGATATTTATTTTTGAAAGTCCTTTGTTGGTACTTGCCCACAAAAAACCCTCATTATCTTGTATCAAGCTATGCACCACGTTATTAGCTAAACCATCATTGGTGGTTATTGCTTTAAACTTCTCCTTTTTAGCATCAAAATAATTAAGTCCGCCACCTTCTGTACCGATCCATAAATTAGCATCCTTATCTTGGTATAAGCACAACACAGAGTTTGCAGAAAGTGAAGCTAGATCTTTTTCACTATGTAAATACCTGGTGAATTTATTTTGACTAATGTTGTATTTGTTTAGCCCCCTTTGAGAACCAATCCATAGGTTATCGCCAGTTTTTAACAGCGCACTCAGATTGTTGGAACTGATAGTTTGAGCATCTTTTTGGTTGTAAATGAGCTCTCGAGTGTTGGTGGGTGTATGAATTAACAAACCTTTACCATTTGTGGCGATGTAACTGGTATTGCCATCTAATACAATATCATGAATTTGATAGTTTCCGGTAAAATTTAAATTGCCATTGTCCGACCTAAATAAACCGCTAAAAACCTGTGTTTGCTTATCAAAAATACTAATGCCGTTGTACGTTCCGAGCCAAATTTTACCTTTTCCATCATCTGCCATACACTTTACAATATTGCTTCCGTTGTTGGCTAAATTATTCACCGGGAAATAGCGGTAATTCCCCTTGGCTCGGTCAATGTAGTTAAGTCCGCCACCTTCGGTACCAACCCATAATGCACCGTTTGGTTCTTGATGAATAGCACTCACCACCCTATGGTTCAAACCTAAATCATTACCTAACTTTTCGCCTATGTAATTGAAGTTTCTGCTACTTTCGTAAAAAACGTTTAATCCACCAGCAAAAGTCCCTAGCCAGATACTGCCCGCATTATCTCTTAAAAAATTACGAACAGAGTTGTGTGAGAGGCTGTAAGGATTGTATTTATCGTAAAAATAATTATGGAAACGTTGTGATTGTAAATCTAAAATACTTAATCCGTCTCTTGTACCAAACCATATTTCGGTTGGCGAGTAAAAGAAAATATCTCTGACAACATTGGAGGCAATACTATTTAAAACCGGGTTATTTCTATAGTTTATTACAGACTGTTTGGCAACATCGTAATAAAATATTCCGTGGGCTTCGGTTCCAAACCAAAAGTTGTTCTGGCTATCTTGTTTTATTACCCTAACATTTCCATCGTTTAATCCTTTTGTGTTGGCAATTACAGCTGGTAGCGGTTCAAAACGTAAAGTACTTGTACTAAATATTCTTAAACCTGTACCGGTATTAACCCAAAGCTGGTGACTTGCAGATTCAAAGGTATTTAAAACCTTTTCGGGATTTAACCCTGTTATTTTGGTCTCGTATTTAAAAGATGTTTCTACCGCTGATTTATCTTTTTTCAACAACTTTAGCCCATCTCTACTGCTTATCCAAAATCTCCCCTTACTATCTTTCGCTACAGAACTAACAAACTCATTGCTTTGATCTTTTGACGTGTGAAGGTTTACTTTACGGAATATATTTTTGCTTGGATCGTAAATGTTTAATCCATCTGCAGTAGCTACAATTAGTTGCCCATCTTCGTCTTGCTCTATTGCATTTACTTGGTTATTACTTAAGCTTTGTTTGTTGTTGGTTTCGTGTTTAAATATTAGCCAATCAGCACCATCAAAACGATTAAGCCCATCTTCTGTTCCTATCCAAATGAATCCTTTTTTATCTTGAAAGGTACAGTAGACCGTGTTTTGCGAAAGTCCGTCATTTATAGTTAAATGTTTGAATTTTATGGGTTGGTTTTGGGCAAGAGAATTGCACAACACGAAGAGTGTTAAAGCAATCGATAAAAATATTTTATAAATATTATTCACAAGCAACAGATTATTCAGCTAAAGCTTTTTTGATAAAGGAAACAAGTTAAATAATTTTGGTAGGTTTCGATTCTAAACTGTTAAAAATTACAATCTGGTTTTGATGAACTCGAAATAATTGTCCCAATCGTAGGCAGTAATTCCATGTTTACCAGATCGCAGATGAAACCCTAACTTAACAGAACGCAAAGGGTTGTTCACTTGCGGAAGCTCATCAGCCTGCAGCCCATCAAATCCAAATAATTTATAAACTCGCTCCGTTGCTTTAATTGCTAAAAACTCTCCTTTTGGATCCTCATTTAAATCCTCTTCGGCTGCACCAATGTATAAAGGTCTTGGTGCAACCAAAGCCAACATCATGTGTTGATCAAATGGCATTATGGATACATTGTTTGCGTATTTATCAAAATTGCGACAAAACCATTGTGGAAACACCTTCACAATACGGTCAACAGATTCGCCAAACTCTCTTTTAAAAAGCGCATCGCCACCTTTTCCAGCTTCTGTACTAATTAATATTGCAAACCGCTGATCTAAAGCACCAGCCCATAAAGATGCTTTTCCCATTCGTGATAAACCCGTTAATACCACTTTTTTAGCATCAACCTGTTCATCAATTTCAAAATAATCCATCGCCCTACTTAGCCCCCAAGCCCAAGCACCAATGGTACTAAAATTATCTTTTCGCTTTTGCAGTTTAGGATATAATGATTGTACAGCATTGCTTACCTCAAAATAATCTGGATCAATATCGCCAGCATAAATGGTGGCGGCTGCGTAACCTTCATCAATCATTCGTTCTATTGGAAAAAATTCGGTTGAATAACCTCTAGAAAGTTCTGTTGCTCGGTTGTTTACTGCTCCTTTCGACTTTTTAGGCACCCAACTTTTGGTAATCTTAATATTCGAATCGTTTACTATTTCTTGATTACCTGCAAAGTTAAGCCCCAATATTAGTGGTGCAGGCTTTCTAATTTTATTTGGGATATAAATTAGCACATCCATAAAAACACTATCCACCCTGCTGTTAAAAGTCACCCTAACTTGTTTACGAGTTGCTTTTCCGCCCAAAGCGTTGCTATCGATATCAAAGACTTTAAAAAGTAGATGTTTCGGTTTTTTTGGTAGCGTACCGTACATTTCCTTTTTTAGGAGTTTAATAATTTCGCTCCTCCTTTTATTGGTCCAATCTTTCGCTGTTTTAACGTCTTTTCCATTATTAAAGGTGGTTAAAGATGGTAATACGTATGCTGGAACTTCTGATTCTTTTAAGGTTTGACTTTTTAAGCCAACAGATAAAAACATTAAAACCAAAGAAAATAAACCTGCAAAAACGGTTTTAATATTTGACTTACACATTATTTATCAGATTTTAAGATGGCGTTCAACCAATTTTCAGCTAAAGTTGGCCAAGCTTCTGCGGCGGGGTTGCCTTTTCGTAAACCGTAGCCATGCCACCCTGCTGGAACCACATGAAATTCAAACGGGATTTTATTAGTCCGTAACGCAACACCCATGCTAAAAGGAATGTTATAAGGATCATCAGATGAAACGAAAATAAAAACGGGCGGCGTATCTTTATCAACTGGGATTTGCGGAATCAAATGTCGGTCCTCACCAGTGGACATAGAACCTGGATAAATCAGCAGTGCAAAATTTGGTTTCGACGAAATTTTATCGATATCGTCACGTGGCTCATCAGTCTTAATTTTAAAACCCGTTGCTGCTCTCGCACTTAAATTTCCTCCGGCAGAAAAACCGATGACACCTATTTTATTGGTATCAATGTCAAATTTTGATGCATGAAAACGCATCAGCTTTATAGCTCTTTGTAAATCTTTTAATGCCCCGCTTTGGTTGTTTGGCACTCTATATTGTAAAACTACGGCGGTATAACCCAAACTTGCTAACCATTCTGCTATTTCAGTACCTTCTAAATTCCAAGCTAAAAACTTTTGCCCGCCACCAGGGCTTATCACTACGGTAGCTTTATTCGATTTGATTTTAGGTTTATAAATCTCAATTAATGGATCGGTAACTTCCGTAATCTTTATTAAATTCTTACTGCTATCAACATTCGATTTTATAGCACTTCTTTCTGCCGTTTTGTTAGGCATATTACTTTCCCAAAGTCTAATTGTGATTGGACTTTGAGCATAAGCGCCAAAAGCTGTCAATAAAAAAAAAGCCGTTAACAATTTATTTCTCATATTATTTCCAATTATCTGTACGGAAAGAAGATGCTGGCAAACCATCATTATTATAAAGCTGGCCCATTACCCATTCTTTATACGCATATCTTACTGCAACAGGATTTTTAACATCATTGCTTTGTACCATTACTGTGTTTTTTTCTATGGTAGCGTTAGCTGGATGAAACACTTTGTCTTCTCCAGCAACCTCAAATAAAGTTAACGGCTTTTTAAAAGTGGTTAAATAGGGTGCGTAGTCAAAAGTTAAAACCGCTTTATCGCCATTTATTTTCATGGATTTATAACGCGGTCCTTGATAGCCAATCCCTGCAATTCCGTAAGTTTTAGCTAATGCCCAGTAAGCCAAACGTTGTGCTGGGATGGTTTTATCCATAAAATGGATATCGTTCTCCATTCCTACATCTAACAAGCAAGCCATTCCACTATTCGGTATTACGTCCATCGCATTAAGCTGCGCTTCTCTTAATCTTGGACCATTTCTGCTGGCATCATTCGAGCCGTACGGCGCAATTTGACCATAATAAAACGGAAAATCACCTAAACCCCATTGCTTGCGCCAATCTTTCACCATCTCAGGAAAAAGCTGTTCGTAACGTTCAGATTCATGGCGGTTACTTTCTCCCTGCAACCAAATAACACCCCTAATGTTGTATTTTAATAACGGTGCAACCATCGCATTAAAAAGCGCAGTTGGTTCTCTGTGTGGATATTTATTATTCTCTAAAGTAATTGGAATTTCTACTTGAGGAAATGTGGACAAACTAGAGTTACTCATCCAAGCTTCAACCATGGTTCCACCAACGGTAGACATAATCATCCCGATAGGAACGTGTAGCTTTTTGTTTAAAATTTCTGCATACTGATAACCTATTGCACTAAATTCTCTAGCTGTAGCAGATGTTGACTCGTTCCATTCGCCTGTTACATCATCTAATGGCGTAATAGAACTAGTAGATTTAACTTTAAACAGTCTGATATTTAGATGATCGGCATTTAAAATAATTTCATTAGCATTTAATATTGGTGATGAATTTCCACGTAAAGCCATTTCCATATTGGATTGACCAGAACATACCCAAACCTCTCCTATCAATATATTTTTTAGTTCTACAATACCATCTCCACTTAGTTTGATTTGGTAAGGCCCACCAGCGATGGGAGTTTTCACCACCACTTCCCAACTTCCATTTTTACCTGTAGTGGTTTGGTAAGTTTTTTTATCCCACGATGTTGAAACCGATATTTTACTATTTGCATTTGCCCAACCCCAAATTTTGACATCTGCTTGCTGTTGCAAAACCATGTTGTTTCCAACAAGTGCGGGAAGTTTTATTTCGCTAAAGCTATCCGAAAAACAGAAAACAGAAAAAAATAGGAAGAGAAAGACTTTGCGTATCATAAAAATTATGTAGGATTAAAATTGGAGAGCGTTAAGGCTTCTCCTCAAAAATCGCTTTTTTTAAGATCAAAACAAACGGCAGATGCTTCAAATCTGCCTTGCAAATGTTTCATTAACCCGTTGCACTAAATTAAGACTTGGTAGCGCTTTCCTAATACAACTTCAATTTATAAGCGTTAAAATCTTTTAACCTCGTAATTGATTACCAAAAACCCCTATAAATAAAGATATTTGCGCCCATGGAAGCGAAAAAAATAGGAATAACGGGTTGGGGAAGCGTTTCGGCTTTAGGTTCAAATAAGAAAGAAATCTGGCAAAGCTATTTAAACAACAATCATTACTTTAAAAAACAGGTGTTTTTGCAAAATAAAGATTGGAGTGCACCTTTAGCTGAATCTTCAAAAACAAAAACTGACAGCATATACAAGCAAAAAATAGCTTATAAAAACTTAGATCCAAGTGTTATTTATGCAATCGAAGCTTCCAGGTTGGCGATAAAAGATGCCAATTGGAATAATAACAATGAGTTCGGGATAAACATTGGCTCCTCCAGAGGAGCTACCACCGTTTTCGAAAAGTACCACGCAGATTTTATAGCCAACCATCAGACCGAGACTTATCCACTTTGTTCACCGTCCACAACCTTAGGAAATATTGCCAGTTGGGTAGCTACAGATTTAGGTACTGAAGGTCCAGCAATTTCGCATTCCATTACTTGTAGCACTGCTTTACATGCCATCATCAACGCCGTAGTTTGGATAACTTCTGGCTATACAGATTGTTTTTTGGCCGGCGGTAGCGAAGCTCCTTTAACGCCTTTTACCTTGGCACAAATGAAAGCTTTAAAGATTTACTCCAATGCCGACGATGATTTTCCTTGCCGAGCGATGGATTTAAGTAAACAAAAAAGCAGCATGATCTTAGGCGAAGGCGCTGCTTGCTTTAGTTTAGAGGCAAATCCAGAAAACCCAATTGCAAACATTACTGGCATTGGTTACGGTGTAGAAATTATTAAAAATGGAGCTTCTTTATCTGCCGATGCACTTTGTATGCAGAAATCTATGCAAAAAGCATTAAAAAATCACGATCCAAAAAGCATCGACGTGGTAATTATGCATTCGCCAGGCACTGTATTAGGCGATATTGCAGAAATGAAAGCGATAGAAGCAGTTTTTGGTAACGATGTTCCCTTATTGACTTGTAATAAATGGAAATTAGGCCATACGTTTGGAGCTTCGGGGGCTTTAAGTTTAGAAATGGCACTTTTAATGATTCAACATAATCAGTTTATTGCTCCTCCTTATCTCCAAGCTCAATTCCAAAATAAAGAGATTAAAAAAATAATGATTAACGCGGTAGGCTTTGGAGGTAATGCTGCAACTGTAATTATTGAGAAAGAAAACCAAGTCAAAGAATGCAAACTATAATCCATTATTCCCTACATTTTATAGCCCCTTTTTTTATTGCTTATTTCTTTTTTAAAAGTGATTGGAAAAAGGTGTATTTGATTTTGTTGGCTACGATGGTCATCGATCTCGATCATCTTTTAGCAAACCCTATATTTCAGCCTGATAGGTGCAGTATCGGTTTTCATCCGCTTCACAGCTATTACATTATGCCGTTTTACTTTGTATTACTGTTTTTCAAAAAACCATTCAATATTATCGGTATTGGATTAGTTTTTCATCTCTTTACAGATTCCTTAGACTGTTTACTCACATTGAGCTATTGTAAAAACTGCGTAATTAACAACTCGTTACTAAGCTTTTTGCATAGTATTTTTTAACTTAAAATGATATCAATCAGACTTTAGGACACTACAAGCTACCAAAGTTTTGTAAATTTGCTTTATTGGGTTAAACATTGCTTTATGGAACCAAAGCAAGCCAATAGCAAAATAAACAATTATGAAACAGACCTATATCGTTGATGGGATGAGCTGTAACGGCTGTCGCACCAAAGTTGAAGATACATTAAATACAATTGAAGGCGTAAATGCAACAGTGACACTAGATCCACCACAGGCTAAAATCGAAAACCAGAATGATATTTCTCTTGAAGAGCTGCAAGCAACATTGAGCGAAAAAGACAATTATACCATCAAAAAAAAGTCTTTAATTTATACTGTTGAGGGGATGACCTGTAACGGTTGTCGCACTAACGTAGAAAATAAATTAAACGCCATTGAAGGCGTAACCGCAACGGTAACTTTAGATCCGCCACAGGCTGAAGTTGAAACTGAAAATCCCATTACAATCGAGCAACTTCAAGAAAGATTAGGAACTCATTATATCCTAAAAACCAAATCCTGTTTTGGTGGAGAAGATCAAGCTGCCGCTGTAAAAAAGAAACCTCAGAAAGCTATTGCGGGTGCAACTTATTATTGCCCGATGCATTGCGAAGGAGATAAAACCTACGATAAACCTGGCGATTGCCCAGTTTGCGGAATGGATTTAGTACCGCAAGCAGTTACGCAAAAAACAAAGTTCACTTGTCCAATGCACCCCGAAGTGGTTAAAGACCAACCCGGTGATTGCCCCATCTGTGGAATGGATTTGGTGCCAATGGAACCAAAAGACGATGATGACAACGCAGCTTACAATAAATTGGTGCGTAAGTTTAAGATAGCAGTTGCTTTCACGCTTCCTATATTCTTGATTGCCATGTCGGATATGATTCCCAATAATCCGATTTATAAAATAATGGACATTAAATATTGGGATTGGGTGCAGTTTGGCTTATCAGTTCCAGTTGTTTTTTGTGCCTGTTGGATGTTTTTTGAAAGAGCATGGCGTTCGGTCGTGACTTGGAATTTAAACATGTTTACCCTTATCGGGATTGGTTCTGGCGTAGCTTGGTTATTTAGTATTGTTGCTTTATTTTTTCCAGATATTTTTCCAGACCAGTTTAAAACCCATTCGGGGACAGTTTATGTTTATTTCGAAGCGGCTACAGTAATACTCACGCTGGTATTATTAGGACAAGTTTTGGAAGCCAGAGCGCATAGCAAAACCAATAGCGCCATTAAAGAACTATTGAAATTAGCTCCCAATACTGCCGTTAAGATTGTCGACGGAAAAGAACAAAAAGTCTCTATTGACGATGTGGAAATTGGCGATTTAATCAGAGTAAAACCTGGAGAAAAAATCCCTGTAGATGGCAGTATCAAAGATGGCAATCCAGTTATTGATGAAGCGATGATTTCTGGCGAGCCTATTCCCGTAGAAAAAAATAAGGACGACAAAGTAAATGCGGGAACCATCAATGGAAACCGCTCTTTTGTAATGACTGCAGAAAAAGTAGGTGCAGAAACCTTGCTTTCGCAGATTATTGAAATGGTAAATACTGCCAGCCGTTCAAAAGCGCCAATCCAAAAATTGGCTGATAAAATCTCTGGCTATTTTGTACCAGTTGTTGTTTTAGTATCTGCAATTACATTTATTGTTTGGTCAATTTACGGTCCAGACCCGGCTTACGTTTTCGCATTTGTAAATGCCATTGCCGTGTTAATTATTGCCTGCCCGTGTGCTTTAGGTTTAGCTACACCAATGGCAGTAATGGTTGGTGTTGGTAAAGGAGCAACTGCTGGCGTGTTGATAAAAAACGCTGAGGCTTTAGAAAAACTAAACGAGATGAATGTACTGGTCATAGATAAAACCGGAACAATTACAGAAGGTAAACCATCGGTTGAAAAGATTGTTAGCGATAGTACTGAACATTCGGAAAAAGATTTAGCCATGTTAATTGCTTCTTTAAATAGCAATAGCGAACATCCTCTAGCACAGGCGACTTTAAAATATGCTGAAGAACAAAAAATCGAAACTAAAGACATCAAAAACTTTGAAGCTATCACGGGCAAAGGTGTTACGGGAAATCTTAACGATGATGCTTTAGCGTTAGGGAACCAGAAGTTGATGGAGCAAGTAAATGCGCCAATCTCTACCGAATTAGCAGACGCAGTTAAACAGGAACAAGAGAAAGGAAAAACAGTTTCTTACTTCGCGATCAACCAAAAAGCGATTGGTTTTGTCGTAATTTCTGATAAGATTAAAGAAGGAAGTAAAGCTGCAATTAAAAAGCTGCAAGATGAAGGTTTACAAGTTATTATGTTTACTGGAGATAATGAAGCAACGGCAGAATCGGTAAGTAAAACTTTGGGTTTAGATAGCTACAAAGCACAAATGCTGCCTCAAGATAAACTGGAAGAAATTAAGCGTTTACAAAAAAACGGCAACAAAGTGGCGATGGCTGGAGATGGAATTAATGACGCTCCTGCTCTGTCGCAAGCTGATATTGGCATTGCCATGGGAACCGGTACAGATGTAGCCATAGAAAGCGCTTCTATCACCTTAGTTAAAGGTGATTTAAATGGAATAGCAAAGGCAAAGCTGTTGAGCCATAAAGTAATGCGAAACATCAAAGAGAACTTGTTCTTCGCCTTAGCTTATAACATAATTGGAATCCCTATCGCCGCTGGTGTTTTATATCCGGTATTTGGAATGTTACTTTCGCCGATGATTGCTGCATTAGCAATGAGTTTTAGTTCTGTTTCTGTAATTGTGAATTCTTTAAGATTGAAGAGTGCGAAGCTTTAAGAACTAGCCGTCATTCCGAACGAGGTACGAGGAGGAATCTGTTAGTTTCTTCGCAGGATTAAAATGTTGCAAAGGAATTTAGAGGTCTCTCCTATCGTCGAGAGGACGACGGGGGAATGACGACGTGGGATTGACGAAGTGGTGGACTTAGCGTGGATGTGCTGTGGCAATCTGTCAGTTCTTTCGCACAAGCTCAAGTCTAAGGCTTGTGCTTTAAATTAGGTTTCCATCTTCTTACCTTATAAAGTGCCACGCTCTATCGCTTACAATGACAGTTTTACGTCTAAAAAATCTTATCCGGATTCAAAATCCCATTTGGGTCGAAAACCTTTTTAATGCCACGCATTAAATTCAAGCTAATTTCACTGTATTTTATCGGCATAAACTCCTTTTGCACCAAACCAATACCATGTTCGCCAGATATCGTTCCACCAAGCATAACAGTCAACTCAAAAATCTCTCTAATTCCAGCTTTTAACTTATTCTTCCAATCGTCATCAGACATCTCTCCTTTGATGATATTTACATGGAGATTCCCATCACCTGCATGCCCATAACAAACTGAATGAAAACCATATCTTGAACCAATTCCTTTAATCCCTTTAATCAGTTGCGGTAAGTTTGCTCGTGGAACAACCGTATCTTCTTCTTTATAAATAGAATTTGCCTTAACAGATTCCGGCATTACTCGTCTTATCTTCCAAAACTCTTCTTTTTGGGTAGCTGCATCTGCAAACAGCACCTCAATAACACGATGTTTCTCTAACACATTATTGATGACTTCGCAATCACCAAAAAGCGTATCCATATCATTTCCATCCACTTCAATCATCAAGTAAGCTTCGGCTTCTGGATGGATAGAAAAATTGAGTTTATCGTATTCAATCACCCACTCTAAACCTTTGCGCTCCATAAATTCCAAAGCAGACGGTATAACGCCAGCTCTAAAAACCGCTGAAACTGCTGCACAAGCGTCCTCATTAGTTGGGAAAGCGCACATGAGTAAAATGTCATGCAATGGTCTTGGGATGAGTTTTAAAACAATCTTGGTAATAATAGCTAAAGTACCCTCAGAACCAATTAGCAACTGTGTTAAATTATATCCTGAAGCATACTTCAATGTGTTTGCACCCGTCCAAATAATATCGCCGTTAGGCAAAACCACTTCGAAATTTAAAACATACTCTCTAATCGTTCCGTATTTCACAACCCTTGGTCCGCCAGAACCATGGGCCATATTCCCACCAATATAACACGAACCCTTGCTGGATGGGTCTACTGGATAAAGCAAACCTTTTTCGGCTACAGCATCCATAAAAACCTCAGTAATAACACCAGGTTCAACCGTGGCTTGGAGGTTTTTCTCGTCTATCTCAATAATCGTATCTAAGCGTTCCAAACTCAAAACCACACCGCCACGCACTGGTAATGCGCCACCGCTCAAACCAGTTCCTCCTCCCCTTGGCGTTACAGGAATCAAATGCTCATTACAGTATCTTAAAATCTCAGAAATCTCCTTAACGTTCTTCGGCTTAATCACTACATCCGGAAAGAAGCTTAAATCTTCAGTTTCGTCTTTGCTGTACTTGTAAATACTTTCCTGATCGGTAAATACATTCCCTTCCCCGCAGATTTGTTTGAGTTTATTAAGGTTTTTTTGATTAACTGGATTAAATTCCATTTTACTTCTTATAGCTTAATTGTACAAAAGAACTCTCTATTTGGGCTTTAACAGGCGGACTCAACTTTTTTATAGCGATAACAACCGTTTGTGCTACAGGAAATTTATCAACTATTTTATCAATAATTTTTTGCGCAACGAACTCTATCAATTTAGCTTCTTGGGCAAAGGCTTCACTGCATACCTCATGAAGTTGCATATAATCTATACTTCCGGCTAAATTATCATCTGTAAAAGGTTTTTCAACTTTAAAAGTAACGGATAAATCAACGATAAAGTTGTTCTTAAAAACTCTTTCTTCGGGATACCATCCAATTGCTGCATTAAATTTTGCGCCATTTAAGCCAACGGATGCTAAGGTTTCACTCATGTTCAAAGATGATGGTTAATAGATTTAAATCAAAATAATTAGTGCTTAGATTTTATTAAATTTGAGAATAAGCCTTTATCATGACTCAGCCAAATAACTCTAAATCTTTAAAAAAAGACGTGTATCAACATCCAGATTATTATTTATTGGTTGATTTATTAAGCGAAGAAACTAGCGGAAATGATTACCGAAATTACCAAAGCTCAATTGTTAGTTTGGAGATTAGGGGTATTAAAAAATGAAGGAAGAGCAACACCTGCTCAAATCTTTATGACAAAAAGAAACTCCGTTGAAACCGCAACACGAATAGCCAGAGAAGCTCGATAAATTATAGGTACTATGGGAATTATAGGCGAATATCCAATTATGCGCCACATGATGAATTTGGAATCGGTAATTACCTATGAAGGCACACATGATATTTATTTTATTGATTACCGGGATGGACATTATTGGAGAAAATGCTTTTGGTTAATTGAGTAGTCATTTTAAAATTCAACTTGGCTCTGTGTTCTCCACGGTTCTTTCTGGCTTTATATGCTTCGGTTACCTTAACGAGACTAAACACCGTCCGTATTTATTTTGTTTGCGCTCTAAAAAAACTTCTTTCCTCTGTGGTTAAAAATCAGTTTGGCTTAAAACTTGCAAAGTCTCCAATAGTTACAAACCTTAAAAAGAATATCATGAACAGAACAGTCGGAATTATTTTAGTAGTTGTAGGAATTGCAATGCTAATATGGGGAGGTTTCTCTTACACAAAGAAAGAAAAAGTAGTTGATGCTGGTCCCATTCAAATATCTGCAGATAAGCAAAAAACAGTAAACTGGCCTCCTTACGCTGGCGGAATTATTTTAGTTGCAGGCGTAGTAGTTTTAGTAACTGCTAAAAAGAATTAGATTTAGTTGGCTAGTATTAGCTAGAATTATTAAACCTACCGTTACCGAGTAATTCTATAAAATAACCTTAATTTTGAAGCATCTTGATTTATTAAATTGAGATGCTTTTTTATTGCTAATAAGATAGCTTTAAACTTAAAAGAATTGTAAAATGAAAGATTATAAAAAATACTATACCTTAACAGCATCACCAGAAGAAGTGTATTTGGCATTAACCATTCCACTGAGTATTAAATTATGGAGTGGTGCGGAAGCAGAAATGAGTACTGAACCCAATTCTGGCTTTTCTTTATTTGACGGTGATATCGTTGGGAAAAACTTAGTATTCGAAGAGAATAAAAAAATTGTACAACAGTGGTATTTTGACGGTCAGGATGAAGCTTCAATTGTTACCATTAAACTTCACGAACATAAAAAAGGTTGTTCAGTTGAGTTGGTACATACTAACATACCAGATGAAGTTTACGATGAATTTGTTGATGGCTGGGATACCAGTTATTTTGGAGAGTTAACTGAGTTTTTTGAAGGAGAGTAATTTTATATATCCCAATATTGCATTTTTTTGCGCTTAATAAAGGTTCTTATATCCAAAACAAAAGCAGCAGAGAAATAAAATACTAAGGGAAAACCGGCAGACAAAAATGAAGTGTAAATAAAGAATAGTCTAATTTTAGACTGAGAAATCTTAAATTTATCACCTAAATAAGTGCAGACCCCGAAGGAATAACGCTCAAAAAAAACTAAAATCCTACTAATCATTTTTCTTGTTGTTTAATTATTTTTAAACCAATGCCACAATTTAAGCATTTTTTTAAATCACAGTAACTTTTTTTTAAATGAATAAGTGCTTGTGTATCAAAAGCATTGCTCGCATTTAGTCCTCTTTCTTTAAATCCTCGTATAATTTGGTTTTCTTCTGGCTTAATTTCTAAAAGTAAATCCAAAGCCAAATCAATAAATCTTTTTGTGCCCGTTTCTTTTCCGTAAAAAAATAAAAGTGGCGCTATTGCATTAATTAAAAGGTTTTCAATACTGCGCAAACCTAAATTCAAGCTTTTGTTCTCTGTAATGCTATCAAATCTAAAGTGGGTTTTCCAATAGTTATTTATTGGTAAAGAAGTTAATAACGCCTCAAAATCTTTTTTGTTTTTAGTTTCAATAATTTTCGAAAATAAATGTTGGGATTGAAGCACTAATCCCGCGAACTGCGCCAAGCGCATGGTGGGGAAATTATCTGGTCTCGTTTTAGAAAACTTCCATAAACTCACATCCAAAACCGAAAGCTCATACTTGCTTCTTAAAAATTGAAACTCAACCTTTAATTGTTTAGGATACTCATCATCAAAATTAGATTCTAAGAAACCAGCCACACCAAAAATCAGCGCTTCTACCTGCATACCCGAATTCTTATGTTTAGATAGAGTTAACTGCGGTAGGTTTTTAGCCAACAATTCAAAAGGTAATGCGTTTACCTTGAAACCAAAACTTTTTGCTAAAATGATGTAAAAAGTATCTTCCCAGCTGCTGTTTGTTGTTTGGTGAATGTTTTTAATTACTAAGGCCTTATCTTCTAATCTCTCACTCAACATCCTATCCAAACATTGACTTTTTGTGAAATCATCAACAAAAGGTAATTGTGCTTCACAAGGAATCCAGTAATTATTAGCTATCAATTGATCGTAGTTTTCAATTACTGATGACGATACTACATTCTTAAGCTCTAAGACAGGAATCACGGTTTGGTCGGTTCTATAAATCGGCACATCATGTTCCCAAACAACGTGTAAAATTACATTGTCATAGGCCTTATCTGTTTGGTGCTTGTGCTTTAACCAATCTGATGACTTTAAATGAATCTCTACATTTCCTGCCCAAAGCGTCTCTCCTATCTTTACTTTTCCGTTAAAAAAATCAGGGCCCGAATCCATATTGTGAATACCCGACTGTAATATTTGGAGCGCCACACCATCAATTGTGTGCAGACCTAAAAGGTTGAATAGCTTATATTTCCATATAAAATGAAGAATGGCTTCTGATGATGGCATTGCTAAAAATATAAAAATAATTTTCTAATTAAAACAACATTTAACTCGATACAGTTTATTTTCCAACATTGCTATTCGCTAAAATCGAATTGCTTTCAGCTCTTTTACCATCTGTTGCTGAACCTTTAAAGCTTCCGCTCTTGCTGCTTCGGCAAAATCGTGACCAGATGATGCATATATAATTGCTCTTGATGAGTTTACTAACAGTCCACAATCTTTATTCATCCCATACTTACAAACATCCGCTAAAGATCCTCCTTGTGCTCCAACACCAGGCACCAGCAAAAAATGATCAGGTGCTGTTTTTCTTATATCTAAAAAAGCTTCGCCTCTTGTAGCGCCCACTACGTACATCATATTGGTGTCAGCAGCCCATTCCTGAGATTTCTTTAGCACCTTTTCAAATAAAAAGCCGTCTTCGTTTTGTGTAAATTGAAAATCTTTCGCTCCTTCGTTTGATGTCAATGCCAATAGTATTACCCATTTTTCCTCATATTTCAAAAACGGAGAAACAGAATCTTTACCCATGTAAGGTGCAACAGTAACAGAATCAAAACTCATCCCAGAACTTTCTCTATTAAAAAAAGCATCCGCATACATAGCCGATGTATTACCTATGTCGCCACGTTTAGCATCGGCAATGGTAAAAACATCTTTTGGTAAATAATCAGCTGTCTTAATCAACGATTGCCAACCAGCCAAACCTCGGCACTCGTAAAAAGCAGTGTTAATTTTATAAGAAACACACAAATCTTTGGTTGCATCAATAATCTGTTTATTAAATTCAAACACCGGATCTTCTGTATTTAATAAATGTTTAGGAATTTTATTAATGTCAGTATCTAATCCAATGGTTAAAAAAGACTGCTTTATTTTTATTTGTTCGATAAGTTGTTTACGGGTCATGCTGTATATTTTGGTCGCTAAATTGATAAATTTTATAAGGAAGTTGAAAAAAAAATAATTAAAAATTTTAGGAATTACAAATTAATCGATATTATTGCACTATAATCTCAATTTATCCTTTGTCTACGGATTAAGTAAAACAAATAAAAATCATAAGAACTTTAAATGTACGTTGCCTGATTTCCTAGGATAAATCACAAATATAATCCCTTGATAATAATTCATATTAATGTTTAATACAAACGAATTGAACGAAAAGCTTGTTTCTGAGCTTCGTGAAATGGCAAAAAGTTTTGGTGTAGAAAACACCGACGCATTGCGCAAAGCTGATCTGGTAGCTAAAATTAAAGAACAACAAGATTTAATAGAAGCAGCCAGAAATTCTGGTGCAGTAACTGAGGAAGAAGCTCCAGAAGAGAAACCTAAGAAAAGAGCGAGAACCGTTAAAACTACTGTTTCAGAAGAAAGATTAAGCCCTATAGCAAAACCGAACGTTTCTCTTTTTGACGATGAAGAAGAGCAAGTGGCAGTAAAACCTGCTGCAAGGAAAGCTAAACAAGTAGCGGAAGTTGAAGTTGAAAAACAAGAACAACAGGAAGAAACCAACGAAGTTTCAGAAAACAAGTCAGAGCCAAAGCAAATTAGACCCGATAAAAACGGAAAACAAAGAAGCCAAGACACTGCGTTTGATTTTGATAATGTAATTATAAACGAGGGTGTTTTAGAAATTATGCCAGATGGCTATGGTTTTTTAAGATCATCAGATTATAATTACTTAACTTCTCCGGATGATATTTATGTTTCTCAATCTCAGATTAAATTATTTGGTTTAAAAACTGGAGATACTGTTAGAGGAAGCATAAGACCACCAAAAGAAGGCGAAAAATATTTCCCTTTAGTGCGTGTTGAATCTATCAACGGAAGAGTGCCGTTGGAAGTAAGGGACCGTGTTCCGTTTGACTACCTTACGCCTCTTTTCCCTACTGAGAGATTAAACCTATTTATGAGACCGAGCGATCATTCTACTCGCATCATGGATTTGTTTACACCAATAGGTAAAGGACAACGTGGTTTAATAGTTGCACAGCCTAAAACAGGTAAAACCAACTTATTAAAAGAAGTAGCAAATGCTATTGCTGCGAACCACCCAGAAGTTTATTTAATCATTTTATTGATTGATGAACGCCCAGAAGAGGTTACAGACATGGCCAGAAGCGTGAGAGCTGAGGTTGTTTCTTCAACTTTTGATGAACCAGCAGAACGCCACGTAAAAATTGCTAACATTGTTTTAGAAAAAGCAAAGCGTATGGTAGAATGTGGCCATGATGTTGTTATCTTATTAGATTCTATCACTCGTTTAGCGAGAGCCTACAATACCGTTGCGCCAGCATCTGGTAAAATACTTTCTGGTGGTGTGGATGCTAACGCATTACACAAACCAAAACGTTTCTTTGGTGCTGCCCGTAATATTGAAGATGGTGGTTCGTTAACTATTTTAGCTACAGCTTTAACAGATACTGGTTCTAAAATGGATGAAGTTATCTTCGAAGAATTTAAAGGTACTGGTAACATGGAGCTACAGTTAGACAGAAAACTATCTAATAAACGTATATTCCCTGCAATTGATTTAACAGCATCAAGTACAAGAAGAGACGATTTATTGTTAGATAAAGAAACATTACAAAGACTTTGGATTTTAAGAAACCACTTGGCAGATATGAATCCCCAAGAAGCAATGGAGTTTTTGCTAACCCAAATGCGAGGAACAAAATCTAACGAAGAGTTTTTGGTTTCGATGAATAGCTAAATTTGAGTAAAGGAATAAGGAGCAAAGAACAAAGATAATTTGCTAAATTTTTACTACTTATGAATGAGTAATGATAAAGGAGTACGGACGAATTTTAAAATCTTTCATCTTTGCTCCTTTGTCCTTATATCTCTCGAAAAAATGATAAAAAAACATATCCCTAATGCTTTAACGTGTGCCAACCTTTTATCAGGTTGTATCGGAAGCATTTATGCATTTAATGGCGATCTTAAAACGGTTGCCTTTTTTGTGATTATATCAGGCATTTTTGATTTTTTTGATGGTTTTGCTGCAAGGTTACTTAATGTAAAATCAGAAATAGGTAAAGAACTTGATTCTTTAGCCGATGTGATCAGCTTTGGTTTTTTACCGGGGATGATTATTTACAAACTTTTGATGCTTTCTGATTTAGGATGGATTTCTTACGCAGGATTTTTAATTACCATCTTCTCTGCACTAAGGTTGGCAAAGTTTAACGTGGATACCCGTCAAACTGAAGATTTCATTGGATTAAACACGCCAATGAATACGTTTCTAATCATCTCTCTCCCCTATTTGTTAGATACGTTTTCCTTTATATCAAACCCTTACTTCTTAATTACCTTAACTGCCGTACTTTCTTATTTGCTGGTCAGCGAAATAAGATTATTTTCCATGAAAATGACAGGTTTACAGTGGGAGCCAAATAAATATAAATTCATTTTGTTATTGATATCTGTTCTATTGCTGGCTTTTTTGCAATTTGCAGCTCTACCACTAATTTTAGCTCTTTATATCGTGTTCTCTCAAATACATTTTAAATATCAACAGTAGGAAAATCCGCTGTAGTTATATAGATCTATAATGATGTCCTTAAGGGAATAGCAGTTCTCAAGAAAAAAAACGTCAATATTAAAAGTAAAAAATTGAGCCTTAAGAAATTAGCTGGCTTAAATAGACTTCCGTTACTATTTGGGTAGCCATTAAATCATTCGCAATTAATAAAATAACAGTCACTTACAATTTCGTACTTATGAATTTATCTTTATAAGTTGCTGATATAAAAAGAAAAGAGCTTTTAGCTATTGGCTAAAAGCTCTTTTCTTTTCTCTTTCAATTCGGAAAAAATCAAATCAAAATCTTCTTTAAATTTCTGAAAATCATTAACGATTCCTTCATAATCCTGTTTATCTTTGGCCCTTGATTCAATACTTGACATTGCACCTTTTGCACTATCCGCACCCATAAACCCCAATGTGGGTTTAATTTTGTGTGCCATCTCTGCAATTTTACTCCAGTCTTGTTCCGCAATAGCATTGTTTAAAATCAAAACGTAATCCGGCGTTTGCGCTAGAAAAATATCGATCATTTCCACAATAAACTCTGTGTTGTCGTTTGACACTTCTTTTAAATATGAAAGGTCAATTAATACTTTATTTTCTCTACTCATTAAAAATCATCCTAAAACAGCACCCAATTTGAACACGTCCAAGTCATCATTACAATTAAGCAGTAACTGCTCAATTGTTTTTTTTAACATTGGGTGAGTAAATGTCGCTGCAATTTCTACCAAAGGTAATAATACAAATTTACGCTTCTCAATTAATATATGCGGTACATTAAGTCTCTTTGTATGTATTATTTCATCATTATAAAATAATAAATCAATATCCATAGTTCTTGATCCCCACCTTTCTTTACGTATTCGTCCTAAATCTGTTTCAATTATTTGAATGCTATTTAAAACCTCCTCAGCAGAAAATTCAGATTTAACCTCAATCACCATGTTCAAAAAATCAGGTTGCTCATTTTTGCCCCAAGCTTTTGTTTCATAAACAGATGATTTTTCTTCAATCGTCCCCACAAAAAGCGTAATTGCCTTTAAAGCACTATCAAGGTTTTTAAACCTATCTCCTAAATTACTACCTAAACCTAAAAATATCCTATTCATAAATTTGTAACAATTGCGTTAAATGCCTATCTAAAATTTATATTTGCAAAGTAGCATTTAAATCCAAATCATTATAATGAAACAATTCTTCAAATTTGTTTTTGCGTCTATGTTAGGCGTTCTAATTTCTTCATTTATTATTATACTCATTGTTTTCGGCAGCATCGCTGTTTTAATCAGTGGTTCTAAAGAAAATGTAGAGGTTAAAGAGAATAGCATTTTACACGTTAGTTTAAACCTTCCAATCACCGAGCGTAGTTCTTCCAGTCCTTTTGATGACTTAGATTTTGCTCCGTTAAAAGGCGATAAAAAAATAGGTTTGAATGATATCTTAAAAAGTATAAAAAACGCTAAAGACGACAGTAATATCAAAGGCATCTATTTAGATGTAACTTATATGATGACTGGTTTTGCTACGATAGAAGAAATAAGAAATGCTTTACTTGATTTTAAGAAATCAGGAAAATTTATTGTTGCTTACAGCGAGGTTTATACCCAAGGCGCTTATTACTTAGCATCGGTTGCAAATAAAGTTTACCTAAATCCACAAGGAATATTAGAGTTAAAAGGCTTGAGTTCGGAAGTTATGTTTTTTAAAGGCGCTTTAGAAAAGCTAGATATTGAAGCGCAAATCATTAAAGTTGGAACATTTAAAAGCGCTGTAGAACCATTCTTTCTTGATAAAATGAGCGATGCTAATCGTTTGCAAACCACAGCATTATTAGGCTCTCTCTATAATCATTTAACTGCAGAAATTGCCAAAAGCCGTAAAATCTCACAAGATTCTATTATAGCTATTGCTGATGGCTTAAAATCACGTTCGCCACAAGATGCTTTAACCTACAAATTGGTTGATGGATTAAAGTATAAGGACGAAGTGCTAGATGAATTGAAAACGAAAACGGGAATAGATAAAGACAAGAACTTGAATACTGTTGGTGTTTCTGATTATGCAAAAACAATTAAAAGTAAAGGCTCATCATCCGATAAAATTGCAGTAGTTTATGCTAATGGTGATATTAACAGTGGCGAGGGAGATGAGAACTCCATTGGTTCTGAAGGAATTTCAAGAGCAATAAGAAAAGCTCGATTAAATGATAAAGTTAAAGCGATTGTGTTAAGAGTAAACAGCCCCGGCGGAAGTGCTTTAGCCTCTGACGTAATTTGGAGAGAAGTACTCCTTGCTAAGAAAGCAAAACCCGTAATTGTATCCATGGGTGATTACGCCGCTTCTGGTGGTTATTATATAGCTTGTGCAGCTGATGAAATTTTTGCCGAGCCAACTACAATTACCGGTTCAATTGGAGTTTTTGCGGTGATACCAAATATGAAAGGCTTTTTTAACAATAAATTGGGTATTACGTTTGATGGTGTTAAAACAGGGCAATTTGCAGATTTAGGAAATGTAAGTCGCCCCTTAAATAACGCGGAGAAACTGATTCTACAAAACGAAGTCAACAGAACCTACAACGATTTTACTAAACGCGTTGCAGACGGCAGAAAACTTTCTCAAACTTACGTAGATAGCATTGGACAAGGTCGTGTTTGGACAGGCGAACAAGCTTTAAAACTAAAATTAGTAGACAAGCTTGGCCATTTGGATGATGCCATAGCGGCAGCGGCAAAAAAGGCTAAAATTAAGGATTACAAGATCGCTAACTATCCAGAAATTAAAGATGGCTTAATGGGATTATTAGGGAATTCTGACGAAAAGATTAAAGCTTATTTTGTAAAACAAGAGCTTGGAAAAAGCTACCAGTACTATCAAAAAATAAAAGAAGTGAGTAGCATGAGCGGCTTACAAGCTAGGCTACCTTATGAAATAACTTTTCAGTGAGATTTTTAAATTTTGAATAATTGAAAGACCCGGATTATCAGGTCTTTTTTTTGTTTTTGGAGAATTGGAAAAAGGCGTCGTTATTCTTTAGGCTAAGAAGTTTGATTTATAGTGGTCATAAGATGCGTTAACGACAGAAGTAACATCCTTTCTTGCTTTTTTTATTAACCAAAGCAAATTGCAAAAACGATATAACGGATGGCGTGTTAAAACGCCCTCCGTAATTAGAACAAGCTCACAAACCACACTCCAGAGAAAAACATTACTAGCGTAAAGCAGATTCAAACCCACAAAAAAAGCCCTACCAACGCAGAGCTTTCAAACTGAAATAACTATTTACTAATTATACACCTTAACCATAAATATATAATCCTGCATCTTTTTAATCTGTTGGGTGCGATTTAAACCAGCCAACGTGTTCTTTTTATTGATTGAAATCTTTTGCGCCAATGAGTCTTGTGAGATACTATTAACAGCTCTCATTAAATAGTCGGACTTTACAGCAAATGCAGCACCGTCTGCCTGAGTTTGTTTACCACTTACAATCCCAATCACATTCCCTTTACTGTCCATTAATGGGCCACCAGAATTCCCTGGGTTAACCGGAATTGATATTTGGTAAGCAATTGAATCTCCAGCAAAACCGGTTGAAGAACTTAAGTAACCTTTTCCGTAAACCACATCATCTTTAGGGTAACCAATGGTATAAACATCTTCACCCAGATCAGAGTTTGTTTTTTTGAAAGTGTAAGGAACGGCAGCTAAAGCCTTAAACGTAGTGTCCTTAATATGCAGTACTGCGATATCAAATTCAGGATCAACGTAAACGGTTTCAACTTTAAAAGATTCGCCTTTGTTATTTTGTACGTAAACAGAATCTGCACCTTTAATCACATGGTAGTTAGTTAACAAGTATCCGTTTGAGGACAATATAAAACCTGTTCCACTGTATTGGCTAATATCTTTTGGTTGCTTACTAGTGCTGTTAATGTTTCTAATCAACGCAGTTTGAGAGCGTTTGATGTTTTCCATATCACGTTTCAACTCGCTATAGTTAGAACCATGCTCACCGGTATTAAACTGCCCGGTAGAAAACAAAGTAATTAACGTCATGAAGATTGCAACGGTTGCCGCAACAGCCAAATTTTTGCGATACTTAGCCCATAACACAGACAGCAAAGTAGGTGCTTCTTGGTATTCGTTAACCAAACTATTTACATCCAATTCATCATGGATTTGATTCATAGCCGCTTTTAAAGCATTAACTTCTCCATAAGATTTTAAGGTTTTCAAAAAATCTAAATGCGCAATTACTTTGTGATCTAAAGCAGTACTAGTTTTTCTTTCCTCCTCAAATGCTAAAGCTTGCTCTGCCGTCATTTCCTGATCGTAGTAGGCTTCAATTCTTTTGATTAAATCTATTTCACTTTTCATAGCTCTTATTTAAGATTAAAAAACAACTTTTTTAATCGTTGCAAACACTTGTATTTTTGTGTTTTCGCATTATCTGAATTGGTATAACCAAACTTCTCACATATATCTTGCATTGATTTACTGTGGAGGTAAAAATCCTCAATAATCGTTTTACAAGGCTCGCCCAGTTGCGTTAAAGCACTGTTCATTAAAACAAACTGTTGATCTTTTTCTTCGTGTTGCGCTATATCTGACTCCACTTCGAAATGATCTTCGTAATCTTTGATATTTTCACTAAATCTACTTTTATGACTTAGTTTTTTTAACCAGAGCCTTCTGCAAACAGAATATAAAAACGTTTTAAGTTTACTAGTCAATTCAAAATCGCCACTTTTAATTTTATCATGCAGTATAATTATACTTTCCTGATAAATATCTTTTGCATCATGCTCGCTACCGCTATTATTAATGATCAATTGTAAGATCATTGGGTAATAAGCCTTGTAAAGATATTGAAGTGTTGAAGATGAATTATTCAGTATTCCTAAAATAATTTCATTATCTGTTGGTATTGAATGATTTATCTTTCTGCTCACTGTTTAATACTGTTTTTGCTAAATTGTAACCCTTATTCGGTAAAAAAAAATTTAATTTCTACATTATTGGTCAAAAGTTTAATTTACCTGATTTTAAATGCATTACAGTTTTTTTTAAAAAAAATTAGTTTTTTTTTAGGTTACCGGGTTACCTTTTAAAGTTTCTGGCATTAAGGTTAAATTAATCATAATTAAAAAGACAAAATTAACATGAAAAACTTATTCAAATTCGGATTTTTCGCTTTAGCAATCTCTTTATCAGTTGTTGCTTGTAACTCTAACAAAGCTTCTGACGCAACTCAAGATTCTACTTCTTTAGATTCAATCAGTGTTGATACTGCTGCTATTGATACAGTTGCTGGTGATTCTTCTATGGTTGCTGTAGATACTACTGCTGCTCAATAAGATTAAAAATCTAAAATTTAAAAAAGCATCGCTAAATAGCGATGCTTTTTTTGTTTAAGCTAAAATTTAGATTTTCGTTGAATTCAAAATTGACCAACCTTACATCACTCCTACCCACTCTGCTGATTTAGCATTCCTTTATATTTTTTCAGCAAAACCTACGTTCTATATTTTTATTACATTTGCTATCATCCTAATTACGTAAGACCTATCAATTATAATTAATGGCTAAAACAAAATACTATTTTAATTCGCAAACACTTAAATACGAAAAGGTTAAGTTAAGCTTGGGTCTTAAAATTTTAAAAGGCTTGGGCTTTTTGTCAACAGCATTGGTGTTTTCTTTTATCATTATTGCTCTGGCATATACGTTTATAGATTCCCCAAAAGAAAAACAGCTGAAACGCGAAATCAGTTCACTTACTTTACAATACGAAATTTTACAAACCAGATTAAAGCAAGTGAACGTAGTAATGAAAGGCTTGCAAGATAGAGACGATAATATCTATCGAGTAATACTAGAAGCCGAACCAATAGCTCCCGACGTTAGAAATGCTGGATTTGGAGGTGTTAATCGCTACAAAAATTTAGAAAACTATGACTATAGTAGTCTGATGGTTGAAACCACAAAGAAATTAGATATTATCTCAAAACAGCTTTATGTACAATCAAAATCTTACGAGGAATTAACTAAAGCAGTAAACTCCAAAGGAAAAATGATGGCTAGCATTCCTGCAATTCAACCTATTGACAGCAGAAAACTACGTTCTATTTCGGGTTTTGGTTACAGAATGCATCCTATTTATAAAATTCGGAAAATGCATGACGGGATAGATTTTGCTGCACCAATTGGCACTCCGATATATGCTACTGGCGACGGCACTGTGCTTGCTGCGGGTGTTGAACGTGGTTATGGAAACAGGATTATGATTAACCACGGCTACAGTTACGTGACAAAATATGCACACATGAGCAAGTTTAAAGTACGAAAAGGAGAGCGTGTAAAACGTGGAGATGTTATTGGTTTTGTAGGAAATACGGGTGCATCAACCGGGCCACACTGTCATTACGAAGTGTACAAGTCTGGCAAAGCCATTAATCCAATAAATTTTTTCTTCAACGATTTAACACCGTCAGAATACGTGACCTTGCTTGAGGTGGCTTCAAGAGACAATCAATCATTAGACTAGACAATTAATCATGCCTTACAAAGAAAAAGAAATCCAAAAATCATATTACCCTATTGGAGAGGTAGCTGAAATGTTTGATGTAAACACATCAATGATTAGATTTTATGAGAAAGAATTTGACATTCTACAACCTAAAAAGAACGCGAAAGGAAATCGTCTTTTTAGACCGGAAGACATCACCAACCTAAAAATAATTTTCAATTTGATTAAAGACAAAGGATTTACTATACAAGGTGCCAAAGACTTTATGAAAAAAAACAAAAAAGAAGTCGATGAGAATCAAAAAGTAATTGAGGCTTTGGAAAAAATGAAATCATTTATGCTTGATTTGAAAGAGCAATTATAAATTTGTCGACATCTTTTACAAATAGCCTCCAGATTTAGCCTCTGATATGGATAAAAAACAAAAAGTTTTATTTGTTGTCAATAAAAAATCAGGGAGTCGAGAAAACACACTGATTAATCAAATTATTGAGAAACACGCCGAGTCAAATAATTATTTATTTGAAATAACTGTTTGTCAGAAAAACTTTGAAGATGAAGTTAGAAAAGCCGTAATTGATTTCTCGCCTAGTATTGTTTGCGCTGTTGGTGGCGACGGAACGGTGAATTTAGTAGCTTCTATTATTCAATCAAAAGATATATCCTTACTTATTGTACCTAGTGGCTCTGCAAACGGAATGGCTAAAGAATTACAAATTCCTTTTGCTTTACCAGCTTGTTTAGATTTAATTAACCGGGGCAAAATTCAAAAAATAGACTTATTAAAAGTTAACGATAGAATATCGGTACACTTGGCAGACGTAGGCTTAAACGCTCGTATTGTAAAACGATTTGAATTGGACCCAAACAGAGGTTTGTTTACTTACGGAAAGCATTTATTTTATGAAATGTTTTTATTGAAGCGGTACAGGTTTAAAATAAAATACGACGGCCAATTTATAAATGTTAAAGCAGTTTCACTAACCTTTGCAAACGCCACAAAATATGGAACCAGCGCCGTTATCAACCCCGATGGTATTTTAAATGATGGTTACTTCGAAATTTGTATCGTAAAACCTTTCCCAAAATATCATGTTGTAAACATTGCTTATCAAATGTTTAGAAACACCATTAAATATTCCGAATTTTATCAGGTATTGCGATGTAAAAAGGCAGAGGTAACTTGTTCAAAAAAGACACTTTTACAAAATGATGGTGAGTTGATGAATAAAGTCAGCAGCGTTTACCTAGAAATATTGCCAAATGTATTACAAGTAATTATAGACTCCAACTTAGCGCATCCAACCATCATAGACTAATTCACCGTCTTTATTGGTTTCATCAACAATCAAAACCTCCACTTTTACTTTAAGGTCATCGTAAAACTTAAGCTTAAAAAAACCTTTTGCCGACATTCCGAACCTAGAATGTTTGCTATCCATTACATACGTAGATTTTGATCCCGCACCGCTGACAATAAAGTTGTTATCGTATTTTTCTATAAACTGCAAATTATGCTCATGCCCAGCAACGTAAGTTAAGCCAGAGTGTTCCCTAAATATGGTTTTGAGTTTTTTTCTTAAACCCCTAAAACGTGGATGGGAAAGATCTTCTTTTGCCCCAAAATATTTACGATACATTGGTAATAAAGAACCTATAAAAGGTAATGGAAAATAAGCGTTCTTTTTATATATAGTAAACGGAAATAGGTGATGCTTAACCTTATACTTGCCTCCGTGTAAAGAATTACTGTAAATTGGATAATGACCAGCTACCAATATTCGCTTGTCCTTATGAGTTGCTAATAACTCTCGAAGTTGGATAAAGAAATCCTCCTCGGTTTCCTGTTCGCATCCACAATTCTTGCCTATGGGTCTTACTCCTTTTTGTACCCACCATTGTGTATTTATGGCGATGACTGCTAAAAATTGATTGCTAAAAACTTCCTTCGGCCCCGGGCATCCGTTCTCCGGAAAAAAAACTTGTTGCGGTTTAAAAAGGTTATTTAGGTAATCTTCTTGTCTTAAAACGTATTCTAAACCATTACGCTTTCCCTTGTTCCAATCATGGTTACCAGATATAAAAACCACTTTACCTTTAAAATCTTTAACAGCATTATAATGTGCTTTTAATACCAACTCCGCGTCTTCACGCAAAACGTCATTTTCTGCAGGTAAGCCATGCGGGTAAATATTATCTCCTAAGAATAATAGTACCGACTCTGGTGAATTAGGCAAATGGTTTTTAAGTAAACTTAGAACCTCATCTTCTTCTCTTCGTTTTACGTTTCCAGAATCGCCGACTACCAAAACTTCATACATCAATTTGTGCTCAGCCATCCTTTTAAATTACAAAAAAATCACCAAATTATATCCTTATGCAATTAATTTAATTTGATTTCTTAAATTCAACACAAATCTATTGCGCATGAAGAAATTTTACCTATCGCTTTTATGTTTATTACTTCAGATTGGGTTAAAAGCACAAGAAAACTATGGCCCAAAAATAACAGCATTAGGAACAGCTGGCGTAGCTATCCAAGATGTTTGGTCGGCCAGTAAAAACCAAGCCGGCATTGCCGCCGTAAAAAATCCAACTATTTCTGCAGGTTATGAAAACAGATTTGGCCTTAAAGAGTTAAGCAACAAGTCAGCTGTTTTTGTACTACCCATAAATAATTATAGCATTGGTGCTAATTTTAATTCATACGGTATTGATGTCTATAACGAGGTTAAAACAGGGGTTAGCCTAGCGAAGTCTTTTGGTCCAAAACTGCTGATAGGTGTTGGTTTAAATTATCACCAGCTAAGCATTACTAATTACGGAAACGCAAATACCATAACTATTGAGGTAGGTTTGCAATATAATGTGCTACCTAAATTATGGTTTGCATCACATATTGCAAATCCAAACCAAAGCAGATATAGCAATGATACCGAGCATGTAATACCAGCACATATTCAGTTTGGAGGAACTTACCTGTTTTCAGATCAGCTAATGGTTACTTCAGAGTTTGAAAAAATTTTAGATCGTGAAGTTGATTTTAAAACAGGTATCGAATACAAAGTGGTTAAGTTTGTTGCTTTGCGAGGCGGTGTTTCTGTTAATCCTTTTAAACAATACGCTGGTTTTGGCGTAAACTATCAAAAAGCAAATATAGATTTCGCCGTTGCCTCTCATCCAGTTTTGGGATATTCACCGCAAATATCTTTAGGCTATGAATTTTAAGCTGAAGCTGCTTCTAACTTTTTTGATAATCGGATGTGCAAATTCTCTTTTTGCCCAACAAGTGAATGACCCCATAATAGAGGAAATTATTGAAAGTGTGGTAGCCAACCAAACCGATGATTACGATTATACAGAATTGGTTGAACGACTAAATTATTACAAGAAAAATAAAATAAATCTAAATAAAACCAACAAAGAGCAACTGCAAGAATTGGTTTTTTTAAACCCGTTGCAAATCAGCGCCATTTTTGATCACATTGCAACTAACGGAAAGCTAATTAGCGACCTAGAGTTACAAAGCATTCGGGGTTTTGATTTAGAAGTAATTAGAACTCTTTTATACTTTGCAAACATCAGTGCACCAACAGGATTCGAAAATTTTAGCTTCAAAAAAATGTTTACCGATGGAGAAAACGATTTATTGATTAGATACAGTAGATACCTAGAAAAGCAAAAAGGATTTACGGTTCCCGCCTCTTCGGGAAAATCTAGGTATTTAGGTACGCCAGAAAGAGTTTTTACTAGATACCGGTTTTCATTTAGTAACAATATCCAGTTTTCTTTAAACGTAGAAAAAGATGCAGGAGAAAAATACTGGAACAACACCAACGGCCAAACGGGACCAGATTTTTTATCTTCCAGCCTGTACATAAAAGACATCAAACGGTTAAAAAAGATTGCCATCGACGATTATTCGTTGCAATTCGGACAAGGCTTAACTTTATGGAGCGGTTTAGGGTTTGGTAAAGGGGCTGACATCTTCGCGATAGCCAAACAAAATTTAGGTTTAAAACCCTATACTTCCGTAAATGAGTTTTCTTATTTTAGAGGGCTTGCTACGCAAATTAATTTTGGAAAATTCGACTTTACTCCTTTTGTTTCTTATAATAAACTAGATGCTGGTGTTGCTTTGAATCCACTTACAAACCTGGAAGACATATCTTCATTACAACAAAGTGGATTACACAGAACAGAAAGCGAGCTAAAAAACCGACGACGTATTGATCAGCTGATATTTGGGGGAAACCTGCAATATAATTACCAAAAATTATCTTTGGGTTTAACTGCTTATCATTCAAAGTACAGTCAAAATTTTGCTCAAGGAACTTCACTATATAACAAATTTGACTTTAGTGGCAACCAACTAGATAATGTTGGTTTTAATTATAGCTATACGTTAAACAACACTTACTTTTTTGGCGAGGTTGCACATAGTGTTAAATACGGCTTTGCCTACATAAATGGTTTAATAACAAGCTTATCCCCTACTGTATCGGCGGTTTTGTTTCATAGAAATTACCAAAAAGATTATTATTCATTTTATAACCAAGGAATTGGCGAAAGTAGTACTGCAGTAAATGAAAAAGGCTTTTATTCTGGTATTCAGATTAAACCCAACAGAAAATTTGCAATAGATTTTTATACTGATTTATTTAAATTTCCATGGTTAAAATTTGGAGTTGATGCGCCATCAAGCGGATACGACATTTTAGGTCAGTTCAGTTATACGCCAAACAAGACAACTCGGTTCACGTTACGCTACCAGTTCCAAAATAAACAAAAGAATACTCCAGAGAGACAAGTAACCAATACGCTAGATTTTGAGAAAAAATCAAACTACCGGGCAGAGCTTCAATACCAAGTTAACAGTATATTCTCTTTAAGAAACCGCATCGAAGTTGTTCAATATAACCTAGAAAGTACAGGTATAAAATTTGGGTTTTTAGCTTATCAGGATGTAAATTATAGTCCTTTAAGCTCACGATGGTCGGGGAATATGCGTTTCACTTTGTTTGATACAGATGGCTTTGATACAAGGATTTACACTTACGAAAACGATGTTTTATATGGCTTTTCTATCCCTGGTTTTCAAAACCAAGGTGTTAAATTTTATACAAATGTAAGGTACAACCTAAAACGAGGAGTAGATTTATGGGCAAAGTACAGCTACACCAAATTTAATGGCATAAGCACTGTAGGTTCTGGACTCGATGAAATTCATGGAGATAATCGTTCGGAAGTGAAACTTCAATTAAGAATACAATTTTAAGTTATGATTGCCTACTATAAAACTGAAGTCCCATTTTTAAGGCTAGTCTTATTTTTCATAATAGGCATTTGCATTTCGATAACCCAAAACCTTGTTTCCAGTTTGGTATACGATATCGTGTTTTACAGTTTTTGTGGTTTAACTCTGTTTGGTGCACTTTTTTATCAAACCCTAAAACTTTATTTAAAAAGAGATCTCACTGGTGTTTTAGTTTATTGCACTATGCTTATGGCGGGTATAGTAATTACCAACCAGCGTAAAGAAATCTATGACCCCACTCATTTTTCTAAGATTGAATCAAAAGAACTAATTGGGATAGTTAACGAAAACCCAAAATTAAAAGGAGACATCGCAAGATTTACTTTAATTGTTGAAGCCAATGTTGAGGATAAAAACCTGATACCAAGCACAGGGAAGTTACTTGTTGCCCTACGTTTTGACAGCACAAAAACTTTAGCATTAAAATACGGAGATCGTATTTTATTGGCATCTAAGTATAAAGAAACGGAACCTCCTTATAATTTTGCTGAGTTTAATTATCGTCGCTTTTTAGCGTTGCAAAATATTTACCATCAAACTTTTATTAATCAAAAGCAGATTGCTGTAATTGGAACGCAGCAAGGAAATCCGATTATAGCTTTCGCTTTGAAATTTAGAGATCAGCAGGTTAAAAAAATCAAAAACTACTTAGTCGATAAAGATGCAAGAGGTGTGGCATCTACGCTAGTTTTGGGTTATCGGGAAACCTTGGACAGAGATTTATTGACCACTTATTCTAATACGGGGACTATGCATGTACTTTCTGTATCTGGAATGCATGTTGCGATTGTAGCCTTTCTTTTAAACTTTCTGCTGGGATTTATGAACCGTGAAAAGAAGTTGAGAATTGCAAGAGCGCTCCTGATAATTTCATTAGTTTGGTTTTACGCATTAATAACGGGTTTGGCACCCTCTGTTACACGAGCCGCAATTATGATTAGCTTCGTTTTAATTGCCAGAGCGAAATCGAAAAGTGTAAACATATTTAACGTTCTCGGACTCTCTGCATTTATCATTCTACTATACAATCCTTTTAGTTTAGTAAATGTTGGTTTTCAGCTTTCTTATATAGCCGTAGGTGGTTTAATTTATCTTTTTCCAAAAGTAAACTCTTGGTATCATCCAAAGAATGTAATTATTAAAGCAGCATGGTCTGTCATGGCTGTTTCTATATCAGCACAGTTGGTTACTGCGCCATTTAGCCTGTTTTACTTTCATCAATTTCCCGTTTACTTTATTTTAAGCAACCTCTTTATTGTTATACCTGCTACACTAATTATGTATGGCGGTTTTGCTTTTTTACTGTCTGCGACATTCATTCCACAATTAAAAATATTCGCAATTATTTTAGAAAAAACTATTATTTTCACTAATGATGGATTGAAACTCATTGAGAATATTCCACATGCAAATATCACCCAAGTTTGGTTTGATAAAACAGAAATCTTTTTAAGTTACTGTTTGATTTTTGCTATTCTATTCTCTTTAAAAAAGTTAATATTTTTAAGGATTAGCGCCTTATTGTTAGTATTGTTGATCGTTAGCATAACATATAAAGAGTTTAACCACATCCAACAAAAAAATGTTACGTTTTTCTCGTTAAGAAAAAATACTGCCATTGCGTTTATCAAAGGACGAAGCGCAGTTTTAGTTACAGATTTGGATACTGATGAGTTCACTTATCTATTTTCCGTAAAACCGTACTTAGATAGTTGCCATATAAACCATATTGAGTTTTTAAATCCACACCAAACGGCTGGCGAAAAAATCTACAGATTTGAAGGAAAAAAACTAAAAATTATTGATCATACGGGTTTTAATAAAGTTTTATCCAAACAGGATTGGTTACTTTTAAGTACAGATCGTGTTTTTAATTTAAGTAGTGTTTTATCTTCTAATGATTCCCATGCATTACTTATAGACGGCAGAAACAGAGACTGCATTATCAACACCATCAAATCCCAAGCAGAAAAATTAAAGCTTCCTGTTAAAATTTTAAAAAGGGAATTCGCTATAGAATACAAACTTTAAAACTTAAGAGCCTAGTTGGTAAAAAAGCTTTCCCTTTTGTAAACTAAGAATAAACAATAAAATAATTTATATCGTAACACCGTTAATCATCTTATATCTAAAATTCAAAAGAAACATGTTAAAGCAATTAAAAACAACACTAATAGTAGCCATTTGTATGGGATATACAGTTATGGCGCAAGCACAAAAAGTAATTAAGCAAGGCACCGTAACTTATGGCGTTGAATACAATTTACCGGCAGACCAACAATCAATTGCGGCCTTGTTACCAAAAGAGTTTGAAGTAATATTTAAAGGCGATTATAGTAAATTTAAGATGGATATGGGTATGTATGCTACTTCAATAATTTTAAATAGCAGTACAAATGAAATGCTGACGCTTACTGATGTACCCATGCAAGCGAAAAAGATTGCAGTAAAGATGGATAAAGATCAATCCGAAAGAATGCGTGAGCTGCAGTCTGGGGAACAGAATTTTGAAGTAACGCTAACCAAAGAAAGTAAAAAAATTGCGGGTTATAACTGTGTGAAGTATCTTTTGAAAGCTAAAGAATCGGGCACACAAAGCGAAGTTTGGACCACTACGGAAATTCAAATACCAACCAACTCTTTAACATCTGCAATTAAGGGCGTAGAAGGTGTTCCCGTTGAATTTACCCAAGATACAAGGGGAATGAAATCTAAAATGACTTTGAAAAGTATTGATGAAGGTGCTGTTGCTGATATTGATTTCCAGATTCCAACAGGTTATGAAGTAATGGACTTCAATACGTTGATGACTCAAATGGGTGGATAAACCAGACTAAAAAATTATATTTTTAAGGCTTTTAAGCTTGTGCTTTCTTTTATAAATTGCACCATGCTTAAAAGCCTTTCTTTTTTCGTTAAATATTATCTTTTTTGGGTTTTATTTTTTGTGTTTAACAAAGTTATATTTGAACTTTGGAACTATAAAAAGCTAGCTGAGTTTTCATTTACTGATATTTTAAAGACGTTTGGACATGGCTTATACATGGACGCCTCAATGGCGGGTTATTTTTGTGCGTTACCATTTCTTTTCGTAATTATAGCATGGTTTTTCAATAGAGCGATTGTATCCTTAAAAGCTATTCATAGCTACAGCTATATATTAATTGTGATTACTGCTATCACCGCAATTATAGATGTTAACATCCATAGAGAATGGGGCACTAAGCTTAACTATAAAGCGATCGACTTTTTTATCGAGTCACCAAAAGAAGCGATGGCTTCTTCTTCCTCCTCTCCTATTTTTAACAACTTAAGTGGTCTCGTTGCTCTAATAGTTATCGGTTTTTTGTTATATCGTAAATTATTCCCGAAGGCTACATTGGCTTTAAGTAGAGTAAATTGGTTTGCAAAACCTGCAATTTCTATTTTTATTATAGGATTAACATTATTAGCCATCAGAGGGAGTTTAACCGTAGCCCCAATGAACACGAGTCGTGTGTATTTTAGCCAGCATCAAATTTTAAATACTTCCGCTATTAATACCAACTGGTTTTTAATGTCAAATATATTAAGCCAAAGCAAAATAAAAGGTAATCCTTACCTATATTTCAAACCCGAGCAAGCAATTGCTATTAAGGACAGTTTGTTTAACAAATCATCAGAATTTCCAATAATCTTGAATAAGCCAAAACCGAATATTGTACTTATAATAATAGAAAGCTTTACCGCAGATGTGATTAACGAACTAGGGCCCGATAAAAACGTAACTCCTAATTTTAGTAAACTAATCTCTGAAGGATTGCTATTTACGAATATCTACTCCGCATCAGACAGAACCGACAAGGGAATTGTTGCTATTTTAAGCGGTTTTCCAGCACAGGCAACTGAAAGCATCATTAAGGCTAATGACAAGCAAGTAAAATTACCGTCGATCTCGCAAGCGGTTAAAAACGTAGGTTATCATACTTCTTTCATTTACGGTGGAGATTTGAATTTTGCTAATTTTAAGTCCTACGTTATTAGCCATGGTTTTGAGAAGGTTAAAGACGTTAACGATATAGAAACCGACGAAAAACTAACAAAATGGGGCGTAGCAGATGATGTAACGGTGGCACAGCATCTGAAAGATCTAAAAACGGCGAAAGAACCCTTCTTTACTACGCTTTTAACGCTATCTAACCATGAACCTTTTTATCTAAAAGGTAAGTATAAATTTGGGAACAAAACAGTGAACAACATGTTTAGGAGTACCAGCTTTTATACCGATTCTATTTTATACGATTACGTTAATCAGGCAAAAAACCAAGCTTGGTATAAAAACACACTTTTTGTGCTAGTTGCAGATCATGGTCACCGCTTGCCTACAGAACAGAACGATATTTTTGAACCAGGACGCTACCATATTCCAGTCTTATTTTTTGGAGGCGCTTTAAAATCAGAATTTAAGAATCAACGAATTGATAAGGTTGGAGCACAGGTTGATCTCGCATCAACGCTTTTAAATCAATTAAACGTGAGGGATACTGCTTTTCATTACAGTAAAAATCTTTTATCGCCAGTGGTAAAAGGTTTCGCATTTTACAGCTGGAACAATGGCTTCGGCTTTATTAACGAAAATAAAAAAGCCGTTAGTTTTGACCCAATTGGGAAACAGTTAATTTATCAGGATAAGTTCTCCACTGAGAAATCTAAATCAGGAGCTTTAAACAACGCAAAAGCTTTGATGCAAAATGTTTATAGCGATTATATGAAGTATTAGTTTTTAGAATAATTCATTATTACTCTGTATTCGTTTCTCTTCAACCCCTAAACCAAACAGTGCGAAATCATATTTAGCTGGGTCATTAGCATCATACTTTCTTAGGTTTGCTGTTAGTTCTAAAGCAGTTTGCCAGTCTGTCTGTTTTCTGCTGATTAAACCTAATCGCCTAGCAACTCTGTCTACATGAACATCGCATGGACAAATCAATTGGCTTGGTTTAATACGTTTCCAAATTCCAAAATCAACACCTTTATCGTCAGCTCGCACCATCCATCGTAAAAACATAATCAAACGCTTACAAGTCGACTTTTGCAAAGGCGATGACACATGTTTAATAGTACGACGAGGAAAATCCTCTAAAGAAAAGAAATAAGACCTAAAGTAATTTAAATTACCTTCAATAGTATCAGTTGAAAGCTTGGATGCCAAACAAACTTCTGATTTTGAATCTACTAAGCTTTTGCTTTGTATTGATGTATCTAAAAAATCATCTCGAAAATCTTTTTTAGTATTAAAAGGTAAAAAAGCATCTTCCAGAGATTTAAAGTGTGAGTAATGAGTCTTAAAAAACTCAATGAAATAAAGTGTATCTGTAGCGTTAAAAGTACGATGTTTAAAATCTAACAACCGCTTCAAATCAGTATCCTCATGGTTCATAATAAAATCATAAGGCGTACCATCCATCAACGTAATAAGCTCCTTGCACTTATTAATAATTGTTACGCGTTGCCCCCAAGCCAACATTGCACTCCAAAATCCCGTAATTTCTATATCTTGTTGTTTATTAAAAAGATGTGGTATAGAAATTGGGTCTAATTCAATAAAATTAGGTTGGTTATAAATTTCAACCTTTGCATCTAAGAAATCCTTTAAATCAGAAAATTTTGAAGGTACTTTCAAAGTTATATGTTTTAATTAAAATATTTTTATGAAAAATTCAGGTGTAATTTATAAAATTTGCTTTGTTATAGGGATTTGTTTTTTACTTAGTGCTTGCGCAACTCAAAAAGACAAACAAGCCAGATTATCGTTAATCGACAGCCTTGTGAAAAGCAATTCATTTAAGTTTGTGGCACAACGAGCAAATCCTTTAAGAGGTTCTTTAATTGATCCTAGAATACTTCAGTTAAACGGCTCGTATTACTTAAAAGTAAGTAAAGACACCCTAAATTGCTATTTACCTTATTTTGGTGTTGCGCAACAAGCTCCATACGGTTCAAGCGAAAATGGGATCCAGTTTATCACTACAAATTTTAATTACGATAAAAAACAAACAGGGAAAAGCTATGAAGTAACCATTGTGCCTAAAAATAATGATAAGGCGAATAAGATGTTTTTAAATATATCTGAAAGTGGCACCGCAACATTAAACGTAAACAGTAATAATCGCGATGCCATTTCTTTTAATGGAACGATAGAAAAACCTTAACTCAAAGCATTCTTTAAGTCAGCAATTAAATCGTCTGCATCTTCTACACCAACACTTAGGCGTAAAAGATTATCAACAACACCAACTTTTTCTCGTTCTTCTTTTGGGATAGATCCGTGTGTCATAGAAGCAGGATGGTTAATTAAAGATTCCACGCCGCCTAAAGATTCTGCTAAAGTCCAAACTTTAAAAGAACCGGCAATTCTAAATGTTTCGGCTAAATCGGCATCTTTTAATACAATAGATATCATCCCTCCAAAACCACGCATTTGCTTTTTTGCAATCTCGTGATTTGGGTGATCTATAAATCCTGGCCAATATATTTTCTCAATCGCTGGATGACTTCTTAAAAACGCGGCTATCTTCTCCCCGTTTTCACAATGCGCTTTCATTCTCAAATGTAAAGTTTTGATGCCTCTTAAAACCAAAAAACAATCTTGAGGACCAGGAGTTGCACCACAAGCATTATAGATAAACCAAAGCTTTTTATAAAGCTCTTCGTCATTGGTTAATAAAGCACCCATCACCACGTCAGAGTGGCCAGCAATATATTTAGTTACGGAATGCATCACCAAGTCAGCGCCCAAATCCACAGGGTTTTGTAAGTATGGGGAAGCAAAAGTATTATCAACAACCAATGTTAAACCTTTTGATTTAGTAATAGCTGATACCGCTTGTATATCAATTATTTGCATCATGGGATTTGTTGGTGTTTCCACCCAAACCATCTTGGTATTATCGTTAACATAGTCCAAAATATGAGCTGGATTTGTTAAATCAATAAAGTGAAACTTGATGCCGTAGTTTGCAAAAACTTTAGTAAAAATGCGATAAGATCCTCCGTATAAATCGTTGCCAGTAATTACCTCATCTCCGGGCATTAAAGTTTTCATCACAGCATCGATTGCACCCATTCCGCTAGAAAAAGCCAATCCATATTTACAGTTTTCCAACGCCGCCATACAATCTTCTAAAGCCTTACGAGTTGGATTTGTACCTCTTGAATACTCGTAACCTTTATTATCTCCTGGGCTTTTTTGCCAGTAGGTTGAAGTTTGATAAATGGGTGTCATTACGGCACCCGTTGTTGGATCTGGCTGTTGACCTGCGTGGATCGCTTTTGTTCCGAAACCGAGCCTCACCCCAGCCCTCTCCGAAGGAGAGGGAACACTTAAATCGTTGGCACTTGTCGTTTTGTTATTACTTTCTATCATATCTTTTTGCCTAACCCTAGCCCTCTATAAAGGGATAAGAAATACATTTTATGTGAGAAATTATAGCACTCTTTTTCTTTTTGTTAAAATTTTTATTCCAGTATTTATCAAGCACCCCGCCTTTTCACAAAATAAGGAAAGTCCTAAATCCTTCGGAGAAGGATTTAGGATGAGGCTCTTTTCTAATAAGCAAGTGCAAATAATACTCGCTCTTTTGACGGCTTTCCTGTCACCATACAAATACCTTCTTCTTGTTTGTTATCTAAAGGAATGCACCTAATTGTTGCTTTTGTATCTTCTTTTATTTTGGTTTCCGTTTCTGGCGTACCGTCCCAGTGGGCGGCTATAAAGCCACCTTTCTGCGTTAAAACTTTTTTAAACTCATCGTATGAATTTACTTCGGTGGTCATCTCTGCTCTGTAATCGAACGCTTTGTTATAAATATTATTCTGTATATCTTCCAAAAGGTTTTCGATGACATCCGCAATTCCGTCTCTAGAAATGGTTTCTTTAGAACGAGTGTCTCTACGGGCAATTTCGACAGTGTTGTTTTCTAAATCTCTGCCACCAAATGCCAATCTTACAGGTACGCCTTTTAACTCATACTCAGCAAATTTAAATCCAGGGCGTTGTGTATCTCTATTGTCATATTTAACAGAAATTCCTTTGGCTTTTAAAGCAGTTGTAATCTTCTCAACCTCGGCAGAAATCTTAACTAGCTCTTCATCGCCTTTATAAATTGGTACAATTACCACTTGTATTGGTGCTAATTTGGGAGGTAAAACCAGTCCCTGATCATCTGAATGCGCCATAATTAAAGCACCCATCAATCGAGTGGAAACGCCCCAAGAAGTAGCCCAAACGTGTTCTAACTTACCTTCTTTACTGGTGAATTTTACATCAAATGCTTTGGCAAAATTTTGACCTAAAAAGTGAGAAGTTCCAGCTTGTAAAGCCTTACCATCTTGCATCAAAGCTTCAATACAAAGCGTATCTAAAGCGCCTGCAAACCGTTCATTAGCTGTTTTTGTTCCTTTAATTACTGGCATTGCCATAAATTCTTCGGCAAAATCTGCGTAAACATGTAGCATCTGTGTTGCCTCTGCAATTGCTTCTTCTGATGTGGCGTGTGCTGTATGCCCTTCTTGCCACAAAAATTCTGTGGTTCTTAAAAAAAGTCTTGTACGCATTTCCCAACGCACAACGTTTGCCCACTGGTTCACTAAAATTGGTAAATCTCTATATGATTGAATCCAACCTCTGTAGGTGTTCCAGATAATAGTTTCCGACGTTGGTCTTACAATTAATTCCTCCTCCAGCTTGGCGTCTTCATCAACAATAATATTGCCGTTGCCATCGTTCTTAAGTCGATAGTGAGTAACTACAGCACATTCAGTAGCAAAGCCTTCAACGTGAGAAGCTTCCTTAGAAAAAAACGATTTTGGAATAAATAAAGGAAAATAAGCATTGCTGTGACCAGTATCTTTGAACTTCTGATCTAAAACTGCTTGCATTTTTTCCCAAATGGAGTAACCATAAGGTTTAATTACCATGCATCCTCTTACAGAAGAATGCTCTGCAAGATCTGCCTTTGTAACTAATTCGTTATACCATTGAGAATAGTCTTCCGATCTGCTTGTTAAGCCCTTGCTCATGTTTTATTTGGAATAATTTTTGTATTTTTATAATAATATTAACAATGGTCAAAGTTATAAATTTAATTAGTAAAGCTTTACACCAACAAACCTAATTAGCCATGTTTACCTTCAATAGATTCAAATTTTTACTTTTTGCTGCAGTAACAGCAAGCCTTGCATCCTGTTCTACCGAACGGCTAGCAACGCAAAATACCGACGATGTATATTTTAAGGATGTGGAAGCCATTCCTGCAACCTATGTTGCGGTAAGTGTTCCCGAAAGATCATACAAGGAAGGGAACTACAATGACAGAAATGGATACGACAGGAATGATGACTACTATTATGATCGTTATGAAAATAATTCGCGGTTTGACATAGACGGTTTTAGAAATAATTATAGTTGGAGAGATTACTATTATATGGACCGCTATTCTTACGATCCATTTTTTGGTCCTTCTGTTAATTTAGGTTTTAATAATTTCTATGGAAATAGCTGGGGATTTAATTTAGGTTATAACAGTCCTTTTTACAATTACAATATGCCATTTTATAGTAATAATTATTACAATTATTACGGTTCATATTATGGAAATTCACCTTATTGGGGTATATATTCTTTCTACAATAACGGGTATTATGGCAACTATGGAGGGCATTATGGTGGAGGTTACGGTAACCCATATTATGGAAATGGGTATTACGGCAATGGTTACTATGGAACAACACGAACTTTGAAACCGAGACCTACTGGTAGTAATGATAACATGAGAGGTGCGGACAGAAATAGTAGAATTCCGATTCCAAACAGCAGTGCGACAAGACCTAACTCTAGTGCCAATGGCCCTAGAACTCAAGGTGCAGAACGCGACGGAAGTTACAATCCTTATGGAAGGCCAACTAGATCTTCAGGAAGTTCAACCGAAAGAAGAACGGACGGACAACAGCAACCCTCAAGTCAGCCCAGTAGCAGGCCAACACGTCCTAGTAGAAACAGTGGAAGTGATAGAGGTGGAAGTTCTGAACCAGCTAGCCGTCCTACAAGTAGGCCCACGAGAAGTGAAACACCAAGTTATACGCCATCGCGTTCAACAGAAAGTAGCGGTTCTTCATCATCAGGTTCTTCTTCTGGTTCATCAAGTAGCGGACGTTCATCATCTGGCAGACCATCACGTTAATTAATTATTTGACATGAAATTAGAAAAAACAATAATATTAGCTATTTCTTTAATGATTAGCACCACAACCTATGCGCAATATACGGGCGACGCTTTCAGGTTTTCAGAATTCGAAAGCAGTGTAGACGCTAGATTTGGAGCAATGGGCGGGCAAAAATCGTCAGTAGGAGGTGATATAAGTTCGATATTTGGCAACCCTGCAGGCTTGGGTATGTTTAGTAAATCTGAGTTTAGTTTAACACCAGAATTGCGTTTAAATAACAGTAAATTGAACGCGTTTGATACCAAATCAGATTTAAAAAACAACAATTTAGATTTTGGTAACGTAGGCGTAGTTTTTCATACAAGAACTTATAAAACCGGTGACACTAAAAAAGGTTTATTAAGTTTAAATTTTGGGATCGGATACCAGCAAAGAAAAAGCTTTACCAACGAGTTTAATTTTAAAGGTTTAACAAATGGTAATGGATTAGGTGATTTGTTTGCAGAAGTCTCAAATAAGGATATCGATGAAGATGGCTTTCCGGCTGCTCCGAGTAGACTTTTATCGAAAGTGTATCAAGAAGCAAATAATTCGAAGCTTACTTTCTATGACGCAACTTTTGCAGACCCTTATGAGGCAATCACCTCTGCAAACTCTGACCAAGACTACAATGTAAAAAGAAAAGGTACAAATGGAAACATAGATTTTTCTTTAGGGCTCAATATTAGCAACAAATTATTTTTGGGTGCTGGATTTGGCTTAGCAAATTTTAATTATACTTCAACAGAAAGAGTTAATGAGATAGGCGTATATCGTATCCCAGGCGCTACCGCAACTCCAGATTATGAGGTAGATTACGTGAAGTATTTTGACACACAAGGTTCTGGAATTAATTTAAAGGTTGGTGGGATATTTAAGCCAGTAGAAGAGTTACGTTTAGGTTTATCATTTGAATCGCCAACGTGGTTTTCTGTTACTGATAGTTATTCGGAAGCGTTTAATAATAGAAGAACTGGAATCAAAGCTAACGATTCTTATCCTTTCGAGTATAGCTTAAAAACACCTTTGAAACTAAATGGTGGTATTTCCTACTTTATTGGTAGCAAAGGCTTTATTTCTGCTGATATTGGTTTTGTAGACTATTCAACAATAAAATTTTCTTCTACAGACAAAACTATAGATATGGATGTTAAAAGAGATATCACAAACATTTATCAAAACACAATTAATTACAGCGTTGGGGGTGAATATAAATTGGATAAAAGCTTTCTAATAAGAGCAGGATACCGCTCGGTAGGAAATCCATACCAGAATCTGGACGATAAGGATTATACCGTAAACTCAATCTCTGGCGGTATTGGATATCGAGTTGGAGATTATTATTTGGACGCTGCCTTAATTAATACCAATGAGAATTTAAATTATAGTAATTATACTTTAGGTGGTGGCAATCAACCAAATGCTTCAATTGAAAGAAGAACTAATAAAATTGCTCTAACGTTTGGAGTTAGATTTTAGAATACCTCAATATAACCATCAAAAAGCCGATTGAGATTATCTCACTCGGCTTTTTACTTTTTTTGGTAGTTTGGCTTGGTTTTGCAAATAATGCAATACTTTAAGATTTTATAATTTTATTCTTTTCCAAACGTGTTATGAGATTTTATTTTGATAGCGGTTGTTGTGGCCCGATGAATAGTTTTACTTCCATACTTATTGTTGATCACATCTAAGGCATTATACAATTGACTTTGGTTTTCACTCTCATCAAATAAATGAATTTGATGATGACCTCTAGTCAACTCAGAAAGTCTCACTCCTATTAAGCGCACCAATCGTCCTTGTGCATACAATTTACTAAAAAGCTGCTTTACTTGTTTAATTAATAGATGGTCTGCAGACGTAAAGCTAACTTTTATTTGCTGATTAAAAGTAGTGAAATCATCATATCGAATTTTAACACTGATACAACCCGTTACAAAATTTTCATTACGCATTTTATAGCATAAATCTTCTGTCATAGAAATGATGAAAGTTTCTAAAGCTATCGTGTCTTTGGTATCCTGCCCAAAAGTATGTTCTGTACTTATTGATTTTCGATCAACGTAGGGTGTAATTGTGCTCTCTTCTAAAGCATTAGCTTTTTGGTAAATCACAACACCCAACTTACCAAATTTTGCAACAAGCGAACTCTTAGAGACTTTCTGCAAATCACCAATACTATGATAGCCTAGCTGATTCAACTTCTCGGTAGTTTTTTTGCCAATCATTGGTATTTTTGAAATCTTTAAGGGTGCTAAAAACTCTTTTTCGGTGCCATACTCCACATGTTTAAAACCATTTGGTTTTGCAAAGCCAGTCGCAATTTTTGAAACGGTTTTGTTTTTTGCTAACCCAAAAGAGATTGGAAGCTGGGTTTCCCTAATAACTCGTTCACGCAATTCAAGGGCATATTTTAAAGTCCCAAAAAACTTATCCATTCCCGTCAAATCGATATAAAACTCATCGATCGAGCTTTTTTCGAACAACGGAACGGCATCTTCTATAATTTGTGTTACTTCTTTGGATGCGTCTGAGTAATCGCTATAACTACCGGGAACAAAGATAATATGCGGACAAAGCTTCTGGGCTTGTCTACAAGGCATTGCTGAATGCACACCAAATTTACGAGCTTCATAACTACATGACGACACTACCCCACGGCCAGTAGTGCTTCCAATAGCGACAGCCTTCCCTAATAAACTTGGGTCTTTTCGGCACTCTACAGAAACAAAAAATGAATCTAAATCGATATGGACAATTTGCTTGTGCATGATGGATTTTTAGCTAAACACAAAACTAGAAACTAATTAATTAGAAATGCAGACTATAGGAGAGGGATTGAAAAATTATAAAACAAAAATGTTTTCTGCAAATTTTTCACTAACGTGATGCGTACCACCATCGACTTCAATCTCCATCATGGCGTCAAATTCTTGGCGACCAACTACTTTAACCAAACTGCTTATCCCAAGGCCCACTTTAACTACATATTGTAAAAACGCAGCAGAGTTATCTTTAACTGCGGCCAACTTGCAGGTATCGCCGACAACCACCTCAGCTAAAGTTTTTTTGTAAGTTACCTTCAGCTCTCCTTGTTCTGTAGGGATTGGATCTCCGTGAGGATCAAATTGTGGAAAATCTAAGAACGCATCCAGTTTATTAATAAGTTTGGCGCTTTTAATATGCTCTAATTGTTCCGCAATTTCGTGTACTTCGTCCCAATTAAAATCTAGCTTCTGATATAAAAAAGTTTCCCAAAGACGGTGTTTACGTAAAATTTCTAAGGCTATCTTCTTTCCAGCATCGTTTAAACCAATTTTACCGTATTTCTGATAGTTAATTAGCTTTTTTTCTTTAAGCTTTTTAAGCATATCTGTAACCGTAGCAGGCTTAACATCAAGTTGGGATGCAAGTTCGTTTGTTCCTACTTCAACAACACTATTATCTATAGTGATTTTAAGCAATGCTTTTAGGTAATTTTCTTCTGTAAATGATAGCATGGTGGTCAAAGATAAAAAATTAAATAGCTAAAAAAATACCATAAAAAAAGCATTTGCCGGAACGACAAATGCTTCTAAAATAAATATAAAAAACATTAGTCTTCTTGGTGCAACCAAGCTTTTTTAGCCAATAATTCTTCTTCTGTCTCTCTTACATCTTCATCGTCTATACAGCAATCTACTGGACAAACTGCCGCACACTGTGGCTCGTCATGAAAGCCTTTACATTCTGTACACTTATCGGGTACAATGTAATAAACTTCGTCAGAAATTGCCGACTGTACTTCATCAGCGTTTAAGGTTTCTCCGTCACCAAAATCTATAATTCCTTTTAAATTGGTTCCTTCAGAGAATTTCCAAGCTTGACCTGCATCATAAATTGCATTGTTTGGGCACTCTGGCTCACAAGCTCCGCAGTTAATGCACTCGTCTGTAATTATAATTGCCATATCTTGTTTTTTCTTACGTCTTTAAACGTATTTTTGTAGTTGTTAATTACTCGCAAATATAACACATTTAAAGGATTTGAATTTCAATAATGTCGATTTTTAGTAAAGAAAAAAGGATAATAGCAATAAGTAAGCTGGGTGATTATTTATTAAATGGAGATGATGAATTGCAAAACCTTATTGATAGTGCCAAATATAAAAACGCATGGTTTACGGCAAATGAAGTAAGTAAAGCGGTGTTGGCAAACGGCAAAATGTTAAATGAGCAAGATTTAAACAATTGGCTATCAACCTATCACCTCAATTTTGAAAACCCTAAAAAAGTAGGATTAATTTTAGCAGGTAATTTGCCGCTAGTTGGTTTTCATGATGTATTAGCAGTACTCTTAACTGGCAACATTGCCTTAATAAAACTGTCTTCACAGGATGATAACCTAATTCCTTTTTTGTTAAAGAAATTAGCACAAATAGAGCCTACCTTCGAAAACCAAATCATATTTGTTCAAAAACTAACGAATTTTGACGCTGTAATGGCTACCGGAAGTAACAATAGCTCTCGTTATTTTGATTATTACTTTGCTAAAGTTCCAAACATTATACGTAAAAACAGAAATAGCATAGCGCTTTTAACGGGTACAGAAAGTAAAGAAGAATTACATCTTTTAGGCAACGATATTTTTGACTATTATGGTTTAGGATGCAGAAATGTATCTAAACTCATGGTGCCAAAAGATTACAACTTTATACCTTTTTTTGAGGCAATAGAACCCTTTAACCAGATTCTGAACCATCATAAATACCAAAACAATTACGATTATAACAAATCTATTTTCCTAATTAACAAGAATAAACATTTTGATAATGGTTTTTTGTTAGTTACCGAAAGTGAGCGAATTACCTCTCCCCTTTCTGCTGTATTTTATCAAGAATATAGATCTTTGGAAGAAGCGGTAACCTACATCACTACCGAAAAAGACAACATACAAGCTGTGGTAACTAATAGCGATGTTGAACTGCAAACTGCAAAAGCGAAACTCGGCGAAAGCCAAAGCCCAAAACTATGGGATTATGCCGATGGCGTAGATACAATAGCATTTTTGACCGCCTTAACTTGATTTTAAAATTATTAAAAATAGGCATTTAAAAATTTTACCTTTGCTTACATCGGTTTAACAGGGAAAAAAAAATGTATGTGATAAAAGTAAAGGGAATAGCAAAAATCCCAGATTATGTGCAGTTAAGGGATGATCATTTTACACTCTTAGCCTATTTTAGGGTTGATAGACCAGATAAATCGCTGGAAAAAATTGGATTGGCTGATAAGGCCGCTTATATTATGGAAACGGTAAAAGATTTACCCTTCGGACAAATTTTAAAATTAGACATTTAATGGTTGGTAATTCAGTTATTACACTAAACAATATTGATATTTTTCAACAAAAACACTTGGTGCTTTCCAACGTTAATTTACACGTGGATAACGGTGAGTTTGTTTATTTAATTGGGCAAACAGGTTCTGGAAAAAGCAGCTTACTGAAAATTATTTACGGCGATTTACATATTGTAAACGGCGATGGAGACGTAGTTGGTTACCAGCTTAAAAATTTGAAGGAAAATGACGTTCCTTTTTTAAGAAGAAAATTAGGAATCGTTTTTCAGGATTTTCAATTATTAACCGATAGAACTATTGAGCAAAATTTAGCGTTCATTTTAAGATCAACCGGTTGGAAAGATAAAAACCTGATTGCCGAAAGAATTAAAGACGTTTTAGAGAAAGTAGGTTTACGTAGCAAAATGAAAAAAATGCCTCACGAAATTTCTGGAGGTGAGCAGCAAAGAGTCGTAATTGCGAGAGCTTTACTAAATGACCCTGAGCTTATTTTAGCTGATGAGCCAACCGGAAACTTAGATCCAGAAACATCTGAAGAAATTATGATTTTACTCCGCCAAATTAGCCAATCTGGCACTGCGGTTTTAATGGCGACACATGATTACCACATCATCCGTACTTTTCCGTCTCGTATTATTAAGTGCGAAAACGGCAGAGTTATAGAGGACGCCACGGTATAAAAAACAATCATCCGAACAAAGCAACGTAAAAAGCAGTCAATTTGTAAGTGTTTCATTTTGAAAACTGACAGGTTGACTGTTTTTATTGAATGGCCGTATGTTTGGTATTTTCAAATCGTTATATATTATAGCCATGTTTAATAGAAAAAAGGTTTCAGAGACTGAAAAAAGTACTAAAATGACAGACCAGAACGAAGAGACTCGTGAGCAAAAAGAAGTTCAAGAAGAGATAGAGCAAGTTAATGAGTCTAGGGTTAACCAACCAGAGGAAACAGAATTTAGCGAAACAGATAAATTAAAATCTGAAGTTGCGATGTTAAACGATAAGTATGTTCGTTTGTACGCCGAGTTTGATAACTATAAGCGCCGTACTACCAAGGAACGTATTGAGCTTTTACAAACTGCAGGCAAAGATGTAATTGTGTCTTTGTTAACTGTTTTGGATGATTTCGAAAGAGCAAATAAAGCAATGGAAAACGCTGCAGATGTTAAACCAGTTAAAGAAGGTGTTGAGTTGATTCAAAACAAATTAACAACCTTGCTAGCGCAAAGAGGTTTAAAAGCAATGGAATCAATAGGCCAACCATTTGATGCCGATATACACGAAGCTATTACAAACGTTCCAGCGCCTACGCCAGATTTGAAAGGGAAAGTGATTGACGAAGCAGAAAAGGGCTACATGCTTAATGATAAAGTAATTCGTTACGCAAAAGTAATTGTTGGAGCGTAAATGATAATGATTGAAGGAGAAAATAAATAATGATTGAAGGAAAGAATGATAGAAGGATTGAATGTATATAAAGCGGAACACGATAAGTTTCATACGTTTTACCATTTATTCACTCATTCAAAATTCAATCATTCTATCATTAGAAAACTTATTCTCTCATTCTCTTCTTCAATCATTCAAAATTAAAAAATATGAGCAAAAGAGATTATTACGATATACTTGGGGTTTCAAAAAGCGCTCCAGCTGATGAAATTAAGAAAGCCTATCGTAAAATGGCCATAAAATATCATCCAGATAAAAACCCTGATGATAAAGGCGCAGAAGATAAATTTAAAGAAGCAGCCGAGGCGTACGAGATTTTAAGTAATCAGGAGAAAAAACAACGTTACGATCAATTTGGTCATGCCGGCGCACAAGGAGGCTTTGGTGGCTACGGTGGCGGTGGTTCCATGAACATGGAAGATATTTTTAGCCAATTCGGAGACATTTTTGGTGGTGGTGGCGGTGGCGGAAGTCCTTTTGATAGTTTCTTTGGTGGTGGCGGTGGCCAGTCTCGCGGTGGTGGCAGACGGGTTCAAAAAGGAACCAACTTAAGGATTAAGGTAAAACTAACTTTAGAGGAAATTGCTAACGGCGTTGAGAAAAAGATAAAAGTTAACAAACAAATACTTTGTAATACTTGTGACGGTACAGGAGCAAAAGATAAAAACTCTTTTTCTAGTTGTAAAACTTGTGGCGGTAGCGGAGCTGTACGTAGAGTAACCAATACTATTTTAGGTCAGATGCAAACTACGAGCACCTGCCCTACTTGCAACGGCGAAGGAAGTACTATCACATCTAAGTGTAATACTTGCCATGGCGACGGAATAACGCGTGGAGAAGAAACCATTAGCATTAACATCCCTGCAGGTGTAAGTGAAGGAATGCAATTGAGCATGAGTGGCAAAGGAAATGCTGCACCGAGAGGTGGCGTTCCCGGAGATTTAATCATCTTAATTGAAGAAACTCCTCACGAATCACTAAAAAGAGAAGGTATTAACGTTATTTACGATTTACACGTAAGTTTTGTAGATGCTACTTTAGGTGCTACTATTGAAGTACCAACTATTGATGGCAAAGCAAGAATCAAACTAGATCCAGGAACTCAAGGCGGTAAAATTTTACGTTTAAAGGGAAAAGGTATTCCAGAAGTAAACTCGTACCACAAAGGTGATCAGTTGATTCAGGTAAATATTTGGACTCCAAAAATTGTGAGTAACGAAGAACGTGGAGTTTTAGAAAAACTGAAAGAATCACAAAACTTTAAACCAAGTCCTGGTAAAAACGAAAAGAGCTTTTTTGATAGAATGAAAGAGTATTTTGAATAATACAGTTTAACAATAAGGGAAAGCCGTCTCAGACAAAGAGATGGCTTTTTTTGTTTTAGATTTACTGAATCGAAATTTTAAATCTCTAATTTGAAGAGACAGATAGTTTTAAGCTAAAAATATCCCAGCTAAAACACCGACCAAAATAATATAAGGCGTTTTTATTTTGGTGAACTGCAACACCAAAAATGTAACTAGAATAATCGAAATATTCATATAGTTAATTCCTATCGGCTTCATCAATAAAATAAATGCTGCACCCATAAAACCAACTGCTACGGCATTAATGCCATTTAAAGAACGCTTTATACGGGTTATCTTCTTTAAATCTTCCCAAAACGGAACAATAAAAAGAATCAAAATCACTCCCGGAGCATTTATCCCCAACACCCCAATTGTGCTACCTAAAATTTGTCCGCCAATACCATAGCCTCTATTCCCTAAAGACATTGCGCCAACAAAAGAAGTGAAAGAAAATGTTGGACCAGGGATTATCTGTTGCAAAGCATAACCCGATAAAAACTCTTGTCCGGTTAGGTAATGCTTAACATCCACAAACTCCGTGTACATTAAAGGCACTAGCACCTGCCCGCCACCAAATATAATTATCCCATTACGGTAGAAGTTTTCAAAAAGTCTAATGGGTAAACTAAAAGGTGACGTCCGGCTAATAACTGCGCCCAAAAGTCCGAAAAATAATAACACACCAATAAAGTATGCTACTTTTTTAGTATTTATATTGGAGAAAAGCTTTACCCTAATCTGGTCCTCATCATGTTGTGCTTCAGTTGCCGAACTGATGATTCCACCCAATAAAATCAAAATAGGAAAAACAAAAGGACTACGTAAAATTAGACTTGCCGCTACAGCACAAGCTGCCAAAATTACATTGATATCTGTTTTTAAAGCAATCCGGCCAAAGGAATAGGTTGCATAGGCGACAATCCCTAACGCTACCGGTTGTATAAAGGTTAAAACTTTGGAGAAACTAGCGTTTAACGAGAAAGTATCCAGATTAATAGCAATAAAACACATAACAGCGCCTGTTGGAACTACCCAAATTAAAAAGGTAATAATCGCCAAAGAAATACCACCAACTTTATAAGCCACACCAACCACAGTCTGTGTAGATGAAGGCCCGGGAAGGATTTGAGTTAAAGAGTAAAGCTCCATCAGCTCCTCTTCGGTTAAATAGGCTCTTTTCTTAACAAAATCATTCAACAAAATTGCCAAATGAGCTTGTGGACCACCAAAAGAGGTAAGCATAAACGCCAAAACGTCTCTTAAAAAAATGAGCTTTCTAAACCTTTTTCCTTTCAATGTGAGGCTGTGTTATTAAGGAGTATAAATGTATTAAAAAAGGGGAAAGATTAACAAGATTAAAGAGCAAAGATGAAAAGAGCCAAAAATAATGAACTTTTGAGGAGTATGAAGATTCGAGTATCAAGACTGAGTTGCTAATTTTGAATAACTGAAGGAAAGAATGATAGAATAATACAATCGGCAATCCAATCATTCTTTTCTTCAGTTATTTACCCCCTTCACAAGAATTCATTCATTCAAAACTCAATCCTTCAATCATTAATTATTAACTCATTCAATCCTTCAATTACTAGCTAATCCTCCATCTCGTCCTGCAAACTATTATAAGCACCTAATAATTCGCTTAAAGCATGTTGGTTCTTAATTCGTTTGCCAATTTCAATACCCTGTTCGTACGTCTTTAGAGCGTCATTTTGCTGATTTAAATGCTCATATAATTTCCCCAAATGATAATATGTTCCAATATAATCTGTATGTTTATCTACCAAGTTTAAATAAAACCGGAGAGCTTCTTCGGTGTTATTTAACCTAAGATATTCAGTAGCAAGCGCATATTTTAAAAACGGATCGTTAGGTTCATTTTTAAAAAATTCAAGTAAGCGTTCTAATCTGTTTATCGTCATTTTAATTTATGTTTTAAAAAATTAAATTTGTAAAAACTGCAATAATATGAAAATTTTAGTTTGTATTAGTAACGTACCAGATACGACCACGAAAATAACCTTTACCAATGATAATTCCACTTTTAACGAAGCTGGAGTTCAGTTTGTATTAAACCCTTATGATGAAATAGCTCTATCAAGAGCCATTGAACTTACAGAGAATGGAAGCGGAACCGTAACGGTAATTAATGTAGGCGAAGTTGGTACAGAACCCACCATTCGTAAAGCATTAGCAATTGGCGCAACAGACGCCGTCAGGATTAACGCAAAACCTACAAGCGCTTATTTTGTAGCAAAGCAGATTGCTAATTATGCAAAAGAGCAATCTTACGATTTAATTTTAACTGGTCGCGAATCCATTGACTATAACGGTGCAAAAGTTCCAGCTATGTTGGGCGAATTATTAGACATTCCTTCGATATCGATTATCAAAAAAATAGATGTGGACGGAACTTCCGCAACCGTAGAAAGAGAAATTGAAGGTGGCAAGGAAATCATGAGCATTCCTTTCCCCTTTGTAGCAGGCACAGCAGAAGGCGTTGCAGAGTGGAAAATCCCTAATATGAGAGGGATTATGAGTGCCAGAACAAAGCCATTAAATGTGGTTGAGCCTATAGAAGTGAAATCGCTCTCAAAAATTATAAAATTTGAAACTCCTGCGCCAAGAGGAACCGTTAAGTTGGTGGATACTGGCAACGCAGAGCAATTGATTGAACTTTTACACAGCGAGGCGAAGGTGATTTAAATTTCGGTAGGCGTTTTAACAGGCTATCCGCTATATCTTTTTTGTATTTTCCTTCGACTCCGCTCAGGATAACAAAAAAGGATGTCGCTCCTATCCTTAACGCAAATCATCTGGAAAAAGAGAATTGTAGTCAAAAAATTAAAACCAGATAAGTCACGGCTTATCTATAAAAATATAAAATATGTCTGTTTTAATATATGTAGAAAATGCCGATGGCAAATTCAAAAAATCAATATTCGAGGCGGTTTCTTATGCAAAAGCAATCGCAAGCCAACTAAACACCAGCTTAATCGCAATTTCCATTGGTAATGTTGCAACAGCTGAATTAGATAACTTAGGTAAATATGGCGCAAGCAAAGTTTTAAATGTTAATAACGATAAATTAAAATCATTTGTAAATCAGGCTTATGCATCGGTAATTGCCGAAGCTGCAAAGAAAGAAGGTGCAAATGTGGTGGTACTTTCCAACTCCTTTTCGGGTAAAGGTTTGGCTCCAAGAATTGGAGTAAAATTGGAAGCTGCAGTAATTAGTGGTGCTATTGAATTACCAAATACCGATGGTGGAAACTTTACGGTTAAACGTAGCGCTTTCTCAAGTAAAGCTTTTGCAACCGTAGAAGTTTCAGCAGAAAATAAAGTGATTTCTCTAACGCCAAACAGCTATAAAGTTGTAGAAGACGGTGGAAGCGCAACAATTGAAGACTTTACCTCAGAAAACAAAGAATCTGATTTTAAAACCATTATCAAAGAGATTGTTAGAGCAACGGACAAAGTTTCTTTACCTGATGCAGAACTCGTAGTAAGTGCTGGACGTGGTTTGAAAGGTCCGGAAAATTGGGGAATGATTGAAGAACTGGCAAATTTATTAGGCGCTGCAACAGCTTGCTCAAAACCAGTATCAGATGCAGACTGGCGCCCACACAGCGAACATGTTGGACAAACCGGAATTGCTATTTCCCCTAACTTATACATAGCTATTGGTATTTCAGGTGCTATTCAGCATTTAGCAGGTGTTTCTTCCTCTAAAGTAATTGTAGTAATTAACAAAGATCCAGAGGCACCTTTCTTTAAAGTTGCCGATTACGGAATTGTTGGTGATGCGTTTGAAGTTGTACCTAAATTGATTGAAGCGGTAAAATCTTTAAAAGCAAATTCTTAAATTAGCAGGATATTTAAAAAAGCAAAATACATTTTGGCTTTAAATTTGTCAAAATGTATTTTGTTTTTAAGAAGGTTTGCGTGAGGGATTGAAACGACATCCTTTTTTGTGACTTTGAGCGATTGCCATCATTATCTGCCGAAGAAGGCACAAAAAAGATAAAGTGGAATGCCCGACCCTGTTTGGGACACGCCCCAAGCTTACATCGTAGGTTTTTATTTATAATGAAGAAATTAAAGTTAGATATCATCGGCTTATCATACAGCCAAACACAATCAGGAGCTTATGCGCTAGTTTTGGGTGAAGTGAGTGGACGAAGAAGATTACCAATTATCATCGGTGGTTTTGAAGCACAAGCTATCGCCATAGAGATTGAAAAAATGACTCCAAGCAGGCCGTTAACTCATGATTTATTTAAATCTTTTGCAGATGCTTACCATATTAATGTACAAGAAGTTATCATTTATAACTTAGTAGAAGGTGTGTTTTTTAGCAAACTGATTTGTAACGACGGTAAAAAGACCATCGAGATTGACGCCCGTTCATCTGATGCTATTGCCCTTGCCGTACGTTTTGGCTGTCCCATTTATACGTATGAATTTATTTTAGCTTCCGCAGGAATTGTGATTGAAGGAAACGATTTTGCGTTTTTAGATAATATTGAACCTACACAAAGCGAAAAACCAAAAAAAGCTGGCAGTACGTTTAGTACACACTCTGACGAAGAGTTACAAAAGCAACTTACCGAAGCGCTCGGGCATGAAGAGTATGAGAAAGCTGCTAAAATTCGTGACGAAATTACAAAACGACAAGCCAACTAGTTGTTAAAGCCTCTTCTTAATAACCACCTAAGTTAATTTTGCTTTTAATATTGTAGAGAATACATATATTTAGACTTCTTATTCTAATTTAAGCATCCATTTATGAGTATTAAGGTACGTCTAATTGTCATGAACTTTCTCCAGTTCTTTGTATGGGGTGCTTGGTTGATATCGTTAGGTGGTTACATGATTGTGACTTTGAAATTCACTGGCGTTGAGGTTGGCAGTGTTTTTTCTACCATGGGTATTGCTTCTTTATTTATGCCGGCTATTATGGGCATTATATCTGATCGGTTTTATAACGCAGAAAAAGTATTGGGCTTCTGTCATATATTTGGTGCATTGCTATTATTAGTTGCCTCGAATGTAACGGATCACCCAACGCTCTACATTATTATGCTGTTTAATTCGATGTTGTACATGCCTACCATTGCTTTAGCAAACACAGTGTCCTATAACGCTTTAGAAAAAAATGGATTAAATATTATCAAATCTTTCCCTCCTATTCGGGTTTGGGGAACTGTTGGTTTTATCGCTGCCATGTGGATTGTTGATTTCTTGGGCTGGACAAAAAATGCTAATCAATTATATGTTGCTGGATTAGCAGGATTACTTTTAGGACTCTATTCTTTCACAATGCCTAAACGTCCGCCTTCCAAAATTCAAAATACGAGGAGCTTTGCTAACAGCGTTGGCCTAGACGCTTTTATATTGTTTCGGAGTAAAAAAATGGCAATATTTTTCACTTTTTCCATGTTTTTAGGTGCGGCATTGCAAATTACTAACCTGTTTGGAGGTGCTTTTTTAGATGATTTTAAAAACGTTTACCCTGATTCATTCGGTGTACAACATCCAAATTTACTACTCTCTATATCACAAATTTCTGAAACTTTATTTATCCTAACCATTCCTTTCTTTCTGCAAAAATTCGGAATTAAAAAAGTGATGCTCTTTAGTATTTTCGCTTGGGTTTTACGTTTCGGCTTATTCGGTTTGGGAAATCCTGGAGACGGTTTGTATCTGCTGGTACTTTCTATGATTATATACGGAATGGCTTTTGATTTCTTTAATATATCAGGTTCGCTATTTGTGGAACGAGAATCTGATCCTGCGATTAGAGCGAGCGCACAAGGTTTATTTATGATTATGACCAACGGTTTAGGTGCATTTTTTGGTGGTATTTTAAGCGGCTGGGTAGTTGATCATTTCACGGTTAACGGGGTTAGAAACTGGGAACATATCTGGTTCTCGTTTGCAGGTTACGCTCTATTGCTAGCAATCATATTCCCAATTATATTTAAATACAAGCATGTTAAAGAAGAATTAATTGAGGTAAAACATTAGGATAAATAATATTTGAGTTATCTCCCATTTATGTTTATATAATAATCTACCATTTAAACTACATAGATACATAGGTTTTACTGATGGAGATAGGAGTATTTAGTTTTACATAGCGTTCCGCTTTGCGGAACTTACCCTTTGTGTTTCTCAATTCTTGCTTAAAAAGCTATGTGCCTATGTGGTTAAGAACCAACAACATTAGCTATCCAATAAAAATATTTGGTATAAGAGCAGAGTTTATTCTGAACTCAAATCACTATAAACAAAAAAAGCCGTTAGACAAAAATCTAACGGCTTTTATATTTATTGCGCTGTATTATACAGCGTCTTCGAATAGATTAATAGCATCCTTACTTTCTAAAGAAGAATGCGCCATTAAGTATTCATCTACCTTACGAGCTGCTTCCCTACCTTCAGATATTGCCCACACTACCAAGGACTGTCCTCTACGCATATCACCTGCTGCAAACACTTTATCAACGTTGGTCTTAAACTTACCTTCAATTGCGTCTACATTTTTACGGCCATCTAAGTTTACGCCTAATTGCTCAAGCATGCCTTCATATTGCGGATTTAAGAATCCCATTGCTAAGAAAACTCTTTCACATGGGATAACTTTCTCTGTACCTACAACTCCAGTAAATTTGGTAGGTCTTCCTAAAAAGTCTTTCTCCCACTCCACCTCACTAATTTTCAATCCGGTCAAATTGCCATCAGCATCGCCAATAAACTCTTGCGTATTAATTGCCCAAAAACGTTCGCACCCTTCTTCGTGAGAGCTGGTTGTTTTCAGTAGCATTGGATATTGTGGCCACGGCATATTAATAGTTCTTTCTTTTGGCAGTTGAAACATCAATTCAAACTGCGTAACAGATTTTGCTCCCTGTCTGTTTGAAGTACCCACACAATCAGATCCGGTATCACCACCACCAATAACTACTACATTCTTATCTTTTGCAGAAATTTCTTCCTCTTCAAATGCGATACTGGCAACTCTCTTATTAGATTGCTTCAAAAACTGCATGGCGTAATAAACACCTTTAAACTGTCTCCCTGGTATTGGCAAATCATGAGGCATGGTAGAGCCGCCAGCTAAAACAACCGCATCATAATTTGCAACTAACTCATTTGCGGAAATATCTTTACCAACTTCAGTATTAAACTTAAAGTTGATACCGCTTTCTAACATCACGTTGATTCTGCGCTGAACAATAACTTTCTCAAGCTTAAAATCCGGAATACCATATCTCAAAAGTCCGCCAGCGTGGTCATCTCGTTCATAAACGGTAACTTCATGTCCTGCTTTGTTCAATTGCGCTGCAGCAGCCATCCCTGCAGGTCCAGACCCAACAATAGCTACCGTTTTGCCAGTCTTCAAAATTGGCTTGTAAGCTTTTACGAAACCTTTTTCGTAAGCAATTTCAATAATATGCTTCTCAATTTCCTCAATAACAACTGCTGGTTTGTTAATTCCTAAAACACACGCTGACTCACAAGGTGCTGGGCAAATTCTTCCAGTAAACTCCGGAAAGTTATTGGTAGATGTTAAAATTTTATAAGCTTCCTCCCAGTTATTTTTGTAAACAGCATCGTTAAATTCAGGAATAACGTTACCCAATGGGCAACCATTGTGACAAAATGGAATACCGCAATTCATACATCTTGCAGCTTGTTGATTCAGCTTTTCTTCTGGATACATCCCAACAAACTCTTTGTAATTTTTAACCCTATCTTTTGCAGGTACTTTTTCCGGTAGTTCTCTCCCGAACTCCATAAATCCCGTTATTTTTCCCATTTTAATAAATTGATTCTAATTGCTTCTTTTCCGCTAAAGCTCGTTTAAAGTCTTTCGGAAATACCTTAATAAATTTGGAAGATTCATGCTTCCAATTTTCAATTAAATTCTTAGCGACAACGCTGCCAGTTAATTGGTTATGTTTACGTAACAGCCTGATGATTAACTCTTCGTCCTTTGTATTTAATGGATCTAAATCTACCATCTCCATATTGCAGTTATCGGCAAATTGCCCATCTATATCGTAAATCAAAGCAAGTCCACCACTCATTCCTGCAGCAAAGTTTCTACCTGCTTTGCCAATTATTAAAGCTACACCACCAGTCATGTATTCACAACCGTGATCTCCCACGCCTTCTACAACAGCCGTAGCACCAGAATTTCTTACTGCAAAACGTTCTCCCGCTTGTCCGCGGATAAATAGTTCTCCAGAAGTTGCACCATAAAGTACCACGTTACCAACAATCATATTGTCTTCCGCTGCAAATGTTGCATCCTTTGAAGGATATACTGCTAATTGTGCTCCGGACAAACCTTTACCTACATAATCATTTGCCTCTCCTTCTAACTCAAACGAAATACCTTTGGCAGCGAAGGCTCCAAAACTTTGACCGGCAGAACCTGTGAATTTATAATTAATAGAATTATCTGGCAAACCAGCAGAACCGTAAATCTTTGCTATTTCATTAGAAAGTAAAGTTCCAACCGTTCTATCGGTATTCTTTAAAGTAAACTCTCCAAATACAGGTGTTCTACTTTCTAAAGCTACTTTCGCGTTTTCTAACAGTTTCCAGTCAATGATTTCATCCATACCATGATCTTGACTTTCGCTGTTGTACATGGTTAAACCTTTTGGGTAAACCATTGGATGTAGCAATGCAGAAAAATCTAGTTTTTTGGCTTTCCAATGGGTAATATCCGGACGTACTTTTAAAAACTGAACTCTACCTACCATTTCATTGATGGTTTTAAAACCGAGTTCGGCCATAATCTCTCTCATCTCCTGAGCCATAAACTTAAACAGGTTAACCACATGCTCTGACTTTCCGGTAAATAATTTACGCAACTCTGGATCTTGAGTAGCAACACCAACCGGGCAAGTATTTAAATGACACTTACGCATCATGATACAGCCACCAACAACTAAAGCTGCAGTTGCAACACCCCATTCTTCGGCTCCTAGTAAAGCAGCAATTGCTAAATCTCTACCTGTTTTTAACTGTCCGTCGGCTTGCAGAACAACCCTACTTCTTAGTTTATTTTTAACTAGCGTTTGATGCGCTTCTGCTAAACCAAGTTCCCAAGGCAAACCAGCATGTTTAATAGAACTAATTGGTGAAGCTCCAGTTCCACCATCGTAACCGGCGATTAAAATTACATCGGCATGTGCTTTTGCAACACCCGCGGCAATCGTACCTACCCCTGCTTTAGAAACTAACTTTACGTTAATTCGGGCAGCCCTATTTGCATTTTTTAAATCAAAAATAAGCTGTGCTAAATCTTCAATAGAATAAATATCATGGTGTGGCGGCGGAGAAATTAAACCTACTCCAGGTGTTGAGTGACGAGTTCTTGCTATCCAATCATCAACCTTATAGCCAGGCAACTGACCGCCTTCTCCAGGTTTAGCACCTTGAGCCATCTTAATCTGTAACTCATCTGCATTGGTTAGGTAATTTATAGTTACACCAAATCTACCAGAGGCAACTTGTTTAATTGCAGAACGCATAGAATCACCATTTTCTAATGGTTTGAAACGCATTTCATCTTCGCCACCTTCTCCTGTGTTACTTTTACCGCCAATCCTATTCATCGCGATAGCTAATGTGCTATGTGCTTCGTGAGAGATAGACCCAAAAGACATTGCACCAGTCGCAAAACGCTTCATAATGTTTTCTGCAGGCTCCACTTCATCTACAGAAATTGAATCGCGATGCTTAGCAAAATCTAAAAGACCACGCAAAGTGTACATCTTTTCTTTTTGATTATTTACTGCATGGGCGTATTTTTTATAGGTATCGTAATCGCCAGTTTTTGTGGAATGCTGTAATAAGTGAACTGTTGTTGGGTTAAACAAATGCGCCTCACCCCTACGTTTCCACTGGTAAATACCACCTTCTGGAAGCAATTGCTCTGCATCATCTTTAAAACCAGACACATGTTTAGATAATGCTTCGCGAGCAATCTCATCTAAACCTAAACCGCCTATTCTACTAACAGCTCCAGTGAAATGCTGGTCTACAACTTCTTTACTGATCCCTAAAATTTCAAAAATCTGAGATCCATGGTAAGATTGCAGTGTGGAAATCCCCATTTTAGAGAAGATTTTTAACAGGCCATTACACACAGACTTTACATAATTCTTTACAAGAATCGTTTCGTCTAAAGGTGTGTCATATCTTTCGTCAGTCTTTATCGCATGAATTGATGCTAAAGCCAAATAAGGATTAATCGCGGTAGCACCAAAAGCTAATAAACACGCGAAATGATGAACTTCCCAAACATCCCCAGCTTCCATTACCAAACCAACAGCTCCTCTTAAACCTTTTTTAATTAAAAAGTGGTGAACTGCAGAAACTGCTAGTAATGAAGGTATTGGCGCATGCTCCGAATCAATCGCTCTATCTGATAAAATTAAAACCTCAAAGCCATCATTAACAGCATCTTCTGCATATCTACAAAGTCTATCCAATCCTCTTTGCAAAGAACCTTCTAAGCCATCTGCTTTAAAGTAAGTTTGTAAAGTTTTGGCATTAAATAAACCTGTATCTATACTCCTCAGTTTTTCTAATTCGCTATCGTTTAAAATTGGTTGCTTTAAAGTCACGCAATGGCAATGCATTTTATCCTCATCAAGGATATTTCCGTTGTTACCGATAAAAGTTGCTAGACTCATTACCAAACGTTCACGAATTGGATCAATTGGTGGATTAGTTACCTGAGCAAAAAACTGCTTAAAATAACTTGAAAGGTGTTGTGGACGATCTGATAAAACAGCCAAAGGAACGTCAGTGCCCATGGAACCAATTGGTTCCTTACCGTCTAAAGCCATTGGTTTAATAATGGTATCTATATCTTCACGAGAGTAACCGAAGACTTTTTGGTACCGGTAAACCGATTCCGTAGACAATCTTGTGAAGGAAACTCGAGGTTCTGGTAATTCCTCTAATCTAATTTTATAATTATCAATCCAATCACCGTAAGGTTGGCGACTGGCTATTTGGTGTTTAATTTCCTCATCTGTGATAATTTTTCCTTGCTCAATATCTATCAGAAACATTTTACCAGGTTGCAAACGTCCTTTACGGATAACCGTTTCTTCGTCGATTTTTAATACACCAGCTTCAGATGCAACAATAACCCGATCGTCATTTGTTATCACATATCTTAATGGACGTAAACCGTTTCTATCTAAAATAGAGCCGATTAGCTTCCCATCTGTAAACGTTAAAGCTGCTGGTCCGTCCCATGGCTCCATAATGGTTGCATGAAATTCGTAAAAGGCTTTCTTCAACGGATCCATTGCTTCGTTTCCGTCCCAAGCTTCTGGCACCAACATCATCATCACATGAGGTAATGAACGGCCAGAATGCATTAAAACTTCAACAATATTATCTAAACAAGCCGAATCCGATTGGTTATTATCAATAACAGGCAGTAATATTTCCATTTCCTCTGGAGTGAAGTATGGTGAAATATAAGATCTAACGCCAGCATAAAACCAGTTTAAATTACCTGTTAAAGTATTAATCTCACCGTTGTGAGACATGTACCGGAAAGGTTGTGCTAATTTCCAAGATGGAAAAGTATTTGTTGAAAAGCGAGAGTGAATCATACCAAAAGCAGACACAACTTTCTCGTTTTGCAAATCTTGATAATACTGACGTACCTGATAAGTAGTTAACTGTCCCTTATAAACAATAACTCTTGAAGAAAGCGAAGTGAAGTAAAACTCTCCTTCTGCAGCGCCAACTTTATCTGTTAACGTTTTACTAATCAGTCGTCTTAAAACATACAGTTTACGCTCAAAATCATCATTATCTGTAATATGATCCGGCTTACCTATAAAAATTTGTCTTACTAATGGCTCTACGGACTTGGCAGTTTCACCAACTACTTCAGAATTGACGGGTACTTTTCGGTAGCCTAAAACAGGTAGACCCATTTGCTCGGCACAGGCTTCAACAAGTTTTCTTAAGGCTTTTCTATCGTGGCCTTTTTTAGGTAAAAACATCATGCCTACGCCATAATCACCAGGCTCTCTCAATGCTATTGCATCAGCCATGCACTCTTCTAGCAAGAATTCATGAGGAATTTGTATCATAATACCTGCACCATCTCCACTATCTGGGTCGCAGCCACAAGCGCCTCTGTGTTCCATGTTTTCTAACATGGTAAGTGCATCAACAATTATCTGATGAGATTTTTTTCCATTGATGTTTGTAATAAATCCAGTACCGCATGCATCATGTTCAAACTTTGCATCATATAGTCCTTTTTGAGTTTGATCGAGTTGATTCATTGAAGTGTGTATTAAATTTGGGATTGGACTGTCAAATTATGAAATAATCCTAGTATCTAAATAAGCGCCGTTTTTTTTATGAAATATTCAACAAATCGATACTTAGCACTATAAATTATTGAGAACACCGTAAATATTTATTTATTTATTTGACATATTTGCAAGAAAAATGTATTTTATTAACCTTTTGGGAATCGATATTTTGGCATTTTTTGATTTAAAAAGCACATTAAAACGTCAAATTTTCAAAAATCTTATACTTTTTTTTAGATATTAAATCATTAAAAAGGCAATTTATGGGATGTTTTAGTTTCAATTCTATAATCTTTATTTTGCCTAAACCAACTTTATAAAAATTAACTATGGATAGTAAAAAAGCAATATTTTTAGACAGAGACGGAGTTATCAATAAAGAACTTGGAGATTACGTTTGTACATTCGAGGACTTCGAAATTTTACCACATAATTACGGCACTTTAAAAGAGCTACAAGACAGAGGTTATTTAATATTAGTAGCAACTAACCAAGGTGGATTGGCAAAGGGTTGGTATACCGAGGAGACTTTAAAAAAGATGCATGATCATGTTGCTCAAGATTATTTAAAGCATGGCATCACTATTTCACATTTTTATTACTGCCCGCACCATCCTAACTTTACTGGCGACTGCGATTGTAGAAAACCTAAGCCTGGAATGTTGCTACAGGGAATTAAAGATTTTGATTTAGATCCTGCGCTCTGTTATTTTATTGGAGATAAACACACTGATGTTGAAGCTGCGGAAGCCGCCGGAATGACTGGGATTAAAATTGATATAGACCAACCTCTTGGAGAAATTGCGCATTTGATTAAATAATGATTTTTGACTATTTTTGTCAAAACAGATTTAATCAAAATGAGAACCTTCGGAAATATCATCAAAGAGCAAAGAGAAGCTAAAAATCTACCTTTAAGGATAGTTTCTGCTTACTTAGATATTGATCAAGCTATTTTAAGCAAGATTGAAAGAGGTCTTCGCAGGCCAAATCGAGATTTTGTTTTAAAAATAGCTGAGTATTTTGAGGCTGATAAAGATGAACTTTTGATTGCTTGGTTATCAGACAAACTAATAGTTGAGTTGGCAGGCGAAGATGTTGCATTAAAGGCCTTGCAGGTTGCAGAAGAGAAAGTGATTTATCACACTACAAAAAACTCAGTGGCTAGTATTATCGAAGTTATTAAAAAACGTTGAGCATTGACGGTCGGGTGAATGCGGCATGGTTGTTTGGTTCTGTAGCCAGAGGCGAAGGTAAATATAACAGTGATGTTGATTTGATGGTTGAGCTTAAAACCGATAAAAAATACTCGATGTTTGATTTATTAGATTTAGAACATTTACTGGCGCAATCTATCAAAAGAAAAGTTGATATTGTTGAAAAAGGCTATTTAAAGGATTTTTCTTTAGCCACTGCCGAAAACGATATGATAAAAATATATGGATAAGATAGCTTTGACGGAGCGAGTTATCCATATATTCAACGCAATTGGTCTAATAGAAAACTTTGTAGATGAGATTTCTGAAGGTATATTTTTAAAAGATGTAAAATTGCAAAGCGCAGTGCAGTACCAGTTTTTAATAATTGGCGAGGCAGTAAAATATATAGATCACACTGCTTTAGAACAATACCCCTACCCATGGCATATTCCACGATCTTTCAGAAATTTTATTATTCATGAATATCATGGTGTTAAAATGGAACGTATCTTTTACGCATCGAAAGATTTACAGTTGCTAAAAACACAGATACGCTTGATTTTAGAGAACGAATGTTAGAGCTTATCTTTTTGCTAAGATATCTTCGATTATCAAATCTGCATGAACTCTAGAGTTTTCTATAAACCAAAGATGTGTATCCATTCCGCCGCAAACTACACCTGCCAAATACATTCCTTTTTGATTGGTTTCCATGGTTTCTGGATTATGTTGAGGATATCGTTGAAAATTATCACTTAACAAAACACCCATTTTTTGTAAGAAACTAAAATTTGGTTGATAGCCTGTTAATGCTAATACAAAATCGTTTGGAATAGCAACTTCTTCTTTTTCTGTTTGGATGGTTACTGATTCCTCCGTAATAGCTTTAAGCTGCGCATTAAAATACGCTTTAATACTTCCTTCCTCAATTCGATTGATAATATCTGGACGAACCCAATATTTAACCCGCTCTCCTATTTCATTTGCTCTAACAACCATGGTAACGTTAGCGCCTTTGCGATAACATTCTAAAGCAGCATCAACAGAAGAATTGCTTGCACCAACTACCACCACATTTTGCATAGCAAAGAAATGTGGGTCTTTATAATAATGGTTAACTTTTGGAAGGTCTTCTCCTGGGATATTTAATAAAGCAGGTATATCATAAAAACCGGTTGCAATAATAATATTCCTGCTGTGGTATTTAGCTTTCGCTGTTTTTACTTCAAACAAACAGCTTTCTTCGTTTTTATGTACTTCATCAACTGCTTCAAAAAGATTTACTTTAAGCTCAAACTTATTGGTTACCCTTCGGTAATATTCCAAAGCTTCTGCTCTTGTTGGTTTAGGGTTGTTTGACACAAAAGGTACACCGCCAATTTCTAATTTTTCTGAAGTTGAAAAAAAGTCATGTTTTGCGGATAATTGTAAAGCGAATTTACTAAACATCCTTTATCAATAACCAAATACGTTAAACCCGATTCTTTAGCTTTAATTGCACAAGCCAAACCAATTGGACCTGCGCCAATTATAACAATATCATAACTATTAATGGATTTATCGTACTTGCTGTTCAAACCTGTATTTTATAATTAAAATGTGTATTGCACTAACGATGGATTGACTTCGTTTTTTTATTCTTAAAAACTTATCAAACTAATAAAAAAAGATAAAATGGACAGTGTGTTAAAGCGCCATAAGTAACGAAATAAAAAAGGGTTCTAAAAAATAAAACCCTCCTACCAATTACTGATTATCTCGCCACTCGTACACCCAACCAGATTGTATCTGCTCTAAATGTCCTTCGTTACATTCTTCTTTTGTTCCTTTAAAATTAGGCAAATTTAATACCCAATCCATTAAATCCGTAAATCTAACCCGGTAAATTTTCGGCTCACCAAAGTCGTCTCCAAATTTTTCATATAATCCCATGCAGATATCTTCATGGTCATTCCAATGTATTGGAAGTGCAAATTTATCTTGATCCATATTGTATTTTTAATGTCCTAGAAATTGTGATTGATCTGGGATGGTAACTTCGATATCGCCATCAATTAATACGCATTGACAACCAAGTCTAGAGCTTATTTTTGGATTAATCGCCCTATCAATAAAGTCCTCTTCTTTATCAGAAATTTCTTGAACGCTGTCTTCGCCTTTATTTAAATATACGTGGCAAGTACTGCATCCGCAAACGCCACCACAATTATGTTGTAATTCTATTCCGTTATCTAAACAAACATCTAATACAGATTCACCTACAGCAATAGGCAACTCTAAACTTTCATGTCCTTTTTCTTCGAAATTTATCTTTAGTTTAAAAATATTCATACTGCCGTAAAAGTAAGAATTTATTTGACTGGGCTTTTAGGTGCGAGGTGCTTTTTTACGATGTTTTGACTGATTAAACGATATAATTCATACCATTCGGGATTAGCTTGCAATATCTCTAAATGCTTAGTCATTATATCTTCATCATTTCTTTTTGCAGGACCTGTTTGCACATTCTCGGGAACATTATTTGTGATTTTATTTATCGTTTCAAAAATCAACGGTTTAATTAAATCAAAGCTTAATGATGATTTCTCTAATAGATCTTGAGAAACGGTGTAAAGATAGTTTGTAAAATTACACGCAAAAACAGCAGCAATATGAAGAACAACGCGAGCAGCTGAATCTATAACTTGTACTTTATCACTTACCGTTCTGGCAAGATTTAAAACTAAGTTCTGAGTTTGGTTATCGCTTCCTTCAATACATAAAGGGACTTTACTAAAATCTAGGTCAACATTTTTTGAGAAAGTTTGCAAAGGATATAAAACTGCTGATTTGGAGTGCATATTCAACACAGAAATATCGGTTGAACCAGATGTATGTACTACTATTTGACCCAATCTTTTGGGAATTTGACTAGCAACGACAGCAATAGCGTCATCTTTTATGGCAATGATAACCAACTCCACATCGTCACTAATATCTTTAAAATCAACAATAGCCGTAGCCCCAATTTCTAAAGCTAAGGCTATTGCGTTTTGATTATTTCTACTCCAAACCTGAACAACAGAGCATCCACTTTTAACTAAAGCTTTGCTCAAATGCGTGGCAACATTTCCGGTGCCTAGCATTGCTATCTTCATGCACCTTTAACTTCTTTTGCTCTTCTAAAAATTGATAGAATAAAACCAATCACCATAACAATGGTACCGCCCCAAAACAAGTTGATGTAAGGAAATTCTATCGCTTTAAGCACTATCCAGTCTTTCTTTTCTTCTTTCGGCTTTTCGTAAACCGTTAGCTCCATTTTGTTTTTTTCTGGAAGCACATTGGTAAACCTCAGTTTTAAGCCAGCTTCATCTACTTTTTTACCAAAATCAACTTTTGCGTTTCCTTTGATTAAGAAAATAGGTTCTGCGTTGTAAACTGTTTCATTTGCATGAACTTCTAAATTTAAGCCAATGGCAACATCCTTATCTGTCAATGGAATATCATTGATCTTAGCATCTTTGTTAATACTCTTTACTAACAAAAATCCATTTCTGAAGCGCACCGTATCACCCACTACAACTTCGTGAACAACTGGCTTTTGATAATTTTCATCGTCAGAATGCCCTTCGTGATCTTCGTGATGATCTTCCTCTTTCAATGGCACACTGCTTACATGAGTGTAAATGTCATGGAAAATGTAATGCTTAGTATCAGGCGAAGCTATAATTTGCTTCATCTTGGCATTTTGTTGTGCATTTGGGTAAAGGTTGAAATTTTCCGAAATCTTCCCGTCAGCATCAATAACCTTATAGTTCACTTTGTAATAAGTGTTTACACCTGATGTGGAATCGCCCATGTAAGTAACGGAATACCTATCCATTTTGGTAGCTTCATTTTTATAAAGGATGATATTTTCTCTTGGATTATTATTTTTAGCAAACTCGTCACCAAAACCAATACCTGTAGTGTTTAAAGAAACCACCTTGCTATTGGCAGCTGCAATTAAAGCACCAACCAAGAGCATTGCAAAGCCAATATGCGCAACTGCAGAGCCCGAGAGTTTCCACTTACCTTTAAAAGCTTCACTTAGCACATTTCCATTACATAGTATAGAGAAAATAGCAGCCCAAGTCATTAAAATGTACATCACGTTTCCGTAGATATCTACCACGTAAACAAATATGGCTGTTAATATTATGGCAACTACAAATGAAACAGAAAGACTTATAAAGAACTTACGAACGTTTGTTTGTTTGTATTTTAGAAACTGTGAGAAACCTGAGATTGTTGCAATCACAAATGCAAAAGCAATCTGCCATTTATTATAATGCTGAATAGCATCTGTAGGTGGTGCAATATCAGTTCCGAAAATTGCATTAAAAACAGGAATTGAAGTGGTAGCGATAATTTGTATACAAGAAACAAATAACACTACAGCACCTATGAACAACCAAAATTCACGTGAATAAGTGTCCTCATCTTTCTTAGTGATTGGCAATTTCTTCCAATTGAAGATAAACAGCCCCAACGGAAGGAAAAAGAAGACGCTCAAATAAACAAGCAACTGCGTATCCATACCCATAGAGGTAAAAGCATGTACAGATGTTTCTCCTAAAATTCCGCTTCGGGTTAAGAACGAAGCATATAAAACCAGTACAAAACTGATGATGACTAAAAAGGCAGCAGTAAAATACGAATGACCCGTGTTTTTAAAAGCAATCATTACGTGTACCCCTGCAATTAAGGTTAACCATGGAATAATTGATGCGTTTTCTACCGGATCCCAAGCCCAAAAACCTCCGAAGTTTAAAGCCTCATACGCCCAAAAAGAACCCATAATAATTCCGGTTCCTAAAATCATTACCGCAAAAAGCGCCCAGGGCATTGCCGGTTTAACCCAATCTGCATATCGTTTCTGCCACAATCCGGCTACAGCATAAGCAAACGGAACAATCATTGACGCAAACCCCAAGAACAACGTTGGCGGATGGATAACCATCCAATAGTTTTGCAATAATGGGTTTAGCCCGTTTCCATCTTGGATCATTGATAAATAATCGGCTCTGGCAAAAATTGGCGCTTCCATTGCATCCCTTAGCAATACAAACGGCGATGAACCTATTTTAGCTCCAAAAATTTCGACACCTAAAATCATTGTAGTCAAAAAGACTTGCGAAAGCGCAATGATTGTCATCACGCTGTTTTCCCAACTCTTTGCCTTTACCATTACAATACAGCCTAATAAGCCTTGCCAAAACCCCCAAAGCCAAAAACTACCTTCTTGACCTTCCCAAAAACAGGAGATAATGTAATAGACAGGCAACGTTTTAGACGAGTGTGCCCATGCATAATGGTATTCGAAAAGATGATTGAAAATAATATAGAATAAGCAAACGCCAACGCCTACGATAGCAACAAGGTTAAGTCGGTAAGCTAACCGACCGATTTTTTGCCATGATAAATCTAATTTGTCTTTAGCTGTAGTTGCGAAGAAATAACTGATTAATGCTAATACCGATGCACCGATAGATAGTACAATGAAAAATTGACCGAGTTTCCCCGGTAACAGGCTTTCACCCGTAAATTGGATATCCATTAAAAATTATATTTTACCTTGAGCTGTAACTTCTTTAACCTCTATTTTGTCTTCGGTGTATTTAGATGGGCATTTCATCAAAATCTTACTTGCATGAAACTCTTCACCTAACATTTCGCCAGTTAACACGATTTGTTCAGAACGTTCAAAATCTTGTGGTTTAGCGCCAGTAAAAACCACTTTACAGTTTTTACCATTATTATCGTTCACATAAAAAGAAAAGTAATTTGCATCCTGTTGTGGGTTGTAAAACATCTCTTTCGATAAATCTAATTTACCCACTACATGAAGTTCCTTTTTAGTTTTAATAGCTTCTGAAAAAGAACCATAAGTACTGCTATCTGCATAAGTACTGACAATTGCACCAATTGCAATGGCAATAATTATCATCCCAATGATTGAACTTTTTTTCATGATATTATAAATTGATGTAATTTAATTTGCAAAAATACAAATAGCAAAGTACAGGAGCTAATGATAACAAAAATGTTATCTATTAAGAATCGTTCTAAATAATAAATTTTGGCATTCTCAGAAGTAAAAACAGCTAAAAAAATAGAAATGTGTTGTTTAATAAACAGTTTCAACGTTGGCAATACACGCATCTTCGCTGTGATTTATTTTCCCCAAATATTATTCTGAACCAAATTAATTTTATCTTCAAAAAAGAGCTGTGTACTGCTTTCGAAAGAACTAGTTTTATCTGACACAAAAAACTGATATCTTGGTTTTCCTAACGAAGTATTTAAAAGGTTCAAAGCTGTCAGTCTCCGCTTTACATCATCAGCCACGATTTCTGCGGTGTTTAAAATTTCTATCTTATTATCAAAGTATTCTTCAATTTCTTTACGGATGAGCGGATAATGCGTACACGCCAAAATTAAAGAATCTATCTTTTTAAGCTTTGGAGATGACAGATAAGCGTTTATAATCGTTTTACTGATGTTATTTTGAAAAAACCCTTCCTCAATCATGGGTGCAAGTAACGGCGTAGCAAGAGATTGTACTTTTACATTTGCCATAGCAGATTTTAGCTTTACTGCATATATATCCGACTTTATGGTTGCCTTTGTAGCGATTACGCCAATTCTCTGATAATGCTTTTGTTCACCACAAAAGTCTACAACTGGGTCAATTACATTTAAAATTGGCAAACTATCTCCTAAAAACTCTTTTAAATCTGCAAAACCTAAAGATGACGCCGTATTACACGCAATAACAATTGCTTTACAGCCTTGAGCCTGCAAAAACTTGCCAATCTTTAGACTGTAATATTTAATGGCTTCGGCAGATTTATCACCGTAAGGCATGTGTGCCGTATCACCAAAATAAATTAGGTTTTCATGAGGCAATTCTTTACGAATGGCATTTGCCACGGTTAATCCCCCTATACCCGAATCAAAAATTCCTATTGGATTTTGCATCTTTTAAGCTTATTGCTAAAAGCGAAAAGCTTAAAGCTATTGAACGAAAATAGTAATTTAAAATAAGCTTAAGACTTAAAAACAAAGCTTAAAGCCACCCGACATAAAAACTTTAAAATAAAAATGCGAAGCAGATTTTGTCGCTTCGCATTTTGCTTTAAGCTTTACGCCTTCGGCTTTAAACTTGGATTATTTCAATCCTAATTTTGTTTTAACTTCTGTCATGATGTTAATTCCACCATCAAAGTAAACAATACCTGGTTGTGTAGTATCAAAAACGTAAGCGTAACCTTTTTCTTTTGCAACAACTTTTACAGCGTCTTCGGCTTTCTTCAAAATTGGATCGTATAATTCTCCTCTTTTCTTTTCAAAATCGTCACCAGCTTTTTGTTGAAATTCTTCTATACGCTTTTGTAAATCCTGAATTTCTTTGACCTTTGCTTCTTTCAATGCCTCACTCAAAGTTTTTTCTTTACCTTGAAAATCCTGTACTTTAGTTTGATACTCTGTGTACATCGTTTTTCCGTCAGCATCTAATGACTCTTTAAAAACTGCCAACTGCTTGTCCGCAGTTGCTACTTCTGGCATAGCCTTAATTAATTCTGCGGAGTTAATATGAGCAATCTTTTGCTGTGCATTAACTAAATTACCTGCAAATAATAATCCTCCTGCTACTAATGCAATTTTAAATAATTTTTTCATTCTTTTAGTTGGGTGTTAATTTAATTCTACGAGTTTAAAATAAATATTGCTATTTAGCAAATGTTCCTGGCTTATAACCTAATTTCACTATTACTTGGTTGGTGGCGTCAAAGTTAGGTCTTGCAAATAACAAGGTAACTGTACTTTTATCTACCACCATATCAATACTTTCCGAGTTTGCATATTCCTCAACGGCTTTTGCAACTTTATCTTGTATTGGTTTTATTAATCTTAATTTTTCTTTATAAAGTTCACCTTCGTAACCAAATTTCTGCTGTTGCATGTCATTGGCTTCTTTTTCTTTCTGTGAAATATCAGCCTCACGTTTCTTTTTCATATCGTCAGTTAACAATACTTGATCTGCCTGAAAATCATTCCTCATCTTTTCAACCTCCACAAACTTTGCGTCAATATCGCTCTGCCACTTTTGCGCCGAAGCATTTAACTGCTTTTGTGCCGATGAATACTCAGGAATATGTTTTAATATATATTCTGAATCTACATAAGACAAACGTTGCGCGTGTGCTGTTAAACAAAGCATAACGATGAATATAGGAAGAATGATATATTTTTTCATTTATTGTCGCTTAAAATTTACAATTCCTAGTTAAATCCGCCTAACTGCTGCGCTATACTGAAACTAAAACCATTTAAACCCCCATTCTGCTGTCCTGGTATTTTATCAAATCCCCATCCGTAATCAATACCTAACAATCCAAATATTGGTAAAAATATACGAGCACCAACACCAGCAGAACGTTTAACATTAAACGGATTAAATTCAGAAAACTTATTCCATGTATTTCCACCTTCGGCAAAAGCCAAAACAAACACTGTAGCAGACTCGCCCAAAGTAATTGGGTGTCTCAGTTCTAAAACGTATTTATTGAAGATTGGCGAACCAGCGCTACCTGCTGCTCCCTCTGGAACTACGGCATTATTAGCATAACCACGCAAACCAATAACTTCAGATCCTTGTAAAAAATCATAGCCCTGCATACCGTCTCCACCTACTTTGAAACGACCAAAAGGAGCTTGACCAACGCTTTCATTATAATAACCCAAGAAACCAAATTGTGCTTGTGCTTTTAGAATTAACTTCCCGTAAATTTTTTGGAAAAATTGAGATTCAAATTTCCATTTATGGTACTCAGCAAATTTATATTTGTCTGAAGTAGCTAAGTTGGCGTAGTTTTTCCCGTTGAACGATGAATATGGTAAGGTTGCTTGGATTGTAAACTTAATGTTTGACCCATAGGTTGGGAAAATAGGTGAATCACCTATTGAGTTTCTACTCAATACCTGACTTAAACTTAAATCGTAAGAATCACCGTTTTCAAATAAATATCCGGTGTAGTTTTTTAACTTAAATTGTTGCAGGTTTGCTGCGTAATCTATACGGAAATAATCATCAGGCCATTTCAATTGCTTCCCTAAACTAAAAGTTAAGCCATTTAGTCGTATTTTACTTGCGACGGTAGGAGATTGCATTGATGTAAACGCACTTATACCTAGGTAAATTGGCTTTTTACCACCAAACCACGGTTCAGAGAACGAGAAACTATACGATTGATAGTATTTACCATTTGTTTGTCCTCTAATGCTTAGTTTTTGACCGTCACCTTTTGGTAAAGGCTTATAAGCTTTAAGGTTGAATAAGTTTCTTGCAGAAAAGTTATTGAAAGTTAGCCCTAGCGTACCCACTATACGTCCGCCACCAAAACCACCTGATAGTTCGATTTGATCAGACGGTTTTTCAACCACGGTGTATTGGATATCTACCGTACCATCTGTTGGGTTAGGAATAGGCTTAATATCCACTTTCTGCTCGTCAAAGTTACCTAATTGCGTAATCTGACGTTGAGAGCGAACTAACATATCTTTAGAGAATTTCTGACCGGGTTTGGTCCTAATCTCTCTTAAAACAACCTTATCATTAGTAAGCTCATTACCTTTTAAAATAATTTTGTTGATGGTGTATTGCGGGCCTTCGTAAATTCTTATTTCTAAATCTACCGTATCGTTATAAATACGAGTTTGAACTGGATCTGCGTTAAAGGTCAAATAACCATCGTTCAAATAAAGTGAAGACACATCATTACTAGAAGGGCTACTTCTTAATGTTTTCTCCAACTTAGCTTCAGAAAAAACTTCTCCTTTTTCAATTTTAAGAATTTGCTCTAATAACGTTGAAGGATACTTTGCATTTCCTGCAAAGGTTACATTACCAAAATAGTATTTTTTACCCTCGTTTAATTTAATGTCTATGTTAACAGATTTATCATTGTGTTTATAAACCGAGTCTGAAATGATTTCCGCGTCACGATATCCTTTTTCACGCATCTTCTCAATCATCTTCTCCTTATCTTCCTCGTATTTATCACGCATAAACTTACCTGATCCAAAAACTTTGTACCATGCCTGCTGATGCGTTTTCTTCATAAATTTCCTCAGCTTGGCATCACTAAAATCTTTATTACCCTCAATGTTTATAGCATGCACTTTTACCTTACTCTTTTTGTCGACAGTTACGTTTACAATCTTACTATTTGCGTCGGAGGTGTCTTTTACCGTTGTAATATCTACCGTAGTATTTAAATATCCTTTATCAGCGAAATGTTTAGTAATTACATTATTGATGGTATTCTTAAGATTTTCGTTTACGATTTTACCTTTTTGATTATTTAACTTCTCTTGAATATCGGTAGTTTCTGATTTAGTAATACCCTTTAAAACTATCCTAGATACTCTAGGACGTTCTTCCAGATTGATATCAAAGAAGATTGTATCATTGCTTATATGATTAATTAACAAAGTTACATCATCAAATAAACCTTGAGCCCAAAGATTTTTCACTGCATTAGCAGTTGCATCTCCGGGCACTAAAATCCGGTCTCCAACTTCTAATTTTGTAATGGTTACTAATACAGATTTATCCAAAAACTCAATACCATTGATGTTTATAGCGCCAATTACAAACTCCTTTGGGTTTAGATTATCTAGCTCTTTATTGTCATTTTCTTGTGTTGAACTGGAAGACCTTAAAGATGGAATTGCTTGAGAAAACCCTTCTACAGACAGGGTAATTAGAAATATGGTTATAAAAAAATTCTTCATTTACTTGATTATGGGGCTAAATTACTTCTATTCTTTGTTAATTTTTGTTAAAAGTAAAATTAGCTGAGCTGCTCACTGGTTAAGCCGAACCTTCGTTCCCTCTGTTGATAATTAAAAATAGCTTCAAATAGATCTTCTCGTCTGAAATCTGGCCAAAGTTTTGGCGTAAAATAGAGCTCAGCATAAGCCAATTGCCACAGTAAATAATTACTAATGCGGTGTTCTCCGCTAGTTCTAATCATTAGTTCGGGGTCGGGAAGATTATGTGTGGATAGGTAGCTTTCGAAAAGTTTTTCATTAATATCTTCTTGCTTTATTTTTCCGCTGGCGGTATCTAAGGCTATTTGTTTAGTGGCGTTAACAATTTCCCATCTTGAACTGTAAGAAAGTGCCAAGGTTAGTGTTAATCCATCGTTACTTGCAGTTTTATTAATTGCCTCTTGTAATTCGTTATAACATCTTTTTGGTAATGATGATAAATCGCCGATTGCGTTTAAACGGACATTATTTTGCATTAATGTTTTAGTTTCTTTATTAATGGTACTCACCAAAAGTTCCATTAAAGCCGTAACTTCTAGTTTCGGACGATTCCAATTTTCAGTAGAAAAAGCGTATAGAGTAAGATTTTTAAGCCCTAGTTCTGCTGCACCTTCAACTGTATCTCTTACTGCAAGCACTCCGTTTTTATGTCCAAAAACTCTTAATTTACCTTTTTCTTTAGCCCATCTACCATTGCCATCCATTATAACAGCTATGTGTTGTGGTAATTTATCAAGATTTAACTTCTCTTTGAAACTCATTTATTAAAAAGCAATATTTTAATTTAAAAAGGACATTTTTGGCTCACAAAGGTATAAGATAAGGTTAAACCGACAAATAGATAACTGTCCTTTTTTCTAAAATCGCCTCGCTGAGTACCTGAGCGGTTAATTATAGTAGCAGAACGATCCGATAACGCTAGTCTTAAGGCTGTTTTATTAGGATCATTCTCCTGCATATTGGCAACATTGGGGTAAATGCCGCTCACATCATCTAAATAATCTGTCGTCGTATTTCGGTAGCCAATCTCTCCTATTAGGTTAATGTAACGTCCAAAGTTATACTTTATCCCAGCACCAAAAGGAATAGAATAGGTAATCGTTTTATATTCTTCGGCCTGACCTTCAGTTTTATAATACTTAAGCTCGTAAGTATCGCCGTTATAATCAGTTTTCGGGTTAAAGCTGGTTAGTGCAATGCCAGTAAACAAAAATGGTGTGAAACGTTTCTGATGATAATCAAAACCGTAATCAAAAAAATTAAATTCTACTAAAACGTTGCCTTCAGTAATTGGAGAATAGAAGCTTAAATTTCTATCTACTTCTTGCTGGTATTTTGATTTGGATTCGTTATCACTGATTTTGCCTTGTAAAGCGGAAACCCTTAGCGCCCAGTTACTATCGAAATTTCTTTTGACTATTAAACCTAAAGCAGGGTTTGTTAATTTTAAAGGATGGTTTTGGTTTAAATCGCCCATATAGCCCATTGCCCCACCAGTTATGCCGACTTCCCACGTTTGAGCGAAAACAACTTTAGTACTAGTTAAAATAAAAAGTATGAGCACTTTGATAAAATGAGTCATTAAGATGGCTTAGTAATTTCTGGTATCTATACCCCACAGCAATTTATTTCTTAACGTTGATAAATAGGTTTGATTGCTTAGCCTTACTAAATTTATATCAAAATCAGCCCGTTTTACACGTAACTGAGTTCCTGGGTTAATTACTTCTGTTCTAGAATCACAACTCACCAAGTATTTGGGGCTTCTTCCTTCAATCTCGAAAGTAAGCTCATTTTCATCCGAAAGGATAACGGGTCTTACGTTTAAATTATGCGGAGAAATTGGCGTAATCACAAAATTACCTGACTGTGGAAAAACAATTGGCCCACCACAACTTAAAGAATATGCTGTAGAGCCCGTTGGCGTAGCTACAATTAAACCATCTGCCCAGTAAGAGTTTAAAAATTCTCCGTTTAAATAACAGTGAATCAATATCATGGCAGAGGTATCGCGTTTCATGATGGTAAAATCATTTAATGCAAAATTAAGATCACCGAACAAACCTGACGATGTTTCAACTTTTAGTAATCTCCTGACATCTAGTGTGAAATCTCGGTTAATTAAACCTTGGATTGCACTTTTAATTCCTTCTTTGTTGATACTTGCCAAAAAACCTAATCGTCCAAAGTTTATCCCAATCATGGGAATACCAGAGTCTTTTACTAACGCAACAGTATCTAACATTGTTCCGTCACCACCCAAGCTTATCATTACATCAACTTGTCCGCTCACCAATTCATCATGAGTCTCAAAAGCATTAAAGGCTTTGGGTAAATATAGTTTGTCTTTTAAAAAGTCATAAAAATCATGATAGATTACAACTTCCGCATCAAAAGACACTAAACAATCAAAAACCTGTTGAACGTATGGAATAACGGTATTATTAAACTGTCGGCCGTAAATACCTATCTTCATTGAATTCTTCATTTAAAAGCTTAGGTAATTCATCAAAGAATCGTACCTATCTGCGCCGTCGGCCTTTTGATTTGTATTGTTAAATGTGGCTAACACCACATAATCATACCGTAAAAAAGACGCAACAATTTGTGTAATATCTATCTTATTTACTTTTATAGTAGCAGTAAGTTTAGTAGAATCTGGATGCCCGTCAAGGTACGCACTTAGTATTTGTGCATTATCTGATTCTACAATTTGAGCTATGTGCGCTAAAGAATAATCACGATTACCTATTTCTAACACAATTATTCCACCTGGATCAGCTGTCGCTGTTACTGTAGCTAAATATTCTACAACATCATTTATTAAAATAGTGCCTAAGTAATTCATCTTTTCATCAAGCACCGGCAATACGCTTAGCCTTTGATCGCTAAATGTTTTTATCACATCATAAACATGCTGGTTCTCTAAAACGTAAGGATTTATTAACGATAATTTAATTAGCGCAACAGACTCCTCAGTATTTGTTTCGTCGATCAAATCATCTTCGGACAGCAAGCCCAAGAAATGTGAATCATTAACAATCGGTAAATGGCGAACCTTAAAATCAACCATATAATCCAAAGCCTTCTGAACGGTGTCAGAAGTTTTCAATGGAGATATTACGTTAGCTATAAGTTCACTAGCAATCATTAAAGACCTCTTTTCGATAAGAAATTTTCAAGTAGTTTATTAAACTCTTGAGGTTGTTCCATCATTGGGGCATGGCCACATTCATCAATCCAACTTAAATCGCTATCTGGTAAAAGATGATCAAACTCTACGGCAACCTCTGGAGGCGTAATCTTATCATTTTTACCCCAAATTAAACCCACAGGAACCTTTATTTTAGATAAGTCTTTAGACATATTATGTCTAATGGCTGATTTTGCCATTGCCAAAATTCTAATGACCTTGTTTCTGTTATTTACGGTTTCGTAAACATCATCAACCATTTCTTTGGTTGCTGTTGCTGGACTATAAAAAGTATACTCTACTTTTTCTTTGATAAAATCATAACTCTCTCTTTTTGGGAAAGATCCCCCAAAAGCATTTTCATATAAGCCCGAGCTCCCTGCTAAAACTAACGCTTTCACATACTCTTGGTGTGCTAATGTGTAAACTAACCCAACATGACCACCCAGAGAATTTCCCAAAAGTGTAACCCGTTCAAAATTTTTATATTTAATAAACTTGTGAATATGTTTTGCAAGCGTTTTTACGCCAGTAGTTAGCAAAGGCAACTCATATATTGGAAGTACAGGAATTACCACCGTATAGCGGTCTTTAAACTGTTCTATCACGTGTTCCCAATTACTCAATGCGCCCATTAAGCCGTGAAGCAAAAGCAATACTTCCCCTTTACCTTCCTCAATGTATTTAAAACCGTCTTCTTCTTTAATTAAGTACTCCATAAAATATTGCAAAAGGTATTATGCGTTAATTGTGCTAAATTAATAGTCTGTTTTTTATTTGAGTATAAAAACTATGCTAATTGAGAAAAAAAATATGATTTAACCTATTTTAAATAAAAAATTAGTTTTAAGGTAACAAAGTTTTTATCGCTGCAGAGATGGCTTTACCGTCTGCCTTGCCAGAAAGTTCTTTATTGGCTACGCTCATAATTTTGCCCATTTCCTTAACATTAGTCACGTTAAGTTTTTCTATCAGTCCTTTAATATAAGTGTTTAATTCCTCTTCTGATAATTGTTTTGGCAAATATTTTTCTATAACAGCAATTTCTTCTGCTTCTATTTGGTAAAGATCTTGACGGTTTTGGCCTTGATAAATTTCAGCAGATTCTTTTCTTTGCTTCACCAGTTTTTGTAAAACTTTTAACTCAGATTCCTGGGTGATTTCTTGTGCTGCACCTTTTTCTGTTTTCGCTAAAAGTAAAGCTGCTTTAATTGCTCTTAAGCTTCTTAATGCGGCTTCGTCTTTTGCCAACATGGCAGTTTTGATATCTTGATTTATGGTAGTTTCTAACATTATTTTGAATTTTGAACGATTGAATTGGCAAGAATTAAATTTTGAATGACTGATAAACTTATTAAGCTAACTAACTAACTAACTAACTAACTAACTAACTAACTAACTAACTAACTAACTACTTTTTATCCCAATAAAACGCTGATGCTTGAACGGTTGGCATAATTACTAAATCATTGATATTAACATGAGCGGGCCTGCTGGTTGTAAAATAAATAGTTTCGGCAATGTCTTCCGCTAAAAGTGGCTGGTATCCTTCATAAACTTTCTCCGCTTTTTCTTTATCACCATGAAAGCGCACTTTGGAAAACTCAGTCTCCACAGCGCCAGGATGGATCCCAGTAACTCTAATGCGGTGAGGCAATAAATCTATCCTCATCGCTTTATTTAAAGCATCAACAGCATGTTTTGTAGCGCAGTAAACGTTCCCTTTTGCGTAAACTTCTTTCCCCGCGATTGAGCCTAAATTAACAATATGTCCCCTTTTATTGTCAATCATCCAGTTAGAAACAATTTTAGAAACATACAACAAGCCTTTGATATTTGTATCAATCATCGTTTCCCAATCACTTACTAATGCGTCTTGAAAAGAATCCATACCTTGACTTAATCCAGCGTTATTGATTAGAACATGTACTTTTTTGAACTCAGCAGATAGGCTATTTGAATGTTGTTCAACAGCGTGTTTGTCGCTTACATCAAAGTTTAAGGTAATAACTTTTACGTTGAACTCGGACTCTAATTGATCCTTTATGTTCTTTAACCTATCAGCTCTTCTGCCGGTAATTATTAAGTTGAACCCATTTTTAGCGTAAATATTTGCGCAAGCTTCGCCGATACCGGCGGTTGCACCAGTAATTAGCGCTATTTTTGCATTTACTGACATGATGTGAAATTAAAAAAATTATACGGAAGCCTTATTCAAAATACAAACTAAAAACAAAATTTCTTAAGTATAGTTTTTCAAGTGGGCTTGTGTAAGGATGTTCTTCTCTTTTTAGGACGCTTTTTACAGAGTTGCTGAGCCTTATCTCAGGCGAAAGCTTAAAAAACTCGAAGTACAGATCAAATCCAATACCGATATCATAAGACAAAAGACCTTTGTTATTTTTGAGTTGCTTTTGTATCGCAATATCGCCTTCGTCATCCGTGTTCTTTTTAGCGCCTATATCAATCCCGTATTTTATTCCGGCAAGTAAATAGGCCCTAAAATTATTTCTTCTGTCTGATTTTAGTTTTATACCCAGTGGGAAATCAAACATGGTTGAATTGACAGTCCGACGCGTAAAGCCTTCCGGAGATTTAACATTATGCCGGTCGCCCTCTATAGGAGTATTAAATTCGTAATCAATAATTCTATCCGCAAATACAAAAACAGGCGTAAACCTTAAATTTACGTTTGGTGTAACGTATAAGTCGGATACAAAGCCTATCCCGAACCCTGGATTTTGGATGGAACGAATACTTTTTAAACCTTGCGTAACTTGCACCCCGTTTTCAAAAGCAGGTTTCTGCCAATCTGCAAATTTTTGAATCTTATATTCAGAACTAATGTATTGAAATCCGAAGCCAAAATGTAGCGTTTCATCATCAACTCCGCCGCCGTAATTACCTTGTGCAAAAATACTTATTGATGATATTAAAAGAATAAAACAACTGAATGCCTTTATTTTGATCATTTAACGCCTGTGTATATTGAACAAATCCCAAACGCTAAGGGGCGGCATTTCGTATTTTTATAACCGACTTTATCCATTAACGCTGTAAATGTTTTACCATCTGGGAATGCATTTACAGACTCTGGTAAATAAGAATAAGCACTCGCGTCTTTAGAAAAAACTTTCCCAATGGTTGGCGTTACGTGTTGGAAATAGAAATTATAAAGCTGTTTTACAGGGAACACTTTAGGTTTAGAAAACTCTAGAATTACAGCTTTACCGCCTGGTTTTAAAACACGACGCATATCTGCAATTCCTTTCTCTAAGTTCTCAAAATTTCTTACGCCGTACGCAACCGTTATCGCATCAAAGCTGTCGTCCTCGAAAAGCAATTTTTCAGAATCTCCAAGTCTAACCTCAAAAACATCCGACTTTTTACGTTTTAGTATCTTTTCATCGGCAATTGCCAACATCCCTTCAGAAATATCTACGCCTATAATTTTTTTAGGTTTTAAAATTTCCAAAGCTTCAAAAGCAAAATCACCAGTACCAGTAGCAACGTCTAAAATAGTTTGTGGCTGATCTTTCAAAAGCTCTTTAATTGCCATTTTACGCCAGATAATATCAATGCCTAATGACATAAAATGATTTAAGAAATCATAAGTTTTAGAGATATTATTGAACATGGTGGCAACCTGCTCTTTTTTAGTTACCTGTTCATTTTTATAGGGTGTAACGTTTTCTGACATCATTACCGCAAAGATAGATTTATTTTATGTAAAGGTGGAAGATCGAATTTCTCATTAATTATTCTCCTTGATCTAAGGAGATACCTAAAATAAACCTAAATCAAATCCATGGTTGAGGTTTGCGCTCCAAACCAGTTAATGATGGTGTGCGTTAATAAGAATCTCCTTTATTCAATAATTTGGAGATTTGGTAATAAACTAGTTAAATAGTCCTGACGAATTATTATTATTTATTATAGCCTATTACACCTACACCCAAGAGGAAAACGATTAAGGCAAGTACAACTATCGATGAAATTTTGCGTCATTCTGAAGCTCTCTCCTCATAACGATCTATCAAAAAGTAAAATAATGTTGCAAAACATGCTCCAATTAGCAATGAAAAAACCAGATACATCAAATTTTTATACCAAGGAATCCACCATATATTACTAAAAGAGCCAAAAAGCAATATTAATCCACAAAAAAGAGAGGAGCATACTAAAACTTTATTGATAAAAGACAACTTCTTTCCTTTTTTTAATTTATAATCCTTTATGAGCTGATAAAGGAAAAGTATCAATATCAAAAGCCAAAAGCCATAAAAACATAAAGTGAGTTTTGAAAAAATTCTTCAGCAAGAGCTTTCTTTAAGGAACTATATTTAAATACCGGATTGATATTATTATCAATCTAGTATTTCATCCACATCAGAAATGGAAAAACTATAAAGGCTGCAAATAGGTTAGCAAATATCTTCCTAAGAATCATGAAAATTATCTTTATTAATTACAATCGCTATTTAAAGTGCTTAATAGGCTTAACACCACCCACTACGTCTTTAATATCAGCCCAATTTAGACGCTTTATTTGTGTTGCGGAAGAATTAGCATTGCCACTTTGATTATTTACTTCGAATTTTGCTTCCATTTAAATATTCTGACAATTGTTTCGAGTGGAGTTTTAAACGATTTTTAAATGCTTTTAAAATTCCGCCCTCTGCAATTAATCTACGAGAAGAAGTAAAAACTGTAGCTTTATGGTTGGTCACTAATTTTAATTTCCCTGTCTTCATTAAATTTACAGCCATTCTTCCATCTTCAGATTCGTCGACATAATATTCGCTACCTATTGCGTTATCAAACTTGCGTACGTTTTTAACTTTAAAACCTCCGTTATCTAAACCAACTTGAGCAATAAAGCCCATGTTAAAGCCTAAAAAGTTAACATGTTCCAAGTTTTTTTTACGTAACCTAATAATGATGCCTGCAAAACGTTCATAAATCCAAAAAAAGAAACGATAAGACGTGTTTTCTGGGATAAACGCGTATCTACCATAAACGCCAACAATTCCATTCTCTTGCTCTAAAGGAGCGACCATCGCGTCAATCCATCCGGGTGGGTAAAAAGTATCCGAATCTGCACATAAATGATATTTCCCTTTTGCTTTTTCTAAACCTAGCTGTCTGGCAAAAGTAATTCCTTGCTGCGCTTCAAAGTAACTTCTAACGCCCAATGAATCCAAAATTTTTTGGGTGCCATCTGTGCAATTATTATTGATGACCACTATTTCCACCTTTCTTTTGGTATCACTCGCAGCTAATGAAGATAAAGTTCTAAAAATATTATTTTCCTCATTCCACGCGGGAATCATTACTGAAATCTCAGCTTCGGAGTCGCTGAATTTGTGAATTCTTTCTTTGATATCTTTGAGCTCAAAATCGCTCAAATCTGAAAAACCTTTATTAAAATAAAGGTGGTGCTTTAACCACCAAGGCAGTTTGAATAGGGCTACGGCCATTGGTTTTGCGCTTTATTTTAAAAATTAATAATTCAAGATTAAATCTTAAGTATCTGTAAATTGCTCTTGATATAACTGATAACAAAAGGTTATTATTACGTAAAAGATTTCTTTTGATGGTACTAGGTTCTTCGGCTATATTTTCCTGTGTTAAAAGGATATTAATTTCATCATAAAAATAAGCTTTAGGTTTTCCTGCTAAAACCTGCATCATCATGTTATACTCCATCCGGTCTGGTTTAATACCTTCTTCATATTCTCCAAATCTATCAAAAAAATTTTGTCGACGAAGGTGTGGATGATCACTATACAAATAAAATTTACGATAACCTTCCCAAAAATTGCCGTGTTTAAAATGCATTTCAGAAAACCCGTCACTTATCGGAGTTAAATAAGGAAATTTGAAATATGCATAGAAGCGTATAAAATCTAAACTTGCGTCTTGTTGTAAAAATTCATGTGCCTTTTTTAGTTTTTCAACAAACAACAATTGCGGAACAAAATCTTCCTGAATATATAAGATATAAGGAGTGCTTATCTGTTTCTCCCCTTTATTAATATTGTTGCCTAGCCCTTTATTTATTGGTGTTTTAATCAATTTAAAATGATAAAGAGTTTGTAATTTCTCAACAAAATCAAGATGTTCGGGTATGCTACTATCGTCAGATACTACAATCTCGTGGAACTTTAAATCCAACTGATACAACCTTTTAAGGAGTCTCTCTAATGATTTGCTTCGATTATAATGGGTAACCAATACAGAAATATCGTTAAAGACTTCCATTCACAAAATAAATTTATTACTAAACTATAAAATAAACTGAGATTAGGGAACTAAAGCTTTAATTCTCTTTTTTAATTTGATGACTGCTTTACTCGTCAAGCGACTAAAATCACTTTTTAAAGACATTTCTCGCCACGGTGTCATTTCTAAATATTTAAAAAACTCTTTCCTAAAAATTGGATCAGAATTATAGGATTTAAATATTGGTTTAATATCTAGATAGTGAATGCATTTTGGACTGGGATGATAATTATTAGCAAACCAATTCCACATAGGATTTACCTGCAACCATTTTCCGGTAAAAACAACGTTTAAGCCATACTGATCTGCATAGTTTACATGTGCAATATTTTCACGCATTGCAGTAAAAACTTGGTTTGGTATATCTTGCGCAATCCATTTTTTGCAATCAATCAGCATCATTCCCGAATTAAAATAAGGCGCATCAGCATCAATACCTAAAGCTTTGTAATTTGGGATGCCTCCCCATTTAACACCTGCCGTTTTACCAACATCTAACACCGCTGCCACCGTATATCCTTGCATGTCTATATTCCAAAGCTCGGAAACATCTGCCTTTACCACCATGTCAACATCAAAATAAATTAGCTTTTCAACGTTTTTAGGTACTATAAAAGGTGCAAAAAGCCTTAAATATGTGGTAGACGGAAATGCGGAATTATCTGCCGGAAAACTAACATTTTTAGGGAACACGTCGTCGGCATTTTTCCAAATAATTTGGATCCTATCAGAATCTGAGATTAAAGAATTTACTTTGGCTTGGTTTGATTTTGAAATATGATCGTTTAATATGTAGAAGCTTATTGGCTCTGTAGTGTAATGGTTACAAAGAATTGAATTAATTAATGTTGCCATTAATACAGCATAATTATTATTACTGGCGAGCGCTATTGAAATCATTAATATTTAGTTGACGCTGTTGTGGTTAATTTCTTTTTTACCAAAATTGAGTTAGCTAAAATCAAAAACTACTTCGAAAGTATTTTTCCCTTCAGGAACGTTGTAGTGGTAATGAAAAGAAGTTGAGCACTGCCTAATTACCATCAGTCCATAATTTTCTGGAAGGTCTTGTGGTGATTGATAATCTACTTCTATCGGCTCTAAAAACTCTATTAAATTTTCGTTTTTTATAATGATATCTAAAGTATAATTATCGCCAAATACAGCCATTATTTGTGTAGGATATTCGAAATCAGTCAATGGAAAACAGTGAACTTTTCCTGTTTTTGAGTCTGAAAAAGAAAATTTACTGCCAGTGTCTATTTTTCTGATAACGATTTCATTTTCTTCAATTTCAAGTTCTAAAAAAGATACCGCTTTAGTATGCTTCATAGCATTGGTAAGCAGTTCCATAATAACCAACTTAAACTTAGAAAGTCTTTTAAAATCGTTGGAAAGTGGCGCAAAATCACCCACAAACCCACAACAAGTATCTATAAAGGTTCTATAGCTACTGATGAGTGCTGGGATTTCTAATGTAAGTTTCTGGGGTTTAAATACCATTATTTTAGCTCCTCTAATGCTTCTTGTTTAGTGTTGTAAATTTTAAAAACTTTATCTAAACGCGTAAGTTCAAACAAAGCCATAACATCATTATTGATATTTATCAAAGCCATTTCTCCACCCTTTGCCAGTACATTTTTTAACCCTGCTACCAGTGCACCAATAAAAGAACTATCCATATATTCTATCTCAATCATATCTAACACCAATTTTGGTGACGTTAAATCAGTAGAATCATACAAAAACTTTTTAAAATCTTCGGATTGATTTAAACTTGCTTCTGATAAATTAATATTGATCAGTACAACTTTATCTATTATTTCTTTACTATAGTCCATCTTTAGAGGCGTTTTATTTGTATTAGGCTGCAATCATCAACCTGATGTTTTTGGTTATTAAATATACTTGAGGTAATCTCTTTGAAAGAAAGGGTTTGTTGTAAATGGGCTTTAAGTTCTCCAACAAACATCCCCAAATCAGTTTTCTTCACACCGTCTGCCTCAAAATCAATCGCTCCGTCAGATAGCAGATACATTTTATCATTGGATTCAGATGTAATTATTTGTTCATTAAAATTACCGTTTTTAAAAAAACCTAACAACAAACCTTTTGACTTGTATTGCGTGATTTGATTTGTTTGGTTGTTAAATTTAAGCAAAGGCAAATCGCTAGCTCCCGAGTAAGTAATTATCTTTTCTTGATCGTCTATTAGTACCAGACTTAGGGTAGAGTAAATATCGTCTAAAAACTCATCAACATGAATTACTTGGTTAATACGCTGCATAATTTGGGAAACAGATAAGTTACCATCAAAAACACATATTCTAATTGCAGAACGGATATAACTTAGAAAGGTAAATGAGAAAAACCAAGCACCCCATTTTTTACCCATTACATCGCCCAGCACAATAAATGCGTAACGATCATCTATCTTAATAAAATCAATAAAATCTCCACCTGGGTGATTTTGGAAGGTTTTATGAAATACATCGATTTCGAAGTTTTTAAGTTTGAGACTTTTATTGGGTACGTTTTTAAGGTTTAATTTATCTGCAACTAACTTTAGCTCATTTATTGACTTCTCTTTCTGCTCGACAACGGCAGCTAAGATGTTTTTCATTTTAGCTATCAGCTGGATTACAGGCGTGTTTTTATCAATATAATCAATAGCTTTTAGCGCTAAACCCTTATCAATTAACACTTCTTTATTGTGGGAAGTATGGAATAAAAAGGGAATATCTTTTAATTGGCTATTTGCTAGTAGTCTTTTTCTAAACTCAAACCCATCAGCTTCTGGCATTTCAATATCAGAGATAATTAAATCCTGAATTTCATTATCTAAAACTTCAAAAGCACCAGCTACAGATGTAGCGGTAACTACATCAAAGCCATTCTGATTTAGAACTTTTTCCATCAACCTAAGTTGAATAAGATCATCATCAACCAAAAGTATTTTTTTGCCCACGTATTATTTATTGGTTAGCAAATTTAAAGTAAGATTTAACAATTACAAAAACACCGATCAAAACGATAATTAATGAAATTAAATCCATTAATGTAAAACCATCGTTTAAACTAAAATAAAAAATGGTGAAAATTTCAAAGTATTTTGGCGCAGGTAATATAATCATTGCAAAACCTAAAGTCAGCATAACAAAACCAATTAACACAGGAATAGGCATTTCCACGTAGTGCCGCACCACCACAGATTTTCCGACTTTGGTGTCAATAAAGTTGTTTTTCATATTATCAGAATTATCAACACTTGTTTTAAATGCCATTATCAAATCATTTACTTTCTCATCTACAGTAGCTTGTTGCATGTTTCGAAAACTTATCGAACTTTCCATCTGTTAATTGTATTATTGCGTTAAAACAAATTATTTTATTTTTAGCTTCTCAAATCATCTCAGATGAAACTTGTTTCAATCGTCAGCGTGAACTTTAATCAACCTCAAGCAACTATTGTATTGCTGCAGTCTTTGAAAAAACAAGAGTATACAAACATTGAAGTAATCATAGTGGATAACGCAAGTGACAAAAATCACGAGACAGAATTCGATCATATTTTTCCCAATCTAACCTTTATTCGTACAAAATCTAATTTAGGTTTCGCTGGAGGCAATAATATTGGACTTAATGTAGCAAAAGGCGATTATATATTTCTTTTAAATAACGATACAGAAGTAGTAAATGGTTGTATTACGCAGATGGTTGAGGAGTTTGACCGCAATAAAAATATTGGATTACTCTCTCCTCTAATTCTTTATGATGATGATAAAAGCATAATTCAATATGCCGGATATACGCCTTTAAATTATCTTACTGCTAGAAATACACAAATTGGCCAGTTTGAAAAAAACATTGGCCAATTTGATGGAGTTACAGTAGAAACAGGCTTTTGCCACGGTGCGGCAGTAATGTGCAGGAAATCAGATTTGCAACAAGCTGGCTTAATGGATGAAAATTACTTTCTTTATTACGAAGAACTGGATTGGTGCGAAAAATTTAAAAAGATTGGAAGGGGAATTTACTTTACCGGAAAAACTTTTATCTATCATAAAGAATCTTTATCAGTTGGAAAAGAAAGCACCATCAAGACTTATTTTTTTACCCGTAACCGAATGCTGTTCATCCGAAAAAACACAAGTTTTTTAAACACCTTGTTTTTTAGCATTTATTATATTTTTATAGCTTGCCCAAAATTGATGATAAAATATTTAATAACCGGCAAAAAATATCTTATTAAGTGGGTTATAAAAGCAATTTTATGGAATTTAATGCATCAAAAAAACAGTAAATATTTAGGTTTTAAAATAAAATAATGATTGTACTTTTTTGGATTTGCCTATTTATTATTTTCTATACATTTTTTGGTTATGGAATATTTCTTTTTGCAATTGTTAAACTAAAAAGAGTATTCAAAAAACCTTTCGCTTTTTCAACCAATGCCGAATTACCTACCGTTTCATTATTAATTGCAGCCTTTAACGAAGAGACCATTATTGAGGAAAAAATCAGAAACTGTTTGGGCTTAGAGTATCCGAAAGAAAAATTACAGATTATTTTTATTACAGATGGCTCCTCTGACGATACGCCTGACCTTGTGGCAAAACATCAAAAAGTAACGCTTTTACATAAAGATATCCGGGCTGGTAAAATGGCAGCTATAAAAAGAGCCATTCCTTTAATTACTAGCGAAGTAACCGTTTTTACTGATGCGAATACTTTTTTAAATACCAAGGCGATAAAAGAGTTGGTAAAACATTATCAGAATCCTAAAGTTGGCGCTGTTGCTGGCGAAAAACGTATTATAGTAGCCGAAAGCGACGATGCAAGCGCTGCCGGAGAAGGTTTTTACTGGAAGTATGAATCGACCCTTAAAAAATGGGATTACCAACTTTATTCAAATGTTGGGGCAGCGGGCGAATTATTCAGCATTAAAACTTCCCTTTACCCGCCTGTAGAATCAGATACTATTGTAGATGACCACATGATTGCAATGCGTATTGCAGAGAAAGGGTATATTATTGCTTATGAGCCGGATGCTTATGCGTTGGAAAGCGCATCTGCAAATACCAAAGAAGAATTAAAACGTAAAATAAGAATTGCAGCTGGTGGAATTCAGTCAATTTTTAGGTTAAAAAAATCCGCTAACCCTTTTCATAATCCCATTCTCACTTTCCAATACATTAGTCACCGCGTGTTACGGTGGACAATTACGCCTTGGCTTATGATTTTTGTATTATTTTTGAATATCGCAATCTGCGTCAACAATCCTGAATTGTTATTTTACAAAATCATACTGGTTATGCAGATTGCATTTTACATAGCAGCAATAATTGGTGCTATTTTGGAATCTAAATCCATAAAAATAAAATTGCTTTTTATACCTTTTTATTTTTGCATGATGAACTATGCAACTATTGCAGGCACATTTAGGTATTTCAAAGGATCACAATCTGCTGCTTGGGAAAAATCACTTCGAAAGGCTTAAAAGCCTCGCCCCAGCCCTCTCCGAAGGAGAGTTAGCGCCTATCACATTTAATAACAAACCAACTTTGTGTTATCAAAAGTCTAATGAACTAAATCAATCAATGAACCAGTGAACTAACCTTTGCGCCAATAAAAGCCTAATGAACTAATTCAACTAAACAGAGTCAATTACCTCCAAAATATTTCCAAAAGTATTTGATTTTGCAATACCAAACTCTTGTTTAGCAAACCATTTCACTTCCGTAATGCCTTCTTCTGTTTGAGGAATTAGTTTCTGATTTCCTTTAGCCTCCATTGCGTACCAGTGAGAAATTTTCAGAATCGGCTTTCCCTTAATTTCATAGATGTGGTAAGTTTTGGTGATTTTCTCGTTCAGTTTTTTAACTTTTAGACCACACTCCTCTTCCACCTCGCGAACTGCGGCTTCTTTCTTTTTTTCATTAGGTTCCAATTTTCCTTTGGGTAAATCCCACCGACCGTTCCGGTATATAAAAAGATATTTACCATCTTCATTGCGCACTAAGCCACCTGCAGCTTCAATAACTCGAATCTTATTTTTAATACGTTTAAATGCCATTTTAGGATCGTCACAAACTAATACGAATAAAGATTTGGGGTTTTTTATTAAGGCATGGTGAAATTTTTCAAAATCAAAACCCTGAACATCAACAAGTTGATAATTAGTGAGTTCTTTCGGAATTTCAGAAGTGATAATTAGGGACTTCTCGTTGATATAAATATTGTACATTTTTTTGACCTTTTCCAACTTAAATTTAATTTTAAATTTCTATTTATAAATAAGTAAGCTAATTTCTATTAATCGTAATGGTATTAAATAGTTCTGATTCATTGTAATATGATTTTTCAGTAATTTCTATAAAATTCATAAGTTTTCTCAGAATTTAAACCAATAGCTAAAGTAGAATTTTTCCACATACCATGCCATCCTATTTTTCCAATAATATCCATTACGCAATAAGATAATCATCCTTCCTGCTTCAACTCGACTTGTCGAGAGCTTGCCCGTTTAAAAACAAAACTTTATTGGGTTATAAAGTCTGATATTTTTGTAGCACACACCAGTTTATCCAAGCGAAAAGATGATGTGATGGGTGGCCGTCAAATGGATAAACATTTGCCAAACCAATAGTCTACAGTCGGTGGTGCGTTCAAATGGAAAGTCCGTGGGTAAACCGCTAAGTTCAATTACCGTTCCCGTGACAGAAATTGGATGGTCGCCAAGGCAAATTAAAATTGCTCCAAAAATTAAGGTGACAAAAGCAAGATCTTACTGCATTGTCTTAAAATCGACGACAATACAAGGTAAATATGGTTTTACCAACAGTAACGAACTACGTTATGAAAATGGAATGGCAGGACTTTCCACAGATAAAGGTTAAAAATTCGAAGTTGAAGCAGGCAGAACTTTAAAATTTTATACGAGTATTAAATAGCTTTTTTAACGTTATACGCAACTTAATAGGTTTCTAACTTTGATAAAGTCGCAAACTGAATAATAAACACACTAGTCTTTGCTTTTAACAGATTTAATATAGGACTTTTAAAGATTTGATTATCAGCTTTCCGAAAAATAAAGGTTGTAACAGCCCTCTTATTTGTGTTTCTTTGCATCACGGAAAATAATTAAAATTTACAATTTTCTTCATTTTTCTACATCATAAATAAAAAGCTTATTTAAACGGTGTTAAACATATTATATAAATATTGTATTTTTGAGCCATGTACAACAAAAGTGAGATTGAACAGAAAGTTGCTGAATTTTTGTTGCAAATTAAAGCAGTCAAATTACAGCCTACTAATCCTTTTACTTGGGCATCAGGCTGGAAATCTCCAATCTATTGCGATAATCGCATTACGCTCTCGCATCCAACCATCAGGACTTATATCAGACAGAAACTTGCTGAACTTGTGCAAGAAGAATATGGGTCTTGTAGTGTAGTTGCGGGTGTTGCAACAGCCGGGATACCTCAGGGTGCTTTAGTAGCTCAAGATTTAGGTTTGCCATTTATCTATGTAAGATCAAAAGCCAAAGAGCATGGCACACAAAGTTTAATAGAAGGCGAGATTAACCCCGGCCAACGGGTGGTGGTTGTAGAAGATTTAATTTCGACTGGAAAAAGTAGCATACAGGCAATTCACGCTTTACGCAATGCAGGTTATGAAGTAGCAGGCTTGGTTGCTATTTTCTCCTATGGATTTGATATCGCCACAGAAAATTTTGCAGCAGCTAAGTGCAGATTTTCAACTTTATCTAATTACAGCGCATTAATTGAGTATGCTGCTGAACACAGCTTCATACAAAAAAACGACATTGAATTGCTAAGCGATTGGAGAAAAGATCCATCAACTTGGGGTCAGTAACATAAAAAAACCGGCATGACAACTTTTGAAACTAGCGTTAGCATAGCACAACCCATAGAAAAAGTTTACGCTTTTTTAAGCGATTTAAACAACCATCAAGCTTTAATGCCAGAAAACATTTATAACTGGAGCAGCACTACAGATGAGGCAAAGTTTACCATACAAAATATGGCAAAATTAGCGTTAAAGGTAACTTCTAGAGTAGAAAATACAGAAATATTTATCGAACCATCAGAAGAAGCTCCGTTTGCTTTAAACATGAAATGGTTAGTAGCAGCAGATGGTGGTAGTACTACCGCAAAACTAATTGTATCTGCAGAGTTAAACATGATGATGAAAATGTTGGCTAGCGGTCCGTTACAAAAACTGGTAGATCATCAAACCAGCGCATTAGCAAAAGCTTTCGCATAAATGAAATGGGGATTAAGAAGCTTCGGCATTTTAGACTTGCTTACGTTCTTAATCTTCATTCCTTCTAAAATAAATTACCTCAGCTCAACTTTCCAGTTCGCTTTTTCCATGAACGCTAAAGTTGACGCAATCTGGCAGGTTATAGTACTTTTTTTATTCTTATCCACCGCTATCCTCTTGTGGGTTAAACCAATAATAGGACTGTTTTTTAGTTTTGTGTTGGTGCCATTCCGCGTTGTTTTCGCGTATCTAAGTTTAGAAGTTTTAAGTTTCGCAGCCTATAAGTTCGGTTTTGGAGTTTTCATTTCGAGCAGTTTTTCCCAAATAAACTGGTTTTATATTCTTTTCACTTTCGAAGCGTTACGATATTTATATTCATTTTATGCTTATTACAAACTGAGTGATTGATTTGGAAGCTTTACATGAATACGCAAACAGAAATTAGTGCATATCATCGTCTCATCCTATGCTTAATGTAAATCACTTGTGGAGCGATTTTATCATTAAACTTTATTGAGCTAGAAAAGCTTAGGTGCTATTCTCAGATTACTATTATATTTTTTATCATTATTGGTAAACAAGGAATATGGCAATTTTTTGTTCGAGTATAACTAGAAAACATTAATGGGCCTAATGTTGTTTTTCGTATTAAATCGTCCAATAGAATTCTTTATTTTTCGTCCTCTACTTGATTAAAATCGATTACCTTTTTAATAGATGTGCTTATTTGGATATTGCTCCTTTTTAGAAGTGTTGAGTTTGTATTACCCAGTTTTGTAGTTCTAAATTCAATCTCGTAACTACTAATGGTTGATTTGGGGTGGCGATATTGTGATTTTTTTAAAATATAAATTCCATTGCTTTCAATATTTTTTACGATTGCAGGTTGGTATTCATAACTTTCCTCATTAACGTTGTCGGTTTTAAGTAATAACACGGGAGTTATCGATAATTCATTAATATCCTTTAGGCCTTTCCATTTAATTATTCCGTCGTTGTTAAAATCTCCGTTTTCATCACATTCTATATTTGCGATATTTTCTTCTTTAAGCGCCCAAATTTTCGCTAAAACATATTTTTTTCCGTTTGTTAATCTAATAACCAATTCATGTACTTTGTCTACCGGTATATTGGATAGGCCATAGTAAGATTCTTCTGTGTAGTAAAGTCCTTGGCGTTTATTAAATTCTAGCGCTACGTTATTCGCATAAATCTTTACCGAATCATTCGCAATCCTATCTCCACTATCATCAAATAGCTCTACGCTCACATAATTATCATCTTTATTACTTGCGTTCTGACTCACTTCTATAACCGCACCAATCATAGATAAATTTTCAACTTTACCTTTAGAAAATTTGGAATGGTTACATGAAATAATACCTAAACTGGAGGATAATAGTGTAATAACGATTAAGTTTTTTATGTTCAACACGTATAAATTCATTGGTTAAAAAGTTGATCTGCCAATATTCCATTAACAAATCCACCGATAATTCCAAATGCCCCTAAAATTGTTATCGGGACACCTAAAAATGCATAAAATTGAAGTTGTCTTTTTCTGATTTGAATAAAAAATTTAGTCAAATCAACGGATTTTGAAGTAATTGCATTAGCAATCATTTCTTCAAATTTAGAAATGTTAGAGCCAGCAGCAAGCTCAAGCCTATAATCTCCTTTCTCAACAGTAAAAGTATAAGTCTCCATTCTTCCCTCATAAAAATCGTTTGATCGTGGCGATAAAACAGAAAAAACAAGTTCAACTTCTTGATTTGTCGCCTGGTTAAAAATATGCGGCTGCAGTCTATCTACCGGTGTTCTTTTGAGTACTGGAGCTTTTATGCCAAGTAGCGTATACGCCATCCTCTTCGACAGAGAAATTCGCTAATCTTTAACTATATGGTGTTTCTGAAATCAACTTTCCGTTAAAAGATCCTCTTATTAATTTAATGCCTTTTATTAAAACGTATACGCCGATTGGCATTAAACAAAAAAAGAAAATTCTATAATATAAAATAGACATGGTAAGGGTTATAGCGTGTTTAAATTTTTTATACGTTATATTTATTTTTTATCAACCCGCTCAAAAATAGTTATATCCGCTAATTTAGTTTTAAGTATAACGCTATCGGTAAAGTTATTTCCTGCATTACATTTGTAAATCAGTTTACCGTCTAATATCTCAATTTCACAATAGGGCGCATGATGGTCGCTGTTTTCTGCCGGAATAATTAATTTATTTCCTTTTATAAATACTTTGTAAGCATCAATACTATTATTTTTGTCCCTATTACTGTTTCCCGTCCAATCATTTATGGTCACATACTTTACATCATCATCAAAGTAAAAAGCAATAAATCTTTTTGTTTTTTTATTTACCCAAGTTCCTTCATATAAGTTTTTAGCATTAATAAACTCAGATTTTGATGGTCCATTTATTTGAACTTTACTCAGAAATTTATCAAAACTATTGCTGAATTTTAAACCGTTGAACGTACTGTTACTTTGAAAAACACAAGTCGTTTTTTTTCCGTCAGATAAATCTACTGACTTACCAACTTCCACCCGTGGTTGAGCAACAAACGGACAAAACTGATATGCATTTTTAATTGGATAAAAAAACGTGGGCACCGCAGAAATTATCATAAAAATGATAAGAAAAAAAATAGGTTTGATTTCCATTTGAAACTAACAGTAGTTGGATGCTGGTAAATACTAGTTGCTATAAGCAATTTTCTTACCTGTTTTTAGATTTTATTAATTTTTATTTTTCCTTTCTGCTAAATTATTACTCGAAAATTTAATAAAACTGATGGCTTTGTTGTAACTCAAAGGATAGTTTTTAATTAATTAAACCTCAAAATTACAAAAGGTTATTCAAAACTATCCTGAAATTTCGTCACCCAAAACCAAACTCATCAAGCCAAAACGTCACTACACCTAAATCATTTAAGATATTCATCACTTTTAACAGCTAAACAGCTATTTGGTTATATTTTTGTTGCCTATTTACTCGAGGAACAATACTATGAACTTTAACAACTTTACCATCAAAGCGCAAGAAGCTGTTCAAAAAGCTTCTGAGATTATGCAAGGTTTTCAGCAACAAGCTGTTGAAACCGCACATATCTTAAAAGGTTTGTTATCTGTTGATGAGAATGTAGTCGGCTATATTCTTAAAAAACTGAATGTTAACATTAATCGACTGAACACATCATTAGATGAGCAAATCAACACCTACCCAAAAGTAAGTGGCACAGACGTTTACATGTCTTCATCGGCAAATTCGGCTTTGCAAAAAGCACAGAGTTATTTAAAAGAATTTAAAGATGAGTTTGTATCCGTAGAGCACATTCTTTTAGGGATTTTAGCTACTGGTGATAAAACTTCGTCACTTTTAAAAGACCAAGGCGTTAACGAAAAAGATTTAAAGAAAGCCATTAAAGATTTACGTGGCGATTCCAAAGTAACAGATCAAAACGCGGAAGCTACTTATCAAGCATTAAATAAATACGCCCGTAACTTAAATGAATATGCCGAATCAGGCAAACTAGATCCGGTAATTGGTCGTGATGAAGAAATCCGTAGGGTTATTCAGATTTTATCTCGGAGAACTAAAAACAACCCAATTTTAATTGGAGAACCTGGCGTGGGTAAAACCGCTATTGCAGAAGGAATTGCATTCCGAATTATCAAAGGAGATGTACCTGAAAATCTAAAAACTAAAACAGTTTACTCTTTAGATATGGGCGCTTTAATTGCTGGCGCAAAATACAAAGGCGAGTTTGAAGAACGGCTAAAAGCCGTGGTAAAAGAGGTTGCCGACAGCGATGGCGATCTGATTCTATTTATAGACGAGATTCACACTTTAGTAGGTGCTGGCGGTGGTGAAGGTGCTATGGATGCTGCAAATATTTTAAAACCTGCCTTAGCTCGTGGCGAGTTGAGAGCTATTGGTGCAACCACGCTTAACGAATATCAAAAATATTTAGAAAAAGACAAAGCTTTAGAACGAAGGTTTCAAAAAGTAATGGTGGAAGAGCCAGACACTGCCGATGCGATTTCTATTTTACGTGGTTTAAAAGAACGCTACGAAACTCACCACAAAGTGCGGATAAAAGACGAAGCCATTATTGCTGCCGTTGAACTGTCTCAACGCTACATTTCTGACAGGTTTTTACCTGATAAAGCCATTGACTTAATGGACGAAGCGGCATCTAAACTTCGGATGGAAATGGATTCTGTTCCAGAAGTAGTGGATGAACTTGACCGTAAAATAATGCAGTTGGAGATTGAACGTGAAGCTATTAAACGCGAGAAAGATGAGCGTAAGGTAAGTGAATTATCAAAAGATATTGCGGACCTAACTTCGGAACGTGATGAGCTTAAAGCAAAATGGCAAGGCGAAAAAGATTTGGTAGATAATTTAAACTCAAAAATCGAAAAAATTGAAGATTTAAAACTAGAAGCTGAACAAGCCGAAAGATCTGGTGATTATGGAAAAGTAGCGGAGATACGTTACGGAAGAATTAAAGAAACACAGGAAGAAGTTGAAAAGCTTAAAACCGAACTCCACAGCAAAACTTCTGATAGCAGAATGTTGAAAGAAGAGGTGACTTCTGAAGATATTGCTGGTGTAGTTGCTCGTTGGACAGGTATTCCGGTAAATAAACTGGTTGCTAGCGAACGTGAAAAGCTATTAACTTTAGAAGCGGAGTTGCATAAAAGGGTTGCTGGTCAGCATGAAGCAATTGAAGCTTTGGCCGATGCTATCAGACGTTCAAGAGCTGGTTTAAATGACCAACGAAAGCCAATTGGTTCATTCATCTTTTTAGGAACTACGGGCGTTGGTAAAACCGAACTGGCAAAAGCCTTAGCCGATTTTTTATTCAACGATGAGCATAGCATGGTGCGGATTGATATGAGTGAATATCAAGAACGCCATGCCGTAAGTAGACTAATAGGTGCGCCTCCAGGATATGTAGGTTATGATGAAGGTGGACAGTTAACCGAAGCAGTTCGTAGAAAACCTTATTCAGTAATTTTGTTGGATGAGATTGAAAAAGCGCATCCTGACGTGTTTAACATTTTATTACAGGTTTTAGATGACGGACGTTTAACAGATAATAAAGGGCGTTTGGTGAATTTTAAAAATACCATCATCATTATGACTTCTAACATTGGTTCTCATTTAATTCAAGAGAACTTTAGCCTTTTGGTTGATGATAACCGAGAAGAGGTAATTGCTAAAACTAAGAATGAGGTTTTTGAATTGCTTAAAAAATCCATTCGTCCGGAGTTTTTAAATCGGATTGATGAAGTGATTATGTTTACACCCTTAACCCGTGATGAGATTAGAGATATTGTAAAACTACAGTTTGTAGGAGTGCAAGAATCACTGGCCGAAATGGGTATTACGATAGATGCTTCGGAAGAAGCTTTAGATTGGTTAGCAGAGTTAGGTTATGATCCGCAGTTTGGGGCTCGCCCTTTAAAAAGAGTAATTCAAAAAAGGATTTTAAATGAACTCTCTAAACAGATTTTAGCTGGAACGGTAGATCGCGATAGCAAGATAAAGCTAGATGTATTTGATAAGAACTTTGTTTTTATAAACGCTAAGGAATAACAGCAAACTAAAAGCCATTCATTAATTAAATTTAATAGATGGCTTTTTTCAGGTTCGCTCAGCCAATAATATATTCGCTCTTTTGACCTCTTCATCTAATTCCAACGCTGACGCTTTTAAAAAGTTAATTACTTCACGCAAGTTATCGGTATCATTTAAATCATGATCTGCCAATTGTACTAAGCCTAAAATGTTGGCAAGTGGTCGTCGAATTTCGTGAGAGGTAATCCAAGAGTATACCTCCAGTACTGTGTTTCTTGCTTCTAATTGAGCTGTACGTTTTTTAATCAAGTTTTCCTGATTAACTAAAACTTGTTCAATTTCTAAATTTTTGTCACTGATAATCTTAAAGTTATTTTCGATGATCTCTTTCTGAACTTGCGTATCAATAGATAATTTGATTTCAGAAAATTTAGCGACAAAAAGATCTAAAATCAACTTTGCAAACTGGTTATCAATCTGCGAAATAAATTGATTCCTTTTTGATGAAAAACCAAATAATGCAGTATACACCATCAAGTTTTTTAGCGGAACTAACGAAAGTTGTTCAAAACATTCTTTGTCCAATTCAAAATCTTTAAAAGTATCCTCTACTAAATCAAACCTAACATCTCCTCTACCTTTTAACTGAGGAATCAACGTCTCTACCGCAGTTTTCTCGAAACCACGTAATTCTAAGTTCTCCCCAATTTTAACTTCAATTTTCTGATTGGTATACAAAATTTCATAAAAGTATCGATTCTTAAAAACCAATACTCTTCCAAAATTAAAGGGCATTAAATATTTGATATGTTTTACTAAAACTTGCGCTAAATCGTCAATTTCTTGGCATTTAGAAAGGTTAGCCGCATATTTAGAAAACGCCTCATACCTTAATCGCAAAGAAATTGACTCTACGTTATCCATTTAAGCAACTTCTAACAGCTCGTTATCTACTTTAATGCCCGAAATATCGGCAATGGTAGTTGCCATATTTACAAAATCAGCTAAACTTAATAGTTCAATTATCTCCGTACTATTAAAACCTTCATTTTTTAAAGCAGCTATATCTTCATCTTTAAATGCTCTAGGATCCAACGCCGCATTAGTTATAATTTTAATCGCAGCTTTATAACTTGACGGGATAATGTCGTTAGTCAAATTCTCCGTTAAAATAAAATCGCTTTCAGCAGTTAACACGTCGCTCATAGAATTTGCAAAAACACCATGTACCGTTGCACAATAATTACACTCTTTCTTTTTGCTAATGTTATGGATAATAATTTGTTTTAAAACGTTAGGTACATCACCAACTAATAAAGTGTTTTTCAACTTCTCCCAATTCCCCTTCAAAATTGCCGGATTTTCTCCTTGGCATTTTAACCAGTTTAAAACAAAAGGAATCCCTAAGCTGCGCATGCTGTCTTCATAAATCGCTTTTGTCTCTGCGCAAGCATCTTCGTAATTCACTATTTTATACATGGATATTTATTTTAGGTTTAAACACCTTACTGTTTGATTGATATTTGAAATTACAAACTGCAATTAATACTTGTACTATTAAAACCATTTTAAGGTTCGATGTTTTCAATATTTGTTCGAACATTTTTAACACAAAAGATATCTCTTTGTTTTATTACGTGTTTAAACTTACAATAAAGTATCAACGATTCTGATTTATGAACCAACATAAAACTTAGATACCAGCAATCGACCAATTAATTGCTGTAATTGAAATTATTAAACAGATAGAATAATAAAGCATAAAAAAACGAATCTATAATTTTACAGATTCGTCTTTTTAACCGTACTCATAGCTTATTATTTATGTGGGGCTTGTTCTACCTTGTTAATTTTAAATCGTTGAACACCAGTAGGCATTTCCCATTCTACAAAAGATCCTTCTAAGTAACCTAAAACGGCAGCACCCATTGGCGTAAAAATCGAAATCTTATTTTCTTTCATGTTTGCCTCGTTCGGCATCACTACCTGGAAATTAAACTTTTTACCACTTTCAGTTTGCTCAATTTCAACTGTAGAATTTAAGATAATCGCTGTAGCAGGAATATCTTCAATTTTAACAATTTTTGCGTTTTTCAGCTCGTTTTCAAGCTTTTCATTATTGTGTTTAGACATGTTAGAGCTTTTTAAATGCTTTTCTAACAATAGGTGTTCTCTTTCACCGATGATGATTTGATCTTTTACCATAACTGGTATTAATTTAAATTGTTGACGTTTTTAATAAATTTTGGAAAAGTGATTATTGACAGCGAAGCAAGGAGTTTTTCAAAAATCTTACTCTAGAAATTTTGTCGCTGTGTTTCGAAATATAAATCACCATAATAATTTATACCGCCCCATAAAGTTTATGGGGCTAAATTGATAAAGGCCTTGTTATTTGTTGGCAAAAAGTGAAATAACTTACAAAAAGACCGACAACAAGCAACCAAACGCCTGTTAAGGTCGTGATTAGTGTGCAATAATATGTAGTGGCTTTTTTTCACGATAAAGAATTTTAGAAATTAAATGATAAAGGGTAAACAAATGCCCCTTTACAAAAAAACTAAAGCGGGGCTTAAACTATAAAATTCTTGTTGTTTTTGAAAAGAACAAAAGCAGATATGCTTTTGGTAATAAATAAAAAAACAACATGCAAAACCAATTTGCTATAACCTGTGGGTGGTATAGCTATACATCGGGTTCGATATGTTGATTTATTTAAGTACATTTTTTACTAATATAGATGTTTTATGATGAAGTGCAAAGAAAATTAATTTTGAACAGGAGAACGATTGAATAATCTTGAATGAGGGATAGAAGTTACTGATCTACAAAAATAAAATTACAAGCTTAAACAAAAGCATACTTTTCAATGAACTATACCGCCATTGACTAATGATTAATGAACTCTTTCCACTAATGACCAATGAGCTCCTTCCTAAAGCCAAAACTTGACCTTAGTCACTTTTCACCAAATGCACTATCATTATTTTAAATGAGATTTTTGCCCACCTTTGATTTATGGCTGTAATTACAAAAGAGGTATGTTACCATTGTGGCGACGATTGTTCCTCTAAACTATTATTAAAAGATGATAGAATTTTTTGTTGCAATGGATGCCTAAATGTTTACAGTATCTTATCTGCTGGGAACTTACACAATTACTATAAGCTAAACAACCATCCTGGTGCGTCACAAAAAAAAGAAGGGCAACAGTTTGATTATTTAAACGTAACGGAGATTGCCGCAAAATTGGTCCACTATCAGGATAACGATAAAACCATTGTCACCTTTTATTTACCCGCAATTCATTGTAGTTCCTGTATTTGGTTATTAGAACACCTTAATACTTTAGATTCTGGCGTAACAGAAAGTAGAGTCGACTTTCTAAAGAAACAGATTTACCTGCAATTCAACCAAAACTATATCACTTTACAGCAAATTGCACAACTATTAACCAGTATAGGTTATGAGCCGTTAATTAGCCTGCAAGATGTAGTGAATGAAGACGTTTCGAAAAAAGATAGTTTAGTTCCTAAAATTGCTGTTGCAGGTTTCTGCTTTGGAAACGTGATGCTTTTGGCTTTCCCCGCCTATTTTGGTATTGCACCTTCCGAAAAGCATTTCGGCGAGTTTTTTAGCTTGCTAAGTTTGGCATTTTGTATTCCAGCAGTATTTTACTCGGGATTAGATTATTTTAAAAGAGCATACATCTCTTTAAAACAGGGTATTTTAAATATCGATTTCCCTTTAGCTTTGGGAATTGCCGTTCTTTTAATTAGAACAATTGCAGATTATAGCTTTAATGTTGGCGAAGGCTTTGCAGATACTTTAACCGGATTAGTATTTTTTCTTTTAATTGGAAAGCTGGTACAACAAAAAACTTATCATCATTTATCTTTTGAAAGAGATTACCGTTCTTTTTTCCCGGTTGCTGTAGATGTGATTAACGAAAACGGAGAAATCAAGCCAGTTGCGCTCGAAAACATCAAAGAAGGTGACCGTATCTCGGTAAAAAACCAAGAGATTATCCCGGCTGACGCGATTCTTTTAAATGGAAACGCATTGATAGATTTCAGTTTCGTGACCGGCGAATCAAAACCTATACAGAAAGTGTTAGGTGAAATCATTTATGCTGGCGGGCGACAGACTGCGGGTTCTCTAGAGTTAGAAGTGATTAAACCCGTGTCTCAAAGTTACCTTACCGGCCTTTGGAATAACGAAAGTTTTCAGAAAGCAAACGACAATAAGACTAAAACCTTTGTTACCAAGGTGAGTCATTATTTTAGTATCGTTTTGCTAAGTTTAGCTACACTCACTTTATTGTTTTGGTTGCCCTACAGCTGGCAAACTGGTTTAAATGCTTTTACCGCAATTTTAATTATTGCTTGCCCTTGTGCTTTAGCCCTAAGTACGCCGTTCACAATGGGTGCGGCTTTGAGCATTTTCGATAAAAATAAGTTCTATCTTAAAAACACAGATGTGGTTGAACAATTGGCTGCTATCGACACTATCGTTTTTGATAAAACTGGAACTGTAACCTTAGCAGATAATAATTCGATTGAGTTTATCGGAAATGTTTTAAACAGATCAGAAAGCAATATCATTTACACTATTTGTAAAAACTCCTCGCATCCCTTGAGTCGTAAAATATGTGGATTCTTAAACACTTCTGAAGTTATAGCTATTGAAAATTTTGAAGAATTGGTGGGCAAAGGAATGCATGCTGTTCATCAAAATCAGGAAGTCTTTATAGGTAGTAGTAGTTATGTACCTTATTCTTCAACCCGCTTGGTTGATTTTCCGCAAGTACATATCAACATCAATGGCGAATATCTAGGTTATTTTAAAATCAACCAAAAATTACGTCCTAAATTAGGAGAGCTGATGCTTTCTTTAAGCAATAACTACCACACTTATCTTATCTCCGGCGACGGTAATCAAGATAACAGCTTATTGAAACAATATTTTAAAAGTGATAGTCACTTACTATATCAGCAATCTCCACAAGACAAGTTAGATTTTATTGCCAAACAGCAAAGGAATGATGCTAAAGTGTTGATGATTGGGGATGGACTTAATGATGCCGGTGCTTTACAACAGAGTAATTCCGGAATTGCCGTTACAGACAACATCAACAACTTTACGCCGGGTAGCGATGCTATTTTAGACGGAACATCGTTCCATCTGTTACCTAACTTTTTAAAATTCTCAAAAGCTACAGTTAGTATCATTCATCTTTGTTTTTGTATAGCCGTATGTTATAATATAATTGGGATAAGCTTTGCCATACAAGGCAAGCTTTCGCCTCTTATTGCTGCTATATTAATGCCTTTAAGTACGGTCACTATTATTTTATTTACCAGCATTAGCACCCACATTCAAGCTAAAAAACACAAACTTCTATCATGAGTATTATTTTTTTTCTAATTGGCTGTAGTGTTGTTTTAGCAATGTGCTTTTTAGCAGCTTTCTTCTGGTCGCACAACAGCGGTCAAAATAAAGATTTATATACTCCTGCAATACGCATTCTGTTTGACGACGAACTGGTGGAGGAGAATTCTGTCGTTGAAAAAGAAATTGAAGAACGTAACTAATTAGAGAATTAAAGTTTTTTCCCGTCATTCCGAACGAGGTGACTTGCAAAGTAATCATGAACGCTTAAAAATCTAAAAACTTGTGAATAAATCTGTTAATTCCTTCGGAAAACCAAGCAAGTGCAAAGGAACTTGGAGATCTCTCCTATCGTCGAGATGACGAAGTAGGAAAGTCGTACGGGAAACAAATGGGTTTAGAAGTGATGACCTTTATTACCCGTCATTCCGATCGAGGTACTGGGAGGAATCTGTTAGTTCCTTCAGAGAACCAAGCGACTGCAAAGGAACTTAGAGATCTCTCCTATCGTCGAGATGACAAAGTAGGAAAGTCGCAAGGGAAACAACTGGGTTTAGAAGTGATGACCTTCATTACCCGTCATTCCGAACGAGGTACTGGGAGGAATCTGTTAGTTCCTTCGGAGAACCAAGCGACTGCAAAGGAACTTAGAGATCTCTCCTATCGCCGAGATGACGAAGTGGGGATGCCGCAAGGAAAACAAATGGGTTTAGAAGTGATGATCTTTATTACCCGTCATTCCGATCGAGGTACGCGGAGTAATCTGTTCGTTCCTTCGGAGAACCAAGCGACTGCAAAAGAACTTAGAGATCTCTCCTATCGTCGAGATGCCGTTAAGTGGCTGAGATTCTACTCACCAATTATCTTTATTTACAAACCAACGTCGTCAAAATCCCAAAAAAAATATAACCTACGTCATATTTCAAGGCTTTTTATATCATTTTTTTAATAAGAGTATTCGTCTACTTTTATTCACATCAAGAATCATATAAAAATCATGAAGAAACTCAAACTATTAATCACCGTCTTTACCTTCTCTGCAGGTATCGCGTTTTTTAGCGCTTGCGGAGGAAGTGACACAAATACTGATGCGAACGGCTCAACAGCAACAGCTACAGATGAAAGTGCCGTTGCAGACGAAGAAATTGATCCAGATGCGAAAAGCGATAGCAAAGGTGTCGGCAAGTTCACCAACGTTGCAATAGACGCCACAATCGATAATGCGATGGCAGCAAAAGGTCAGGCAATATTCGAAGGCAAATGTACTGCTTGCCACAAAACCACCGACGAAAAAGTAGTTGGACCGGGTTTAAAAAACATCACCAACCTACGTACCCCAGAGTGGATCATGAACATGATCGCCAATCCAGAAGAAATGACCAAGAAAGATCCAGTTGCTAAAGCTTTATTTGAAAAGCATTTGGTACAGATGACTTTCCAAAACGTTTCTGATGACGAGACTCGCCAGATTTACGAGTTCTTGCGTCAGAATGATAAAAACTAAACGACTATTAACAATAAAAACAAAGCAATGGATTTACTATCAAAAAAATCACTAGTTCTGTTACTTGCAACTCCCTACTTTTTAGCCGTTGGCTGTAAACCGGGTAAAGTAAGCGAAACAACAGACGCAGATGCCGCAAAAAAAGTTTACGTGGCGCCTGGTAAACATGACGAACTTTATATGTTCGCTTCTGGAGGCTTCAGTGGCCAGTTAGCAGCTTATGGAATTCCATCAGGAAGGCTATTAAAAGTTATTCCTGTTTTCGCACAAGATCCCGAAAACGGATGGGGTTATAACGAGAACACAAAGCCGATGTTAAACACTTCACACGGTTTTATTCCTTGGGATGATGCTCACCACCCAGAGTTGAGCAAGACCAACGGAGAAGATGACGGTAGATGGATTTTTATCAATGGAAACAATACTCCACGTATTGCCCGTATTGATTTAGCAACATTTAAAACTGTTGAAATTATTGAACTTCCAAACTCTGCTGGTAACCACGCTTCTCCTTTCTGTACGGAAAATACCGAATATTTAGTTGGTAATACTCGCTTCTCTGTTCCAGAAGAAGGTAAAGATGACGTGGGAATTGATACTTATAAAGAGAACTTCCAAGGAAACGTATCTTTTGTAAGCGTTGATAAAAACACCGGAGGAATGAAGGTTGCTTTCCAAATTAGAGTACCAGGTTTCAATTATGACCTTGCTCATGCTGGTAAAGGTCCGTCAGGAGATTGGATGTTTTTCACTACTTACAACACAGAACAAGCTCATACTTTGTTAGAAGTTAACGCCAGTCAAAAAGATAAAGATTTTATCATGGCGTTAAACTGGAGAAAAGCAGAAGCGTTGATTAAAGCAGGTAAAGGAAAAAAAACAGCTGCTACATATGCACACAACGTTTTAAACGAGAAAAGCCATCAAGCTACAAGCACTATGGAAAGCTCTGTTTTGGTATTGGATGTAAAAGATCACCCAGAATTAGTTTATTATATGCCATGTCCTAAATCTCCACACGGTGTTGATGTAACGCCAGATGGTGAGTTTATGGTTGCCAGTGGAAAATTAGCTGCTGCTTTGCCTGTATTCTCTTTTCAAAAAATGCTTAAAGCTATTGAAAACAAAAGCTTTGAAGGAAAAGTTGCAGGTAACTTAAATGTTTTAAAATACGAGTCTGTTTTACAAGGCGAGGTTAAAAAACCAGGTTTAGGTCCATTGCATACCGAGTTTGACGATAAAGGTTTTGCTTACACAACCATGTTTGTTTCTTCTGAAATTGTAAAATGGAGAATTAAAGATTTGGAAATTATTGACCGTATCCCAGTTTATTATTCTCCAGGTCACTTATCTATCCCAGGTGGCGACTCTAAAAAACCTTACGGTAAATACGTAGTGGCTTTAAACAAAATCACTAAAGACCGTTACTTACCAACAGGTCCAGAGCTTACACAATCTGCCCAGTTAATTGATATCACCGGAAATAAAATGAAACTTTTATTAGATTTTCCAACGATTGGCGAACCTCACTATGCGCAAATGATTCCAGCTGAGAAAATAATTAAAAACCAGGTTAGGTTTTATAAAATTGAAGAAAACGAGAACAAATACGTTACAAAATCAGAAAATGATGCTCGTGTAGTTCGTAAAGGAAACAGAGTAGATGTTTACATGACGGCTATCCGTTCTCACTTGGCTCCTGATAATATTGAAGGTGTACAAGTTGGTGACGAGGTTTACTTCCACGTAACTAACTTAGAACAAGATTGGGACGTACCTCACGGATTTGCCGTTAAAGGTGCAAATACTGCCGAGTTGTTGGTGATGCCAGGTGAAACCAATACGTTAAAATGGACACCAGACCGCCCAGGAATGTTCCCTTACTACTGTACCGATTTCTGTTCTGCACTACACCAAGAAATGTCAGGATATATGAGAGTATCTCCAAAAGGATCTTCTACCCCACTAAAATATGGTCTTGGAAGTAAAACAGTGCAAAAATAAAACTTAAAATTTACCCGCTCTGTTTAAAAAAATAGCAGAGTGGGCAATTTTAAACCCTACATAATACAAGATCATGAAAACTCGATCCAAAATACTGATTGCAATAAGTGCCCTTTTAATGGGAACTGCCTACTTTCTTCCACTTTGGAAAATATTATTAGAAGCACCACAATACCCAGAAGGTTTAGAAATGAAAATATGGCTAAACGGGATAACGGGCAATGTTGACCAGATAAATGGATTAAACCATTACATTGGGATGCAATTTATTGTGGTAGAGAATTTTTGGGAGTTTAAAGTTTTACCATACCTATACGGAGTGATTGTTGCCTTAGGCTTTTTTGTAGCTTGGCGAGGAAAACTAAGTTACTTATGGGTTTGGTTCGGCATATTAATAGCATTTGCTATCTTCGGCTTTACAGATTTTTACCTCTGGGAATATGATTACGGCCACAATTTAGATCCTCACGCTGCAATTAAAGTTGAAGGAATGAGCTACCAGCCACCATTGATTGGCTACAAACAACTACTTAACTTTTTAGCTGGCTCTTTACCAGACGTTGGTGGGATTATGGTAGGTATTGGTGGATTAATTACCGTTGGCGTTTTGTTTTTCGAACAAAAATTAAAACGCAGCAACAAATAAACATTATCTAATTATGAAAAATATATTATTATTCAGCCTGTTTCTTTTTTTTGTAGCCACTGGCTGCAGTACAGAACCACAAGCGATTAACTACGGAAAAGATGTATGCGAGCACTGTAAAATGGTGATTGCAGATGAGAAATATGGTGCAGAAATGATCACTAAAAAAGGCAAAGTATTTAAATTTGATTCTGCCGAATGTTTAATGGATTTTATAGCCGAAGACAAACAGCAGGCACAAGCTACAGATGCCCAACTTTTAGTAATTAATTTTGCAAAACCAACTACACTTATTGATGCTAAAACAGCATTCTATTTAAAAGACAAAAGTTATCAATCACCAATGGGTGGGAATATTGCACCTTTTGAAACTGAGATGTTAGCAGATAATAACCAAATTAGTCCAGATGGAAAAGTCTTGACGTTTGACGAAGCCGTTAAAGACAGAAAATAAGCCGACCCAATGTTTAACAACAGTTTATATTTCAAGGTTTTATTGCTGCTATTTGTTGTAGCGGTTAATGCTAAGACTTTTGCAAAAACAATTATTGTAGCACCTAACACTAAAGTTAGCACATTAAAAACTGCCATTTCTTTAGCGTTAAATGGCGATACTATTATCGTTAAAAAAGGCATTTACCCTTCTCACAACACTATTATTGATAAACAACTTATCATTTTGGGTCAAGGTTTGCCAGTTTTAGATGCCCAGTTTAAGGAAGAGGTGATAACCATTAAAGCAGATCACGTTAAATTAGACGGCTTTATCATCCAGAATTCTAAAATTGGCGATTTAAGAGATTATGCCGGCATAAGAATTTTTCAAGCTAGAAATATAACAGTCAGCAACAATCAATTAAAGAATAACTTTTTTGGTATCTATGTTTCAGATTCGCATCAAGTTAAAATCATCAACAATACATTAATCGGTACATTTCAAGAAAGAAAAGCAGGGAACGGCATACAAGGTTGGAAATCCGACAGTATCGAAGTTGCTAAAAATCATGTCGCTGGTCATCGAGATGGCGTTTATTTTGAATTTGTACAACATTCAAAAGTATATCAAAACGTAAGTGAGAAAAATCTGCGTTACGGCTTGCACTTTATGTTTTCTAGCGATAACTCGTTTTTAAACAATACTTTTACCAACAACCAAGCAGGTATTGCGGTAATGTATTCGAAACGAATTAAGATGATACATAACCAGTTTAACGAAAACTGGGGAAGCTCTATTTATGGTTTACTCCTGAAAGAAATTTTAGACAGCCGTATTGAGGGAAATACCTTTTACAAAAACACCTCTGCTATTTTTATGGAAAGCTGTAACCGTAATAAAATCACTAAAAACAGCTTTTTAAATAACGGATGGGCAATACGGATTTTATCAAATTGCGAGGATAACCGGTTTTCTATCAATAATTTTAAAGGCAACTCCTTTGATGTAACCACAAACGGAGAGCTTTTAGAAAACAAATTCAGTAACAACTATTGGGACAAGTACGAAGGTTACGATTTAAATAAAGATGGTAAAGGCGATGTACCTTACCGCCCAATAAGTTTATATGCACAAATTATAGAGCGAGTGCCGCAAAGTGTAATTTTAATGAGAAGTTTTATCGTGAACCTTTTAGATAAGGTGGAACGTTCAATTCCTTCAATCACCCCTTTATCAGTTAAAGACGACAGTCCACAAATGAAACCATGGAAGATATTATCCAAATAAAACAGCTACAAAAATCCTTCGGCAAACTGCAGGTACTCAAACAGGTTGATTGCAATTTCAGTCGTGGCGGAATTGTGGGTGTTTTAGGTCCAAATGCTGCGGGAAAAACAACGCTTATCAAATCTATTTTGGGTATGGTTATTCCTGATGGTGGCGAAATTTTATTCGAAGGGAAATCTGTTGCTAACAGTTTTGAATACAAAAAAAACATTGGCTATATGCCACAGATTGGTCGTTATCCAGATAATATGAAGATTGGTGATCTGTTTGACATGATGAAAGATCTTAGAGAAGTTCATGATAACTTAGATACCGATTTAATTATCGCTTACGGATTAGACGGCATGTATAACAAAGCAATGCACACCTTATCTGGCGGAACGCGTCAGAAAGTAAGCGCTGCTTTAGCTTTTTTATTTAACCCACCAGTTCTAATTTTAGATGAACCTACAGCCGGTTTAGATCCACTTTCTGCAGAGATTTTAAAAGATAAGATCCTTGCAGAAAAAACAAAAGGCAAACTGATTCTAATTACTTCGCACATTCTAAACGAAGTAGATGAACTAGCCGATAAAGTGATGTACTTATTAGATGGTCATATTAAATTTTATAAAACGTTAGCCGATTTAAAAGCCGAAACTGGCGAACAAAGATTAGGTAAAGCGCTAACCAAAATACTATCATAACATGTTTAAGATCGCCAAATATATTTCGCTTGATATTATCAAAAGCAAAGTCATTATTGCTTATACCCTATTGCTGGCTGCAATTTGTGTAAGTATTTTTATGGCCGATGAGGACGTTACAAAAGGCCTAGTAAGTATTACCACCGTAATGTTAATTATTGTGCCTTTGGTAAGTGTGGTTTATGCAACTACCTATTATTTTAACGCATCAGAATTTACAGAACTTTTGGTATCGCAACCGATAAGTCGTAAAAACATTTTGATGGGTAAATACTGGGGGATTTGTGCTGCAATTTTAGGAGCGTTTCTTTTAGGAGTTGGCGTACCTGTTTTATTGTTTGCATTCTCTACAACTGGATTAACTTTAATCCTGACTGGCAGTCTATTAACGTTGTGTTTCATTTCGTTAGCATTTTTATCATCCGTTTTAATGCGTGACAAAGCAAAAGGAATTGGTTTAGCTTTGATGATGTGGTTTTACTGTTCGATTATTTTTGATGGGTTGGTGTTGGTTTTCTTATTCGCACTTTCCGATTACCCACTAGAGAAAGTTTTGATTGTTATTACCGCTTTCAATCCGATTGATTTAGCTAGGATATTAATTTTACTACAGTTAGATATTGCAGCTTTAATGGGCTATACAGGTGCTTTATACCAACAGTTTTTTGGGAGTGGGATTGGCGTTGCCTTTACTTTAATTATGCTGATGGTTTGGTTTTTATTACCTTTATGGGCTTCGTTAAGGATTTTTAAAAAGAAAGACTTATAACAAAAAGAATAGAGATGAAAAGAGTGCTCGCTACTTTTCTTATTTTAACATTTATATTTCAAATTGCTGTGCAGTTTGGCATATTCCTCTATTTTGAAGCCAACCAAAATTACATCGCTAAAACACAATGCGAAAACATTAAAAAACCAGAAATGCATTGTGATGGGCAATGTATTTTAACCAAATTATTAAAGAAAACCGAACAGGATAAAGAAAACAAAAAAGCTTTCAGCAGTCGTATTATAGATGCTCTTGTTCATCACGATGCTAATTTTGAATTCAACAATTTAGCAGTCAATCTAAAAAATGAGAAAGCCATTTTCAAACCTGCTTTCTCCATTAATTCATCATCTTCTATTTTTCATCCTCCACCAGTAGTTTAATTGGGTATTTTTCTGGGTTTTTGTTTAACCACAGAGTTCACGGAGGTTTCCACCGAGAACACAAAAGAAGAAGAAGAAGAAGAAGAAGAAGAAGAAGAAAGTTTCATTAACTACTGAATACGCGAAGAGCCCAGAGCTGGGTGCTTTGACCTCGGTAGGTAGAATCTTGTGCCTTATTTCAAACTTCCGTTTTATTCCACTATTGTCGAACCCAGCAAAAGCACTGCCCTGACTTAACTTTTTATTCCGCCTTGTCGGTTGCAGATTGCAGAAACGAAGTTTAACCACTGCCATTGTAGCAACCGGCGTAGCGGGGAGTTTTTTTGGTTACTTTTTTTGCGGAAAAAAAAGTCACTGCCATTTGCCCGGCATGAGGGCAGGCAAGCCATGAACGTAAAAGCCAAATTGCCACAAAAAAAGTGACAGTTCAATACTTAAAACCTATCACTTAATTCTTACAAAGTATAAGACAACATGAAAAACATACTAAAATATATAACGCTAGTATCTTTTACAATACTATCAGCAGCCTGTGGCAAAAACGAAGAAATCACCAAAACACCAATAAATAAAATAAAAGTCGGTGAAGCCTATGCACTCGGCGCAGCTACAAAAATCCAACTCTGGGCAGATGCCGATTTAAACACGGGTTATAACAAACTATACATTTCCGCATTAGATTCTGCGAGCAATCAACAAAAAGCTGACGCTACATTCAGCATCAAACCAATGATGACGATGAACATGACTGGCGGAATGCCAATGACTCACTCCTCTCCTTTTGAACAGGCAGATGCATCAGCAAAAAAAGACATGCTTACACCGGCTGCTGCAATATTTAGCATGCCAACATCAGATTCCGGTTCATGGAAAATAGAAGTTACATTAAACGGAGGCAAAAAAGCGATCATTCCAATTATCGTAAAACAACCTACTGAATCACGTTTAACCACAACTACTTCCGTTACTGATAATAGTGTTTACATGGTGGCTTTAGTTCCAAGTGTGGCGTATAAAGTTGGTTCTGATGATTTTGAACTTCAAATCAGCAAAAAAATAGATGGCAATACTTACACCGCTGCAAATGATTTGACAGTCGAGATTACACCCGAAATGCCAGATATGGGCCACGGCTCACCCAATAACGTTAACCCAGTTTTTACAAAAAATGGACATTACAAGGGAAAAGTTAATTTCACCATGACAGGTTATTGGAAAGTGAACCTAAAAATTAAAGACGGACAGGGTGCTTTAGTTAGTGAGGATACATTTTTCAAAATTACTTTTTAGTACAAAAAATCAACGTGATGAGATTTTTAAAATATATCATAATCGGCATTTTTTTAAGCTTAGGAACTGCCAGCAACGGTTTAGCGCAGGAATGTTGTCCTACAGATAGCATTTACAAGCGTTTGGCTTTACAGGAAGTTGTAATCACTGAAAATATTAGTGGCGATAATGCTTTATTAAAATTCTATAAAAGCACCAAAACGTCCTCAACTGAGGATATTTTGGCTCGCTTAGCTGCGGTAAATCTGATCAGAAGAGGAAGCTACGCCATGGAGCCAGTAATTCGTGGTTTTTCGGCAAATCAAACTTCCTTAACGTTAGACGGAATTAAAATTTTTGGTGCCTGTACAGATCATATGGATCCGCCGACGTCCTATGTAGAACCATCAAATTTAAAAAGCATACAGTTGGCAACATCTGCCATGGCAAGTAAATTTGGATCGAACATTGGCGGTTCCCTAAACTTGCAGTTGGCACAAGCGCAACTGGGTACAGAAAAACCCGTGAGTGGGATGTTTACCAGCTCTTATTCCTTAGCATCGCAAAGCACCAACAACGCTTTAGAACTCAATTACGGCGCTAAAAAATTTGGTCTACGCTTTAGTGGCGTTTACCGGAAAGCCGGGAATTATTTGGCGAACAGCCAAGAAGTACCTTTTACACAGTATCAAAAAGTTAATTTCAGCATCAATGCAAAGTACATGCTTAAGGAAAACAGCTTTTTAAGTTTAGACATTCTAGCAGACGATGGTTGGGATATTGGTTATGCTGCTTTACCGATGGACGTTGCTTTCGCGAAAGCTAAAATCTATGCGCTTTCCTTTAAATCTTATCCAAAAAATAAAGCTTTTAGTTATTTTGAAGCTAAAGTTTATGGCAACAACATCATCCACAGCATGGATGATACCAAACGCCCATTAACCCCAATGCACATGGATATGCCTGGCTGGAGTGACACATACGGCGCTTACGCAGAAACTGCAATTAATTGGAATCCAAAAAATCTATTAACCATCAGAACCGACGGCTACAGCAATTTAACCCGAGCCGAAATGACGATGTATCCACAAAATAGTGCTCCGATGTTTATGCTGACTTGGCCAGACGTACGTAATACCACCGCAGGTTTATACGTCAATAACGATTATCTTTTGAATAAAAAATTTACTTATAACCTAAACGGACGAGTAGATTATAGCCGCTCTAAAGTTACCAGCGAAACGGGTCGCACCCAGCTAGAAGTTTTTAATTATAATGTCGACAATGCTCGGATAAAAATCCTTAAAAACTTAAACACTGGCGTCAGTTACAAATCGGGGAACTTCCATTCTTCTGTAAGTCTAGGGTACAGCGAACGGCCGTCTTCAACCAACGAACTTTACGGCTTTTATCTTTTTAATGCCTACGACGGTTACGATTATATTGGCAATCCCAACCTTAAAGATGAGCAATCGCTTAATGCAGAGTTAAACCTAGGGTACAGCATTAAAAATACTGCTGTTAATATCAGTTTTTTTAACAATGAAATCCAAAATTACACGCTCGGCAAGTATCATCCAGAAATTAGCGTAATGACGATTGGTGGAAACGGAACAAAAATTTATGAGCAAGTTGCAAATGCTAATCTAAAAGGTCTCGAAATTGGTTTGACCACTGCATTACTCAAAAATCTTCAATTGGTAAGCAATGCCAGATACACCAAAGGCACCGATAATGACAATAAACCTTTGCCTTTAATTTCTCCACTTAAATTCACTTCTTCTTTACGGTACACTAAATCAAAGTTTAGTCTACAAGCAGAAAACGTTTGGGCTAGTGCGCAAAACCATGTAAGCGCTTTAGTTAACGAAAAAACGACTCCAGCTTATACACTTGTTAACCTTAGGGGAACTTATACTTTTAAAGTGAAACAAAGCAAATTGGAACTAAATGCAGGCGTAGAAAATTTATTTGATACTTATTACCAAGACCATTTAGATTGGGGAAATATCCCAAGACCAGGAAGGAATGTGATGGCCGGAGTGTCTTATGTTTTTTAGGATTGAGGAATTTGGTTTTCGAGACAAGGTTTAGTCCAAGCAAGGTCTTTCGCAGAAGACCTTGTACTACGTCTTTGGGATAACATTTTCTTTATATAGGAAGCACTCGTCTATTTTATAATCTTGTGTCCAAGCAGTGTCTTTCGCAGGATACTCTGCATTCTATCTCCGTGAGATTATTTTATTTATATATGGAGCCACCAATCGTTTACTTCATATTCCCCCGATCGTCGCCGCGGAAGGCTACACAGTTTCCTTGATGATCAATCCTCTACTTCTTAACTTTTTTCATAAAATACCAATACTTATTTTCCTCATTTCTAACTAGTTTTGATTGCTTAAATAAATCAAGTCTATCAGCCTCTTCTACTTTCTTTAAGAAATCTCTGAGTGGTAAACCATCTTTATAATCTAACTTAAAAACACCACTCTCCACAAAATTTTTCATTAAATCTTTTGCCTGCATTTCTTTTACTTTTGGGTTAAGCTTGAAATAATCGAATACAATTTGATCTATTGCACCAGCTTTTTGGATATTAGTTTCAGATAACATTTCTTAATAATTATGATGATGATTAAATAAACGAGTTTTTTAAAATTCTACCAACGTTGTGTAGGAGATTGAAACGGCGAATTTACTCCTTTTTATTCTTCCAGCGCAAGAAGCTGGTTTATATTATGGAACTAGGTTTTACGTTTATATAGAACGACTCACCAGTTCCTAGCAATTCGAGATGTTCGAATTGCGTCTCCAGAACAAATAAATAGACCGGATTTGTAATCGGCTTTACTGCAACGGTATAAAAAATAAATGGATTCAAGTCCGTGGGGATCTAAAACTAAACATCAAAGAACTTATTTATTTTTTGCTAATAAACCGGTTTCCTTTGATGTAATACCGATATGGTAAATCAGCGCCTAGGGTTATGCCGATCCGGACAGAAGTCACCATCTCAAAATCAAATAATACCGGGCCACGGATGTAAAGATTACCGTTAATAAGGGAAGTACCATTATGCGATTTCCGCCCGATACCCATTGCAGTAGTTAATTTTGCAGGACCGTTGCACAGATTCCTGATGCCATCTGCGGTTGTTGAATCAATCGAGTTGTTCCGATAACGAGCAAAACCTGTTTTAAACGCTTCATTTCGTCTCATTCCCATCAATTCGATGCCTTCCATAGGTTCTAACGCTCGGATAAGCACAGCTTCACCTGTGCCTTTCGGACCGCTAACTACATTAATGCAATTGTAATGGTTATAAATTTGATAAACATACAACGTTCCAGCATCACCAAACATCGCGGCGTTACGCGGTGTTTCGCGCTTGTAAGCGTGACACGCTGGGTCTCCAGACAAATACCCCTCTGTTTCCACAATGATTCCAGCTGTAATTCCTTCGGGTGTTTCATGGACTAGTTCGCAACCGAGCAAAAGCTGAGCAAGGGTTAACGTATCGTGTTTTTGGTAGAAATTGTCTAAAAGTTTAATCATAGCGTATTGGAGATAATGGAATCTTCCGTTAATAAAAGCAAAGAAATTATTATGCCAGTGCGAAGATCTATAAGACTAATATCTAAAAGTATTGAACTGCAGACGAACCCAACGTATAACCTTTACTTACGTGAAGTTTTTATCTGAAAAAACTTTTTAGTTTTGAAATTCTAAACTTGAAATCATGTCAGCAAACAAAATGTTCAGCCTTTTAGACGACCTCTTAGAAAATATTCCTGATAAATTTTATAAAAACCTAAGAAACAAAATGACATGCAAAGTTTATGAGAAATCGCAGACCATATTAGATTGTGGGGACAGCATTAAATATCTCTACTACTTAGAAAAGGGTTTCGCAAGAGGCCTAGATGAACAAGGTAACATGATTTGGTTCTGCGAAGAAAATGAAATTATTCTTTTTAACAAATTCTCCTCTGTTAAATCTCGTTCCGCCTATCAAGTTATAGTAGAAAAGAAAACTATTATTTATCGGATAAGCATCCAAGATATTTTTGAATTTGCTGATGAAAAATTTGTAGAAAACTTGCTTTCGGCGTGTGTGGACGCAAGCCAGTGTTTTTACTTCTGCAGGTTGTTTTACGAAAATTAACAATAAAAGAGAAGCTTCTCTATCTTTTAAAAAACCACATTATTTTTGGAAACGCCAGGTTAGAATTACTAAGCTTATTCTTAGGCGCATCTATTCCAAGAATTTCAACTGCAAGAAAGCAATTAGTTTCAGAGAAAAAAGCAGCTATCCACAATTCGCTTTATTATCTCATTTAGTTTAAAGTTACTCTTCCGGACACGAGTCTTCTTCATTTCTTTTATCTTGTATCTTTTTTGTCCGAGCAGGGTCTTTCGCAGAAGACCCTGCTATTTACTATCTCCTTTCCTTTCCATTTCAATCTGAAGCAACTCGTTGCACTAAGCAGAGGAGCAACTAACGCCTAAAAACTGTATCTTCGCCGAGATATGGGTTACGCAAAAGAAAGAGGAAAGCTTGAGAAGCTATCAACAAAAGTTAGTGGTTTAAAAAATTACGATGATAAAAGTCTTGCTGTCATCACAGATATATTTGAGCAATATTCACATTCTGTTAGAATATTAAAAAATAAGAATCCAGAAGCGTTCACCGGACTTTATCAAAACGAATTGGAACAAGTAAAAGTTGGCAAACGAGCGCTTAAAGTAAGTGAAGACGCTGATCGCCAAGATAAGTTTATTAAATATAGAGATGCTTTATTGGCTGCGCTGAATAATGCAATTAACGTAACTAAAGAGACTGCATAGAGGAATATTATTGCCCAACGTCATTGCGAAGTCGAAGCGTTAGGTAAAAGCCTAAATCCGCTGTGGCAATCTCCGCGTCATTTGCACTTTCCTGTTTTTCTGTTTGTTCTTAACAAAAGTTAACTCTTCGTAGGTTAGACATTGCTGCGGCTTGAAAAAAGCCTCGCAATGACTCCGTTTAAAAAAGCAATACTACAATGCTATAAACCATCTACATTCAACGCTAATCTAAAAGACGATGTGGACGGCATATGAATTCTGTAAATGAGGAGTGCCCACGTTAAGAGGCTAAAAGCACTGATTTTGCGTAAGCTCTAAATTCCGCTTTGGCGGTTGCGGTAACGGTGAAGAAGTTAAAGCACAACCATTGTAGCAGCCGGCATAGTGGAGAGATTATTCAATTTATCTATTGTTTTTTATAGGCTTTCATTCGTTCACTTCGTTCGGGTTTCTGGTTATTATTTTTGTAAAAAAGTTACTGCCAGATGCCCGGCATGAGGGCAAGAAAGCCTGTGCGGGAATGCCAAGCTTTTGTTCATAGGAAACAATCGTACGGCGTTAGAGCAATTTTAAGCATATGCTTTAGAAAAGGGGTTCAATCTCCGTAGCTCAGGGATTGCCACGGCTTGAATAAAGCCTCGCAATGACGGTAAAAGAGAAAGAGTCCCACGGTTCTATCAACCTAACCACCCAACAAGCGAACAACCGAACAAACTAGCCACCTAACAACCTACTTAATAAACTCTCGAGCTTTAACCAAAGCACTATCTAAACCAGCTACGTTCTTCCCACCAGCAGTAGCAAAAAATGGCTGACCGCCGCCGCCACCTTGAATCTCTTTTCCTAATTCACGAACGATGTTTCCAGCGTTCATTCCTTTTTCTTTGATTACGTTTTCAGAAATCATGACGGTTAACAAGGGTTTACCATCAATTTCGGCGGCTAATACCAAGTATAGGTTTTCTACCACATCTTTCAATTGATATGCTAAATTCTTAATCGCTTCGGCATTTGGTAAAGCTACTTTTTGAGCAATAAAGTTGATGCCATTTATATTCTCGACTTGCGACTTTAAATCATCTTTTAAACCAGAAGCTTTTGCTAAAACAGCTTTTTCTACTTCCTTTTTCAATTTGTTGTTCTCTTCTACCAAAGCTTCCACAGATTTTGCTAAATCTTGAGGGTTTTTCAACAATTCTCTTAATTGTTTTAATAACTCATCTTGATCGTGAATAAATGCTTCCGCTTTAGTTGCGGTAATGGCTTCAATTCTACGGACGCCGGCTGCAACAGCACTTTCAGAAATTATTTTGAAATATCCAATTTGTCCGGTTGCTGGCACATGCGTACCGCCACATAATTCTTTGGAATAGCCCTCGCCAAAGGTAATTACTCTAACAAAATCACCATATTTCTCTCCGAACAAAGCAGTAACGCCACTGTCTAATGCTTGCTGATAAGCCACGTTTCTTTCTTCCCTCAGGGCGATGTTAGCTCTAATTTTCTCGTTCACGATTCCTTCAATCTCTCTGATTTCTTCGTCCGTTACTTTAGAGAAATGCGAAAAATCGAAACGTAAAACGTTTTCGTTAACTAAACTTCCTTTTTGATTCACGTGAGTGCCTAAAACCATTTTTAGAGCCGCATGTAAAAGGTGGGTTGCCGAATGGTTATTTTCCGTTAATATTCTTCTTTGAAAATCTACTCTGGCTAAAAATTTGGAATCTAGTTTATTGGGTAAAGCATCCACGAAATGGATAAATAAGCCATTCTCTTTTTTGGTATCCGTAATAATTACATCTTCCCCTTCACCTATTAATAAACCAGTATCACCAACCTGACCACCACTTTCTGCATAAAAAGGTGTACGATCCAACACCAACTGATACTGCTCTTTCCCCTTCGCCGTTACCTTGCGGTATTTTAAAATTTGTGCGTGAGTCTCTAAATCATCATAACCTACAAATTCCGTTTCGTCGCCTTCGGTCACAATAACCCAATCTTCAGTATCAACTGCTGTTGCTGCTCTTGATCGAGCTTTTTGTTTTTGGAGTTCCGTTTCAAAACCTTGCATATCTACTTCCAACCCTTTTTCTCGAGCCATCAGCTCCGTTAAATCTATAGGAAAACCGAAGGTATCATACAGTTCAAAAGCTTTTTCGCCGCTAATCTCATCCATCTTCTCGAAACGGTTAATGCCGTTTTCTAAAGTTCGCAAAAAGCTATTTTCTTCTTCTAAAACTACTTTTTGTACAAAATCTTTCTGAGCATAAAGCTCATCAAAAACACCTTGAAACTGATCAGCCAATATTGGTACTAGCTGATTCAAGAACGGTTCTTTTAAACCTAAGTACTGATAAGCGTAACGTACTGCTCGTCTTAAAATCCTGCGGATTACGTACCCAGCTTTGTTGTTCGACGGCAATTGTCCATCCGCAATGGCAAAAGAAATAGCCCGAATATGATCTGCCATTACTCGCATAGCAATGTCCGTTTTTTCTTCTGCCCCGTATTTTATCCCTGCTTTTTCAGCGATGTATTGAATCATCGGTTGAAAAACATCGGTATCGTAATTAGAGGTTTTATCCTGAATAATACGAACCAAACGCTCGAATCCCATTCCGGTATCTACATGTTGTGCTGGCAATGGCTTTAAGCTTCCGTCTTTTAAACGGTTGAACTGCATAAAAACGTTATTCCAAATTTCTATCACCAAAGGATCGTCGGCATTGACCAAGGTTGCACCGTCTACTTTTGCTCGGTCTTCATCACTACGGCTATCGAAATGGATTTCGGAACATGGCCCACAAGGACCAGTTTCGCCCATTTCCCAAAAATTATCTTTCTTATTTCCTAAAAGGATTTTATCTTCATCAACATATTGTTTCCAAAAATCATATGCTTCCTGGTCTTTCGCCAAGCCTTCGCTTTCATCACCTTCAAAAATAGTAACATATAAGCGGTCTTTTTGTAAGCCGTAAATGCTAGTTAACAGCTCCCAACTCCACTCAATAGCTTCTTTTTTAAAGTAATCGCCAAAGCTCCAGTTGCCCAACATCTCAAACATGGTGTGGTGATAAGTATCAATACCCACCTCTTCCAAATCGTTATGCTTACCAGAAACACGCAAACAACGTTGTGTATCAGCTACTCTAAGGTATTTAATGGCCGCTTCGCCTAAAAACAAATCTTTAAACTGGTTCATCCCCGCATTGGTGAACATTAGCGTTGGGTCGTTTTTAACCACAATTGGTGCTGAACCCACAATCTGATGTCCTTTACTGTTAAAAAAGTCTAAAAATTGCTGCCGAATTTGTTTTGCCGTAATACTCATAGGCTGCAAATATAATGAGATTGTGGATTTTAACGAAGAATTTCATAACCCAGTCAACTTTTAGATTATTTAGGCGCAAATTGATATATAAACTGATAATTTAATAGTCGTTTTGTCTGTTTTTTCGTACAAAAATCTCTTTTAAATAAACGAGATAACAAGCTTGTCGATACCTTCACTCCTTTGGCACTATAATTTCTAACCGATGGGAAAGAAACTAAAATGTTAATACGATGAAGAAGGTTATAGGAATGATGTTAATTGCAGCGAGTTTAGCGGCATGTAACAATCAATACAAAGCGAGCTCTGATGAAAGGGCGGACTCTATAAAGATGATGAAAGACAGCTTAACGCTTGATAGTTTTAAAAGAGCAGAAACGGCAAAAGCTGATTTAGAAAAAGAAAAGCAGGAAAAAGCCGCAACTGCCGCAGCTGTAGTTGCAACTAAACCAGTGGTAGTTAATCATTACAATTCAACTACGACAACAACTACTCAAGAAGCCAAGAAAAAAGGTTGGAGTTCGGCTGCTAAAGGTGCCGTTATTGGTGGTGCAGCGGGAGCTGTAGGTGGTGCTTTGATTGACAAGAAAAAAGGAAGAGGAGCGGCGATTGGTGGTGCTGCTGGCGCTGGCGCTGGTTACTTAATTGGAAGAGACAAAGATAAGAAAACCGGAAGAGCTCAATAGTAACTCTTCAAGCTATCATATATTTTAAAACCCGTTTGTGTTAAATACGAACGGGTTTTTTTTGTACTAATTAGTTCTTGCTGGCATGCATTTTTTTTAGGCTTCATTTTTTACAAACCGTATTATATTTCACTTTCGGACACCATTTCAATGTACTTAAAAAAGACTAACATTTTTGCGCCTAAGCCAGTTTATAACTTAGCATAAATGTTGAATTGGAACTCTTAATTCGAAAAAGCACTTTCGCGAAAAAAGCTTACTCTGATTACTGATAAATAAACATAATAATTCGGCTTTAGCAAAAAAAAAAGATACCAATTTTTATATAATTTTCATTCCTGGTAGAATGATGTGTTAAAGCAAATTTAGCAGTACAGTATTAAGATTTAAGTTCTATAATTAAATCGTAAATTAGGCGCACCTTAAAGCGGTTCTAAAAACTTGAAAAAACAAACGCTCTTTCTCCTCTTATTTCTTTTTAGCAATATAGCTTTTGCGCAGAAAGTAGGCGTTGTACTTAGTGGTGGAGGTGCAAAAGGCTTAGCACATATTGGCGTATTAAAAGCACTCGAAGAGAACAACATCCCCATTGATTATATCACTGGCACATCTATGGGCGGCGTAGTAGGCGCTATGTATGCCGCAGGATATTCGCCAGCAGAAATAGAATACATTGCTTTAAGTACCGATTTTCAGGATTGGATAAGCGGAAAGTACGAAAGCGATTACAGCTACTTCTTTAAAAAGAAAGAAACTAATCCCTCTTTTATAACTGCTAAAATACAGATTGATACGGGGTTTAATTTTAAGTTTCGGTCAAACTTAGTTAATGACATCCCCTTAAACTTCGCACTGCTTGAACTGCTTGGCCAAGCTTCTGCGAATGCTAAAAACAATTTCGACAATCTTTTTGTGCCTTTTAGGTGTATCGTTTCTGATGTGCTTTCCCAAACAGCCATCCCTATGAAAAAAGGATCTTTGGTGGAAGCCGTTAGGGGAACATTTACGGTTCCTTTGGTTTACCGGCCTATAAAAGTTGATGATAAATACGTTTTTGATGGCGGTTTGTATGATAACTTTCCGGTAGAAATCATGAAGAAGGAGTTTGCTCCAGATTTTATCATCGGCTCAAACGTTTCCTCAAAAATCTTTAACACCTACCCAAAAGATATTGATGAAAAGCTGATGAACAGGTTTCTTGTGTACTTATTTTTAAGTAAAACAGACTCGACCTCCATTGGCGAAAACGGCGTTTATATACAGCCAGACTTATCTAATTATTCAATCACTAATTTTACTCCAGCAGCAGAAATTATTAAGCAAGGTTATGATGCTACCTTGGCAGACATTAAAAAAATCAAAGCTAAATTAAAAACACAAGCAAAGATTGAGGATGTAAAAGCCGCTCGAAAAGCGTTTATTGCAAACAATCCCTACCTTACATTTAAAAATATTAAAATATCTGGTGTGGGTGGCAAACGAAAAAAATACGTAGAGAATGTTTTTAAAAGGCTAAACAAAAATTTAAATCTAAACGAAGTAAAGCAAGCCTACTATAAACTCTTAGGGGATGATAACTTTGAAACGGTTTACCCAAAAATCAACTACTTACCATTAGAAAACACCTACGAATTTGAGCTGATTGTGCAGCCCGAAAAAAACTTTAAACTTGATTTTGGTGGTGCCATTTCAAGCAGACCTGTTGGCAATGCATTTATTGGTCTACAGTATAACTTTCTAAGGAAAAAATCTTACACGCTGAGCACCAACTTTTACACCGGTAGGTTTCACGAGTCGGCCCAAGGCGCTTTAAGGATGGATGTACCAAAGAAGATTCCTTTTTATTTGGAGACCGAGATTACCTATAACCACTGGAATTATTTTGAATCAAGTCAGTTATTTTTGGAGAACGTAAAACCTACATTTTTAGAACAATTTGATAGCAGGTTAATTCAAAGTATAGGTTTTTCTAGCGGAAAAAATGCCAAAACAACAGTCTTTGGTGGTATTTTTAGTACTAACAATAAATATAGCCCCACAGAAAATTTTGGTACTGGGGATGTTTTGGACGAAACTTCGTTCAAAGGTTTTTCTTCCGGAATAAATTATAAAAGAAACGAGCTTAACAGAAAGCAATACCCTTCAAAAGGAAGTAGTTTATTTTTAGGCTTTACTTATTTTAAAGGTGTAGAGAATTACGAACCTGGAAACATATTGAGGGACGACCCCATTTTCTCCACGTTGAACGGAAAGCAATTTAACCGAGGTTGGTTTAATTTTAAAGTGACTAGCGAAAAATACGTAAGCATAAATCCGAAGTATAGTTTAGGTTATTTGTTTGAAGGTATATTTAGTAACCGACCAAGTTTTGCTAATTACAAAGGAAATTTAATCCATACATCAGCATTTTTCCCTTTGCAGGATTCTAAAACCTTATTTTTAGAAAATGTTAGAGCCGATAAATACTTAGCGGCGGGTATTAAGAACGTTTATACAGCTACGAAGCACCTAGATTTTAGGTTAGAGGCTTATCTTTTCCAACCTTATCAAAAGATTATTAAAGTAGACAACCAATCGTCTGCCTTGGGTAAATCTTTTGCCGACCAAAGATTTGTGTATTCCACAGCAGCCGTTTACCATAGTCCGGTTGGTCCTATTGCACTAAATTTTAATTATTATGATGATAAAGCGAAAAGATTTGGTCTTTTTTTCCATATTGGCTATCTTTTGTACAATAAGCGAGCGTTAGAATTATGAAAAAGTTAATTCCGGTTTTAATAATGTTGATCTCACTAACGAGTTTCGCACAAGAAAACCAAAACATCAATTACTTTGCGGTAAAAGAAAACCTACTCAAAGGTCAAAAATTAGCAATCATTGCTGCTGATTCTTTAGAAAACCCAGATGAGCACATAAACGGCGTCTACAATTTTTCTATAAACGGTTTTAAGCAAGAATTGAAATTTAACGACGGTGTGGCTGTTTGTCCACTACAAATTGAAAAATCTGCGTTCATTTTCATCAAACATATTAATGACGTAAAAAACCCTTCGAACTTGTACTATGTTTATAAAAAAGATACCGATTTAAGACCTATTAAGATAAGCTGGTACCTCCTACTCGTTATCCCTATTGGCCTAATATTAATAGGTTATATGTTTAGGCGTTTGATAGGCTTTGTGATTTTTATTTTGATGATACTCTTCTATTTTTATTATAGCAAAGGCTTGTCTATCCCTACCTTTTTTGAATCCGCTTTTGATGGCCTCAAAAATATTTTTTAGGTATTATTATTGCTGGTTATGGTACGAAAGTAGATTTTATTTTAAATAATATTATTTCATTTTTTAATTATAGCTTTGCTTTTCTTATCAAATCCCTGTTAAAATCATTATTTATTAATGAAAAGCACAAATAATAAAGCTCAAATTATTGGATTGGTCGTTTCTTCAATAGTTGTCTCCATCATATCAGTTATTCTTGCCGATTCCTTAAAAAGCATCACCGAACATGCAGAAACTTTCATCTTTAACCAAAGCAAAAACGTCCCTTTACTTTATATTGTACTGCCATCTATCGGCATAACCGCTATCTATTTTTTAAGGAAATACGTTTTTAGAGGGAAGCCAAACAAGGGAATTAAAGAAATTTACCAAGCTATAGATACTAGGAAAAACACCTTACCTGCCTTTAAAGTTCCTTCGCATTATTTAAATGGCTTTTTAACCGTAATATTTGGGGGTTCAACAGGTATTGAGGTTTCAACAGTTGTTGCAACAGCTGCCGTAGGAACCATGGCTCAGCGGAATATTACCTTGGTTAAATCATACAAAACAGAGTTAATTTGTGCAGCGGTTGCTGCTGGGATTGCAACTATTTTTGCCAGTCCAATTGCGGGTTTCTTTTTTGCCATAGAGGTTATTGCTCGTAAAAACATTAGCAGAACTACCCTATTAAGTACGGCTTGTGCTGTTTTGGTATCTTGGTTGAGTTTAATGAGATTAAACCCCGAAAGAATATTGGATTTTACGGTAGAAGGTTGGAATGCCCATGCAATACCTTATCTAATAATTTTAAGCTTAGCCTGTAGTTTTTTGGCTATTTACTTCACCAAAACGGTAATTTTTATTAAAGGATTTTTCGGTAATATATCCAATAACTTTATGCGAGTAAACTCTGGTGCATTGTTGGTTGGTATCGCTATTTTAGTATTTCCGCAATTGTATGGAGATAGCTATCATGGCTTAAACGAGCTCCTTTTCAATTCGCACTCACAAATATTTAGCATACAGTTAACGTTGGTATTGTTTGCACTCGTATTTTTAAAACCACTGGTGGCCGCTTTAACTTTAGGTGCTGGTGGTGATGGTGGCGTTTTTGCACCGAGTATTGTTGCTGGCGCAATTTTAGGCATTGTTACCGCGTTGCTGTTCAACTATTTCTTTGATGCAGACCTTATTGTGCTGAATTTTGCAATTGTTGGTGGGGTAGCTGTTTTAAGTGCTGCTATTGATGCGCCTTTAACGTCTATATTTTTAGGATGCAATTTGGTTACCGGCGGGTATATCATTTTTATTCCAATTGCAATTGGATGCTTTGTTGCCAAATACACCGCAAAATACTTTTGTAATTATACGGTTTACAGTTACAAAGGGAAGTAGGAAGACTAGTCAATCGTCAGTGGACGATAGGCTATTGTCCATGGTCCATCCTCAATTCAACCAAACTCTGTAATTATATTAAAACGGCATCCCGATACCAAACTGAACTTGAGAGATCGAATACTTATCTGGTGCATTGGTAATTGAGTAGCTATTTTTTAATGCTCGCTTCCCTGCTCTATCAAACCAGTATTTAACTACATATTGGTCGTCTCCGGTAAACTGCGGATCTTTAAATTTAAAGCCTGCATCTAACCTAAATACAAAAAAGGAAACATCAAACCTTAGTCCGAAACCCATCCCAATAGCGGTTTGATCAAATAGTTTATTGAATTTAATTTGTCCGCCTTGCAAACCATTATCTCTAATTTGCCAAACATTTCCGTAATCAATAAACGCTGCTCCCTTTAATTTTGAGCCAATAAACTTATTGATCAGCTTGAAACGATATTCAAAATTACCTTCAAATTTAATGTCACCTAGTTGATCTAAATTTCGTAGATTAAACCTTGCAGAGTCCGAAGCTAATGACGCTCGATTATAGTTTCCCGGACCAACTGTTCTAGCCTGCCAAGCTCTAATTCCACTAGAGCCACCTGCAAAAAAACGTTTATCAAAAGGTAAAGATTTAATATTGCCGTAAGAGTAACCAATACCAGGGTTAAAACGAGCAATAAACTGTCGTTCGCCACCTAATGACCTATAAAATCTAATATCCGTTTCTAACTTTACGTACTGATAATATGGTACGCCTACTAATAACCTTTGTCCGTCTGCATTGCTTTTCTTTTTTAAGTTTGACACTAAAGCTGCTGAATTGCCGCCCACCTCTGCAGTACCAGAGAAAAACGTGAAATTATTATACGAAGTAAGTCTGGGTAGGTTAACCGTATAGGTGTAATAACTACTTGAGAGCAGCTGAGAGCGCAAAGTAGAAAGGAAAAATGCATTCCCTTGGCTCACCAACAAAGCTGCTAAATCATCGTTTATTAGAGCTTTTGAATATTGTACGTTTACTGGCGTAAATGAGTGGAGCTTGTACTTGGTTTCTACCCAATCATAGGTAAAGTTAAAACCTAAACTTTTACGTTGGTAGCTTTTAGTTAATTGATAGTTTTGATACGAAGCTGCTATACGCGTATGCGGAACGCCGTTTTTACCGAAAGATTCGATGTTAAAAGGTGTAATTAATCGTGGAAAGCTTAAACTTGCCCCAACCTGGTAATCTTTACTTAAAACACGATCTGCTAACTTACCCGTTACGTTTTTATCAAACTGCAATCCTCCACGTAATTTGACTTCAAACACCTCGGCACCACCAAAGATATTTCTATTCTGATACGTTAAACCTACGTTTAAACCGGTAATACTAGAATTAAAGGTGTACTCACCATCCAATCGGTTAGATTTTTTCTTGAGCGGAATAATATCCACCAAGCCAACCAGTTCGTTGCTCGAGCTGTCTTTACTTTTCACAAAATCAACGCTCACGCTTCTAAACGCATTTAAATCGAAAAAGCGTTGCGTGGTTAAATCTGCATTATCAATATTATACTCGTCTCCTTTTTTGATATAGATATAATCGGCTATCTTTTTAGGTTTAAAAAACTTGGAGTAATCATAAAATCGATATTGAGAATCAATAACAGCTGTATCGCGACTCATCCCTTTTTCGATAATTCCACTACTGGGTTGTATCCTTAAATAAGTGTTTCCGATGGTGAATTTGCTATGTTGGTCTTTATTTTGTGGATTTAAAATCGCTAAACTAACGTCAGCTACGCCCTTATTAAAATTGGTATCAACAGTTGGTCTAACATACTGACGCAAAAAGTCAAAATAGCCGTTCCGTTTCATCAACATATAAATTTGCTCTCTTTCGTACGCTATACTATCTGTATCATAGCGCTTACCAGAATCTATATGCGTAAATTTCTTACGGTTAGCAAAGTAAATAGATTTAACAGTAGAGTCTGCAACCTCAAAACTCAGGTTACGAAACTTGAATTCGGTGCCTTGTGTTGCGCTAAAAAAAACAGCTGCTCTTTTGTTCTTTATGCTAATGCTATCGGTGACTTTAGCGTTCAAAAAACCTTTGATGTTTAGAAATTTTTGGATTTGATTCCGAGAGACCTCTACCAGTGAACTATCTAAAAGATGAGGTGCTTCCCCTAACTTAAGCTTTCCTTGTTTACTAAATGTATTGTAAACCCAAAGATTAAATGGCGAGTTGGGTCTAAGGTCTAAAGCAACAAAATCTTCTGCTTGATCAGAAAACTTGTCATCAATACCAGTAATAGTTAATTTTGTAATCAACGATTGATTTTTACTTAACTTTTTAGTTGACCTACAGCCTAAGGCCATAAACACAAAAAAGAGTATAATTGTAAAAGGATAATATTTATATGATTTCAAAGTCTCAAATAAGTTTAGTTAAATCCCTTCATCAAAAAAAATACCGAAAAGAGCATCAGCTTTTTATAGTGGAGGGATTTAAAGCAATTTCGGAATTTTTAAATTCTGATTATGTGATAAACACCATTTTTTATACACCAGAATTTTCTGCAAAAATGGCTAATTTATCTAATAAACAAAAAGTTTATGAAGTTAGCATAAATGAATTAGAAAAAATAAGTGCATTACAAACACCGCAAGGAATTTTAGCAACTATTGAGATCCCAAAAAACACTCAGGTAGTTGCTAACGATATACAAGAAATGATGCTGGTGATAGATGGTGTGCAAGACCCGGGAAATTTAGGCACCATCATCCGGACTGCGGATTGGTTTGGCTTTAGCCAAATTGTTTGTTCCGCAGACAGTGTAGAAGTTTATAACCCCAAGGTTGTGCAGGCAACTATGGGTTCTTTAACCCGTGTTAAGGTGAGCTACCAAAATTTATTAGAATTATTGTCGAATACAATATTGCCAATTTATGGCACTTTATTAAAGGGAGAGAATATTTTTAATACCGAATGGCGGCCCAAAGGCTTTTTAGTTTTAGGTAGCGAAGGTAAAGGAATTTCTGAGGAAATATTGGGATTAATTACCCATCCGGTGACTATTCCGGGCGGTAAAAACACGGAATCCTTGAATGTAGCAATCGCAGCAGCAATCTGTTGTGCAGAAATGAGTAGAAATAAACTAAAATAAGTTGCCTTGTATTAAAATTTTGCTATTTTTGCATTCCTTAAAACATAGGGTCGAGTGGCCGAGTGGCTAGGCAGAGGTCTGCAAAACCTTCTACAGCGGTTCGAATCCGCTCTCGACCTCGTTTAAAATTTTAATTAAAAAAAAAGTCATGGCAGTAACGCGTTTAAAAAGAAAAGACAGAAGAAACAAAACTACTTCTCGCCTGGAAGTTAAGTTTTTGAAAAACGCTACCAACGTAGAAAACGGTAGTCGTTCAAAAGAACCAAAAAACAGTCAAGTAGTAAAAAATGAAGCAGTTTTAGCTTCATTGTCTAAATAAATTTCTCTTTCGAATTGAATCCTGTTTATCGGCCGGTAAACAGGATTTTTTTGTGCTATTTTTTTTATTATCGCTTTCAACGATAATTAATACTAGCTTATTATTTTGATGATAAGGATGTATCATCAAAATTCTGCTTTGCAAGTTCTCATGTGAGCGATTGCGTTAACGATTGAAGCGACATCCTTTTTTTGCTTTTTCTACAAAAAAAGATATAGCGTAAAGCGTGTTAAAACGCCCAAATCATATCGTAAATTGCAAAAAAATAACAACCTACCCTGGGAAAAACAACTCGTTAAAATTTACATAAAAAAGCTCTTTGGTTGCTCTTGTTGTGGCAGTATACAACCATCTCAGCAAATCAATATTCAACATTTCTTCAGTTAAAAAACCCTGATCTATAAAAACGGCATCCCACTGCCCGCCTTGTGCTTTATGACAAGTTACCGCATAAGCAAACTTAATTTGTAAGGCATTAAAGTAAGGATTGCTTTTTATCGCATCCATTTTAGCTCGCTTGGTTTCTAAATGCTCATAATCTTTCATCAGTTCCTCAAAAAGAATTTTTTGCCGGTCATAAGGCAAGTTTGGGGTTTCTGCATAAAGCGTATCTAACATCACCTTACAGGTTAAAGGTTCCTGATCAATATCTGCAAACAGAATTTGTACTTCGGCGAATCTAAAACCATATTGCTCATGGATATTTTTTACTCGAGTAACTTCACCAATGTCACCATTGGCAATGAAACCACCCTTCTCCTCCCCTAACCAATAGTAATTGTTCTTAACCACCATTACCAAATCGCCACCTGTCAGCTCATCCTCTCGCCAAAGTATTTGGTTGCGTATGTTTTGGTTGTACATATTTGCGCTTTTATTAGAACGGCAAATGACCAAACAATTCTCCATCTCGTACTTACCGTAAGCGTAGTTTAAACCTTCCACAATTTTATCGCCCATCATGCGGTAAACATCTTTAAAGCCAGCAGTTGTTAACGTAGGGAAAGCTTCTTCTTCTGTACGTATCAAATCACGAATATTGGTTGCGTTGTGCAAAATTCCAGATTCTTTCTCTTGCCTTACCACATCTGTTAACTCTACCTCGGTTGCTTCAATGCTAAATTTACTGAGGTAACCTTTTGCCAAAGCTGGACTTTCCGACGAACCTACTGGCGGAAGCTGGGCGGTATCCCCAATAAAAATAACTCGGTTATTTTGGTTGTTGTAAACGAAAGAAATTACATCATTCAGCAAACTGCTTCCGCTATAATCGGTTAAGTCATCCGAAATCATGGACGCCTCATCAATGATAAACAGCGTATTTTTATGCAGGTTTGGTGAAAGGTTAAAATGCATTTCTGGTGCAAAAGCAGATTTTTTTCGATAAATTTTTCGGTGGATGGTGCTGGCTTCTTTTTTAGAATAAAAACTCAACACTTTTGCAGCCCTACCAGTTGGTGCCAATAGCACTGTTCTAATTTGATAATTGGGCAATAATTTAATAAGTGTACTAATTACCGTTGTTTTTCCCGTTCCAGCGTAACCTTTTAATACAAAACAAGAGTCGTTGGTTTTGAGTTGTAGAAACCGATCTAATTTCTCGAACAAATACAATTGTTGCGGATTGGGTAAATGCGGAAAATTTTTAGCTAAATCGTGGGCAATGCTCATTGTTTCAAATTTCGCTAAAAAAGCATCGCCTTACAGATAAATTTTTACTTTTGTTAAGAATGGATGAACAGATACAACTAACCGCTGCTGATTTTGACGCTGCGCAAGCCAAAACATACGAGTTATACTTAGAGATTGGCTCTAATTATTACAATTACGCAGTGATTGACTCTCAAAACCAGTCGGTTAAAACCATCGCTAATAAACCATCAAATATTTATAATGGCACTTACGATGATTTGCTAAAATCGAATTTTGCGAAAACCAAAATAAGTTTGACGACCCAAAAGTTCACCTTTGCCCCTACCGAGTTATTTCACGAATCGGCAACAGAAAATTTCATCAAGTACATTGGTGCAACCGAGAATGAAGAAATATGTACACAACAATTAAGTGGCGCAGGTATTACCATGATTTATGCGTTACCTAAGTTGCAGCTGGATAAAATTGGCAGCTATTTTCCTAATGCAGAAATTTATCCACAGATTTCTCCTTTCTTTAAAGGGATTAGCTTTGGCTTTAGCCAGATAAGTACCTCGCAGCTGTTTATTAATTTTAGAGACGGTTTGGCAGAAGTGATCATCTTTAACCATAATAAATTTCAGTTTTACAATATTTTCGAGTTTCAGAACGCAGAAGAGTTAATTTATTTTGTGCTTCTATCTGCACAGGAAAACAACATAAAACCTGCAAGTGCAATCCTTAAACTAAGCGGACTTGTTGATACCGAAGACGAGATATTTGGTCAGCTGATGAAATATTTTCCACATACCGAGATGACCGACCAAGATAGTTTACCACTATTTTACCAAGGTTTGGATAAGCCAATTATGCCTAGATTTTTTTCTTTGTTAGCTTTGGGTTTATGCGAATTGTAGGTGGTCGTTTAAAAGGGATTCGATTTAATCCGCCAAAAACCTTCCGGTTAGGCCAACAACAGATATGGCAAAGGAAGCTTTATTTAATATTTTGAGCAACCAACTAGAGATTACGGAATTAAAGGTTTTAGATTTATTTAGTGGAACTGGAAACATTAGTTTAGAATTTGCTTCTCGCGATGCTTTACAGATTACTGCTGTTGACTTAAACTTCGGCTGTTATAATTATTTAAAAAACACCAGTAAAGAACAAAATCTAAATCAGATTAAGGCGGTAAAAGCCGACGTTTTTAAATTTCTAAAACAAGAAACGGATCAATTTGATTTTATTTTTGCCGATCCTCCTTTTGATTTAAGCCGCATTCCAGAAATTCCATCATTAATTTTCGAGAGAAACTTACTCAGCGAAAATGGAATGCTTGTTATTGAGCACCAAAGTATGCAGGATTTATCTGCACATCCTAAATTTATTGAGAAAAGAAAATACGGTTATTCGGCGTTTAGCTTCTTTAAAAATTAAACCTTATTTTTATTACAAATCAAAGTTTATGAAAATTGCACTTTTCCCTGGTTCATTTGACCCTATTACTAAAGCACATGTTGATATTTTAAAAAGATCTTTATCTCTTTTTGATAAAATTTATATTGGTGTAGGAACCAATAGCACTAAACAATCTTTGTTAAGTGTGGACCAAAGGTTAGCAATGATTAAAGCGGTATTTGCCGACGCATCTAAAGTAGAAATTGTAAGCTATGAAGGCTTGACCGTAAACTTTGCAAAAGAGATTGGTGCTTCTCACATGATTAGAGGCATTAGAACTGTTTCCGATTTTGAGTACGAAAAAGCGATTGCCCAAATGAACCACTCGTTAATTCCAGAGGTTGAATCAATTTTCATTGTAAGTAAGCCAGGTTATTCGTCCATAAGCTCCACCATTGTTAGGGATGTTTTACGTTATGGTGGTGATGTAGCGCAGTTTGTGCCTAGTGCTGCGCTACCGTTTTTGACTGGGTTGGGGTAAATCTAATTTTATTTATCAATAGTATTTCAGTAAAACAGAGGCTATTTATTAAAATAAGCAATAAAACTTAGGTGGATTTAAAGACTAGTTATATGTTGTTTGATCCTTGCAAGTAAAACCTCAAAATCCTGTTGACCTTTATAATACAAAGATGCTGTATCCTCATATCTTTTCCGAAAATCAGCTCTAATCTCTGGCGAGTCCAACAAAAAAGCTTCATTCTCTAAAATAGGTATTTCAAAATCAATTGTTGGAAATCTTTCTTTTTTGTGTTCGTGATATTCAGCAGTTCCTATAAAGCTCAATACATCTTGGTTTCCTAATAGACAATAAACATCGTAATACTGCCTCATGAAGTTTGGGCGTCCTTTTTGACCACTTTTTTCTTATCGAAATTTTGTTGCTATTGTTTGAAGCTTTTCTACAAAGGTATAGCCCGGATTGTAACAAATAATATCAAAAGCTCTATTGTCTATGATATCAATTGCGGTGTTCTGTTTTGCTCTTTCAAACGCCCATGAACTTATAGTTACTTTTGAATTAGGCGTTACTTGGTCAAATCCGGCTTCTAATAAAATACCTTCTTTTATTCCCTCCACATTTTCCGTAATACTGTTATAATGTAATCTTATCCCTCCACTTCGATAAGCTATGGTGTCATCAAAAGCTTCGTCTCTTTGAATAGAAATAATTCCGTCAATAAAGATAGTTTCAGCAAGCCAATTGTAAAACTCACGTCTTGCATTCACATTCTTAGGTTTGCTGTTTTTTGGGTTTTCATTGATTCCAAATTCTGCGGGTGGTTTAAGATGGATATCAATATCTTCTGAAAACCTATCTATTATTCCATAGCCTTTAGAAAGAGATGTTCCACCTTTCAATTCAAAATCGAAACCATGGGATTTTAGTCCATAAAGAACATGCATAATCCAATAATCCTTTTCTATTAAGCCAGCAAATATCCCAGTCTCACTCTCAATAATTCTAAGAAGTGCTGAAAAATCTTTATGATTATGTAGGTATTTTTTCGGCATTTTCCTGAATTAAGAATTCTTAACTAAAGGAAGCAATATCTTCTTTGCCTTCACATTACCGTATTCTTGGACAGAAGTCTTTAGTTTTCTCATATCCATAGACTGAAGCTTATTTGGGAGATTTCTCAATACTTCCTGATGATCTTCGGCAAGTTTGCTGAGGTTATTCATTAAATCTACCAGTAGAAATTCTTTGGTCATTTTTTTAGGAAAATGAGGCTTTATACAGAAAAGGAATTTTCTATTCCCGAGTTCAAATTCGCCATGTCGCTTGTGATTATAAACTGTTCTGGTGTTGTAAAGCTGTGTGGTGCCTAAACCCAAACTATTGTAGGCGTTTGGAGACGTAACCAAAAAGCGGTCATCTTTAAGAAAGCTCCGCACCAATGCCTCCTCTTCTGGTGGTGTTTTGCCAAACGCGGTTTCTTTTGGATAATAGTATAATCCCTGAGAAAGTTTCTCCAACATTCCATCAATTAAAAGCGAATCAAGATGCCTATCTACTGATTTAGACCACTGCGTTAAATCAGTACGACGGTAAACTTCACCTCGTTTAAGATGTTTTTTAAATTCGTTAAGCTTTGTCATTTCTTTGTCTCTTACCTGTAAAGATAGCAAACTTTAACTCTAAATGTAAATATTTTAATGTAAAATTCATGCAAATCTTTAACGAAAATTCAGTTATAAATTATGACCCACTTTTAATACCGAAAATTTATTTTTCTTTTATTGTGAGTAAACCGGGTTATTCTTCTATAAGTTCAACTATTGTTAGGGATGTTTTCGTTATGGTGGTGATGTTGCACAGTTTATATCGAGTGCTGCGTTGCCGTTTTTGGTTGGACTGAGATAGGTTTTTGATTGATTTAGTTAGGATAACCGTACATACGTTTCGTTTTTGATAACAAGAATTTATTAAAACGGCATTATATGCTGTTTCAACTTAACTCCAAGTATCAAAAACTGTTTGAGATGTTTAGAACAATTATCCTACGCAACTACTTAGTCAGTGCGGGTCAATTTCCAACAATTTCTTTCCTAAAATGAGTTCCCCAATTCAAAATTTCATCAAGCAAACAGAAGATAACGGACACGGTGTTTTAAAACATGCTTTTAAAATCACAGGAATAGTTAACCGTATTGATTTTGGGATGACTTGGAATAAATTAACAGATACGGGTGGTTTAGGGTTAGGCGAAAACGTAAAGCTAATCGCAAACATTCAGGTTGAAAAATTAGTTGAAGAAACGTCAGCAATGAACGATTAAAGTTAAATTTTTAAAGCTCAAGTCCAGCGCTATAATTTGGATACAACTAAAAACCTTGTTCAAGTAAAAATTGGACGAGGTTTTATTCGTTAACTTAAAACAGAAATGCACATAGTAAATAATGGTAGTTTCTTAAAATGTCGACAGAATTCATGTTTTGATATTCTTATAGGATATTAATAACCTTAACTCATACTTCCTTCAAGAACAATTTAAGTTAATTGTTTAACGGGACTTATAACTATGTTAGATTTTACAATCCTCCAAAGAATAATAGTTATTGCAAATCTTTTGCTTACCTCAAATCAAATAAACTATCAACCCCCAAAATCTTCTTACACAAAAATCCTTCGGCATGATCCACTTCAATAGAACGTCCAAATTCCCTTGTTCTACCAATAATTAAATCCATAAACGCAGGGTTGGATATGTAAGTCTGTGGTTCGTCTAAACTTACGCCATCTACAAAAAACTGAGTTTTATAAGCTCGTATGGCTTCCATTTTTTGCTCCATAAACTCAGATACGTCTATAACAATATCAGGCCTAATGTAAGTATCCTGAATTAAGTGTAAAAGCAAACGAGGACGATGTGGCTTTTGTGAACTGCCATTATCTTGTGTTTCAATTTTTTGTAAACCCGCTAAAAAACAAGAATCGTTTACTAAATCACAGGCCCTACCATGATCTGGGTGTCTATCGTAATAGGCGTTAGTAATAATAATCTCAGGCTGGTATTTACGGATGGCTGAAATAACTTTAAGTTGATGTTCCTCATCATTTTTAAAGAAACCGTCTCTAATTCTTAAATTCTCTCGCACATCAACTTTCAATATCGCAGATGCATCCTCAGCTTCTTGCTTTCTAGTTTCCGCAGTTCCTCTTGTACCTAATTCACCACGAGTCAAATCAATGATTCCAACCGTTTTACCCTCTTTTTTATGTTTTAAAATAGTACCTGCTGCACCTAATTCCACATCGTCTGGATGGGCGACTATAAACAATAAATCTAATTTCATAATTGATGTTGTACGTTGAAATTTTTATAATTATACAACCTGATAAGGTGTACAGCTAGTGTTGACGCAGGCTTTAGCTTTAAGCTTTCCGCTTTTAGCCTTTAGCCTTACCTAAAAGCTTTTGAATTTTCTTTTTAACTCTTGCTGAATTGGGTTTTGTAAAAGAATAAAAGAAATCTACCAATTCGCCATCGGCGTTGATCAGGTATTTATGGAAATTCCATCTTGGCGACGAATTCAAATTTCCATTTAAATTTTTATCAGCCAAAAAACTAAAAAGCGGATGTGCGTCATCTCCTCTAATGTTCGTCTTTTTGAAAATCGTAAAATGAGTGTTGTAGTTAATGCTGCAGAATTTCCCAATTCCTTCATCATTTAAGGGTTCTTGCTGTCCAAAATCATTGCTAGGAAAAGCTAAAATTTCAAAATTATAGGTTTCAAAGTTCGTCCTTAATTCTTCTAGTAGCGCTAATTGCGGAGTAAAACCACATTCGGACGCGGTATTCACGATTAGCAAAACTTTATTTTTGTATTTCTCAAGACTTACCGTCTCCCCTTTTGCGTTCTCTACAGTAAATTGGTAAATATTGGGTTTATTCATTTTATAAAATCACTAATAAGTGTAATAACCAGTAGAACGAATAATTGACTCTATATCTCGTTCCTGGTCAACATCGTACTTGTTTTTAAGGTTATGTCCAAAAACCCTTGCAACAGACTGCATTACAAAAGCAGACACATTTCCTTTTAAATCTTTCACTAAATCAAAGCTGCTATTTCCCGTTTCCCGATCAATCAACTTGATTAATATTTCGCCTTGCGAGATGGTTAGGTTTTTAACCTCTTTGTTAAACAAATCTTTAATTTCTTTATCACAACTCTTAACATAGAACTTTTGTTTTCGTTTGTCAGAAGTTGTTGCTAAATCACGTTCTAACTGTCTATATCTTTCGCCAGCAAATCTTGCGTAAGGCAGTACTTTAATTACATTATAACGCAATCTACGATACTTATCGTAAGCTTCTTTAGATGCGAACCGACGATAATCTTTAATAATTACTTCGTTAAGCACAATCCATGGCACCATTTCTCCTTCCACATTTAATGCAGACACTCTAATGGTGTCATTTATTCCGGCCTTAATATCTAAATCTTGAGCCATGCTAATTGAAGCCAATAAAAACAAGAAGCTGAAAGTAAATAGCGCTTTGCTTTTCATAATTTTAAGTTACAAATTTATTGCTTATTTATTACTAAAAAAGCAATAAGTAACCCTAAATTCGTTATTTTAACAAAATAAAAACAAAGCGATTCCATTCTGAATGAAAGATTACGTTATAGACATAGAAGCAGAAAAATCTGAGATATTAAAACGCTATAGAAAACTATTAAGAGCCTGTAAATCAACCCTTAAAAAGGGAGACAAAAAAATGATTAGGATGGCTTTTGATATGGCAGTAGAAAGCCATAAAGATATGCGTCGGAAATCTGGAGAGCCTTATATATACCACCCAATTGCGGTTGCTCAGATTGCGGCGGAGGAAATTGGTTTGGGAACTACATCTATTGTGTGTGCCTTGTTGCATGATGTTGTAGAGGATACCGATATTACTTTGGAGGATATTGAGCGTGAGTTCGGCAAAAAAGTAACTAAAATCATCGATGGCTTAACTAAGATATCTGGCGTTTTTGATGCTAATAGCTCTATACAAGCGGAGAATTTTAGAAAAATGCTACTTACGTTGGCTGATGACGTAAGGGTGATCCTTATTAAACTTGCTGATAGGTTGCATAATATGCGGACGATGGATTTTATGCCTCGTGACAAACAGTTGAAAATCTGTTCTGAAACTGCTTATTTATATGCTCCATTAGCCCACCGTTTAGGTTTGTACACGATTAAATCTGAATTGGAAGATTTATCGATGAAATATGTAGAACCTGAAACCTACAAATTCGTTGCTAAAAAATTAAATGAGAAAAAGACGGAAAGAGAAGCTTTTGTTAAAGAGTTTATTGGACCGATAAATGAAATTTTAGAAGAAGTTGGCTTAGTTGCAAACGTAGTAGGTAGGCCAAAATCTATCCACTCCATTTGGACTAAGATGAAGAAAAAAGGAATTCCTTTTGAAGAAGTTTATGACCTTTTTGCTATTCGAATTATTTTGGATAGTTCTCCAGAACACGAAAAATCAGATTCGTGGAAGGCTTATTCCATTGTTACAGATTTATACCGACCCAATCCCGACCGCTTAAGAGACTGGATATCATCACCTAAGGCAAACGGTTACGAATCTTTACACACCACAGTAATGGGTCCGAAAGGGCAATGGGTTGAAGTTCAAATCCGTACCGAGCGGATGAATGAAATTGCCGAAAAAGGTTTTGCAGCACATTGGAAGTATAAAGAATCTTCTAGCGATAGCGGTTTAGACCAATGGGTAAATAAAGTGCGTGAGTTATTGGCTAATCCAGAATCAAATGCCTTAGATTTCTTAGATGATTTTAAAATGAATTTATTCTCCGACGAGATTTTCATTTTTACCCCGAAAGGAGATTTATTGCAATTGCCTTTAGATGCAACAGCACTTGATTTTGCATTTGAAATACACTCGGACGTTGGTGCAAAATGTATTGGAGCAAAAGTAAACCACAAATTGGTGCCGCTTTCTTTTAAATTACAAAACGGCGACCAGGTAGAAGTAATTACATCTAGCAAGCAAACTCCAAAAGAAGATTGGCTAAATTTTGTGGTTACCGCGAAAGCCAAAGCAAAAATTAAATCATCTTTAAAAGAAGAAAAAAGAAAAATAGCAGAAGACGGTAAGGAAATTTTAGAGCGAAAATTAAAGTCCCTAAAAATAACCTATAACACCGATAATATTTTAAAGCTGAGCTATTATTTCAAATTACCATCCACACAGGATGTATTTTATAATGTTGCAAAAGGTTTAATAGATCTTAAAGATTTAAAAGATTTTGCTGCATCAGAAAAAGTAGTAGAACACAAAATAACCACTGATAGTGATTCGGATAACATCCAAAAAATCATTAAACAGGTAAAGGCTAGCGATAGTGACATTCTTTTAATTGGGGACGATTTGCAAAAGATTGACTATAAATTATCCAATTGCTGCAATCCAATACCTGGTGACGACGTTTTTGGTTTTGTAACCGTTTCTGACGGGATTAAGATACACCGCACCAATTGCCCTAACGCTACCAAACTAATGTCGAGCTTTGGTTACCGGATTTTAAAAGCCAAATGGACCAGTCAACAACAACTGGCCTTTTTAACAGGCTTGCAAATTATGGGAATTGACGAGGTGGGCTTGATCAATAACCTTACTCAGGTTATTTCAAACGACTTTAAGGTTAATATGCGCTCCATTACTATGGAGACCGATCAAGGTATTTTTAACGGCAAGATTATGATTTACGTAAATAACACAGAGCACTTGGAAAACCTAATTAAAAAAATCAAGGAAGTGAAAGGAATTTCTGACGTTACACGTTTTGATTCGGAAACGGAAATGCCTTTATTAAAAAGCTAAATATGATTTAGCTATATTATAAATTTTGATAACTTTGGCTTTTAATATTGACTATGAGTGTACAAGAAACCATTGACATGGTAAAAAAGATTTTTGAGAGCTATCTTGAAAATAAAAACCTCAGAAAAACTCCTGAACGTTTCGCTATACTCGAAGAAATTTACTCTAGAACAGATCATTTTGATGTAGAATCACTTTACATCCAAATGAAAAACAAAAAGTATAGGGTGAGTAGAGCGACGGTTTACAATACTTTAGAATTACTGCTATCATGCGATTTAGTGACCAAACATCAGTTTGGTAAAAACATGGCACAGTTTGAAAAATCTTACGGATTTAAACAACACGATCACATTATCTGTTTAGATTGTGGAACGGTGGTAGAATTTTGCGACCCACGCGTTCAACAAATACAATCTATGATGGGCGATTTGCTGAAGTTTAACATTCAACATCACTCGCTTAACCTTTACGGCAACTGTACCCGTTTACAAGATGGTTATTGCGAATCAAAAGAAAATAAAAATTAATTCACTTACACTTACATATCTGACCAATAAATAATGGCTGTTGATGTTTTATTAGGCCTTCAATGGGGCGACGAAGGAAAAGGCAAAATTGTTGATGTTTTAGCTCCAAAATATGATTTAATTGCTCGCTTTCAGGGCGGACCAAACGCTGGACACACTTTAGAGTTTGACGGTAAAAAGTTTGTTTTAAATACCATTCCGTCTGGAATTTTTGAGGCCAATACCATGAATTTAATTGGTAATGGTGTGGTGATTGATCCAATTATCCTGAAAAAGGAAATTGATAAATTGAAGGATGCTGGAATTGATTTATTAGCGAAGAAAAACCTAATGATTGCCCGTAAAGCACATTTGATTTTACCAACTCACCAATTGCTTGATGCTTCTTCTGAAAAGAAAATGGGCGATAGCAAAATTGGTTCTACGTTAAAAGGTATCGGTCCAACTTATATGGACAAAACTGGCCGTAATGGTTTAAGAGTTGGAGATATTTACCTTCCAGATTTTAAAGCTAAATACGATAAGCTGGTAGAGAAACACCGTTCTATTTTAGCTAATTATGGCGAAATAGAAGATTTCTCGGAAAAAGAAGCTGCTTTCTTTGATGCCATTGAATTATTAAAAAAGTTCCCTCATGTAGATAGTGAGCATTTAGTTGCGCAATATTTAAAAGAAGGTAAAAAAGTGTTGGCAGAAGGTGCTCAAGGAACCATGTTAGATATTGATTTTGGCTCGTATCCTTTTGTAACCTCATCAAACACAACTACTGCTGGTGCTTGTACTGGTTTAGGTATTGCACCTAACAAAATTGGCGAAGTGGTGGGTATTTTCAAAGCTTATTGCACACGTGTTGGTGGCGGCCCATTCCCTACTGAATTAGAAGATGAAGTTGGTGAAGAACTCAGAAAAGTTGGTCATGAATTTGGCGCAACTACTGGCAGACCAAGAAGATGCGGCTGGATTGACTTACCAGCTTTAAAATATGCAATTATGCTTAACGGCGTAACGCAATTGGTAATGACTAAAGCTGACGTGTTAAGCGGTTTTGAAAAAATATATGCTTGTACACACTACAACTACAATGGTGAAGTAATTGATTACATGCCATACGATATTTGCAGCATTAAACCAGAGCCGATTTGGAAAGAAATTGATGGTTGGAAAGAGGATTTAACTGGCATTAGAGAACCGAACGAAATCCCTGCAAAACTTCAAGCTTATATCGACTATTTGGAGAAAGAATTGGAAGTGCCTATTAAGTACCTTTCTGTTGGACCAGATCGGGTACAGACTTTGGTTTTAGGTTAAAAAAGCGACTATTCGATATATTGAATGCGTTTCACATTTGTTGGAACGCATTTTTTGTTTTGGGATGTTTTTTATCTATGCGTTGTTCCAATGTCGTTTACTATTTATCTCTGACCCACTTCCCATTTACAAAATGTCAGGACAACAACCCTAAACCCCGTCCTGTCGAACGATAGTGAGACATCTCACATATAGGTTGTCAGCTAACATAACAGTATCGGAATAATGACTTCGCTGAGAGAACATATATAAACCGTAGTTATTGTCTAAAACTTCAAATGTATTGAAGAAATGTGTCCCAATTTCGCCTATAATATAATATTAATTGAACCCGCTTATCATACAAAACTATTTAAATGTTTGTTAGATTCCAGGTTGAATTTGCTACCTATTTGTGAGATGTCTCCTATCGTCGTCGACATGACGAAATGGGCGGTTTTTGGAAATCAAAAAACAAAATGTGAAAACTAATCTAAACCAACTCCTTCAAAATCTCTTTTACCAAACCTGGACCTTCGTAAACGAAACCAGTATAAATTTGCACTAAAGCAGCGCCGGCTTCTAGTTTTTCTTTGGCATCTTTTCCGCTATGAATCCCTCCTACTCCAATAATTGGAAAGGATTTATTTGACTTTTGAGACAAGTATCTAATCACTTCGGTGGAACGTTTAGTGAGTGGTTTACCGCTTAATCCGCCGGTTTCTCTTTTTAAGTTTTCAGAAGATTGAAGATTATCTCTGGAAATAGTCGTATTACTTGCAATTACGCCTGCTATTTTTGTTTCCCGTACAATTTCAACAATATCATCCAACTGATCGTTTGTTAAATCAGGTGCAATTTTTAAAAGGATTGGCTTGGAGATATCGCTTTTCTTATTTCTTTGCTGTAAAGTATTTAGAATATTTTTTAATGGTTCTTTTTCTTGTAAAGCCCGTAAACCTGGCGTATTTGGAGAACTTACATTTACCACGAAATAATCAACGACATCAAATAGTGCGTCAAAGCATTTAATATAATCACTTACAGCATCTTCATTTGGCGTATTTTTATTTTTACCGATATTACCACCGATAATTAAGCCGTCTCTTTTTACTGATTGTAATTTGCGAGCTAAAACCTCTACCCCTTTATTGTTGAAGCCCATTCTGTTGATTAATGCTTCATCCGCGGGCAAACGAAACATACGTGGCTTTTCATTTCCGGGTTGCGGTAATGGCGTTACCGTACCAACCTCAATAAATCCAAAGCCAAAGTTTGCCAGTTCTTCTATAAATTCGCCGTTTTTATCAAAACCCGCAGCTAAACCAACTGGATTTTTAAAATCTAAACCAAAAATATTCCGTTCTAATCTTTTATCTTCAAAAACAAAAAACCTTTTGAGCAAATTAGGTAGTCCCCATACTTTTTGGGTGATTTTTAAAAAATCTGTAACCGTATAATGGATTTTTTCAGGATCAAACTGAAAGAAAAGTGGCTTAATTAATTTGTACATGATGCAAATTTAATATTAAAGCTTAATCTTTTAATTCTTTCTTTGCTACACAACAATAGAATTAAAAATACTTTGGTTTCAAAATAGCCATACGAGCTTTCTAGCAGAATTCGATAAATAACATAATTGCGAAATTACTCCAAACTTTGCTAACCTTACAACGTGAAATTCGCATAATGCGAATAATTTCATTTTTCTATTGAGTTGTATTAGTAATGAGAATGGATCTAACGTATCTTGATTTTAACAAAAAAATCCCTGAAATGAAACTTCAAGGATTTTTCTAACTTTTATAAAACGGTATAACTAAAATATCACACCTAAAGACATTACTAAGCTTTTAAATGGCCAATTAGCAAGTTAGCAAGCTCAACACCAATTCTTTCTTGCGCTTCGTTAGTTGCAGCTCCAATGTGTGGCGTAAGCGAAACTTTTGGATGTTGCAATAATGCAGTAAGTGGCGTTGGTTCGTTATCAAAAACATCTAAACCTGCAAAAGAAACTTTTCCGCTGTCTAAAGCTTCGATTAATGCTAACTCGTCAATAGTTCCACCTCTAGAGCAGTTTACAATACCTACACCTTGCTTAACTTTTTCAAATTCTTGTTTACCCAAAACTGGCTTCTCTGTAAACGGAATGTGTAGAGAAATAAAATCAGCTTCGGCTAAAAGCGTATCTAAACTTACTTTAGTAACGGGAACATCAACTTTTACACCGCCAGAAAGCTCTAAAGGTAAAGTGGCTGGAATATCGTATAAATCAAAAGCTAAAACATCCATACCCGCACCTAAAGCAAGCTTTGCAGTTTCTTTACCAATGCGACCAAAACCGATAATTCCTAACTTTTTACCCTTAAGCTCGATACCTTTTGCGTAAGCTTTCTTTAATGCGTTAAATTGCGTAGCACCAACAACCGGCATTTTGCGATTTGCATCGTAAACAAAACGTACACCATTAAAAAGATGTGTAAATACCAACTCGGCAACAGATTGTGAAGATGCTGCAGGCGTGTTTTCAACTGCAATGCCTTTACTCTTTGCATAAGTAACATCGATATTATCCATACCAACACCACCTCTACCAATTACCTTTAAATTTGGGCAAGCATCAATTAGCTCTTGTCTAACTTTGGTAGCACTTCTAACTGTAATACCATCATAAGCGTTTAGCTTCGCAGCCAACTCTTCTTGTGGAATATTGTTTGTATCAACCTCAATTCCGGCGTCTTCTAATAGTTTTTTTCCTACTGGATCTATTCCGTCGTTTGCTAAAATTCTCATTAATTATTATTTTTTTGGTTTGGTTTTTAAACGTTTTTTTCTGCGAATTCTTGCATCGCTTCCACTAAAACATGAACGCTGGTAATTGGTAACGCATTGTATAAAGAAGCTCTAAAGCCGCCAACACTTCTGTGACCTTTAATTCCAACACATCCTTTTTCTTCTGCATATTTTAAGAAAGGCTTTTCCAACTCTGCATTCTCCATTACAAAACAAACGCTCATGTTTGAACGATCTTCTAAAGCCGCTGTTCCTTTGAATAATGGATTTCTGTCAATTTCAGTATACAACGCTTTTGCTTTCGCATTGTTTTCTTGTTCGATTGCCGCAACGCCACCTTTGGCTTTCAACCATCTTAAATTTAACATAGAAACATATACAGAAAACACTGGAGGTGTGTTGTACATAGATTCTGCATCAATTTGTTTTTGGTAATCTAACATTGATGGAATTGTACGACCAGATTTTCCTAGAATATCATTTTTAACGATAACCACTGTAGCACCTGCCGGGCCAATGTTCTTTTGAGCGCCAGCGTAAATTAAATCGAAATCAGCAACGTTAATTACTTTGCTAAAAATATCAGATGACATATCGCTAACTATTCCCACTTTAGTTTGTGGAAAGCTATGCATTTGCGTACCGTAAATGGTATTGTTTGAAGTACAGTGAAAATATGCACTATCATCCGCAATGGTATAACCTTTAGGGATATAGCTGTAGTTTTTATCCTTTGATGAAGCAATAACCTCAGCGTCACCAATTAACTTAGCTTCAGCAAAAGCTTTTTTAGCCCAAACACCAGTTTCTAAAAAGAGTGCTTTTTTACCTTCTGGCAATAAGTTAAACGCAGACATTGCAAATTGCATACTTGCACCGCCTTGTAAAAATACAACCGAATATCCTTCTGGAACGTTTAAAAGTTCTTTTACTAAACTAATAGCCTCGTCCATTACTGCAACAAACTCTGTTGCTCTGTGCGAGATTTCTAGGATTGATAAACCAGTATCATTAAAATTTAAAACTCCTTGTGAAGCTTGTTTAAATACTTCTTGTGGTAAAATGCAGGGTCCTGCACCAAAATTGTGTTTCATTTATTTAAAGTTTGGTGTAAATTAATATGGAAAAACATCTTGCACATGCCATTATACTTTAGAGCGTATAATTTCTTTTGTGCGATGCTGGGCGTCATTCTTTTTAGAATTAAGACCCAAATTTATGATAAACATTGATGAAGTCCTATTTTTTTTTAAAATTTCGTAATCAATCTTACATTCAGTTGCCTTGATGTTAAATAGTATGGTATCGCATACTGATTATTACTAACGTCGGTAACCCATAAATATGATACCGTGTTGTTAATATTTAATAGATTAAATACCTCAGCATAAATAATTATAGATTTAAAATACCGAGCTAAAAGTGCTGGCTTATGTGTGCTTTCAGCATCTAGGATGTCTTTTGAAAATCCAATATCTAATCTTTTATAGGCTGGTATATTATAGGTTTGCTGATACCGTTGTGAAGCAGGCGGACCTGTTGGCAATTTTGAACCATATAATAAATTCATGTGCACCTTATATGTTGGACTGTTAAATAACCTATCCTGAAAAAATGCTGAAAAATTAATCCGCTGATCTGTTGGCCTTTTGATGTAACCCGGATAAATAGTTTCTGTACTTCCGTTCTGGATTTTTTTAATGTACGAGTCACCTCCAATATCTTCTGCGGTCTTCATAATCGATATTCTAAAAGACGATTCTAAGTTTTTCACAAACTCTCCGCTTATTCTAAAATCAACACCAGCTGCATAGCCTTTGGCTTGTTGATTTGCAAAATACCGTATCCGTAGATTCTCTATATCGTATGGTGTTAAGTTAAACAAGTTTTTGTAATAAGCTTCGGCTAAAAAGTTAAGCTTTGTGCCTAAACCCTCAAACTTACTATCAGAAGAAAGTACAAAATGAACTGATTTCTGGGATTTGGTGTTGGAGTTTAGACTGCCATCAAAATTACGGGTTTCCCTGTAAAAAGGGGGTTGTACATAAAGACCAGTGGCAAAGCGATAAACTGTATTCTCGTGATTTTTTGGTGTGTACGCAAAGACAATACGTGGGCTTGGAATAAACTCTTTCGTGTAATTATTGTAGTTAAACCTTACCCCTCCTGTAAAAGAAAGTTGCGGAGTAATATCGCTCGTGTTTTGTACGTAACCAGTATAGCGTAACGTATTTACAGTATTTGCAGCCTCCACAGATTGCGTAAGCACAAAATTATTGTAGGTATTGGGAATTGCAAATCCGGCGGAATCAATCAACTCAAACTCCTTTAAATTATCAGCAATTTTATCGTATTGAAACCTTAATCCGGTTTCCCAAACAGATCTGTTAGTACTGTAATTCAACTTAACTTCTGATGCATAAACATCAGCTCTCAACTCGTTTCGTCCGTAGTTTTGATAAGCGCCTATTCCCCTATTTGCTTTTACTTGACCGAACGTTCCGCTAGCAAAATCATTTTCTATTTCATCAAAAATATAAGTACCTAAAATATCAAAGTTCTCTCTTTCGGTAATCAAGAACATAGAGTTTGCCCACTTTAGATTCACCTTATCACTAAGCTTACTGTTTAAAGTTAGCGCACTCACAACGTTTGTGTACTCGTCTTGTTCTTGTCCTTCGTAATCAATATTTAACCGTAGAATCTCAGTTAAAGTCCCAAATTCGGTACTTCGTGATTGCGGAATTAAGCCGAACTTACTGCTGTTATAAGCACCAAAAAAACTCAAACTGTTCTTCTTGTTAATCTGATAATTCAGCAAACCTTGTAAATCGTGAAATTGGGGATGATAGGCACCAACTACGGGCTGAGCATTCAAAATAAACTTGTTTTGTTTATTACGGTAACCGACAGCACCGCTTAAATTACCTGCTTTAAAGAAACCAGTTGCCGAAACTCCGTTTGTACCAATGCCAATCGTATATTTTACCGAATCAGTAGTTTTATATTGTACATCAAGTACCGAAGAAAGCTTATCGCCATAGCGTGGTGTAAATCCACCAGCAGAAAACTTTACGTTAGAAACTAAATCGGGATTAATTAAGCTTAAACCCTCTTGTTGTCCATTGCGTACTAAATAAGGTTTGTAAATTTCAATATCGTTGATATAAATCAAGTTCTCGTCAAAATTACCCCCTCTAACAGAATACTGCGAACTTAATTCGTTATTGGTAGAAACACCGGGCAGTTGTTTTAAAATTGCCTCAAAGCTTTGAGATATATTAGGATTAGAAGTCGCTAGTTTAGCATCCACCTTAATCATCCCGATATTACGGACGGACTGATCACTTACAATAACTTGTTTTAAACTTTGTAAATCCTTATTTAAAATAATACTTATATTATTTTTTAAATTGTTATCAATCTTTAAATCAACATTTTGAGATTGGTAACCTAAATAAGTAAATAAAATATGATAAGTACCGGTTTTTAAGCGGAAATCAAATTCTCCTTGATTATTTGTAGTTGTAGAAAACTGTGTTCCTTTAACAGTTACATGAACACCAGCTAACGATTCGTTTTCTGTATTGCTTACCTTTCCTGTTACTTTATATACAGTTTGGGCATTCAAAAATAAGGGAAAAAACAGTAAAACGAAAAAAGCCTTAAGCATGTAATTAACTAATCAGGCTGTTAGTATATCTGGAGAAATATTCCTTAATTCGGCAATGGTATGCATAGGATCTGCGGAACCAAAAACCGCGTTTCCTGCAACCAAAACGTTTGCACCTGCTTTTAGAAGCGCTAGTGAATTATGCGTATTTACCCCACCGTCAACTTCAATCATTAAATCTGGATTTAACTCCATTGCCATTGCCTTAAGCTCACGAATCTTTTGGTAACTGTGCTCAATAAAAGTTTGGCCGCCAAATCCCGGGTTAACGGTCATAATTAAAACCAAGTCTAAATCACCAATAATATCTTTCAGTAAAAATACCGGTGTATGCGGATTTAAGGCTACACCTGCTTTACAACCAAGCTCTCTGATGCTTTGTACAGTACGATGAAGATGCGTACAAGCCTCATAATGTACCGTTATAATATGTGCGCCAACTTCCTTAAATTCTTTCAGGTAACGATCAGGATTAACAATCATTAAGTGAACATCCAAAGGTTTAATAGCAAAGTTTTTAACGGCTGCAATTACCGGAAAACCGAAAGAGATATTGGGTACAAATTGTCCGTCCATTACGTCCACATGTATCAACCCAGCTTCACTTTGGTTAAGCATGATGATATCGTCTTCTAGATTAGCAAAGTTTGCGGAAAGAATTGAAGGAGAAATTATTGGCTTCATGCATCAAAGATAATAAATAAGCGTTCTTTTAGAAATAATATCGAAACACAAGTTATCCGCTATATTTTGAATATATTTAGAAATATTATATGCGTTACCTCTATTTAATACTTTTAACATTTGTTGGCTCTAATCTAAAAGCGCAAATTTATACCGCGTCTGAAATGTATGTGCACCTTTTTTCTCCAGCGCCTATTGCAGATATTGAAGCCGTAAGTAATGCCGCGAAAGCAAAATTAAATACGACTAAAAAAGACGTTGAAATAGAAATTCCTCTTAGTAGCTTCACTTTTAAAAAAGCATTGATGCAAACTCATTTCAATGAAAAATATGTAGAAAGTAATAAATATCCTACAGCTACTTTTCATGGCAAGTACACAGAAGACTTAGATTTAGCTAAGGATGGCGTTTATACCTTGCATTTAAATGGTAAGTTCAACATTCATGGGGTTACCAAAGCAAAATCTGTAACCTGTACATTTACCGTTAAACAGCTTAAAGTAATCTTCGATACAAAGTTTCAATTGCTTAGCGCTGATTATAAGATTAAGGCTCCAGACGTTATCTATCGTAAAGTGGGGCAAGAAGTAACTGTTGATGCAACAGGCATACTTATAAAAAATAATTAAAGACGTTTTACAACCCATCTTTCTCCTTATTTTCTGATTATCAAATATTTAAGTAAAGCAAACTCTCCTTAATTTTCGCTATCTTAATAAAAAATGGCGATTTCGGCATCCGTTATTCAGTTGTTTTACATTGATCAACCAACTCAACTCGACTTAGAAGTCGACGACCAGTTTCATCATATTTAATTTCACCTATAAAATTTAAAACATGAGCAAGAACAAAGGCGGTAAGAGAGACAAGAAAGCTCCAAATGCAGAACGTAGTAAACAAAAGTCTGATTATCAATCAGGAAAAACCAACTCAACGCTAGACGGAGTAAATCCTTTTTCAAAAAGGAAAAAGCAAAATTAAGTCATTTTTCAGCAGACCGAGGTCTGTAAATTAAAACGCAAAAAAGCCTTGATTCTTTACGAATCAAGGCTTTTTTATTTATTTGTTGTCTCGTCCTGACTGCGGACCTCGGTCTTCCGTCCTCGGACTCAAGAACAAAAACTAAGCGTCAGCTTTTGGAGCTTCTTCTTTTGGTGGGCGAGGCATTAAAGCTTTACGAGAAAGTTTCAACTTACCTTGCTTATCAACATCCATCAATTTAACTTTTACTTCATCACCTACCTGGAAAATACCATCCATAGTTTCGTAACGTTTCCAGTCAATTTCAGAAATGTGCAACAAACCATCTTTACCCGGCATAATTTCTACGAATGCACCAAATGGCATAATAGATTTTACTTTACCTTCATAAACTTCACCAACTTCTGGCTTAGCTACAATGTTTTTGATACGTGTAGTTGCTTGATCGATAGCAGCTTTATTATCCGCAAAAATCTGAATGTGTCCTTTGTTATCTTTCTCTTCAACAGAGATTGTAGCGCCAGTTTCACGTTGCATTTCCTGAATAATTTTACCACCGGGACCGATAATTGCACCAATAAATTCTTTGTCAATAACCAAAGAAACAATACGTGGAGCGTGAGGCTTGAAGTCTTCTCTTGGTGCAGACATTGTTTTATCAATCTCACCCAAAATATGTAAACGACCATCTCTAGCTTGATCTAAAGCATTAGATAAAACTTCGTAGCTTAAACCGTTTACTTTCAAGTCCATTTGGCAAGCAGTAATTCCGTTTTTAGTACCCGTTACTTTAAAATCCATATCTCCCAAGTGATCTTCATCACCTAAAATATCAGATAAAATAGCATATTTTCCAGTCGCTTCATCAGAAATTAAACCCATTGCGATACCAGAAACTGGAGCTTTCAATTGAATACCAGCATCCATCAAAGCTAATGTACCCGCACAAACGGTAGCCATGGATGAAGAACCATTAGATTCTAAAATATCAGAAACAATACGGATGGTGTAAGGATTGTCCTCTGCTGCAGGCAGCACTTTTTTAATTGCTCTCATGGCTAAGTTACCATGTCCAACTTCACGACGGCCAACTCCTCTGTTCGGACGAGCCTCACCAGTTGAGAAAGCAGGGAAATTATAGTGCAATAAAAACTTATTGTGACCATTGATGAAAGCACCGTCAATCATTTGCTCATCAGACTTTGCACCTAATGTAACTGTAGTTAATGACTGCGTTTCGCCACGCGTAAAAATTGCAGAACCGTGAGCAGATGGCAAATAACCTACTTCACTCCAAATAGGGCGAATTTCAGTTGTTTTTCTTCCGTCTAAACGAATTCCTTCATTCAATAACAATGCTCTAACGGCATCATATTGTACATCGTGGAAATATTTTTTAGCTAAAAACTTATCAGATTCTGTAGCACCTTCAGGCAACGCTTCTAAAACTTCTTTTTGGATAGCTTTAAAGTTAGCCGCTCTGTCATCCTTACCAGAATTAGATTTAGCAACTGCATAAACCTTATCGTAAGTATCAGCAGTAATTTTTGCTTTTAATTCTAAATCAACGTTTTCATGGCTATAAGTTCTCTTCTCAGTTTTACCAACCAAACGAGCTAACTCTTTTTGCGCTGCAACTTGTTTTTTAATGGCTTCGTGAGCAAATTGAATTGCTTCAATTAAATCAGCTTCAGCAATTTCATCAGCTTCACCTTCAACCATGTTAATGTCCTTATCAGAACCAGCAACAATAAATTCTAAAGTAGCTCTTTCCAACTCAGAACGAAGTGGGTTAATAACCAACTTACCATCAATTTTAGCCACACGCACTTCAGATATTGGTCCGTTAAATGGAATATCAGAAACAGCAATAGCCGCCGAAGCTGCTAAACCTGCCAATGCATCAGGCATAATGTCTTTATCAGACGAAATTAATGAAATCATTACCTGCGTATCGGAGTGATAGTCTTCAGGGAATAACGGACGTAAAGCTCTGTCCACAATTCTCGAAATTAAAACTTCGTAATCAGATAATCTGGCTTCTCTTCTTAAGAAACCCCCAGGGATACGACCAGCTGCCGCATATTTCTCCTGGTAATCAACGGATAATGGAAGGAAGTCGACACCCTCTTTTGCATCTTTGTTACTAACAACGGTAGCCAATAGCATCGTATCACCTTGTTTCACTACTACTGATCCATCAGCTTGTTTAGCTAATTTTCCAGTTTCGATCTCAATGATACGTCCATCGCCTAAATCAATCGACTGTTTAAACACATTTAAACTCATATTTATTATTTTTATCGGTGCAAAAATACGGTTTTATATCTGTTTTTCAGATGGGTTATGAAAAAAATGGATTGAGATGATTTTGTTATTGCAAAGACACTCCTTTTTTGTTATCGCGAAGGCTGCACCTATCCCGTCATTGTGAAGACCGAAGCGTTGGGTTGTGTATTGGCGGGAATGTGACAATCTCCGCGTTTTTTAACAGAAGCTTGAGTAACCGTTTTTTTTTGAAAAGGTGCTGTAGTGCAAGCAACTCCCGACAGTCTGGCTTTCCGCTTATATTGCACAAGGCATTAGCCACAGGGCCGGTATCCGCTACAATCCAGTTTATTTAACTTGGGTTCAACGGAGTTTGGTTTGTTTGCCTTGCAATGTCCGCTCTCCCACGGCGTCATCGCGAAGCCCAAGCGCAGGCTTGTGAATTGGAGGCTGTGGCGATCTCTATGTTTTTAAGCACAAGCCTTTCTTAATCGATTTCTTCACTTGGGCTTTTCCATTTCCACTGTTTAATTAGTTTGTCTCTAGATAATTCGCTTTTTAACGAGTCTAGAGACTCTAGTTTATTTGTAAGTCCGTAGGGACGCTTCGCTTAACTCTACGGACAGATGAGTTTCCTTTTAAATTTTTACTTTTTTACGAGTCTGGAGACTCTATTCCGTTTGTAAATCCGTCCAAATGTTACGCTTAGCTTAAAACTGAGAACTGATTTATTTCTTAATTTAGTAAAGAAGTAAAAACCAATTTCTAGCAATATTACACCTACTATTAATTGTAATAAAAAATCATTTATAAACGCCAACAATCTATTTTCACCGTTGTTTTTAGTTTCTACCTTAGTTTTTGAATTATCGTTAAAACCCGTAGTATATTGCGTACCATGATTAATGTTTGTTATTTGTGTCGATTTAGTTGACAAATTTAGTTTGTCAACGTATTCTTCAATATAGCCATCTGTCCGTAGAGTTAAGCGTAGCGTCTCTACGGATTAACTAATAAAAAAGAGTTTCTAACTCTTTAAATCAAATTATCATTTCAGCAGTGAAACAAGTTAGTAAAGCACATATAGAAAATAATTAAGATTACAATCCGCTAAACCTAGCCATAACATACTTCCATCCTCAAAATAAAATAAAATTTTATCACCTCCCAAAAAATCTCAACACGCCTTGGTCGATATCATAACCATGGCTCCATATCCAAACATAAAACAACGCAACAGTAACAGAAATTAGGTTACCAATCAGATAATAGCTATTGAATTTTTCGGTATCTTTTTCACTAGTTTCATTGTGCTTTAAGCGGGTTGCCAGTTTTAATGCACTAAAAAATGTGATGGCGTGTGGAATACCGTTAAACATAAAAATTGTTAGGAAAAGACGTTCGACAAATCCTTTCAGAATTGATTTAACATCTATCTGAGATTTTTCGTAGAACAGTTGCGCAACAAGAGAAAACAGAAATGCTAAGATTATTTCAGAAATCAGCATGATCACAATGATAAACAACACTTTCATTTAGCGGTTTTTAGATTGCAATATAGTTAATTGTTGCTTTTGCCGCTATGTATTCGTCTATCCGTAAACTTTTTCTTCGCTTCCACATTAGGGAGCGTGTTTTATCCAATTTTTCAGCGACCAACTTATAGTCGTCTAGTGCTAAGAAAGTACCAATCAGCTCTTCGTCTTTGTTCATTCCCCAGCTATCTACAATGCTTTGGTAAAGAAAGAGCGCATTCACCAATGCTTCCGATTTTTTTTCATCTCTCAATTTAAACTGGTAGTTTCTAACGTCCTCTTTGTTTGTTTCTAATAATTTTCTTGCTTGGGTTAGCCCCTCTCCTAACATGCCATGAGCTATCTTTTTATTTATTGGCGTTTCTATTGCACCTTCCACAATCACATACCTCAATTTAAAATTAGCCTTATGCTTGATGGTTTTTTCTTGAATTAAAAACAATAGATTGACTGCTGATTCAATGTTTTTTACGATCCCCTGAAACTCGTCGCCCAATGTGATGGTCATCGGAGACAACAATAAGTTACTGTTTAAGCTATTTACCTCATTGATTACGTGTTTAAAATTAACCATCAATTCTTTTTGGTTTTTTCTCCCGCTATCAATAATGTCAGCCATTAAAATGATGTAATCTTTCATATTGCAAACTCTTGTTTCAAATATAATGAAATAATACAGTTTATGTCATAAATGGTGAAATTACCCTATTCGTTTCACTATATGTGAAATAAAACAGTTTATGTCACATATTATGAAACAAATTATTACACTTGATAAAAGGTATTGTTCAGCTATCAAACAGTTTATCTTAAATAACATCACATAAGCAAACGTACAATTCGTTGTTTTTGCCAATATGGAAAACCAAACACCAAAAAGTTCTCGTCGCATTAGTTACAAAGGCACTCATCCTAAATCGTACAAAAAAAATACAGGGAATTAAACCCTGAAAGCTTTTCGGATGATGAGGAAAAAGTGATGCAACAAAGGCGTACGCCAGCTTGGTATGCACCGTTCCATCTGTGTAAACGAGATTTTGGAATTTTAAATATCCAGCCCGGTCAAATTGGGATGAATGTGACTTTAGGTTATGGCGGGCATAGCTTGGAAATGCTAAAGTGTTTGGTATTTGGCAGGCATTTATACGCTACAGATGTTAATCCGTTTGAATTGCCAAAAACTAAAGACAGGTTAGCGGCTTTAGGTTATGGCGAGGAGGTTTTCACGATTAATAAAATGAATTTTTAGAATATAGACTTAATCGAAGAAGAAGCTGGACCTTTAAATTTTGTTTTGGCAGATTTAGCCCGTCTGTCCGTAGAGTTAAGCATAGCGTCTCTACGAGATTAAATAATGGAGAAGAGTTTTTAACTCTTTAGAATAAAATATCCTTTAAGTTGCTCAACATATTCGCGAAGTTCAAATTGAAAGTCAAACAATAAAGATTTACAATCCACCTAAGCCTACTTTTGAGATGCCTCCCCATACAGCTATCGAAGTCGTCGACGTACCGCCCTCTTTAAGAATTCAAAATATTTCTAAATCTAGATTACGCACCAACGATTGCAACGGCATCCTTTTTTTTTTCGTCCTGAGCGGAGTCGAAGGACGAAAAAAAAGATATAGTGGAATCCCACAGAGATGGCTTGCTTACTGTTTAAATGCCAAAATAAAATCTAGCTAATCTGTAATTTTTGTATTATCTATTGCTGTGATTTTAAGAATATACGCTTTGCCTAAACTAAGCTTGTAATGTTTGCCTTGCAATAATTCCTTTACTTTGGGGTCGTTAATTAGAATCTCGTATAAATCCCGGGCTACTGCAGAACCTGAAATATTATTTTTTACTTTACCATTTTCTAGCTCTAAACTAAAGCCATAGTCTGATTTATTTCTGTTGCCTAAGCTGTGGAAATCAGATTTTGTAAAGTTAATTTCTTGTTCTTCTGTTAGTGCCTTTTTGAATTGAATAGCAAAGACTGGTAGGTATCTTTTCCAAAGCGGATAATATAAATTTGTTTCTATCATATACTTAATGTGTAATAAAACGAAGTGTTTTCGGCTAAAGTAAGCAAAATTGCTGTATGTATGGTTGAGGTGATTTTTCAACACGGTAGTAAAACACATTTAAAACTTTGCAACAAAAAGGATTTGCAATTTGCCTAAACCTTCTTGTAACGTTTCGTTTACATGAATGCTATCTTTTCTACTTGGGTATTACACAAGTAATCTTATTATTAGGCTTGGTCTAATTCTTTTCTTATCTAAACGGATCATCAGAAATCCGTAGCTTTAAAGGTAGTTTTATGAATTTCTTATAGCAGCTCATTCCAGCATTCATAGTGAAAATACTCGGAATCTATAAGTGTTGCTTTAAGATCAAATAAAAAGCTTTTATATTTTTAATAATTATTGTTTACAATGTATTGAGAATATACCGCTCCTGTCCGTAGAGTTTAGCGAAGCGTTTCTACGGATTGGCTAATGGAAAAGAGTCTCTGACTCGTTATATTCTATAAATAGCAACCAAGCCTTTTTCTTCTGAGTAATAATCAATAGAAGATGAATAAACGTAATCCTCCGGATCTCTAACGAAGCCAGCGTTTACCGGGTTTGATGCAAATAATACATTTTTGAATCCAAGATTTCATTGCTCATACATTCAACTGGATGATTATCCTGTTGCAAAAACTGGTGATCTATTTCTCGGATTCTCTTGTCCCACCTTTTTAAATATCCATAACATCCAGCTTTTCCTACTTTCTTTGGATTTTCTGAAATGGATTTGATAATCGGACTGGAAGTAAACTTTTTAAAATCTCTCAATACATCAGATAAGCGATTAGGTTCTGAAGTTGAAACAATGAGATGAACATGATTGCTCATGATGCACCAAGCATGAATTTTTAATCCTTTAGTCTTATGACAGAATTTTAGACTTTCGACAACAATATCTGCATGTTCTTTTTTGGTAAAAATATCTACCCATTGTATGATGGCAAACGTGATGAAATGAATAGCAAACTGGTCTCTAATTAAATATCCTCTATTTGACATTTTCATTTTTTAGATTTCTCTAACGAGTCGGAAACTCTTTTCTATTCTGTAATCCTCAGAGGCGCTTCGTTAAACTCTAAGAACAGGTAGGGAGATTTGCGCTAGATTGGGGAATTCATATTTGCTTAGGGTAGTTTTTCAGGCTCTTGTCGACTGTCCCAAATAGTTAAAATCACTATTTGATCCATTTCGTTTAATTCGTAAATCATCAGATAATCTCTGATAATTTTAATTCTAGCTTTTTTATCGTTAGTCCGTTTTCCAATATTTGGATGAATTGAAATTAACTTAATAGCTTCATTAAATAGGCGATTAAGCTTTTTACTGTAATCGGTAGATTTATTTCTTTCGTTCCAATATGTTAGTATTTCGATTCTCTCGTCATGGGATCGCCGAGACCAAATTACTTGTTTAGCCATTTAACAATTTCCGAGTTTGCTTCCTGATTACTCAAACAATCGCCATTAGCGACCTGCTTTCTTGCATCGTCAATCGCATCTTTCTGCTGATTGTTAAGCTGATAAACTTTTTCGACTTGATTTTCTAAATTAAGAAACGTATAAAGTTCTTGAAGTAAATCCCTGTCAGTTAACTGATTGACCTCATTAATCAACTTTTGCTTTAGCTCTAGTGTATTCATGGTATTAGAATTTTATTAAAGTTATTAATTTTCGAGGAATTTCCTTGGCTTAAATTTACCTAGAGAGTTCTATTGTGTGATCCTCAGAGACGCTTCGCTAAACTCTAAGGACAGGCTGGATTCCTCGATTTCATCTTCTACATCAATTAGTAATGATTCAACAATAGCGTAATCCTTAATTACCTTTATTGTAACTAAAGCCAGAGATATCCCCACAATACTTCCAATCATTGCAACTACTGTGCTAATGGTCAACTCATCTTGTGACTCTGCTTTTAAAGAGTAGCGAAATAAAAATTGGCAGATTGCGTTATTTATCATTCATAAACCCCACAACCAACCTAATGAGCTTGTTGCCAAGTTTGACTCTACGTTTATCTCCTTACTGGTGCAAGTCTTAGTGACGGCGCCAGAAGTGCTGGGCTGACTTGTGACCGAGAAAATTTCAAATCTGAATTGAATGCGAAGTGCAAGCACAAGTCAGTCTCGGCCTCTTTCCATCCCGCGTAAGACTTGCGCTAGATGGGAAATTACATTTTCACAATTAACTCAATCAACACGCCAATCAATGCACTTAAACCGTTGATTGAAAGCCCAAGTAGTATTGTCAAAATCAATTGCCTAATATGTTGTTTATTATCCAATTTAACCTCGGCAAATCCATTCTTATCACCTTTAGTCAACTCGAACATGGGATTTCGTTTCAACTTATTTATTTGGTTATTCATCATCCAGTTAGATAATAATTGACCAGACCTATAAAACACATAAAAGACACCTATAGATAGCGTAAGGAAAAAATACATCTTTTGATTTATATTTTTTGGCAATAATTCTATATCGTTTTTAATGCTTATGCTAAATAAATAATTGAGTAATATTATTGCTGACGTTATGAAAGAAAACACTACTAAATTTTGAATTTTAACTTCATTTTTTAACACGAATTTTATCAATTTATGTTCTTCACTATTTTTAGGCAGGGCATCATACCATTCGCTAACAACTGTTTTCAACTGATCACATATTTGGGCATTAATGAAGTCAATCTTACATGACATCTGCGATTGTGCTTCTTCAAGCTCATATTCATCGCCCCCCTGAAAAACCACTTGTATCATCTCGCTTGGCTTTAAACTATTGCCAATTCTCACTCTCATGGTATGGGTCTGTGGAACGTTATGAAACTGATTTGAAACAGTAGGTTAAAATCCCATTCTATCGTAACATATTTAGTTCTAGCAGAAATATTCTAATCAGTATTTTTAAATTCTTTCCAGCTACCAAATGTTTTTATCTCTTTATTTTCTAGTCCTACATTAACATTTACAATATCGGTAACTAAACTATGCACTTCTAAAATCTTATATATTTTATCATTTAACTCTAAAATATCGACAAACGCAAATTGTTTAAAGTCGGTAAATAACTTAATATCAGTGTCTCGTTTACCTTTTATCAAATAATACAAGGATTGAAATTGTTTGATTTGTGAATCATCAACCACTAGTACTTCATTAATAGCATTCTGAGAAATATTATCTTTCATTTTTTAGCTTTTTAAGTATGTGCGAAAAAAAAATTATCTACTCTTCGTAAACTCATTTATTTTTCTCTATAAATATAAATTATTTTCAACAAAATCAAGATATTTTCTCAATCAAAACTCTCATCAAACTCCAAAGCTTACCTTATATAAACCCGGTTGTAGCGACAGCCCACAGTGAGCTTTTTCAGCGAGCGAGGACTACAGCGGAATACGGGACTTTCGGAAATTAATTGCACTACAGCACCTTTTCAAAAAATAATCGCTAAAAAATCCCACACAATCTTCATCGTTCACTGGTTCATTCAGGCATTCTCTCCTTCCCTTATTGTATCATTCGTCCATTAAAATCCTCCGTCGTTCATCAATACCCCTCAAAATCAATGAATTAAAAAATATTGTAGTTTCCAAATAAATAACTTACCTTTGCACCCGGTTTAGCAATGTTGCTAAACTTTATAAATAATCATGAACCCATTCAATGAATTGGGGATCCGTGAAGATATTGTTAATGCGATAACCGAGTTAGGTTTTGAAAAACCAACTCCGATACAGGAAGGTGCCATTCCAGTTTTGTTATCAGGCAGCAACGATTTTGTCGGATTAGCCCAGACAGGAACCGGAAAGACCGCCGCATTTGGTCTTCCACTTTTAGAACTAATAGACTACAAGAAAAATTTCCCACAAGCTTTAATTCTTTGCCCAACACGCGAACTTTGTTTGCAAATTAGCAATGACATTAAAAATTATGCAAAAAACCTCCCTAACGTAAGTGTGGTAGCAGTATATGGCGGTGCCAATATTGTAAACCAATTGCGTGACATTAAAAGAGGTGTTCAAATTGTTGTTGCTACCCCAGGTAGAATGAAAGACATTTTGAACAGAAAAGCCATTGACTTCTCTGAAGTTGGTTACGTTGTTCTAGACGAAGCTGATGAGATGTTGAACATGGGTTTTCAGGAAGACATTGATGAGATTTTATCAACTACTCCAAAAACTAAAAAAACTTGGTTGTTTTCTGCAACAATGCCTCGTGAAGTACGAGCAATTGCGAAAGCCTACATGACCGACCCGAAAGAGTTGACCATGGGAACTAAGAATGCAGGTAACGAAAATATTGAGCATGAGTATTATGTGGTGAAAGCCCGTGATAAGTATCCTGCTTTTAAACGTATTGTTGATTATAACCCTGAAATTTTTGGTATTGTGTTTTGCCGTACAAAAATTGAAACGCAAGAAATTGCTGAATCTTTGGTTAAAGACGGTTACAATGCTGATTCTTTACACGGAGATTTATCTCAACAACAACGTGATAAGGTAATGAAGCGGTACCGCGATAGAAGCTTACAGTTGTTAATTGCAACGGATGTAGCCGCTCGTGGTATTGATGTTACCGATGTTACTCACGTAATCAACTATTCTTTACCTGATGAGATTGCAAACTATACGCACCGTAGCGGTCGTACTGGGAGAGCGGGAAAATCTGGTATTTCGATTGCGATTATCAATTCAAGAGAAACTGGCAAAATTCGTCAGATAGAGAAGGTTTTAGGTAAGCAATTTACTAAAGCTGAAGTTCCTACTGGATTTGACGTTGTTGAAAAACAATTATTTGGCTTGATTCATAAAGTGAATACGGTTGAAGTTAACGACAGCCAAATTGACCAATATTTGCCACGTATTATGGATGCTTTTGCTGATGCAAGCAAAGAGGATATCATCAAACGTTTTGTGTCTTTAGAGTTTAACCGCTTTTTAGATTACTACAAAACTGCGAGAGATTTGAACGCTAGTGCAGATGAAAGAGGAAGAGATGGCGACAGACCAGAAAGAGGTGAGCGTGGTGAGCGTAGAGACAGAGGAACTAGCGAAGGTTTTACTCGTTTGTTTATTAATTTAGGTGCGGTTGATGATTTCACTCGTGGTGATTTGTTAGGTTACATTTGTAACAATACTGGCATCACCGGAAGATCTGTAGGTAAAATTGATATGAAGGGTGTTTTCTCTTTCTTTGAAGTAGAAACCGAATTTGTAGAGAAAGTTACTGAAGCTTTTAAACCAATTGATTTTCACGGTCGTGATGTAAGAATCGAAGTTTCTGGAGATGCTCCAGAAGGTGGCGAACGTAGAGAAAGAAGCAGTGGCGGTGGCGGAGAACGCAGAAGCAACGGCGGTGGTTACGGTGGCGGCGAAAGACGCGGCGGTGGCGAACGCAGAGAGAGAAGTAGCGGTGGCAGTGGTTACGGCGGCGGAGGCGGTGAACGCAGAAGCGGCGGTGGCGGAGGTTACGGTGGTGGCGAACGCAGAGAAAGAACCGGCGGCGGTGGCGGTTTCAGAGATTTTTCTGGAAAAAGCAGAGATGATAAAAAAGAAGGTAGCGGCGGAAGTCGTAGTGGTGGTGGATACAATGGTGGCAGCCGTAGAGGCGGCGATAGATAAGCATTCTATTATTATTTTTATATGTAAAGGCTTCGGATTTTTATCCGGAGCTTTTTTTTTGGTTGTCATTGCTCCAAAGGAGCTACTTTATAGCGAAGCTGAAGCGTGGGTTGCGTGTTGGAGCTGTGGCTCCCAAGGAATGTCTTTGGTATAATCTCTAAATTTATTTGTGCGGAACCCTCCATTTACCGTCAATGCGAAGCTGAAGCGTGAGGCTGAGTATTGGAGCTGCGGCAATCTCCGCGTTCCGTTGCACTGTTCCTTTTTTTCTGCCTGTGCTTTAATAACGGTTTATTCCTCCGCACATTAGAGATTGCCATGGCTTGAAAAAAGCCTCGCAATGATTACGTAAATGGAAATGTAATCCCCTTACATTAACTCGTCATCACGAGGACGAAGCAACCGGTTGAGTGTCGGAGCTGTGGATCTCTATGTTTATTTACAACACCTGTTTTTTACGGTAATTCTCATTTAATTCACGATCTTCCGGCTCACTGCCGCCGGGGCTAGTTACCTTTTTTTTCGCAAAAAAAGTAACCAAAAAAACTCTCCGCTACCTCTGTTACTACAGCGGAAGTGCTTTTATTTCTTTATCGCATCCGCAACAAGGCGGAAATTATCGGTTACGGAAGGTGGTGCTTTTAACCTTTTTAGAGTGGTCGCTCCTTGGTTATGATAACAAACAGCACACTAGTACTTGCTTAACCCATAACTTATTGCTTTTTCAAATCTGCTAGCGCCTTCTTAAGGTTTTGCTTGTGATCGAAAATATTTTCCCATGGATCTTTACGTTTAGAAACTTTCTCCCGAACATTAAAAATATCGAAATCTTTCATATCTAAATTTTCATCCAAATCATTCCAGTTTAAAGGAAAAGAAACAGTAGCTCCCGGTTTTGGTCGGGCCGAGTAAGGAGCAGCGATGGTTTGCCCTCTCCTATTCTGTAAAAAATCAATGTATATTTTCCCTTTTCTTTTCGCTGGCGAGCGTTCCAAACTTGTATTATCTGGACTTGTTTCATGAACTTTTTGTGCTACAAACCTGGCGAATTCCTTTATAAAGTCGTAATTGTAGACTCCGCCCAAGTAAACGTAGATATGAATTCCGGTTGAACCTGATGTTTTAACGTAACAGGTGATTCCCATGTTATCAAAGACTTGCTTAACTACTAAAGCTAATGAAACAACCTCTTGGAACTCATTTTTATCCGGGTCTAAATCAATCACCATAAAATCCGGGTTTTCTGGCTTTTTGTAAGTGCTCAACCAAGGGTTAATTTCTATACAACCTAAATTTGCCATGTAAAGCAAAGTTGCTTTATCGTTACAAACTAAATAATCAATGTCTTTATCGTTACTTTCGGAGTGAACTACCGTAGTTTTTGCCCAGTTTGGAATATGCTTGGTATCTATATCTTTTTGAAAAAAACTCGGTTTACCAATACCACTTGGGTGGCGGTTTAGAGAAAGTGGCTTATCTTTTAAATAAGGCAGCATATAATCGCCAATTGTGTCATAGTAAGCCAACAAATCGCCTTTGGTATATTCTTCTTTTGGCCAGTAAACTTTATCTAAGTTGCTTAGCGTGACTTTTTTTGAGCCATAAGATTTTAATAGTTCATCTTTTCCAGAAAATTCCCTTGTTACAGGCTTAATATCTTTTGGTATTTCTTCTCTTAAAACGTCAGTTCCTTTGTCTTCCCGCAAGCCTTTAAAAACAGGATGCCGAAGATGTTCGTCTTTAGTCCATTCTGCATAAGTAACCTCACAGATTAGCTCAGGCGTTATCCAAGTTACTTTTGTTTCTTGCGCTGCTTTTTCCTTAAACGACTTATTCTTAGTTTTCAAAGGTTCCATCAAAAGGAATAAATCTTTCAAAACTCTATCGGTAAAACCTGTTCCGCAATTACCAATATATTTGAGTTTGTTGTTTTCATCTAACATTCCTAACACCAGTGCACCAAAGTATTTCCTGCTTCCGGCAGGCGCTGTAAAACCACAAATAATAGCCTCCTGACTGTTGTTGAATTTAAACTTTAGCCATGATTGACTACGTTTACCTACGTAATATTCATCATCTTTCTTTTTAGCAATGATGCCTTCCCATTTTTCTTTCTCTGCTTCTTCAAATGCTTTCTTTCCCTCACCAATTGTATGTTCATTATAAACAACATCCTTAAAATTATATTTTTTAAGCATTGCTTCTAAAAGCGTTTTCCGTTTTACAAGCGGAAGCTCCGTAATATCGTGATCGTTTAAAGCTAATAAATCAAAAACCTGATACTTTAACGGCGCTTTACTTTCATCGTAATGCTGTAGCAATTGAAAGTCATCCTTTCCTTTTTTATCTAATGCAATTAATTCTCCGTCTAACACGCAATCTTCTTCAATTTCACTTAGCTCTTTAACAATAGGAGGATATTTAGCTGTATAATCTTTTCCGTTTCGCGTCGTCAACGTCACCTTTGCTCTAGTAGATGCGATAATGCGATAGCCGTCTAATTTGCGCTCAAAAACCCAATCGTCATCATCGAAAATATTTTCTGATAATGTGGCAAGCATCGGACTGTAAGCTTTAGTAGATTTTTTAGCTTTCGGTTGTTCTTCAATAATTTCAGTAACACTTTCTTTTTTGTTTTTGAAATCATTACCCGCTTTTTTGATTTTTGGATCAATTAAGTCCTCTGCATTAAACTTGCTTTCAACTGCTCCGTCATCATCGTGTTTAATTAATAACCATGCGTTTTGTTCGGCGTTTTTCAATCGCACCAATGCAAACTCGCCTTTTAAAATTTTCCCCTTTAGCGCAAACTTTAAGTTTCCGGCTTTTAGGCCTTCTTCCAAAGTTTTTACGTCGTCTTTTCTTGTTTTGGCTAATGATTGGTAAAATCCTTCGTCGAAAATAGTAACGGTTCCTGCGCCGTAATTACCTTTCTGAATCTCCCCTTCAAAATCTTTATAACTGAAAGGATGGTCTTCTACCATCATCGCTAAACGTTTATCTTTTGGATTTAAAGATGGACCTTTTGGCACTGCCCAACTTTTTAAAACACCATCCAGCTCTAACCTAAAATCATAATGTAAATGAGATGCGTGATGCCTTTGCACAACAAATCTCAGTTTTTTAGTAGCATCTGTTTTTCCAGTTTGTGGTTCTTGGGTGTTGGTAAAGTCTCGCTTCTTATTGTATTTATCTAAACTCATCGCTAAGCTCCTTTCTTGCTTAAGCTTTCCATTAATTGATCATACAAATCATCACTTTTCGCTTTCTGTGGTTTCAGTTTTTTAATTGTCGGACGTTTTCCTTTCGCTTTGGCTTTAATAATTTTCAATAATTCAGCATGGTAGGTGTCCTTATAAGATTCAATATTAAAGTCAGAAGTGTATTGTTTAATTAACGTTAAAGCTACATCCAATTCTTTTTTCGGAATATTGATATCGTCTGGCGTGTTAATTTCTTCCGTTGTACGAATCTCTTGCGCAAAACGAATACGTGAAACCACGATGACATTATTTTGCGGATATATTACGCAAAGCGCTTCTTTTTGCCGTAACACAAATGATCCAAAACCAGCCAGCTTCGTTTTCTCTAATGCTTTTAATAATAGCGCATACGCTTTTTCGCCATGCTTTGCAGGTTCCGCATAGTAAGAAGTTTCAAAAAGCATTGGGTTAATTTCATCCACTTTTACAAAGTTTTCTATCCCAATGTTTTTGCTTTTTTCTGGACTGGCATCATCAAAATCTTGATCTTCTAGAATTACGTAGTCATCTTTAATTAAATAACCTTTCACAATTTTCTCATAAGGAACTTCCTTGCGAGTTTTTTCGTTAATGCGCTGGTATTTGATATGCTGATGGTCTCTGCTGTCCAACATATCTAAATCCAAATTACTACTTTCAATTGCAGAATAAAGCTTAATTGGAATATTTACTAAGCCAAAACCGATGGTGCCGTTCCAAATAGATCTCATAATTTTGTTTTTTTGATGATTTAATAGGTGATATTCAAGAAATATGCCATGAGAAAATGTTTAGCTCTTTGTGCGTTTAAGTAAAAGAGAAATACAAATGCAATTCCTCTTTCTTATAGCTATTGTTTAGCATTTGCGCACAGGCTTGCCTGCCTTCTGCCGGGCAAATGGCAGTGACTTTTTTTTTAGAAAAAAGATTCATGTAGCAAAAACTAGCTTAAATAGAGGGGTTTACACTGTTGGAAATCGTTGCCGGTAACGATTTAGTAATGGTGCTCATTGCATTCATTTTTACTCAATTTCCTTGTAAATCAATAGCAAATATAATAAA
>JBBSQW010000005.1:0-186223 GCA_038243635.1 Sphingobacteriales bacterium
AATTTTACCAGCAAACTTAGTGTTGAATTTAGCGAATGGCGAAAAACGCTTAATGTCTTATGAATCTTTATCTGAAGGTGGTTTCATCACCGGAACGATGTTAGGTTCTGGAGGTTTTATAGCGTTTGACGAAGATCAATCCGTAGTGAGAAATACTTGGAATTTTGCCCGTTTTTATGCCCACGAATCATGTGGACAATGTTCTCCATGTAGAGAAGGAACAGGCTGGATGGAAAAAGTATTGCATAGCATTGTTAACGGATTAGGTAGACCAAGCGATATGGATTTATTGGTAAACGTTGCTAAGCAGATAGAGGGAAATACAATTTGTCCATTAGGCGATGCGGCAGCTTGGCCAGTGGCCAGTGCGATTCGCCATTTTAGAGATGAGTTTCAATGGTACGTGGATAACCCAGTGTTATCACAACAACAGAATTACGGTTTAGCACATTACGCTGATCAGTTACCGCCGCTTGTGGCAGTAGAAGCTTAAGCTTCTACTGCGCTCAGCCTGACAAGAAAATTCATCATGTTGGAACGGAAAATGAGTAAAACACGTCGTCATGTTGATCCGCCAGTTGGCGGAGAACATCTCACAAATAGTAGCCATGCGATATGACACTTCAATAAGTGAGGTTTTGAACATGACAGGATTGAAAATGAATGAAAGAAGATTTGCGTTAGGGATTGAAGCGGCATCCTTTTTTGTCATTCTGAGCGGAGTCGAAGAATAAGACAAAAAAGATACAGCGGAAAGCCCGCCCTTTTTTTTTAGGGAACGGCCAAATAAAAAACGTTGTCAGGTTGAGTGACAACAAAACATCTCATAAACAAGTAGCCATATAAAATGGCAACTCAGCATTGTGATGCTTCCTAACGTCAGCATGACGAAATGGAAAAATAATAAAAAAACAACATCAAACAGTTTAAAAATTTTAAAATTGGCTGATAAAATAAAAGTAACGATAGACGGAATCCCGACGGAAGTTGAGCCGGGAACAAGTATTTTGAATGCTGCTCGTCAGATTGGTGGAGATATTGTGCCGCCGGCAATGTGCTATTACTCTAAATTAGAAGGTAGCGGTGGTAAATGCCGTACTTGTTTGGTAAAGGTGAGCAAGGGTTCTGAAAAAGATCCTCGTCCAATGCCGAAATTGGTAGCAAGTTGCCGTACCAACGTAATGGACGGTATGGAAGTGCAGAATATTACGTCGGCAGAAGTGGTTGAAGCTAGAAAAGGTGTGGTAGAAATGCTTTTGATTAACCACCCGCTAGATTGCCCAATTTGTGACCAAGCTGGAGAATGCCATTTGCAAGATTTAAGTTACGAGCATGGTTTGGCAACTACGCGATACGAATTTGACCGCAGAATTTTTGACAAAATTGATATAGGCGATAAGATTCAACTGCACATGACGCGTTGTATTTTATGTTACCGTTGTGTTTACGTAGCAGATCAAATTACTGAAGGTCGTGTTCACGGTGTTTTAAACAGAGGTGACCATTCAGAGATTTCAACTTACATTCAGCAAGCCGTTGATAACGATTTTTCTGGAAACATGATTGATGTGTGCCCTGTTGGTGCTTTAACTGATAAAACTTTCCGTTTTAAAAACCGGGTTTGGTTTACAAAACCTGTGGAAGCGCACAGAGATTGTCCAACTTGTACGGGAAAGGTAACTTTATGGTATAAAGGTGAAGAGGTTTTACGAGTAACTGGCCGTAAAGATCAGTACGGAGAAGTGGAAGATTTTATTTGTAACACTTGCCGTTTCGACAAAAAGGAAACTAAAGATTGGGTGATTGAAGGGCCGAGAGAAGTTTCTCGTCAGTCGGTGATTAACTCTAATCATTATGATAAGCTTCAACCAGCACAAGTGGTTAAGAAAAACTTGGAGTTGATGGAGGCGAATAAAGTACAACTAGAAAGAGCTAAGAAATTTTAATGGAAGTAGCATTTTTAATAGAAAAAACGGTTTTAGTGTTGGTGTTATTTACACTTACGCTATCCATTGCCGCATACTCAACTTGGTTGGAACGTAAAGTTGCTGCTTGGTTGCAAGACAGGGTTGGCCCAAACAGAGCCGGAATTTTCGGTTTATTACAGCCTTTGGCAGATGGTGGTAAAATGTTTTTTAAAGAAGAAATTATTCCAAGTGGCGCTAATAAATGGTTGTTTATAGCAGGTCCGTCTTTGGCGTTATTGGTTTCTTTTTTAGGAAGTGCGGTTATTCCTTTCGGTCAAAATATTGAGCTTTTTGGTAGGTCAATTCCTTTACAGGTTGCTGATATTAACGTTGGTATTCTTTACATTTTTGGAGTTGTTTCTTTAGGCGTTTACGGAATTATGATTGGTGGTTGGGCGTCCAACAACAAGTACTCTTTAATGGGTGCTATTCGTGGTGCATCGCAAAACATCAGTTACGAAATTGCGATGGGTTTATCCATTATCGCTTTGCTTTTGGTAACCAACTCTTTAAGTTTTAAAGTTATTGCAGAACAACAACACGGTTGGCACTGGAATATTTTAGTACAGCCGCTAGGATTCTTAATCTTTTTGGTTTGTTCTTTCGCAGAAACAAATCGTGTTCCTTTCGATTTACCAGAATGTGAGACTGAATTAATTGGAGGTTACCAAACGGAGTATTCTGGCTTTAAAATGGGTGCTTACATGTTTTCCGAATACATTAACATGTTTGTCTCATCTGCAGTGATGGCAGTTTTATATTTCGGAGGTTATAACTATCCTGGAATGGACACGGTGAACGAGCTGTTAGGTCCAACTTGGGGTCCGCTTATTGGTGTGGCTGTTATGTTTACCAAGATTATTGCATTCATCTTTTTCTTTATGTGGGTACGTTGGACAGTTCCGCGTTTCCGTTATGACCAATTGATGGATTTAGGATGGAAAGTTTTAATTCCGTTGGCAATTGCCAACATTGTGATTACAGCGATTGTGATTACGATAGTAGATAAATTATAAGGCTTCGACGCTGCTCAGCCTGACAAAAATAAGAAGTGATAATGGAATCATTAAGTGGTAGAAAAAAAGTACTAGAACAAAAACCAATGAACTTTTGGGAGCGCATTTACTTGCCTGCTATTTTCAAAGGGATGGGCATTACTTTTATGCACATGTTCAAAAAGAAAGAAACCATCCATTACCCAGAACAGGAACGTGAGTTTTCTGAAAACTGGAGAGGGATGCACTCTTTGAAGAGAGACGAAAACGGAGCAGAACGTTGTACAGCTTGCGGTTTATGCGCTTTATCTTGCCCAGCAGAAGCAATTACAATGATTGCTTCAGAGCGTGAAAAAGGCGAAGAGCATTTATATCGCGAAGAAAAATACGCTGCAGTTTACGAAATCAATATGTTACGTTGTATTTTCTGTGGCTTATGCGAAGAAGCATGCCCTAAAGAAGCAATCTATTTAGACGGACCGATTGTACCGGCTGATTATTTACGCAAAGATTTTATTTACGGAAAAGATAAATTGGTAGAAATGCCAATTACTGAATTGGAAGCTTTAAAAGGCGCTAAAGTTTAGTTTTGGGGATTGTATCTCATAATTAATTCAAAAATTTTACCTTTGCCCATCAAAAAAAGGCAATTGCAGATTATACATCGATGAGTTTATTTTACTTTGTTGCATTCTTATCCATCCTATTCTCCCTTTTGGTAATCTTTACTAAGAACCCGGTTTATAGTGTATTGGCGTTAATAGCCACTTTTTTCACCTTCACGGTTCAGTATATATTGCTGAATGCGCAGTTTTTAGCTGTGGTAAACTTTATTGTTTACATGGGTGCAATTATGGTGCTTTTCCTTTTCGTATTGATGTTGATGAACCTCAATAAGGAGGGTGAGCCTATGAAATCTAACCTGATCAAAGTGATTGGCGTAATTGCCGGTGGTACTTTATTGGTTACTTTGGTAGGAGCCACAAAAATGCTTCAAACATCAGAAGTAAGCGCATTGCCAAATTCTGATATCGGTTTGGTAGAAAACTTAGGAAAGGTTCTTTTCAACGAGTTTTTACTACCGTTTGAACTTTCATCAATTCTTTTACTCACCGCATTGGTTGGTGCAGTATTATTAGCTAAAAAAGATAAACGAACTCAAAATGGATAATATTACAGCAACTATTCAAGTAGTTCCACTTAATCATTACATATTATTAAGTGCAATTATATTCACTATTGGAGTAATTGGAGTTTTGATCAGAAGAAACGCCATTATAATTTTTATGTCGATTGAGTTGATGCTAAATGCAGTAAACTTGTTGTTAACAGCATTTTCTGCTTATAGCGGAGATGCATCTGGGCAAGTATTTGTGTTTTTCATTATGGCGTTGGCTGCGGCCGAGGTTGCGGTGGGTTTAGCCATTATTGTAATGGTTTACCGGAATACAAACTCCGTAGATATTAATGTGTTGAACAGGTTAAAGTGGTAATTTTTTTATAAAGCTAGATGATAGACTTAGTTTGGTTAATTCCGTTATTCCCTTTTATAGGTTTCCTAATTTGCGGCGTTGGCAGAAATTTTTTGCCAAAAGCTGTTCTTGGAACTATTGCAAGCTTAGCAGTTGTGGCTTCTTTTGCAATAAGTTTGGGAATATTCTTTGAATTCAGTTCAGTAGAACCTGTTATAATTAATTTATTTGACTGGATTAAGGTTGGGAAAGTAAATATTCCATTCGCATTCCAAGTAGATCAATTAAGCATCCTGATGTTGTTAATCATCACAGGTATTGGTTCATTAATACATATTTATTCTATAGGTTACATGAAGACCGATGCGGGCTTCGGTAAGTTTTTCTCGTACCTAAATCTGTTTGTGTTCTTCATGTTATTGCTTGTTTTAGGAGCAAACTACGTGGTTATGTTTATTGGTTGGGAAGGTGTTGGATTGTGTTCTTACTTATTGATAGGTTTCTGGTTTACCAACGGCGCTTTCGCTGATGCGGCTAAGAAAGCTTTTATCATGAACAGGATTGGAGATTTAGGTTTCTTAATTGCTGTCTTTATCATCATCTCCACTTTTGGAAGTGCAACATTTACAGATGTTTTCCCAAAAGCACAGGGAATGGTTTCTGGTGATGCAACAATAACCTTAATTGCCATCTTATTGTTTGTTGGTGCAACTGGTAAATCGGCGCAACTGCCATTATTTACTTGGTTACCAGACGCAATGGCTGGTCCAACTCCAGTTTCGGCTTTGATTCACGCCGCAACCATGGTAACCGCTGGTATTTACATGATCGCTCGTTCAAATATTTTGTTCAGCTTATCGCCAATTACCATGAGCATTATTGCAGTAATTGGTTTAGCTACGGCGATTATTGCCGCCATCATCGCGATTACGCAAACGGATATAAAAAAGGTATTGGCTTATTCTACAGTATCTCAGTTGGGATATATGTTTTTAGGCTTAGGCGTTGGTGCTTACACCGCTGCTTTTTTCCACGTAATTACTCACGCTTTCTTTAAAGCTTTATTATTCTTGGGTGCAGGTTCTGTAATCCACGCGATGAGCAACGAACAGGATATGCGTAACATGGGTGGTTTAAAAAAGAAATTACCAATTACGTTTATCACCATGTTGCTGGCAACGTTTGCTATCTCTGGTTTACCGCCATTTTCGGGTTTCTTTTCAAAAGATGAAATTTTGGCAAACGTTTTTGAGCACAACAAAGTACTTTGGATTATTGGCATTTTAGGTGCGTTATTAACAGCATTTTATATGTTCCGTATGATGTTCTTAACTTTCTGGGGTTCTTTTAGAGGAACAGCAGATCAAAAAAGCCATTTACACGAATCGCCGATGTCAATGACTATTCCATTAATCGTGTTGGCGGTGCTTTCTGTCGTGGGTGGTTTCATTAACGTTCCAGAAGTTTTAGGTGGCGGCCATTGGTTGGCAAGTTATTTAGCGCCAGTATTTGAAGGCTCAACTTCAAGGTTAGGCGAATTGGCATTATCTCACTCAACAGAGTATGTATTAATGGGTGTTTCAGTTGGAGGTGTAATCATCGCAATTGTATTTGCTTACTTTAAATACGTTAAAAATGCACATGTGCCAATTTCTGACAGCGAAAACAGGTCAGCTTTAGCCAAAATCTCGTATAACAAATTTTATTTTGATGAGTTTTACTCGGCTATCATTACTAAACCTTTAGATGCACTGTCTGTGTTTTTTTATAAAGTGGTGGATAAAGCAGGAATTGACGGTATTGTGAATGGGGTGGCGAAAGCGCCTATTGAGGCGAGCAAAAGTTTCAGGCTAATTCAAAGCGGGAATGTAGGGTTCTACATTTTTGTGATGGTGATTGGTGTTGCAGTGTTACTTGCATATAGTTTTTTTAAATTTTAGGGTTCCGAATTAAAGAATAGATGAATTTATTAATCTTATTATTTTTTCCTTTAGTGGGTTCAATAGCAGTTCTATTGAACAAGAATTATGCAAAGCAAACTGCTTTAATTAGTTCCATAATAACTTTGGGTTTTGCAGTTACGATGCTTTGCAATTTCTTGCCAGAAGCGGGAAAGCAGTTTGTAGTTGATTTACCTTGGATTCCACAATTAGGAATCAGCTTTAAGGCAGGTATTGATGGTATAAGCATGTTGATGGTACTTTTAACTACCGGCTTGTTTCCTTTAATCATCCTATCTGGTTTTCAAAGAACTTTCAAAAATCCATCCGCTTTATTTGCGTTGGTTTTATTTATGCAATCGGCCATGTTGGTTGTGTTTACAGCTTCAGATGCCTTCTTATTTTATGTAGGTTGGGAAGCATCATTAATTCCAATTTATTTTATTGCTGCAATTTGGGGTGGGGCAGATAGAATTAAAGTGACGATGAAGTTTTTCATTTACACTTTTGCAGGTTCGTTATTTATGCTTTTAGGAATTATCTATTTGCATTTACAAACGCCAGGAAACACTTACGATATTGATGCGTTTTACGCACTTAGTTTAGATAGCGCCACACAAGGTTGGTTATTTTGGTGCTTCTTTATCGCTTTTGCCGTAAAATTGCCAATTTTCCCTTTTCATACTTGGCAGCCAGATACCTATGCAGAATCTCCAACAATAGGAACCATGCTTTTAGCGGCAATTATGTTAAAAATGGGTGTTTATGGATTAATCAGATGGTTGATTCCGGTTTTACCATTGGGTTTTGTAGAGTGGAGAACCGTTGCTTTAGTTTTATGTATTATCGGAATATTTTACGCTTCGGTTATCGCTTTCAAACAAAAAGACATTAAACGATTAATAGCTTACTCATCAATTGCTCACGTAGGTTTAATTGCAGCGGGTGTTTTCACTTGGAATGCGCAAGGCGTACAAGGTGCCATGATTCAGATGATTAGTCACGGTATTAACGTGTTGGGTTTATTCTTTGTAGCCGATATCATTATTGATCGTTTAAAAACAAGAGAAATAGCATCAATGGGCGGGATTGCCAAAATTGCTCCTAAGCTTTCTATCGCATTTTTAATTATTGTTTTGGGAGCTGTTGCCTTGCCTTTAACGAACGGATTTATCGGAGAGTTTTTGCTATTGCTTGGTGTATACCAATTTAGCATTTGGGCGGCTGGAGTTGCAGGTTTAACCATTATTTTTGCTGCTGTGTATTTGTTAAGGTTATACAAAGACGCAATGCAAGGAACACTGAATGATTTAACAGCGTCTTTTAAAGACATCAAAGGATCTGAGGTTGTTCTTTTAAGTATCGTTTGTGCTTTGGTTATAATTATCGGGGTTTATCCGCAACCAATTCTGCATGTTTCAGAATCAGCAGTAACCGAATTGATAGGTCAAGTAAATAGTAAATTAGCGTTTTAATCATAAGAATGAATACTTTAATAGTTATATCAATTTTAGCCCTTGTAGTTCTTTATTTAGGATTATTTAAAGCAAAAAATGCATTATTACCTGTTAGTATCTTAGGATTATTAGGTGCTTTGGCTTTGGCTGTGATGGAGTGGAATAGTGGTGCAGCTCCAATTTTTAGCGGAATGATGCATTTTGATAATTTCGCTGTGGCTTTCTCAAGTTTAACCATTATTTCAACCATTTTAATTTTACTACTTTCTAAAACCTATTTTGAGAAAATAAGCGAGAATGTAGCGGAATATTATACCATTATCCTATTTGCCTTAGTTGGTGTTATTGTGATGGTATCTTACCATAATTTATCTATGCTGTTTATTGGGCTTGAGATTATGTCGGTGAGTTTATATGTTCTAGCGGGTATCAAGAAGCGTGATTTTGCATCAAACGAAGCAGCTTTAAAGTACTTCTTAATGGGGGCGTTTTCTACAGGATTCTTACTGTTTGGGATTGCTTTAATTTATGGCGCTTCACATTCTTTTGATTTAGCCGAAATTGCTAAGTACGTAACTGATCGTCCAACTGGAATTGATCCTATCTTTTATGTGGGGATTATTTTGGTAATGGTAGGTATGAGTTTTAAAATTGGCGCAGCGCCGTTCCACTTCTGGGTGCCTGATGTTTACGAAGGTTCGCCAACCTTGATTACCACGTTTATGGCAACTGTAGTTAAAACCGCCGGTTTTGCAGCGTTTTTAAGGATATTCTCTATATGCTTTGCGCCACTATCAGAGTTTTGGATGCCAACTTTGCTGGCAATCACAATCCTAACCTTATTCATTGGAAACATAACTGCATTGTTTCAAACCAATTTTAAACGAATGCTTACCTATTCTAGCGTTTCACACGCTGGTTATATGCTGTTTGCCATTGTTGCTTTGGGAGCGAGTTCTTTTAATGCGGTTTTTGTTTATGCAGCAGCATATTCTTTGGCATCCATCATCGCATTTGGCGTATTAATTTTAGTTAAACAACAAACTGGGAGCGAAAACTTCGATAGTTTTAATGGTCTTGGTAAAAAAAGTCCTTTCCTTGCTTTTGCAGTAACGGTTTCAATGCTGTCTTTCGCAGGTATTCCATTAACAGCAGGTTTTATCGGAAAGTTCTTTATGTTTTCTGCAGCTTTGCAAGAGTACCATACCTGGTTAATTGTACTAGCAATCATAAATGCAGTAATCTCTGTATTCTACTATTTCAAAGTGATTGTTGCAATGTATTTCAAAGATGCCGAGCGTAAAGAAGTGGTATCAAGTGTTTATTACAAACTTGTATTTGGCGTTTCTGTTGTTGCAATAATTGCATTAGGGGTTTATCCTACTTTAATCACAGATTTATTTTAAAAAGCGAATAATTATAAAAGTGCAATAATATTTGTAGTTTTATAAAGAGCTATGTATGAAATCTGGGAGCACCTCACAAAATTATCGAACGCTGAAGAAATCATCCGACAAGGAGGTTTCTATCTTATAGTATTTGTTGTATTTGCAGAAACCGGCTTATTTTTCGGATTTTTCCTTCCGGGAGATTATCTTTTATTTCTAGCGGGAATGTTTGTGGCTACTGGTAAATTAGATACTGGTATTGTTACCATGGTACTTGGTTTGATATTTGCTGCGTCCGCAGGAAACTTTGTTGGCTACTGGTTTGGTTACAGAACTGGACCCATGCTCTATAAAAGAGAAGACAGTTTCTTTTTTAAGAAGAAATATTTAAAAGCTGCAGAGGCCTACTACAGAAAACAGGGAGCATTTGCTTTGATTATGGGTAGGTTTGTGCCAATAGTAAGAACATTTGCACCAATTGTTGCTGGTGTTGTTAAGTTAGATGTTAAGCGGTTTGCGTTTTATAATATATCTGGCGCAGTTATTTGGATCACCTCTTTAACCTTATTGGGTTACTTTTTAGGTAAAGAGTTTCAAGAAGAGATAGAAAATTATTTAGGATACATTATTTTTGGATTTATATTTTTAACCACAATTCCATTAGTGATTGCCTTTTTTAAAAGAAGTTTAGGCAAAAAAACACAGATATCAGAACACACGGAAAATGACGAATAACCACCCTTGGCACTCCATTTCACCAGGAGAAAATGCACCAGAAAGCGTAACAGCAATTATTGAAATTCCTAAAGGATCAAAAGCAAAATACGAGATAGATAAAGATTCTGGCTTACTAAAGTTAGACAGAATGTTATTCTCATCAGTAATGTACCCAGCAAATTACGGCTTTATCCCACAAACTTATTGTGATGATCATGATCCATTAGATATTTTGGTGCTTTGTGCTGCTGACGTTTACCCGATGTCTATTGTTGAAGCAAAAGTTATTGGTGTAATGCACATGGTTGATAACGGTGAACAAGATGATAAGATCATTGCAGTAGCAAAACATGACATGTCGGTTAATTACATCGAAGATTTAAAAGAACTTCCTCCACATACAATGAAAGAGATTGTTCGTTTTTTTCAGGATTATAAAGCGCTTGAAGAAAAAAATGTCACGATTGAACATCTTTTAGGGAAAAGTTACGCCTATAAAGTGATCGAAGAAAGCATAGAATTATATAATTCTACGTTCAGAAATAAAATATAAAAAATGGACCCCCATCTCGAAATTAGCGGATTTCACATATTTCTAACCATATTTTTGGTTTTATTAAACGGGTTTTTCGTTGCAGCAGAGTTTGCAATTGTTAAAGTTCGTGGTTCTCAAATAGAAATAAAAGCAAAAACCGGCAGTAGAGTTGCAGGTATGGCTAAACACATGACTAGCCATTTAGATGGTTATTTGGCGGCTACCCAATTAGGAATTACTTTAGCCTCGTTAGGATTGGGTTGGGTAGGTGAAAGCGTAATGTCTGGCTTGATGCGCAACATATTTGCTTTTTTAGCTTTGCCAATAACAGATAGTTTAGCAACTACTTTGGGTCACGTTTTCGCATTTACCATTATCACAGTATTGCACATCGTTTTTGGAGAATTAGCGCCTAAAACTTTAGCTATCCAGCGTCCGGTGACTACAACAATGGCTATTGCATTGCCGTTGCAGGTTTTTTACGTAGTGTTTAAACCGTTTATTTATGTGTTAAATGGATTTGCCAACCTAATTCTAAAGCTTTTTGGAATTAACGCCGCTGATGCTCATGATTCACTGCATTCGTCAGAAGAACTACAGTATCTTTTAGACCAGGGTAAAGAGTCTGGAGCGATTAATAAGGCGGAACACGAGTTAATTAAGAACGTTTTCGATTTTAATGATCGGGTTGTTAAAAACATTATGGTTCCGCGAACCAAAATTTCAGCAATAGAATTGTCGGATTCTAAGGAAGAACTATTAGAAACCATTATTTCCGAAGGCTACTCAAGAATACCAGTTTACGATGAAACCATCGATAAAATTGTGGGTATTGTAAACGCAAAAGATATTTTATCTTTATTGGTAAGACACGGCGAGTTTAAATTAAAAGATATTTTAAGAAAGCCCCTTTTTGTACCGGAGTCTAAAAAAATCAATGATTTAATGGCTGAGCTTAAGTTGAAACGCATGCAGATTGCAATTGTTTTAGATGAGTTTGGAGGAACCGCGGGTATGGTTACTTTGGAAGATATTGTAGAAGAACTTGTTGGAGACATACAGGATGAGTACGATGAAGAGAAACCATTGGTGGAGAAAGTTTCTGACGATGAATTTATCGTAACGGCATCTGCATCCGTTTATGACGCTAATGAGTTTTTACCACACGATTTACCAGAAGACGAAGATTACGACACGGTTGCTGGTATGTTAAGTGAAATTTTCGGTAAAATTCCAGAAGTTGGCGAAACCAAAGATTTTAACGGCTATACCTTCACTATTCTTAAAAAAGTAGAGCAAAATATTGAGTCTGTTAAGTTGCAGTTATTTGTAGAAAAAGAAGAGCAGGTAGATAACCATTAAAATCATGCACTTATTTTATACGCCTGATATTAAAGCAACCATTTACCAATTAACTGAGGAAGAAAGTAAGCACTGCATCCGAGTTTTACGGCTAAAAATTGGTGATAGAGTAAACCTAATCGACGGTAAAGGTGGTTTTTATTTGGCGGAAATTGTTAGTGATCATCCGAAAAGAACAGAGCTGCATATCGTAGAGGCGCAACAAGAGTACGCAAAGCGAAACCATTACTTGCACATCGCAGTTGCCCCAACTAAAAACATTGATAGATTTGAGTGGTTTTTAGAAAAAGCGACAGAAATTGGAATTGATGAAATTACTCCGATTATTTGCGATAGATCTGAACGTAAAGAAGTAAAAATCGACCGGTCAAATAAAATTATCACTACTGCCATTAAGCAGTCTTTAAAAGCCTATCATCCGCGTTTAAATGAGCAAACTTCTTTCAAGAACTTTATTTCATCAACTAAAGCAGATGTTAAATATATTGCCCACTGCGAAGAAAACCAAAAGTCTGAAATCAACCACGATTTTAAAAAGTATTCCAATTACCTAATCTTGATAGGTCCGGAAGGAGATTTTGCCACAGCGGAAATAGAGTTGGCCCAGCAAAATGGCTTTATCCCTATAACTTTAGGCGATAGTAGATTACGAACCGAAACCGCCGCATTACAAGCTTGCTTTGAGATTAATTATTTGAATAGATGATGGCAGGAGTTAAAAGTTTAAAGTTAAAAGTTCAAAGTGCGAGCTTACGCAAGCTGTCTTGGCTCTTGCATCTTTGGTTTGTTGTCTTAGCTCTTTCCAATTACTCAAATATTATACGATTTCGCAAGTTGTCTTGGCTCTTGGCTCTTGGCTCTTGCATCTTTTTACTTTCCTTCACAAACCCAACTTATAAAATTGCCAAACTAAAGTACAACGGCGGTGGCGACTGGTATGCAAACCGTACCGCGTTAACTAATCTAATTGCCTTTTGTAACCAAAACCTCGGAACTCAAATTGCACCAGAAGAAGCCACAGTTGAAGTTGGTAGTTCAGATTTGTTTAATTATCCATTTGTTTATTTAACGGGACACGGTAATGTGATTTTTAGCAAGCAAGAAGCTGAAAATCTGAGAAAGTATTTGTTGGCGGGTGGGTTTTTGCATATTGATGATAACTATGGCTTGGATAAATTTATTAGGCCACAGATGAAAAAGGTTTTTCCGGAATTAGATTTCGTAGAACTTCCTTCAAATCATCCTGTTTATAACCAGAAGTTCAAATTTCCTACTGGTTTGCCCAAAATTCATGAACACGATGGTAAAAGGGCGCAAGGCTTTGCTTTAATCTATAAGGGTAGAGTAGTTTGTTTTTACACCTACGAATGTGATTTAGGAAACGGCTGGGAAGACTTTGGTACTTACCCTGAAGATTCTGCTGCAAGTAGAGAAAAAGCGCTTAAAATGGGTGCTAATTTAATTCAGTTTGCTTTGACGCAATAGTTAACGTCGCTAACTTCTCATAGCACAACCGATACATATTTTTTAAGTTAGCGTAAAGCAAATTAATAGGTGCGCTACAAAGCAAAACGTTATAGATAGTTATTACAACTATAAAGGGATGGTTTAGTTTAAACAATTTTACTTTTATGGGTACAATCGCGTCTTGCCTTAAGCGCAAGTAAGTAAATAGCTAAAGCTAAATAAGGCGTCTTCGGTTTAACCAAAGACGCCTTCTTTATAAATAATGTTATTGATTAATTAAAACTTGTATGCTAAACCAAATGTAGCTTCATTAAAGATGTTGTTAATTCCTCCAACCTGTACGCCAAAGTTAGTTGTAGCTTTAGCACCGCTAACATCAACTTTAGAACTGCCAACGTTGATAAGGTTTGTTAAACCTACGTTAAGCACAAATCTTTCTGTTACAAAATAGTTTACACCGGCTCCTAAGTTAAAATCTAATGTATTAGTTTTAGGCCCAGTAACTGTATTACCACCAGTTTCTATTTCAGATTTTACTGTAGAATAGCCTAAGCCAGCTTCTGCATAAGTTTTAAAACGCTTACCTAATTCCAAGAAATAATAACGTCCAAAAACACCAAAACCAAGACCGTTGTTTTTATTAATAGATCCACCTGTACTATAATCTTCGTTTTTGTTAGAAGAAAGATTTAGTAAAACACCAACAGCAACTTTGTCTGATAAGAAATAACCAGCTTTTGGAGAGAAGTTAAACAAACTTGTTTTTTCTTCTGTGTTTTTGTTGTCGGTAGAATTAAAGCCAACGCTTCCTTCTAAAAGAACGTCGCCTTTCTTAAAACCAAATTCTTGCGCATTTGCCGTGAATGATAATCCTGCAATTAAAGTAAGGCCAATAAATAATCTTTTCATAATTTAAGTTTTTAGTAAAAATTTTCGCGGCAAACATATGGTTACGTTAGCGGTATGTAGGTCATAAAATTGTCATTATGCCTTTTGGTGTTCGTATACAAGTGGTAATTAGCTGCTTATAAGTTTATGCTTTTTAATTTCTTACGATAAAAAAATATAAATAGCGTAACATTTCTTCTATTCATGTTAAATATATTTTCCTATAGTCGGTGTTATCATTGTATTATAATTGAGCATTAGTTACTGAGTTTTCGTTAGAATAATCTTACGAGGTTCGGTGATAATGCCGACTGCAAGACGAAGAGAAAGAAATTTTAAATTTCGAACATTCGCGTTAATAATAGCAACGAATACTGGCCTGTGCCTAACGCCTTGTGCGTATGAGTGAATAGTCCCAAAGGGATGGCTTTGCTCACGTGTTAAAACGCCCTTGTCATATTATCGCATATACATTTCTTTATTTCCGTCCATAATTGCTAAGCCCCTTTATTTTCTGCAATTTTGTTCCCCCGTGATAAAAAAGGAAACCATTGATAAAATTTTAGAAACCGCTTTAATAGAAGAAGTAGTTGGCGATTTTGTGCATCTAAAAAAACGTGGTTCCAGTTTAACCGGATTGTGTCCTTTTCATAACGAGAAATCGCCGTCGTTCCATGTTTCTCCGGCAAAAGGAATCTTTAAATGTTTTGGTTGCGGTAAAGGTGGGGATTCTGTCCATTTTGTTATGGAACATGAAAAGTACACCTACCCAGAAGCCTTAAAATACGTAGCCAATAAATACAATATTGAGGTTGAAGAAACTGAGGTAACGCCAGAATTTAAGGAGGCGCAAAACCGTAGGGAGAGTTTATATATTGTTTCTAATTATGCTGCGTCATTTTTCGAGGATAGGATGTGGAACAGTGAGGATGGAAAAACGATAGGCTTAAGTTATTTTAAAGAGCGTGGTTTTAGAGACGATATCATCAAAAAATTCCAGTTAGGTTATTCGCCAGATGATTGGAGTGCACTGCTAGATGGAGCAGTAAAAGACGGTTACCAGCAAGAGTTTTTAGAAGACGTTGGTTTGGTGATTAAAAACGACCAAGGCAGGGTTTACGACCGTTTCCGGGGGCGGGTAATGTTTCCTATTCATAGTTTTACGGGGCGGGTAATTGGTTTCGGCGGGCGAACTTTAAAAACCGATAAGGCTGTTCCGAAGTATGTAAACTCGCCAGAAAGCGAGATTTACCACAAATCAAACCTGCTTTACGGTTTGTTTCAAGCCAAAAAAGCCATTCGAGATTTAGATAATTGTTACTTGGTGGAAGGTTATGCCGATGTACTTTCGGTACAACAAGCTGGCGTGGAGAATGTGGTTTCCTCTTCTGGAACATCACTCACTACCGAACAAATTAGATTGATTGGCCGATTTACCAAAAGCGTAACTATTTTATATGATGGTGATGCGGCGGGTATTAAGGCTTCTTTGCGTGGTTTGGATATGATTTTGGAGGAAGGCTTAGACGTAAAAGTGGTCTCTTTCCCTGATGGGCATGATCCAGATTCGTACATTCAAAAATTAGGAGCCGCAGCATTTAAAACACATATAGAAAAAAATAAAAAGGATTTCATTTTTTATAAAACTGAGATTCTTTTAAAAGATTCTGGAAATGACCCCATAAAAAAAGCCGGGGTAATTAGAGAAGTGGTAGAAAGTATCGCTAAAATTCCTGATGCCATTAAAGCGTCGGTTTTTTTAAGAGAGTGTAGCACCTTGCTACAAATGGAGGAGCGCATTTTAATCTCGGAACTAAATAAAATGCATTTGAGCAAGGTGAAAAAAGAAACACCGAGACCTCATTTTGATGATAGTCCGCCGCCAGAAGTGGAGGCGATGATGTATGAAACGCCTGTACATAGCGACGAATATCAGGAGCGTGACATGTTGCGAGTGCTGTTAATGTACGGCGATAGAATGGCGAATTGGGACGAAACTACGGACACTTACATTGGTCCTTATATTGTGTTGCATTTAGACGATGTAGTATTTGGTAACCCGCTTTATGCCAAGATAGTGAAGTTTTATAAAGAGGAGTTGGAACAAGGACGTTTGCCAAAAGAAAAGGATTTTATTCAACACCGGGATAGAGAGATTTCTTCGCTTGCGGTTTCGTTGATTGCTACTCCTTATATTTTAAGCGAGAATTGGTACAATATGCACAACATTAATGTTCCTGAAGAAACAGAAAGGTTACGTGGAACAGTTATGGGTGCAATTTTCCACCTTAAAAAAAAGAAAATAGGAAGCATTATTGCTGCCAAGCAGGAAGCTATTAAAGCAGAAAAAGACGTTGATAATGTGATGATCTTAATGAAAGAGTATTTAGATTTAAAAGAAGTAGAGAAGTATATTTCTAAATATTTGGGTTCAGTAATTATCAAATAATGGCTCGCCATAATGATGACGGTAAACATGCAGAGTCCATTGCCAAAGAGTTTTTAGAAGCTAAAGATTACGAGGTCTTAGAAGAAAATTGGCGCTACAGCAGGGCCGAGGTTGATTTGGTTGCAAGCATAAATAACATTATAGTTTTTGTTGAAGTAAAAGCCAGATCGGGAACGGGGTTTGGTTTGCCAGAAGATTTTGTTGATGTTAAAAAGCAGAAGCTACTTTCTAAAGCTGCTAATGAATATATTTTTTTGAAGCAACACCAAGGTGAGATAAGGTTTGATGTGATAGCGGTGCTCTTCAAAAAGGGTTTTGAGAGCTATGAGATTAAGCATATTGAGGATGCTTTTTGGAATTATTAGCTTTTTAACCTTTATTTCCGCAGGATTAATCCATTTGGATTATAGATAGGTACCAATTATTTAACTAGGGAAATGCAAGAAAAGAAACCTGTAACTCACCTAATTTTTTATACCCCAACACATTCATGTGTATAGCGTCATGATAGTACAAAGCCTTGTTGTAGCTATTATAACCTCCCAACGTGAACTGGTCTAAAACAGGTATTCCATGGAGCGCACAAACTTGTTTTTGCACCTCAACGTATTCATTCATTCCTTTTTGGTAAAAAGGATCATACCCGCCTCTGTCATTAAAGGCTTTACTCGAGGTAAAAAAGTAGATGATTGCTTTCGGATTTATCTCATAGATCTTCTTGATACAGTAATTGATTCCTCCGGCTTGGGTTGTTAATTTTTCTTTGTCGTATTTATCAAATTCTGTGTAATCAGTGTAGGCGCCAATGTCTCGATGGTTTGTGTAGTCATTTGTGGAAGCCCAAAGAATGTAAATATCAAATACCTGAGCCTCATTAACTTGTTGTTGAAGAGATTTCCCTTGTAAAGAAGAAAATCCCGCTCCACCAACTCCATAATTGGTAATGCTCATTCCTAAATATTCTTTCCACATATGTTTAGCACTATCACTTGGTGGTATCACAGAAACCGACCCGCCGAAAACAGCTACGGACTTCCCATAATTCAAGGAATTAGCGAGCGTTGTTAACCCAATCTTATTTTGTGAAAAGGTGTTGGTGGAGAATAATGAAAATAAGGCAATTAGGTAGATGATACTTTTTTTCATAAAATCAGGAATTTTTAAGGCTTTATATTTCGTAACGAGCCAAACGCTAAATTATTTAAAATAATCTGCAATTTTTGCTTGCTGTGTGCTTCAAATTTTTTTAGCATCTGATTTAGTTTAAGCAGCTTGTTATAAGTATCACAAAACCAAGCTTGATTAAAATATTAGCGCTAATGTGTAAAAAAATTTGCTATAATAGCTGATAATCAGTGGGAAATTGACTAACCTAATTAGTGAGTGCTTTACAGAGTATTAATAATTATCGTGAATAAAAGTTAAAATTCGCTCTACTTCTGCTTTTACAGTTTGGCTGGATGAAACGTAATTGTTATTCATGAAAGAGAACAGATACTTTTTGCCAGATGTACCAACTAAATAACCGCTTAAGTTGTAATTATTGGCCATGGTGCCGGTTTTAGCAAATACAAAGGAAGTATTGTTACTAGCAAACATGTTTTTTAAGGCACCTGGTTTTCCGCCGTTGGGCATTAGGTTAAATAAACGGTTTTCGTTCCCTACTTTGTCGTAAATCTTCTGCAAAATTAGGGTGATATCTCTTGGTGTAATCAAATTCTGACGAGAAAGGCCTGACCCATCTAACCATTGCAGTTTATCAGGCAAATCCGCAAATAGGTTTTTGCTGGCCACAGAAATTACACTATCTGTACGCATGATCAGATGGTTTGCTGCTGCACAGTTTAATAGCATTTCTTCCGCTATAAAGTTATCGCTCTGTTGTAGCATTTGTTTATAAAGGCTATCGGTTTTAACGCTGTATACAGTTTTGGCGTTTATGGGCACTTTTCTCCAAGGCAAGGTTTCTACTTGTTTAAGTACTAAGCCGGTTGCTAATAGTGTGTCAGATAATAAGTTAACAATTGTTGACTTATCTAAGTGCAAAGGAACCGTTTGCTTAAAATCGACATTAAAATTTGCTGGAATTGTTAGATTATTGTTCTCTAATTCTCTTTTTATCGTTTTTAACTTTGGCGAAATGAAGATGTCACTTAGGTACATGGAAGCTAAATCTGGATGATATTTTAACTTTCCAAACCCATCAGTACTAATGTTTACCACGTTTCCGTAAACGGGGAACGCAGATACTTCTGTTTGGTAATAGTCGTTATAATCATCCCAACTCCAACCTTTTCCAAATTTTTCGCCTTGGTATCTGCCACTGATTAGGTAGATGTTTTTACCAGAGTTTTTAATAAAATTGAAGGCTTTATGATTTTTAAATGCCGGATGCAAAAAAGAAGCATCTGCCATAGGCCAAATTAACAAGGAGTCTTTACGAGTAGCATATTCTATGGATGGCACAGAGTCGCCAAGCATATTTAGCGCAGTGTAAAACGTTAATAATTTGGTGTTTGATGCTGGGATAAAATACTTGTCAGAATTTTTTTGGAACATCACTTTTTCAGAACCAATTTCTTTTAGCACAAAACCAACATGGTGCTGTTTTAAAACCGCCGAATTATTAATTAAATCCGCAATATTGATATAAGCTTTTGGTTGAGATTTTTGTACAGCACAAGACGCTAAAAAAAATAATGACAAGAGAGCTGGAATAGTATAATTTTTTTTCATGCTAATGGTTAACGCTTGCAAATTTAGTAATTTGTATTTTAATAAGGCTTTAGAATAATTTAGCATACGTTTTTTTGTGTTTGATTTTTTGTCGACTACTTCTATTAGTAGGCATTTTAGCATTTTTTATGCCAGCTTATACTTAAAGCAGTTTTGTTTTGCAAGGCGTTGAATTGCAATGAAAATAGGATTTCTAATGTTGTTTTTGCTGCTTAAGTTTGATAAACCTTAAAATCTAGGGCAATTAAAATACACTGAATTGGAGGCTCTTTGCTTCCCTCCCGAAAAGGACAGCGATATTTCGAAGGCATTGCTGTTGGGAGCATTGGTTCGCAATGGTCCAGTGTTGACATCATAACTGAGTCCTGCAATTAAGCCTTTGAAATATAATCCCACAAATGGCGATACTGAATCTTTTATCCTTGTGTTCCCGCCGAGCATAAAATCTACATCTTCATTAACGAAGAATTGGACGTAGGTTGCTGCTATGATTTCTGAAGCTTTTTGTTGTCTGTTGTAAATGATATGAGGGACGATAGAGACACCATCCGTCAACACAAACTTAAGCCCGGCTTGTGCACTCAGCCTCATAGGCAATTTATTGGTACTGCCGTTTGCCAAAAAAGAATAACTAGGTTGGGTAACGTGATAAGCGGAGATACCGCCAAACGGTGAAATAATCTTATTAAGCGTTCCGTCAAAATAGGAGATGCCAAAACTTATATCTGGAACAAAAGCAGAGGAGTTTTCAAAAATCTCTCCTGAGCTCATTCCTGGTACATAGCCTGCTCCGGGAAGCCATTGTTCTCCAAATGTAAAGCCATTTGTATCAAATTTGGAACTCACAAAGCCGCCCTGTGCACCAAAGGAAATTTGTTGATCACCAGTGGGGCCAAATCTGACACCACCGTAGGATAAAGAAATGTTTGCTAAACTGTACTGATAACCGCTTTCTCCTGCTGTTTGTTTAAAAAAACTGGCGCCAATATTCACGTTTTTACTGGTAGCGATTTCTGCAGAGAACCCAATAGTACTGTAAGGATTGGTGATGTTTCCCCATTGATTACGATAAATTGAGGATACGCGATAACTACCATCCATTGTACCTGTAAGTGCTGGATTTACTGCCATTGGATACATATAGTTTTGTGTGAAATGCGGATCTATCTGGGCAAAAACTCTCAATTTTAGTCCGGCCACGCAGAAGACAATTAATAAAAAAACGGATGCGCTTTTTGTCATTTCGTTCTTTTGTTATAGCACATAATTATAACCCATGCAATGATTAACGTATTAGATTTATTGCTCCTTTTTTTACCACTTCTTTCCCATCAATCATTTTTAGCTTGGCGGTATAAACGTAAACACCAGCCGGTTGTCTTTCTCCCTTGTAAATACCTGTCCAACCTTTTGTTTGATCTGTACTTTTATAAATTAATTCTCCCCATTGGTTGAAAATGGCTAGTTCAATTTGATCAATTAGAGAACCATATATTTTAAATTCATCATTTTTTCCGTCGCCGTTAGGCGTAAACGAGTTAGGAGCGTACAAATCATCAGTACGAATAACGGTGATTTTAAAAGGTAAAGAAACGGAGACACATGGCGTGTTAAGCGTATAGGTTATTTCAGATTCACCATCGTTTATTCCTTTCACCGTTCCATCTGCAGCGATTTGAACGATGTTATCATCCGAGCTTTTCCATGTTCCGCCGGGTATATCAATGCTGAGCGGAAATTGCTGTCCGATGGTTAATTTAGCTAATCCGGTAATCTGTCCCAACAGGGTAGGTTCGTTTACTAAAACATTGTAGGGAAGAGATGAAGTACTACAATCATCTTTAAGCGTGTAGAATATGCTTGTGTTTCCAGCACTCACTGGAGTAACTTTTCCTAATTCATATATCGTTGCGACTCCAGGATTGCTACTCGACCATGTTCCTCCAGTTACATCGCTTGTAAAATCAGTAGTTTCGTTTATACAAATAGAAGGGCTACCGGTAATAATTGGCACCGCCGTCGGAGTTTTTACGCTCACTGTTATGGTTTCTTGTGTTTTAATTATTGTATAGAAACTGATGTCGTCTAAGGCGAAGTCGTTACCACTGTCGGACGATCCAGTTCCTTCGGCAATTGAAATTGTAGCAGTTAGCTCCTCTCCTGAGTTCCATACTACGTAGAATTGCTGCCAATTGCAAAGTCCTGGTAACGATAAAATAGGCGCACTAGTTAAGTCGTTATTAATGGAAAACTTTAATGATGATATTGCACCGCCTGCTAAGTTGGTAATCCAAGAAGAAAATGCATAGTCTGTGTTAGGTGTTACAGATATAGTTTGAGTCCAAACATTTGCAAATTTGGCTACTCCACTGCTGCCAGAAGCTCCGTCTGCAACCAGCATCTTACCGCCTACAATCCCGCTATGATCGGTACAATTAGAAAAGCCACCGTTATGAGTTTTAGGATTATCGGTTATACTATATGTGCCATTATTGGTTGATCCGTTAGGAGTGAGGGTATATTGAGAGATGAAATCTCGATTACCTAATTCAAAATCTCCGTTTATTACCAGATTAGTAGCAGTTTTTGCACTAGATATTACCGTATATGTTGTAGTTACTAAAGGCGTAGCAACCGGATTTTTAACATTTGTAGCACTTAATGACGGGTCTGGACTCCAACTGTAAGCAAAAGCGTTAGTTTGTGTTGGTGAAAGCAGTACAGATTCCCCAGGACAAATATCGATGGTTGAACTTTGACCAAAAGCAATACCGTTTAAAAAAAAGATCATAACCAAAATTATGGATATGCGTATTTTTTTGGTTGACATTAGGTGAATAGGTTTAATCGAATTGGTGTTTTTGACCCGCTATATAATATGTTATACCACAGTCACTAAGCTCAAATATATTAAATATTGTGGAAACAGACGGAATAAAAACGTACTGATGAAGTTGGAAAAGTAATTTTCATAGATACCAAGTTTCCAAAAGAATGATAGCTAAAATAGAAAATCTCTTGCGGTAATAAAGGTCCTTTCAAAAGAGAATTTAATAGCGTACCAAATTAATCCGGTACGCTAAAATATATTATTTGATATTAAACTTTCCCTTTAGGTCAGCTATTGCAACTTCAAAATCACCAGGTTCTACAACCGTTTTACTTTGAGCGTTTACAAAAGAGAAATCTCCTTTGTTCAATTTAAAAGTAACCGTTCTTGACTCACCGGCTTTCAAATTTATCTTTTCAAAACCTTTTAATCGTTTAACGTCTGGTGTGATGCTAGCGTATAAATCTGATAGATAAAGATCTACAACCTCTTTACCATCACGGTTTCCGGTATTTTTAACATCAACGCTTACCGTTAATTCATCATCCGCAGAGATGTCGCTAGCGCTTAGTTTTAAATTGCTGTATGCAAATGTGGTGTAGCTTAAACCAAAGCCAAATTCGTACTGTGGATTATAATCGGCATCGTAATTATATACACCTTCCACAACGCTTCTGCTTTCTGATGGTTTGTGGTTATAGTTTACCAAAGAATTCGGAAATTTTGGATAGTTGAAAGGCAATTTACCTGACGGATTTTCATCGCCAAACAAAATACTTGCTAATGCATCTCCACCAAAATTACCTGGCAAATAAGTCATTACAATACCTTGCATTAAAGGTTCAAACTTGCTAATGATACGTGGGCGGCCTTCATTTAAGACTAAAATAATGGGTTTGCCAGTTGCAGCCAGTTTTTTAGCGTATTCGGTTTGTAACTCAGAAAGGTATAAATCACTTAAATTACCTGGTGTTTCTGTGTAAGTATTTTCGCCTAAACAAAGTATAATCGCATCCACATCTTTTGCGGCAGCAATTGCTTCGTCCATTTTATCAGCATACTCTTCAAAATACTTACCGTCCATTTTGTAGCTAATGCCCGGGACGAAGTTTACATTTTGCGCACCCACCTTGTTTTGAATCGCTTTTACAACGGTATTGTACTTTGATGCAAAATCTTCTACTTTTTCTCCTTGCCATGAGTAGCTCCAACCACCATTTAAAGTACGCATTGAATTTGCGTTTGGACCAGTCACTAATAATTTTGCTGTTTTTTTAATCGGCAAAATATTGTTGCTGTTTTTTAACAAAGTAACAGATTCTACTGCAGTTTGATAAGCAGCTGTTTCAAACTCTTTACTACCAAATTTTGGATAATCTTTAAAACTAGTTACTGGTGTTTCAAACAGGCCTAATTGGTATTTTAAAGTTAAAATACGGCTAACGGCTTCATCAATCCTGCTTGTTTTTACTTTACCTTCTTTTACTAACGCGATTAAATCATCGCAGAAAGGCTCATATTGGTAAGCAATCATTGACATATCAATACCGGCGTTAATGGCCATCATTACCGCTTCTTTGTTGGTCGTGGCAATTCGGTCTCTAGTGTGTAAATTTTCTATATCGCCCCAATCGGTTACAACCAAACCTTTAAAGCCTAATTCTTTGCGGAGTAAATCTGTAAGTATTTCATAGCTGGCGTGTACGGGGATACCGTTTATCAAGCCAGAATTAATCATAATGCTGTGCGAACCAGCGTCAATTGCTGCTTTAAAAGCAGGAAGGTGATATTCTCTCAGCGCTTGGTCTGATATGTAAGCAGGTGTTCTATCTTTGCCAGATGCAGCTACTTGATAACCAATAAAGTGTTTTAAGCAAGAAGCGACATGGAAAGGAGAAGATACATTGTTGTTATCTCCTTCATATCCTTTTACTACTACTTTGCCAATTTCTGAAGTCAAAAACGGGTCTTCGCCGTAAGTTTCCCAAATACGTGGAAAGCGTGGATCGGGACCTAAATCTAAAACCGGAGAAAAGTTCCAAGGGATACTACTTGCTCTTGTTTCATAAGCAGTTATTTCAGCACCTTTTCTAATTAGAGCTAAGTTACGCGTAGCGGCCTGTCCTATTTGCTGTGGGAAAAATGTTGCACCTGCAGTGTAAGTTGCGCCATGGATAGCATCAACCCCATAAATTACGGGAATGTTTAACCTCCCTTTTCCAACTTTTTGTATGCCAGATATAATTTTATTCCATTCTTGCGGCGTTCTTGCTCGGTTGTTCGCCGTATTTAAAACTGAACCTATTTTGTATTTACCAAAAACGTCAGCAATTACTTTTGGGTCTAGTTCAACAGGTTCAAAACTGCTAAAACGGTCCTTGCCTTTAGTAATTACGTCTAGGGTCACCTGCGCCATTTGACCCACTTTTTCTTCGAGGGTCATTTTAGATAGTAAGGCTTTTACTTTGGCATCAATTTGTGCAGGTTGATTTACAGCCTGTGCTTTGCAAGAACTGTTGATAACAGCCCCAAATAAAAATACAATTCCACAAATTGTATTTCGCGAATAGTTCATCATAATTGAAAAGATTGGTAATGAAATTAAAAAAGAATTGGAGTTAATTTAGACTCCAATTCTTTGTAAGAAAATTTTGAAAATTACTATTTATAAACCCTAACGTAGTCAACTTGTAAAGTGGCTCCAGTAACTGCAGCATCTACCGGACCTGCAAAATTACCACCCATTGCCAAGTTAATAATGAGAAAGAAGTTGTGATTAAATGGTATCGAAGCAGAATTTGCTAAACTGTGTACTAGTAGATCATCCACAAAAACTTGTATTAAAGCTGCTGTCCAAACCAGTTTGTAAATATGAAACTCCGAAGTTGCAGTAGCAATTTTTCTTGTTCCTCCATCGGCGGTTCCGCCAAAATGCCCAGGATAATGGAAGGTTCCGTAAATATTATTCAAATCTTTTCCAAGATGCTCCATAATATCTATTTCTCCACAACCTGGCCAAGGAGTGCTGTCGATATTGCTACCTAACATCCAAATCGCTGGCCAAGTACCTACCCCCGTTGGTAGCTTTGCTCGTACTTCCACAGTTCCATAGGTAAAATCAAATTTTCCTTTTGAAAGTAAGCGAGTAGAAGTGTATTTGCTACCCATGTAATCTTCTTTGATGGCATTTATTCTTAGAATACCATTTTCTATTTTTACGTTCTCTGGGCGCTTAGTATAATACTCAAGTTCTTGATTTCCCCAACCGTCGCCGCCTGTACCAATATCGTAACCCCATTTATTGGGGTCTGGTGCACCATCGGTGCTAAACTCATCGCTCCAAACCAAACCAGCAGTGCCGGCTTTCACTGTCACCACGATATCAACCGTTTTTTTTATCGATAGATTGTTTGCGCCTTTGGCAGTTACTTGAACTTTATAAGTAAGGGTGCCGGGCTGCGTGTATTGATAGGTAACGGCGCCATTAGTTCCAGTTTTTAAGTTGCCGTCTCCAAACTCAAAATCATAGCTGAAAGCATTTTGTGCGGTAGCAGCAAATACTACCGTTCCAGTACCATCTTGACTTAAGTTTGCAGTTACCGTTAAATCGCTTGGTGCTTTAACAGTTTCGCTGCTATATTTTGACTTTTTGCAACTGGTGCTTATAATCAGAAACGCAACGAGTGATGAGTTTTTAAAGAATATCATATTATTTTACTTTTAGTTTTTGATACCAAGCTAAACCATCAGCACCTATGCTACGCAGGTAAACGGTAGTTGGTGTAATCTCCATAATTTCATAAGTGACAGCGCCTCTACCGAAATTCACAATACCATTTCCAGGCACTTTAAATTGTACTCTGGTTGAGTTTGATGATGTTGATGCAGAGGTAGCTCCCGAGAAAGCTAATTTTCCAAGAGCGGTAACTACTGGGTAACAACCATCTCCGCCAGTAAAACCGTAAAACGCTGTAGAAGCAGCAGTTAAAGACGACTCTCCTTTATTATCCACCATCATTGAAATGTTGTTATTAGCGTCTCTAGAGAAAGTAATTTCATCATCATATAAACAAGCGTCTCTTTGGTTAGGAGTTGCAGAATAATGCGAATCAGTAAAACCATCAGCTGGTCCAACACCCACGTTACCTGACGCTTCTTTGTCATTCATCCAAACCCTACTTCCAGTACCGGTTAAGCTTTCGATAATTGCTGTTGGTATTTCAAAAGCTACAAAAACTTTTACTTTTTTGCTCATTACCGATGTTCCAGCTGTACCTATTGCACTAACAGTAATTGTGTAATCAAATGTTCCTGGAGCGGTATATTTGTAAGTGATATTGCCAGATGGTGCAAATTCTACCGTTCCATCTAGGTGCACTTACATTGAAGTCGCCATTTAAATTTGTTTGGGTGCCGTTTGTAGTGCCTTTTACTTTAACACTTACACCGGGTAACGAAGCTCCATTTTCATCGGTTACTTTTCCAGTTACTTTTAGGTCTTGTGCAACTATTAAGTTAGAACACAAAAGATAAAAAACCAGAAAAAATAAAGTAATTTTTCTGTTCATAAAAAAAAAATTAGTTGGTTAATTGGTTAATAGATCTTTTCCAAGTTTTATATACCCGAGAATGTAAATCATAAAACAAACATACAGTGTTAACTAATTTACAAAGAGAAAAGCACCCCTACATAAACTATACATTTAAAAAAAACAGCAATTTCTAACACGGATTTTAACCCTACAATTACACTACTAAAGACTTAACAGTAGGTTCACTCATGCATTTAAGGTTAAATTTTTGGGAATATCTTAATATCCATTTTGTTTAAAAACTAAATTAATATGTACCTTAAACCAAAATTAATAAACCTAAGAATTACTCTTATTGCTACCTATGGTGTTTAAGTACTACAAGCATTGCGCTATATTATTTTTGATATTTTCCTATTTCGGCTTGCTAAAAACAGCACAGGGACAAATTGGTATTTCCGAAATAAATAATTACAGCAGCAACTTATATAAAGGAGGTACGCAAAACTGGGAAATAGCACAAGATAGAAATGGTGTAATGTACTTTGCTAACAATGAAGGTTTGCTTTCTTATAACGGTAAATATTGGAAATTATATCCTTTGCCACATAAAACTGTAGTACGTTCTGTAAAAATTGCTGCAGATGGGAAAATATACGTTGGCGCACAAGATGAAATAGGCTACTTTTTTCCTGATAAACATGGCAGTTTACAGTACCATTCTTTAAAAGATTTTATCCCGGCAAACGAAAGACAGCTTTCAGATATTTGGGATATTGTGATTACAGGCAAAGACATGTTCTTTAGAACAACATCCAAAATTTTATATTTTAAAGAGGGTAGCGTTAAAGTTTATAAAGCAAAAGGAGCTTGGGAGTTTTTAGGCAACGTAAATAACCATGTTTTTGCACAAGATACTTCTCGCGGATTGTTATCATTTAAAAACGGCGAATGGCAACTAATTGCTAAAAAATCGGAGTTTGGAAGTAATGCCATCACAGCTGTTTTAGATTATGGTAAAGATACCGTTGCAGTAAGTACACTAAAAAACGGAATGTATTTGCTGGTGGGAGATAAGTTAGAGAAGAAGATAGATGTAGATGCCAGTTCTTTTTACAACAACAGGATATATGGAGCTATAAAATTGGATAAAAATCTATTTGCTTACGCCACCAATTCTGCAGGGTGTTTTATTGTTGATAAAGCTGGGCGGATTGTTCAACGGTTCGGGTATAAAGAAGGTTTGCAAAAAAACAATATCCGTAGCGTGTTTTTAGACCGGAACCAAAATATTTGGCTAGGATTGGATGATGGGATAGATTTCATTGTGTTTAACAACGCGGTAAAGTATATTTATCCGGATGTTTCTAAGCAGACCAGTAGTTATGCAACTCGCGTACTAAACAATCAATTATATATAGGCACATCTAACGGTTTATATCATTCAAAATTAGATGCTAATCTCAAAGATTTCAGTTACTCTACTCAGCCTTTTTACGAAATTACTAACACGCAGGGTCAGGTTTGGAATTTAAATGTGATTAACCAAAGTTTGATGGTGGCGCACTCAGACGGAGCATTTATCGTAAAAGGCGACAATGCTGAGCAACTTTACCCTTATCCGGGTACGTGGATGTTTGAGCCAGTTTCCAATCAATCTCCTGCTAAAGACATTATCTGTGGAACTTACACTGGCTTTCATCACATCTCCTTTGATGGCAATAAATTTATCGACAAAGGAGATATTAAAGTCTTTAATGAGTCTATGAGATTTATTTTGTATGACGATAAAAGCAATACCATTTGGGCATCTCACCCATACCGCGGAATATATAGGTTTAATCTTTCTGCCGATAAAAGTAGTATAGATAAAACGTCGTTGTTCGCAGTAAAAGATGGGTTGCCGTCGGCGTTTTACAATTATATAGCTAGAATAGATCAAAAAGTAGTAGTGGCAACAGAGAAAGGGATCTATGAGTTTGACGAAGCCTTGCAGGCATTTTCTCCCTCAAAAAAGCTGATGCCAATTTTAGGAGAAACGCTTTATCAATATCTAAATCAAGATAAGGATGGGAATATTTGGTTTGTAACGAATAAAAAGGTTGGTGTAGTCGATTTTCAAAGAAAAAACAAGGACAAAGATTATACCATAGTTTACTTTCCAGAACTAAGCTCAAAGGTGGTACCTGGTTTCGAAAACATTTATCCCTATAATAAGGAGAATGTTTTTATTGGTTCTACTACTGGGCTAATTCACATTAATTATCTAAAGTATTTAGAAAATATTAAGCCTCTTAATGCTTTGTTAACCGAAGTTAAGACAAATGGCGCAAGAGCAAGTACCGTTTTTGGAGGCTATTTTTTAAATGGAGAAACAATTGTTGACGAACAAGTTGAGGATAGCCGGTTGAGTCTGCCGTTTGAGCTCAACTCGCTTCATTTCGAATATTCATCTACACTATACGAACAACTTGATAATATTGAATTTAGCTATCAGCTTAAAGGCTTTGACGAAAATTGGTCGGAATGGAGTGATAAAAGTGAGAAAGATTACACCAATTTGCCAGCTGGATCTTACAATTTTAAGGTAAAAGCGAGGAACAATTTAGGGAATGAGTCCGCGGCGGTAGTTTATTCATTCATTATTTTGCCTCCTTGGTATCAAACTTGGTGGTTTTACCTTTTCTGCTTTTTATTGGTATGTGTACTAATTTATATGTTGATTCAAAGGCAACAAAGAAAGCACCTGAAAGAACAAGAATATCTTAAAAAAGCGTATCAGCTAGAAATTGAGCATAATGAAAAAGAAATTGTGAAGCTGCGGAATGAGAAACTTGAAAACGAAGTAAACTTTAAGAACAAAGAATTGGCTACCTCTACCATGCACTTGATGCAACGTGGTAAATTATTGGCAAAAATAAAGGAAGAACTTATTCCCATAGTAAAAACGGAGAATTTAGAAGACAGCCCAGAAGAGTTTAAAAGGATTTTAAGCTTGATTAATGATTCTGAAAGGGCAGATGCAGATTGGGACAATTTTGCAGTTCACTTTGATCACGTACACTCTAACTTTTTAACCAAGTTAAAAGAAAAAGCGCCCAGTTTAAGCGGTAACGACTTAAAATTATGTGCTTACTTAAAAATGAATTTAAGCTCCAAAGAAATTGCTCAGTTAATGAGCGTAAGCAATAAGGCGGTGGAAGTAAGTCGTTATAGGCTTCGGAAAAAACTAGGTGTATCTTCTGATACTAACTTATTTGATTACTTGATAGAAATTACAGGAGGTTAGGTTAACAAAAGATAAGTAAAACCAATAATTCATCAATCCAAACGTTTATAAGCGTATGGTTTTATCATTCGTAAAAGCATTTTTAATCAGTTTATACTCTTGGTTTGCTGTGGCAGAGCAACCAGTTTTTAAAAGCAGAAACCAAACTTTAGAACAATTTTTGGAAGCAAATATGGCTTATCCATCGTATGCAAAACAAAACTGTATTCAAGGAAGTATAAAAATAGGTTTTCAGCTCAATAAAAATGGTGAGTTAGCTAATTTACAAGTGAAAAACGGTATAGGTGTTGATTTAGATGATGAAGCATTAAGGTTGATAAGCCTGACCAATGGTAAATGGACGATTCCAAAAGGTTATCTAGAAAATACAGAAATCATTATCCCAGTTAAATTTTCGCTTAAAAACTACAATTGTGAAAGCTACGCCAAGCGTACTATTGAAAAAGCAATTATGGCGTACCAAACTCGTCAAGCTTTAGAAAATACCGTCACAAACTACTATCAAAATAGAATCGTGGGTAAGGTTAACACCGAAAACGAACAACAAATAACAAGACTTAAAGTCGATTTAGGATTCGATAAAGAGCTTGTTGCAGAGAAAATGGCTGAAGCAAAAGAAATGTTAAAGCAGGGCAACACAAAAGAAGCTTGTAAAGCTTTGAACTTTATCAAAAATATTGGCTTTAATGATGCTGATGATATGATTGCAGAAAACTGTAAATAAATTAACTTAGCGGAATGAAATGGACACTTCGTTTTTTTGGGTTTTTAGATTTGCTGTCTTTCTTCTTCATGTTTGATCAAGGCGTGTTGCAGCTAACTTCGCTATTTACTAGTGAATCTTTTACCATTAATGAAGTGTTCTCGAGGTTTCTATTTGTCCTAGTTTGGATCAGTTTACCAGTAAGTGCAATATTTTTAGCAATCCCTAAACGAGTGGGAATAATTATTTACTATTGCCAACTTATTCCTCGGTTTATTTTTATTGTTTTTTCTTTTGGCTTTATTTCCCTGTTAAGCTATATCATCAACCTGCCTAATCTCGAAAGTATTTTAATGCCGATTATTGTTTTTGCAGAGATGTTAAGGATCTATCGCAGCTATCAACTACAACGCAAGTTTTAAATCAAAACCATTCCCTAAAACAATGATAAGGAAATGGTTTAAAATCTTATTTGGTTAAAGATCTGTAAATAAAGTTGTAGGTTAATCCCGCAGAGCCATAGTAAGCTTTGCCTACGTTTCTACCATCAACTACTGCACCACCCGCGAAGCTTAAACCAATGTTTTCATCAATGGGTGCGTAAATGGTTCCACCTACTTTGGTGTAGTTTACCTTTGTAGCAGGGAAAAAATTGGTAAATCCTGGTCTTAAAATATCAACACCACGGGTAGAGGTTTGGTTGCCAACTTGGCCGGCAATGTAAAACCTTGAAGTAGCTAAACCAATTTTTAACTTGCTTAAAACTGCATTTGGAACCACGGTCGTTCTTGCGCTATAACCAACTTGTCCGGTTATAAAAAAACCTCTTTCATCTTTAAAATGAGCTAGTAAAAAACCGTTAAAAGTTGTCGCCTGGTTGCCAATAGCTATAATAGATTGCAGGCTTTGAGCTACGCTATAGTTGCTTAGCGGCGTAGTAACGCCAGCGCCTGCTTGAAAAGCAACTTTTCCTTTTGTTGCGAACTGATACTTAGCAAAAGCACTAACATCTTGCGCTCCTTCTTGTAAGTTGATGTAGCCTAAACCATCTAAAGCTTCCTTATTTCCAGAGCCTACCGTTTGTACAAAAGGAACATTTACAATTACATCTAATTTATCTGATACACCGTAAATTCCATAAATGTTAAAGCTATTTACCGATACCTCGTTAAAAATCGGAATTTTTTCTATGGGTCCGGAAATAAAAAAGCGCCTTCATAATGCTCATGTGTAGTAGAAAAAGTGATGCCTCCTCCTTTTTTACCTTGCATAAATCCACTTAAAGGAGTCTGTGTAAATGAATTTAAACTTATGCCTAGAATAACAAAGGCGCTTAAAAGTGCTGATTTAGTAAATATTTGCATGTTTGATTGTTGTGGTTTTATATTAAATTTTATAATCTGATTTTTTGTTCCAATCTATGTTTGTAATATTACATTGTTCGTGTAGAAACAAGAAAAAAATTTAAGTAGTGAGTTTTATTTTTCGTCAAAGTAAAAATATAATACCTGTTTTACACGTATACTCCCAAAATTGATTTTTTGTTATGAATAAGCCAACCTTTAATTAAAAATATTAATCTTCAAAAGAATGAAAAAAAATTAATGATAAAAACAGGTTTATTTGTGTTCACAACATTATTAACAACTCTTGTTATTACATCGTGTAATAAAGACAATAGCAATGTACTCCCTACAATATCTCAAACGGTAGTGAGTTTAGAAAATCTTAGTCAGTTAGAGTTTGCCGCAGTAAAAGGCAATTTAGTAGCAGCGCTTTCTAATAAAAACACTGCGCCTAGTTCCGATGGAAATTACACCATTTTTGCACCAACAGATGAAGCTTTTGAAAAAATTGGGCTTGTGAATTCTCAAGATTTAAATGCCTTACAGAACCCATTTCTGATAAATGTGTTGAAGTATCACTTAAGGGATGGAAGCACAGACGATATGCTCACGAATGGAAGCATATTGACGTCTTTAGTTGGCCCTTCCATAAAGAAAAAAATTATATTTAGAGGGACCGATAAATACGTCAACGGATCAAAAATAATTGTAACAAATACCAAAGCAGATAGTGGAACAATTCATATCATAGATCGTGTTTTACTGGCTTCAGGAACTGATATAGCTAATACTGCTATATTTTTTGCCCAAGGCAAAGGGTTTGTAAACCCCGAATTAAGTTTTTTAGCAGAGGCAGTTGTTTATTGCGATTTAGTTGGTGCGTTAGCAGATCCTAATGCAAATTATACGATTTTTGCACCTACAAATCAGGCGTTCAAAGATTTAGGTAAACTATTGGGCTTAACAATCAATCAACCTTCAGACATCAGAAATTTAGATAAAGCTACGGTAACCCAAGTTTTGCTAACTCACGTAATATCAGGCGGCGGCAGATTTACTTCAGAATTATATGCTGGAAACTTAAGTGCGCTCAACGGTAAAAATGTAGCGTTAGGCGCTAATAGTAATGGGTTGCTAAGTGTTAAAGGGCCAGGGAACGCTGTTGCTGCTAATATGGTAATTCCAGATGTGCAAACTACCAACGGTGTTGTACATGTGATTGACCGCGTACTGTTACCTTAATAAAAGATTATATACCACTAACAAACAAAGCCCATTGTTTTTACACCATGGGCTTTGTTTGTTCTTAAATATTTAAAACTTAATAACTCATTTCTACTATTTTCTCAACATCAGTGGGGCTCAGCGTTTTATGCTCACCAATACCGGTCCAACCCCTTTCTGTAAACCGTTTGGCTATTTTTTGTGCAGTTCCTTCATAGTCTGCTGTGTAATCAGAAAGCTTGGTATCAATACCTAAAGATTTAAAAAATTCTTCGGTTTTGTAAATTGCAGCTTTTGCGATGGCATCGGTATCACCTTCTGTTACTCCCCAAACTCTTTTACCGTACTGCGCTAATTTTTCACGTTTACTTGCAAAGTTGTAACGATAGTGACTTGGTGCAACTATAGCTAAAGTGCGGGCGTGGTCTATACCGAATTGTGCAGTAAGCTCATGTCCCATAGCATGTACCGCCCAGTCTCCGGGTACACCTTTTTGTATTAAACCATTTAGCGCCATGGTGCAGCACCACATAAAATTGGATGCTGCGTCATAGTTTGAAGGGTCGTTAGTTACAACAGGCGCAACCTCAATTAAGGTTTGCATAATACTTTCTGCCAATCGGTCTTGCAAAGAAGCGCCAGTTGGGTAGGTCATGTATTGCTCTAAAACATGTGTAAAAGCATCGGCAACACCGTTTGCTAATTGTCTCTGAGGGATAGATTTTACAACCTCCGGATCAAGAACAGAAAATTGTGGAAACAAACCTGGTCCACCCATCCCTAACTTCTCCTGCGTTTCTCTACGGGTAATTACGGAGCTGGAATTCATTTCTGATCCTGTTGCCGGCAAAGTTAATACCGTTCCAAAAGGTAGAGCATTGTAGGTTCTTTGTGCGTTTTTTAAAATATCCCATGGAGTATCACCCCCGTACAAAGCTGCTGAAGCCAGAAATTTAGTTCCATCAATTACAGAACCACCGCCAACAGCTAGTAAAAAAGTAATATTTTCTGATTTAACAATCTGTAACGCTTCCATCAAAATTTCGTATTCTGGATTTGCCGGGACACCGCCAAACTCTACAACTTCAAATTTTTTCAAAGCGTTTGTGACCTGTTCGTAAACGCCATTTTTTTTAATACTTCCACCACCATAAAGCATCATTACTTTTGCATTGGCTGGAATCTCTGAAGCTATTTTTTCTATTTGTCCTTTACCAAAAAGGATTTTAGTGGGGTTTTTAAATTCGAAGTTTAACATCTTATATTTTTTATTTTTATGCTAAAATTACAATAGCTACATTATTTTGTTGTTTCAAGTCTGTTAAACTTTTACAATCATTTTCCCGTTATTTTTCCCATCAAACAACCCTATAAATGCCTCGGGAATATGATCGAAGCCTTCCGTAATTGTTTCCATATAATGTAGTTTACCTTCTTTAAGCCACTCGCTAAGTTGCTTCATTGCCGCTGGAAATTTTTCCGTGTAGTTGCTAACAATAAAGCCTTGCATTAATACACTGTTCTTAATCAGCGTAGGTTGTACTCGCGGCCCGGTTGGCACTTCAGTAGCATTGTAAAGTGAAATTGCACCACATACTGGAACTCTTCCAAACCTGTTGATATTTGCAAGCACTGCATCAGATATGTCGCCACCAACGTTGTCAAAATAAACATCTACACCGTCTGGCGCCGCGTTTTTCATCGCAAGCCTCATGTCATCTGTAGTTTTGTAATTGATGGCGGCATCAAAACCAAATTTCGTTTTAAGCATTGCTACTTTCTCATCAGTACCCGCGATACCAATTACTTTACAGCCTAAAATTTTGGCGATTTGGCCAACCGAAGAACCAACCGCTCCGGCAGCCCCAGAGACTACAACGGTTTCTCCTTGCTTTGGTTTGCCTACTTCCGTTAATCCTAGATAAGCGGTTAGCCCGGTCATTCCTAAAATTCCTAAATATGCAGTTAGGTCCACGCCATCATCGCTTACTTTTGTTAATGATTTGCCGTTGTTGGTTTGAAACTGTTTCCAGTCTAGCATTCCAGATACAAATTCGCCAACTGCGAAATCAGGATTGTTAGATTGGTTAACTTCAGCAATAATACCAGACTGTATAGGTTTATTTAGCTCAAAGGGTGGTATGTATGATTTTGCGTCGGTCATTCGGCCTCTTAAGTAAGGATCCACTGAAACGTAAAGTGTCTTTAATAATACTTCTCCATCTTTTACTACGGGCATTTCCTCCTCAACAAATTTAAAATCCGATGTTGTTGGCTTACCTTGTGGGCGTTTATTTAACAATATGATCTTGTTCATTCCTGATTATCTTGATGAGTTAAATCTAATCGACACATTGAAAATCTTAAGTTATTTGGACAAGATTTTCCTTAGTCTTAAGTTAAGAAAAGAACAAGTATCACGCCATTAAACGTTATTGTTAAGCGAATGTTTATCCTTAACATTCAATTGACAATTTGCTAATTTATTTAAAAATTGAGAACCAGAAAATGCTTATAAAGTAGCAGATGAACCTACTTTGGAGATTGAAGAAATTATACGCCGCCGCAAGTAGAAACAATTTGTAAGTCTTTTTTGAACTAATGTTGTTGAAACAGGCAAATAATGAAAACTTGCAACTACGACATCGAGCTTTTTTCAGCTACTAACTTATATAAGCTATTGTAAAGTGATTGCTCGTTAAAAGGTTTAACCAAATGGCCGTCCATTCCCGCAGCTAAGTAGCCACTTAAATCCTCTAAAATCGCATTTGCTGTTATTGCTAAAATTGGTGTTTCTGCTTTAACACTATCGGGGTATAAACGTATTTTTTTAGTGAGCTCAACGCCATTTAATACGGGCATTTGTATATCCGTTAAAATAGCATCATAGGAACGCTCTAAAAATAATTGATAAGCTATTTCTCCATTTTCTGCGTCATCACAGATAATAGATCTTTTCTCTAAAATTATTTTTAAAATTTTAATATTGAGTATATTATCATCAACAATTAACACTTTTTTAATTGGGAGGTTTGCCCAATCTTTGACTGCCACGGGCTGGCTGATTAATTTATCCTTCGCTAATTCTGTGTGTTGATTTTTTAAAATTGGATAAGGAATTTCTACCGTAAACTTAGAACCTTTTCCCATTTCACTATCTATTACTATAGTTCCATTTTGCGCTTCTACAATTTTTTTGGTAATGTTTAAACCAAGTCCGCTACCAATTTTCTTATTCTCACTATTATCGTCAGCGAGTTGGCTAAACGCATCAAATAGTAGCTTAAAGTTCTTTTTTTCAATGCCAACGCCTGTGTCAGTAACAGTTAATTGAATATTTGCGTGGTTGTTCAATTTACACGCTATGGTTACGGTGCCTTTATCAGTAAATTTGATGGCGTTGTTTACCAAATTAATAAGCACTTGTTTAAATCGGTATTCGTCTCCATATAAAGCCAAATCTTTGTCAATTGAAAAATTTGCAGTTAATTTTAGGTTTTTCTGATTAGCTAAACCAATCAAAGTTTTTAATACATCATTTATGGCATCATAAGGCTTAAAATTACTAGCGTTCAATGTTAATTTATCAACTTCTAGTTTTGAAAAATCAAGTATATCGTTCACCAAAGAAAGTAACATTTGCGAAGAGGTTTTAACTGCGTTCAAGTAACTCTTTCTATCTTTTTCCGAAACATCATCAAGCACCAATTGGTCAGAGAAACCCACGATTGCATTCAATGGAGTACGTATTTCGTGGCTTAAATGTGCTAAATAAGCACTTTTTTGATGAGTTTGTTTCACCGCACTTTGCTTAGCTGTTTTAAGTTGATGCTCAAAACCGTATAATCGCCAAATATTAAAGACAATAATTAATGCCAGTAAAAGAGCTAAAACGAGTAGGATTTGGCTGTCGCGGTTAAGTGTAGTTAAGTGATCGTTCGCAGCGCTTTTTAACTGTTCTCCGTATAAAATTTCAGCTTGAGCTTCTTGTAATTTTAATTCTCGTAGTAGTGCTGTAAGTTCTACTAAAAGAAATCTGTTAGCCTCAATAATTGTTTTTTCACGATTTTTAATATCGTTGTTATTAGCTATTAACGCGTTTATGCTATGTTTAAATAAGGCGTTTAGTTTAACTAGTGAAATGCTATCTCGAACGGTTTTGTTTTTTACGAGTAATTTGTTGTTGGTGATTATTGTATCGGTAGAGCTATTTTCTTTGTTTATAATGGCGTCTCCTAGTCTGTTAAAAAGATTTTTTCGTTTTTCAGTATTAACCTTTACCAAGGTATCTGAAGTTTCAGATAAAACGGTTTGAACATCTTTAACTGTAAATGGTTTGTAATAAATGTGTTGGTTCTTCTCTATTTCGGCTAATTGTTCAGTAGCTAAAAGCAAAGAATCATTTACAGCTTTAAGCTTAATAAATAGTATTGAGTTGCGTTCTCTCTTGGCTAAAATTGGTTTTAAATTGAGTTCTTTTTTAAGTTCTCCCGTTTCGCCATAGGTTTCAATGCTGGCAATACTCGTACTTAGTAACAATAAACCATTTTTGTAATCTTGGTAAAATTGGGGTTTACGAGTATTAATATACATTCTAAAACTGTTCTCAATATTAAGTAGTGTTCCAACGCTTAGGTCGATTTTATTGATGAGAACGGAACGACCGTTGAACTGATTTACTGTGGTTTGAAGTTGATCGGAAACCGTTTTTCTATTTACTGATACATAAATCAGTTGTACCAAAACGAATGTAAGCACTACAATAATAACGTAGCGATAATTCATGGTTTTGGAAGTTTTTTCCACCATCGTATGCTTTTCTTAAGATAATCCAAAGGTAATGATATTTGGATTTGGTTCAATAACTGAAGCGAATAATTTCTATTAAAAGGTAATAATCCTTTTATGAAAAGCAATAATTTTAAGTAAAAAAGCAATTAGCGTTTCTGAGCGTTTACCGCGATGTTTAAAAGACGATAGCGTAGTTTAATGCGAATAGGTATTGAAACCATTTTTAGACAATATTTCTATTATCTTTGCTAAAAAAAACGACTATGTTAACAGGACTATTACATCTCCATTCTGTATTAAGATACGTTATCTTAATACTTGTTTTAATTTCAATTTTTCAGGCTTTTACAGCTGGTAACAAACCTTATACTGCTGCTAATAAAAAGATAAACTTGTTCACCTTAATAAGTGCACATATCCAATTGCTATTAGGTTTAGTGCTTTACTTCACTAGCGACTGGGTTAATTTTTCTCAAATGAGTAACCCAATTTATAGGTATTGGAATGTTGAACACATTAGCATGATGATTTTAGCAATTGTTTTGATTACTGTTGGTTATTCGAAAGCTAAAAAGGCGATTGATGATAAGGCAAAGCACAGAGCAATTTATACTTATTATACTATTGCAGTAGTTGTTGTGTTGCTAGGTATTTTTACCATGAAAGGGCGTAACCTTTGGTGGAACTAAATAATCAGTTAAAAAAAAGTATAAAAAAAATGGATTTATCGAAAGATAAATCCATTTTTTTTATTAATCATATTTATGCTATTTCAAACTAAAAGTCCCTCTACCAGTGGTGTAGCCATCAGTATATAAAATAACAGTATAAGTACCAGCTTCAAATGCATTTCTGTTTGTCCAGTCTAAAACGTAGGTTTTTCCCTCTCCGTTAAACTCGATCGCAGTTTTATAAGTGTATTGTAGTTGTTGATCGTTGGCTATAAAAGCTCCGCCTTCGCCAATAATTAAATTACCTGCTGGATCTAAAATACGCATATACACATCATGCAGGCCTTTTTCTGCAATTGGATTGGTATTTATCGTAAATTGAACTTTAATTTTCTGCGCAGTATTGGCTTTCGTTACATCAACTTCTTTTCCACTAGATTTTATTTTAAATGCCATTATATCAATAGCAGATGTTTTTAAAGCAGCACCGGCTTTTACGCGTACGTTTAATGAATCATTACTCTTACTTAACCTTGTAGCTAATTGTTTAACATCATTAACGGTAGATTTTAAACTGTCTCTTTCCCCAGTTAAAGCATTGTTTTTCTTAATCAAACCGTCGATGTCGTCGGTATATTTGCCAACAAAATATCGCAGTTGCTTAACGTCTTCTTTGGCTTTAGCCAATTCTCCTGCTGTTAATTTTCCTTTACCTAGGGCTACCCTAAGTTGCGCTATTTTAGCTTTTAACTCCTCGTCTTTAACTTTAAGTTCTTCTGATAGCTCGCCGCTAGAATTATTGGCCTGATCCAATTCTGTTTCCAATTTTTCCAGCTCTGTTCGTAATGCATCTTTTTGGTCGCCTACCGTTACTACTCTTTGGTCAGATTTGTTTTTTTGAAGAAACAAATAAACATTTGTACCTAATAACGCAACTATCACCGCGATAAGAAAGTATATCTTATTGGTGTCTTTTTTCTTTTTCTGATCTTGATTGTCCATTTTTTAAGTAATTGTGTGTGGTCAAATTAACAAAAATTGTTCCACTAATCTGACAGTTTTGTTACAAAACATTCCGCTATTCAAACGCGGTTTCTCTCAGTTTAATATAAATCCGTTTTAACGGGCTTAATTTTTTAAATTTGGAATTCTCCTTTTCACTTCAATATTATATAAAACATGGCAAGAATAATGGCTTTTGATTTTGGCACCAAACGATTAGGAATAGCTGTAACAGATCCTTTAAAAATTTTTGCCACAGCTTTAACTACTATTCCGCCAAAAGATATAGTTCCTTTTATTCAAACATATTTGAAAACCCAGCAGGTAGAGACTTTTGTGGTTGGCGAACCCAAGCAAATGGATGGTACTGCATCGCAATCTGCGCAACAGGTAAAAGATTTTGTGAGGGTTTTAAAAAAACACTTTCCAGACACTCCAATAGAAATGATGGACGAGCGTTTTACGTCAAAGATGGCGTCAGCAACTATTGCGCAAAGTGGTTTAAAAAAATCGGCTAGGCAAAATAAAGAATTAATCGATAGCGTTGCAGCGACTATTATTTTACAATCTTACCTTGAAAAAATCAGCTTAAACTTTTAAAAATGCTTTCCCCAAACAAACTGCTTAAAAAATATTTTGGTTACGATAATTTTCGTCCGCAACAGCAAGAAATTATTGAAACCACTTTAAGTAATGCAGACTCTTTGGTGCTGATGCCAACCGGTGGCGGAAAGTCGCTATGTTTTCAAATTCCTGCTTTGATGTTGCCGGGTACAGCTTTGGTTATTTCGCCTTTAATTTCTTTGATGAAAGACCAAGTTGATGCGCTGAACAATAATGGAATTCCAGCGGCATTTTTAAATAGCTCGCAATCTTTTGAGCAGCAGCAGCACATTTTAAACGCCTGTCATGAGCAGCAGATTAAGCTGTTGTACGTTTCGCCAGAAAAATTAATGTCAGATATGGATGTAATAGGGCAAGCTTGTAAAATAAGTTTATTTGCCATTGATGAAGCGCACTGTATTTCTGCTTGGGGGCATGATTTTAGACCAGAATATACGCAACTCGGTTTTCTTCGAGAGAAATTTGCTCACGTTCCTTTTATCGCTTTAACAGCTACCGCGGATAAGGTTACCCGTAGAGATATTGTTAACCAATTACGACTGAGAAATCCACAAGTTTTCTTGAGCTCTTTTGATCGTAAAAATTTAAGTTTAGAAGTTCGAATCGGTACCAAGCCTAAAGAAAAATTAAAAGAAATTATTGATTTTGTTAACGAACGTAAAGATCAAAGCGGCATTATTTATTGTTTGAGCAGGAAAAAATGTGAGGAAGCTTACGAGGCTTTAGCAAATGCTGGAATTAGCGCCATGTTTTACCATGCGGGGATGAATAGCGAAGTTCGTTCATCTGTACAGGAACGTTTTATTAACGATGAATTACAAATTGTTTGCGCCACGGTTGCTTTTGGTATGGGTATCGATAAATCTAACGTACGTTGGGTAATACATTATAACCTGCCAAAAAATATGGAAGGTTATTACCAAGAAATTGGGCGGGCCGGTCGTGATGGTTTACCTTCTGAAACCATTTTGTATTACAATTATTCTGATATGGCCTTGCTTAGTAAATTTGCTGCAGATGGAGCACTTGCCGAAGTAAATTTAGAGAAGCTCAAACGTATACAACATTATGCTGAAGCAGATAGTTGCCGAAGGAAGATTTTGCTTAACTATTTTTCTGAAAACCTAACTGAAAACTGCGGTAATTGCGACGTTTGTGATAATCCACGAAAGCACTTTGAGGGCACTGTTACGGTGCAGAAAGCGCTTTCTGCAATTATACGTAGTGGTGAAAAAGAAGGGGTAAGAATGATTATTGATATTTTGCGTGGGTCCAAAAAGCAAGATTTGGTTGCTGCCGGTTATGATAAGCTTAAAACTCACGGTGCAGGGCAAGAAATTCCGCCTTTTGATTGGGAGCGCTATATAATGCAGATGCTAAATATTGGGCTTTTGGAACTAGCTTACGATGAAAATTTTGCGCTAAAAGTAACCGAATTTGGTAAGCAGGTTTTATATAACGGACAAAAGATTGAGCTTACTGTACTTCAAAACTTAAAAACTGCGGAACCCGCTACAAAAACCAGGAAAACAAAAACAATTAGCCCAGATGAAGAGCTGTTTAACAAACTAAGAACCGTTAGAAGCAAGCTAGCAAAAGAAGAAAACGTACCAGCCTACGTTATTTTCTCTGACGCCACCCTTAAAGAAATGGCGCAGGATAAGCCAATTACTTCGTCAGATTTATTAAATATTGGCGGAGTTGGTGAACATAAGTTGGATAAATACGGCTCTTATTTTTTAGATGCTATTATCGATTCTAATCCTAATGCATCGGCGAAAGCTAAAGGCAGTACTTATAAAGATACGCTGGCCTTGTTAAAACAAAACGTAGCGGTAGATCAAATTGCCAAATTAAGAGATTTGGAACTCACCACCGTTTATTCGCACATCGCTCAACTTTATTTAAATGGCGACATACCCAGCTTATCCCGATACATTACTGAGGAAGAAGTTGTGGAGATTAAAGAGGCAAGCATCAAAATTGGCAACGCAAAAGCTCTAAAGCCAATTTTTGATCAATTAAAAGAGCAAATACCGTATTATAAAATACGTTTGGCTTTAGCAATTTTAGAGCAAAGAGGGTTTTAAGCACCTTGAATTTAAAATATTGGCACAAAAGTTATTAATCTCCTAACGATGTTTAATTGATAGTTGCGTTTACGTAAATTGAAATTTATTATTTCGCCTTTAAACAATCCGAAAACATTAATATCGTTATTATTTAGTGCGACTTTTAAGATAATAAAGCTGTTTGAAACCAGATTAAGGAACTTATTTTATTGATGATAATACCACGGAGTAAAAAGCATAAGCTAATTACAAAAAAGCACTCCCATTTAACGGGAGTGCTTTTATTGTCTTTCATGCTTTTGTGTCCTTTTTTTTCAAAGGCATCAGTTAATAAAACCATAATAATTAAGGATTCTTTAGACTGGGTAAACCAGTTTATGACGGATGTAATTAAATCGCAAAAGCAGCGACGAGATTTGAGTTTTACCAAAGACACTTATATCAAAAACAGACTCGTTTTAGATAAGGGACCAAAAAGAATGTTTGGCAGAAGCATAAAATACCATAGCAACATCAACACCAACCAATTAGTTTGGTTAAATGAAAGCTATTCGCAACTAAATTTTAATAAGAAAGGTGGTTATAAAGAACAAGTAAATGCCACCAAAAGTTATGGAAAATACCCATCTTGGGAGTTTAAAAGCGCAGCCCAACTCAGTCTTAATTTTAGTGAGAATTTTATAAAGTTTGAATCGCTTAGTGATAAAAATTTCGTGTCTCCCTTAGCGCAAAATGCTTTTAATTTTTACGAGTATAAATTGGTAGCAAGAGATGATGAGCAAATAGTTATTCAGGTTATTCCGAAGCATCGATTTTCGCCTACTTTTGCAGGGCAACTGACTTTTAATATTAATTCGTGTCAAATAACGCATCTTGATTTAAGAATAAGTGGCGACAAAGGCATTAACTTTATTGACACTTTACAGGTGGTTCAAGAGTATCATAAAGATGGTATTGTGCCTTCTTACACGTTGTTAAAATATAAAGGCGACGTTATGAAGTTCTTTTTTTCGGGAAGTAGTCAGGCTGTATTTACGGAAGAAAAAACACCTAGCAAATTTTATGAAGACTTTAGAAAACAAGAAGTAGTAAAAGATGATTCATCTGCTTTTAGGTCAACGTTATTAAAAACCAACAGAAAGATCCCGCTCACCTTACAAGAGCGTTTGTCTTATGATTATCAGGATTCTATCAATAATAGACGAAAAAGAGAGCCTGTTTTAGATTCTTTAGGTAGACTAAATTCAAGAATAAAGTTTCTCCCATTGCTTTTTACGGAGAAGCAATGGACTAATGAAAAGAAAGCATTTGCAATAATTTTTGAACCCATTGTGCCCGCATTTTTTTTTAATACCGTTGAGGGTTTTGGATTAAGTTACGGCATGTCATTTCTGAAATTTGGTAAAAATAACAAAAGCTTAAGTATAACACCCAGGCTAAGGTATGGGTTTGATAACCAAGAGTTAAATTCAGACATTTCGGCATCGTGGTATTATAAACCCAAAAAACGAGGAACTTTAAATTTTAGCATAGGCAGCACTTATCTGGATTTAAACCCTAATGGCAGTTTAAGTACGTTGCAGAATACGTTGAACACCTTGTTTTTTGAGCAAAATTTCATGAAACTCTATAGAAAAGAGTACATAAGCACTGGTATTGGGAGAGAGTTGGTAGGTAACTTATATCTATCTGTTGGTACGGAGGTTTCAAAAAACTATTCGGTAACTAACACCAGAGATTATCGTTTTAGGGACATCAAGTATAGAAACTTTAGCTCTAACAATCCAATAGATCCTGCTTTAGAAGACAAGCTATTTCCAGTTTACACTTCTTTTTTTATTAACTCATCGCTAATTTACACGCTAAAGCAGCCTTATATCACCAAAGACAAAATCAAAATATACAAACTTCCGTTAGGGCCACGGTTTATCTTAACCTATAAAAGAGGGCTTCCAAATGTTCTTCATTCTACTTCTGATTATCAGTATATTGAAGCTGAAATTCAACATGAGAAGCTAGACATGGGCTTGTGGGGTTACGGTTCTTATTCCATTGCCGGTGGTAAGTTTTTTAATCGTAAAAATGCTTATTACCCAGAGTGGCGACATTTTAGCGGTAACTTGGCTTTAATATTTAATCCAGGTTTACGGAGTTTTCACTTGCTAGATTTCTATACCTATAGTACCAATCAATATTTCTTTGAAGGGCATTTCGAGCATAATTTTAATCAATTTTTTTCAAACAGAGTTCCGCAGCTACGCAAACTTAAATTGCAAGAACTTATTGGCGGCGGCTACCTTTACCAGCCAGAAAAAGGAAATTATATGGAATTGTATGTGGGTTTAAAACGGCTAATATTTAGAGCAGACTATGCCGTTTCGTTTAATGATATGGGGATCTTAAACCATGGTTTTAAGATTTCTTATAACTTCTAGGAGTCTTCCTTTGGTTTATTAGTTTTCACCGCAAAAATCCATAACATTATCCACCTTTATAGGAGCTCCCTCTCCTTCGGAGAGGGTCGGGGGTGAGGCAATTACTCTGGCACATACATATCAACTAAAATATACCACTTACTTTCTTCGTCTTTTTCCCAAATTCTAATATAGTTGTATTTGGTTGTACCAACCGTAGCTTTTCCGTTCGTAAAAGCTAGATCTCCGCTAAAAGCCCGGTCAACAAAAGTAGGGTTGGAAACAACACGTTGATTTTTGTCGGTGATAAAATTTATTGCTTGTTGTTTTCCGATAAATGGCGATTCATCAGGAAAGTACAACCTAATATCATCTGCGTAATATTCTGAAAAGTTTTTATTTCCTGATTTGGTGAGCGCTTTACTAAAAAGTAAATCTGTGCTGAAGACAATATCTTCACGCATTTTTATTTTTTTAGGACCTATAAGTTTTGGGTATTTATAATTTGAAGGGTTGACAAACCTAGGTTCAGCCTCAATTAAAGGTTTCTTGTGAGCAATACAAGCATCTAAAGCTAATCGCCATTTTCTATTTGTTTCTGCCTTCCATACCGAAAGATAATGTCCATAACTCCGCTCATCATCTTTCTTTACGGTGTATAAGCCAGCTGTAAAACCAAAATAACCATCCTTAGAAATGAATGCGAAATCTGGGTTACGTTTTAACTCAAAATCAGCGGCTTCCTGTTTGCTGTAATAATCAATAATATTTAGTGGGTTGGGCTTAAAAGTTACACCGTTTTTGTCGGCCATTTCTACAAAAGATTGATTTAAACCTTTTTTTGCAGCCAAATTATTAAAATAGGTTTCTGTTTTAACCAAAGATTTTACGGTGCCATCTGTTTTTTGTGCAAAAGAATAAGGAACTAAAAACGCGATAATGGAAAATAATGTAAAAGCACATTTAATGTGGTAGATATTTGCAAAATAAAATATATTGTTCATGTGTTTATTGGAAACGTTAAATGGAAATTCAGTTTAGCTATAAATTAGTTGGAGCTACAAAAAGAATTTAAGCAAAGTAAATATAATGCCAAAAACACCGATTACCGGAAACGATTGCATAAATAAATACCTCCATTTCGGCGTTCAAACAATTTAAAATCAGTAATCTTGTTAAAGGCATTAGTCTGCAAACCAGCCGAGAGGTGCTTTTATAAGCCAAAAGATATTATAATGAGTTTATTTGATTTAAGTGGTAAAGTTGCCTTAGTTACCGGATGTAACAGAGGTATAGGAAAAGGAATGGCCTTAGCTTTGGCAAAAGCCGGAGCGGATATTATAGGCGTATCCGCTAGTATGCCGTTAAGTGGAAGCGAAACTGAGCTTGAAGTACAAAAATTAGGTAAAACGTTCAAAGCTTATCAATGTAATTTTGCCGATAGAACATCTTTAGAAGCATTTATTGAAAAAGTGAAGGCAGAAAACCCAGTGATAGATATATTGGTAAACAATGCCGGAACCATAGAAAGAGCACCAATTGCCGAACATCCGAATGAAATGTGGGACACTGTTTTAGCCATTAATCTTGATGCACCATTTATTATAACCAGAGAAATAGGGAAAAGAATGGTAGAGCAAGGTTCGGGAAAAATAATATTCACAGCCTCTCTTTTAACTTTCCAAGGTGGTATTACGGTGCCAGGTTACGCGGCAAGTAAAGGCGCTATAGGTAGTTTAGTTAAAGCATTTGCTAACGAATGGGCATCAAAAGGTGTAAACGTAAACGCAGTTGCTCCAGGTTATATCGCTACAGATAATACGGAAGCATTACGTAACGATGAAGAAAGAAATAAATCTATTTTATCCAGAATACCTGCCGGCAGATGGGGAACGCCAGAAGATTTTGGTGGTGTAACCGTTTTCTTAGCTTCAAAAGCAGCAGATTATGTACACGGAACGGTAATCACCGTTGATGGTGGATGGATGGGGCGTTAATTTTCATTAAGCAATGCGGAAAGCTAAAAGCTCAATGCCGAAAGCTAAGCCGATTAATTAATAAAAAAAAGCTACTTAAGGATTAAAAAAAAATTAAAGCCATGAAACAGAGATATCATAACAGCCAGAAAGAAGTAAAGGGAATGAACACTGCGGAACTGCGTGAACAATTTCTGATTGAAGACTTAATGACTAGCGGTGAAATTAGATTCACTTATAGCCATTACGATAGAGTGATTGTTGGTGGTGCTATACCAACAATTGGTAGTTTAAGTTTAGAAAACTTTCCAATGTTAAAAGCCGATTTCTTTTTAGAAAGAAGAGAAATGGGCGTAATTAACGTAGCTGGAGCAGGAACCATCAGTGTTGATGGTAAAACTTACGACTTAGCAAAAAAAGATTGTTTATACATTAGCAGAGGAAGTAAAGACATTAGTTTTTCTTCTAAAGATGCGAGCGCACCAGCAGAGTTTTACATTTTATCTGCACCTGCACACAAAGAATACCCAACTACTTTGATGAAAGAAGCAGACGCTACTCCCGTAGTTTTAGGTTCTGCAGAAACATCAAACCACAGAACAATCCATAAATATATATACGCAGACGGGATACAAAGTTGCCAGTTGGTAATGGGTTTAACCACCCTAACAACAGGTAGCGTTTGGAACACCATGCCTTCTCACGTACATGATAGAAGGATGGAAGCTTATTTCTACTTTGATTTAGCAGCAGACCAAACTGTTTTCCATTTCATGGGCGAACCACAAGAAACTCGTCACATGACGGTTCATAACAACCAAGCGATTATTAGCCCACCATGGTCAATCCACTCTGGTTGCGCTACTGCTAGTTATTCATTTATTTGGGGAATGGGCGGTGAAAACCAGGATTATGGTGATATGGATCCAGTTGCAATCATTGATTTAAAATAATCAAAAATTTAGCCTCCCTTTCATTGTTAAAAATTGGTTAGGTTCTAATGAAATTTATGGGGGGTTTTTCTTTTTCGATGATAGAAATCCTGTTAAAATATAAAATAGCATAAAAATGAAAGACGGAAATGTTATACCCGACGATTTTTTGTTGTACTCCGAAAGCGCCAGAATTCTTTACCACAACTACGCTAAAGACCTACCAATAATTGATTATCATAATCACTTGCCTCCCAATGAGATAGCTGAAAATAAGAACTTTAAAACCATGACAGAAATCTGGTTAAAAGGTGATCATTATAAGTGGAGAGCGATGCGGACTTTGGCAGTGGATGAGCGTTTTATTACTGGAAATTCAACCGACGAAGAAAAGTTTATGGCTTGGGCAAAAATAGTTCCGGCAACCGTTAGAAATCCGTTATTTCATTGGAGCCACATGGAACTTAAAAACCCGTTTGGTGTCAATAAGTTTTTAAATGAGAAATCGGCAAAAGAAATTTATGAGCATGGTAACCAGTTATTGGCTCAAGATGATTTCTCTACGCAAGGTTTGTTGAAGAAATTCAACGTTAAAATGGTGGGTACTACAGATGACCCAACAGATTCTTTGGAACATCATAAAGCATTAATTGATCAAAATTTTGAAGTAAAGGTAAAGCCGTCTTTCCGTCCGGATAAATCTTTCGCTATCGCAGAGGTTGTTACTTATAGAACTTACATTCAAAAGCTTTCAACTGTTTCTGGTGTGCAAATTACTGATGTTGAGTCTTTAATTGCTGCTTTACGTAACAGAATCGAGTTTTTCGCAGCTCATGGAGCGTCTATCTCAGATCATGGTTTAAACCAAATTCCTTCAAAAGTAACATTAACCGATGCGCAAAAATCCGAATTTAGTAAACTTCTAAAAGGCGATGTGGACAATTATTCGGATGCTGATGCTTTTGCCGGTTATGTGCTAACAGAACTTTGCAAAATCTATCATGAAAAAGGCTGGGTACAACAGTTTCATTTAGGTGCAATTAGAAACAATAACTACGGCATGATCCAAAAAATAGGACCAGATACTGGCTTTGACTCTATCGGCGATTATTCACATGCGCAAAGCTTGTCTAATTTCTTAGGTAACTTAAGTTTGGAAGATCAGCTGGCAAAGACCATAATTTACAATCTTAATCCAGCAGATAATGACGTTTTTGCAACCATGGTAGGAAACTTTGCTGATGGTAAAACAAAAGGAAAAGTCCAATTTGGTTCTGGCTGGTGGTTTTTAGACCAAAAAGACGGAATGGAAAAACAATTGACTTCCTTATCAAACATGGGGGTGTTAAGCACTTTTGTTGGTATGTTGACAGATTCACGTAGCTTTCTTTCGTTCCCTCGTCATGAATATTTTAGAAGAATTCTTTGTAACTTATTAGGTGCCGAAATGGAAAACGGACAGGTACCTAATGATGAAGCTTGGATTGGCGGTATTGTTAGTGACATCTGCTACAATAACGCAAAAGAATATTTTGGGTTGTAAGAATATTTGGGCGTTTTAACAGGCTATTCGCTATATCTTTTTTTTTCACTCTAAGTGGAGTCGAAGAGACAAAAAAAGGATGTCGCTACTATCCTTAACGCAAATTCCAATCGTCTTTAAAATAATTGTTTCTATTAAATAGGCATAACCATCTTTCGGTTTATGCCTATTTTTTTAAAGCTCACAACAGCAAAACTTCCTTGTGGTAGGTGTTATCACCACACCACAATACACCGTATAACGCAGTTGATGATAACACCTACCGCAAGGATTAAATAAATAACAGATGAAAAAAGTACTTTCCTTTGGTGAATTATTGTTAAGAGTATCGCCGTCTCCCATCAACGATCGAAACTCTGACGAGGATATCCACAGCAAAGGTAAGCGAGAAGATTATTTAGCGCATGCGGAACTCACATCGAAAGAAATAATCCAAAAATTCCCTAAAGTAAAAAGTGTAGCTAATACTTTCAGGTTTGACAGTGATGCCAATGAGTTACGATATTATACTAGCCTATTTACCGACGGGAAATCTTATCAATCCCAAGAATTAAGTTGCGAAGGCGTAGTTGATCGGTCTGGTAGCGGAGATTGTTTTATGGCAGGATTAATCTATGGCTTCTATAATAAAAACCAACCGCAAGCAATTATAGATTACGCTACTTCTGCGGCCTTTGGCAAATTACAAGAACAGGGCGATGCTACTGGGCAAGATGTGTTGACGGTTAAAAAAGGGAGTGTGGGAAATGATTAAAGCCATATAAGCCTTATTCTATCGTAACACTTCCATTATTTTTGACAACCAAAAAAACGTTGTTTTTTGAACCAACAATTTTCACATTAGCAGTAATTTCTAGATTTGACTTGGTTAAACAACTAAAACCGTAATTACCTGCTTGTATCTGCAACACTTTAGATTGCTCCATAACCTCAAGCTTTCCTATTTTTTGATTTGAAAGCATAACAGAATCCAATCGTTCAAAATATTCATTTTGGATTATAACATTTGCGGTGGGTAAAACGGGCTCTTTCTTACAGCCCCATAAGCAAAAACTAATTAGACCAAAATTTATTATTAGTAGCCTTATACCAAGACAGTGTTTTATAGTACTCATTAACTTTGCTATTGTTTGATATGCTCTTTGGAATATATACACTTAAGCCATTTACTTCTTTTAATTCTAGACTGCCCATAATTTTTTGAGAATGTTTCTCAAATAAAATAGTATTTGTCCATAAACTATTAAACTTAGCATTTAACTCGTCATTTTGGTGTGCCGATATTAGGTTTGAATAGAAACTCTTTAAATCGAAGAAAAGATTTCCATTTAAACGATCGTATTGCTGTAATTTAATTGGACTATACGCTTTACTGGTATCAGAAGCGTCATTTTTAAATTGTTTGTGGATATCGGCAATTAACAAAGATAAATTTTCCAGTTGACTTGTATTTATAACCGAGATGGTATAAGATTTAAAATCCCCTTTCTGTTGTTCATAATATTCGGCATATTTTTCGGCTATTTCTTTTGGGTCACTATTACTTTGAAATAATTTAGTGACTGTATCGTATGGGAACCCGGTAGAAGAAATTTCGGCGGGCGAGCTAATGATGTAGTTGCAACTATGTCTTAAAGCATAAGCTACCTCTACACCACCCATAAAACAAGCATCAAATGTTATCGTATTAAAATGCCAGTTGTCCAAGGTTTTAGCTAACGCAGAAATATCCATTTCTTCTGTTGCATTGTACTTTGATTTTAGGTCGTCCTCGTCTAACCCAAAACTTAAGGTAGAATTAACAGGGTGCTGTTTATGGCTTTTTATTAAGCTATCTGCTGATGATAATGAAGTGTTAATAGGCAGCCATCCGCTACCATGCGACCATAATACAAGATTATCGATATTTTGGTTATTACTTTTTGCAATACCACGCACATCGTTAAGTACCGTTGTTAAAACATTAGGGTCGCAAGAATTTTGCTCAGGATAAGTTTTGATAATAGGCGAAACCACATCGTTTGTACTATCTCTTTTTATCTTTAAAAGGTAAGGATGCGATGGTGTTCCAGTTCTACCTTTATCAATATAAACATAGATATCTCCTTGTATGGTTGGGTCGAAACCTAATTCCATTTCATTCAGATCTTTGGTAGCAAAAAATGATAAATTGTTATCTGCAACCATATAAATCAGCGTTATCGATCTTGGATTTGAAAGGGTTTCAATTTTATCTTTTTTGCAAGAAACAACGAAGAGAATTGTAAAAAACATGTATAAACATTGACAAAGTTTTTTTCTAAATACGGCTTGGTCTACCATTGGTCTGGTTCTTCGTTGATCTCTGCACTCACTATTGAATTGTTAAACGTCTTATTCCCCAAAAATTTATGACATGAATCTGCTCTAAAGGCACAATTATTCTCATGTTTGCTATGTTCATCTAGTGCGACAACGGAAGGTTATTGTAAGGTGTTGGTTTTTTAATACTTACCACTTATCTGGCTCAATATCATCTACACTGCTTACACCGTTATAATCCAAATCGTCGGGAATGTTCAAAACCGGGGTCGATCTTACTGACTGAAATGTTACTCCAGGACCAATTACGCCATAATAATCAGCTATAGGTATTGCGCCAGCAGGAATTTTTATTGGCCAGTTTTTTAAGCGTGTGTTTTGGTGCTTTGTCAAATAACTAAGGTATAAAATAGTATCTTTTGACCCTGCGTATTCGTTCCGATATAATTTAGTCACTTCACTCAAAGTGTATGGAATGTTTACCGTTACATTGCCTACCTTGTTATTTATGAACGATATTCCAGTTTCGTAACAGGAATACTTATTGTCCACTTCGTATCGAAGTACCTGAAGATTAGATACGTTTACCTTTCTATCGGGATGTAATAAGTAGTAAATAGGTGCATTGTTAAAAATAGGTCGAGGACTATGAACAATTCTAAGATTGCAATCATAGCCATCAGATAAAGATTTTTCTAAACCGTCGCAATCACCATAAACTAAGTTTTGTGTACCTGCTATAAAATATTCAATAGGTTTTGTTGAATGGTTAATGATTTTTACAAATGAGTTTTCTGCAATGCCATATTTTTTATAGATAAGATATCGAAAAGTATTGGAGTGATGGGTGGGATATGTTTTTTGAACATCAACATTAACTTCATGATTTCCAAACTCGTAAGGTGGTGTAATCCATTCGTGAAAAACGATGTTGTTTCCGTTGTTATCCAATTTAGTATAATAAAGTTCCACATACGCCTTTGATGAGTCTGGCCCTGTGATTCCAAATATGTTAAATTTTACCTTTGTCGTTTTAACAGGCTCATCTAAAGGTGCTTTTGGGCAAGCACATAATAACAAAATAATGGGTACAAATAAAAAAGTGAATCTTTTCATGACAACATTTTGACTACATAAAAATGATATATTTTAAAGAAAACAAGGGTTATTGGATTAATCTTCCACAAGTAAAAACGGCATATACCAATCCATTTGCTCCCAATTTGAATACCCTCGAGCTCTATTGAATTTGGAGCCGTTATCCGTTTGTAAGTAATAGTAATTTCGCCAAAAATAGCTGCCTGTTTGATAAGTGCCGTAGCAGAGTGTCCAGTGAAGTTCTCCGTCTGACGTACACATTCTGATTACTGGACTGTTTGAATGTTTTATTTGGTCATAAGCGATATAACCAGGAAATTTTAATATCGGGTTAACACTGATACTGCCATTTGTCGCTAATAACAACTAACAAACTGATAAGTTGTAACATTCAATAAATACTTAGATTTTTTTTTCTGTTCGAATAATTTGCTAAAATGGTACGGCTTGTCAAACATTAAGGGAGCAAATAGTCATAGGCTTTGCACCTAGACACCTTCAGTTCCTCAGGTGACCGTTTCCTAAACTTAGAGGTTTGACGTTGTGGTTTGTGAGAAGACGGAGTAGCTGCGAGAGTTAAATTATACTTAAAGTCGCAACTCTGAATAACAGTAAAATCTTTATTTCCACCCACGGTTTTTAATTTTAATATATCCTACTTTTTATGCAAAATGTTATCAACAATGCAAATATATAAATAATTAAACTTTTTCAAGAACTTAACAGATTGTAATTTAATCTTTGCAACTCATTAATAGCTAAAATCCTATTATGATTGCTCACCTGCTGGTGATAGCGGAAATTTTCCGAAGTTTTGTAGTATTTTAATAGAGTAGAGACGCTTTTTTGATGGAGGATTCTGCAATTTGAAGAGACAAAAAAGATTGTGCTTTTACGTTTAAAACAGCATTTTGAATTAACTTATTTGAGAATGTTTTTAATAACATTGAATGCACACATAATTAAAATTCAATTTTAATTAATTAAATAGTAGTTGTGCTGTAACGATTATTATCAAAACATACCTAAAATGTTAAAAAAAGCTAAATCATATCTGCATTTAGCCTAAAAGCCTTAAATAAAATCTTATTTTTACCGCCCAGCTTTGCCATTATGACGTAGATTGTTGCATGGCGTAGTTGTTGATTTCAAATAAAATATCCAAAAAAAGAAAATGTTAAGTTTTATCAATAAAATATTCGGTAGCAAATCCGATCGTGACGTTAAAGCCGCAAAACCTCTTGTAGAGAAAATTAAAGCAGAATACGATAAATTAGGTGGTCTTTCTCATGATGAGTTAAGAGCAAAAACTCAAGACTTTAGGCAACGGATAAAAACTTCTTTAGCAGATATTGATGCTAAAATTAGTGAGATAAAAGTAAACGTACTGGATAAGCCAGATATGCCTTTGCATGAAAAAACGGAGTTTTACGATGAGATTGACCGTTTAGGGAAAGATAGAAACAAAAAATTAGAGGAAACTTTATTAGAGATTTTACCAGAAGCTTTCGCAGTGATGAAAGATACGGCTCGTCGTTTCACAGAAAATGAGACGATTGAAGTTACCGCAACAGATTTCGACAGAGAATTAGCAGCTCGGAAGCCAAATGTGGTTATTAAAGCCAATACCGCTGTGCATCATAACAGTTGGTTAGCAGCCGGTACAGAGGTGAAGTGGAATATGGTACATTACGATGTACAGCTGATTGGTGGTGTGGTTTTGCATGAAGGTAAAATTGCGGAGATGGCAACTGGTGAGGGTAAAACCTTAGTTGGAACATTGCCGATTTACTTAAACGCACTTTCTGGCGAAGGAATTCACGTAGTAACAGTCAACGATTATTTGGCTCGTCGTGATAGTGAGTGGAATGGTCCAATTTTCGAATTTCACGGTTTAGCAGTAGATTGTATTGATAAGCACCAGCCAAACTCACCACAAAGAAGAAAAGCATATCAGGCTGATGTAGTTTACGGAACAAACAACGAGTTTGGTTTTGATTACCTGCGTGACAATATGACACGTTCACCAGAAGAGTTGGTGCAGGGAAAATTACATTACGCCTTAATAGATGAGGTGGATTCGGTTTTAATTGATGATGCTCGTACACCATTGATTATTTCGGGTCCAATTCCACGTGGAGATGAGCATGAGTTTTATGATTTAAAACCAAGAATTGAGCGTTTGGTAAATGCGCAAAAAAATTACGTACAAGGTGCTTTAAACGAGGCAAAGAAATTAATTGCAGACGGTAAAAATGGTCCAGAAGAAGGTGAAGGTGGTTTAGCTTTATTTAGAGCTTACCGCGGTTTACCAAAAAATAAAGCATTAATTAAGTTTTTAAGTGAGTCTGGGATGAGAACCATCCTAAACAAAACGGAGAATTATTACATGCAAGATCAAAATAAAGAAATGCCAAAAGCAGATCAGGAGCTTTTCTTTGTGATTGATGAAAAAAATAATCAGGTTGAGCTTTCAGAAAAAGGTATCGAGTTAATTACTGCTTCTGGCGAAGATGCAGGCTTTTTTGTGATGCCAGATGTAGGTACAGAGATTGCCGATATTGAAAAGTCTAGTTTGACTAACGAAGCTAAAGCCTCTAAAAAAGACGAATTGATTAGAGATTTCTCGGTAAAATCAGAACGTATTCACTCGGTAAATCAGCTTTTAAAAGCTTATACTTTATTTGAAAAAGATACAGAATACATCATCGACGAAGGAAAAGTTAAAATTGTTGATGAGCAAACTGGTCGTATCATGGACGGTCGCCGTTACTCAGACGGATTACACCAAGCGATAGAGGCTAAAGAGAATGTAAAAGTTGAAGATGCTACGCAAACTTACGCTACCATTACGCTGCAAAACTACTTTAGAATGTACCATAAGTTAGCCGGTATGACGGGTACTGCGGTTACAGAAGCAGGTGAACTTTGGCAAATTTATAAGTTGGATGTGGTTGAAATTCCTACAAACCGCCCAATAGTTCGTGATGATAGACAGGATAAAGTTTACCGTACAACTCGTGAGAAATACAACGCCGTTGCAGATGAAATTGTGGAATTAACGCAAGCTGGTCGTCCAGTTCTAGTAGGTACAACGTCTGTAGAAATTTCTGAATTATTAAGTCGTATGCTTAAAATGAAGGGAATTAAGCACAACGTATTAAACGCAAAACTGCACCAAAGAGAGGCTGATATTGTTGCTGAAGCTGGTAAGCCAGGTCAGGTAACAATCGCGACTAACATGGCTGGTCGTGGTACGGATATTAAATTAGGCGAAGGTGTAAAGGCATCAGGCGGTTTGGCAATTGTAGGTACCGAGCGTCACGAATCTCGTCGTGTGGATAGGCAGTTAAGAGGTAGAGCGGGTCGTCAAGGAGATCCAGGTTCTTCTCAGTTTTTTGTTTCGTTGGAAGACAACTTAATGCGTCTTTTCGGTTCAGAACGTATTGCAGGTTTAATGGTAAGGATGGGAATTGAAGAAGGTGAAGTAATTCAGCATTCAATGATTACCAACTCTATTGAAAGAGCGCAGAAAAAGGTAGAAGAAAACAACTTCGGTATTCGTAAGCGTTTGTTAGAGTATGATGATGTGATGAACTCACAACGTACTGTAATCTACACCAAACGTAAAAATGCATTGTTTGGCGAACGTTTAGATGTTGATATCGAAAACATGATTTTAGATGTTGTTGACGATGTAGTTGGCGAATATAAAGACGGTAATAATTACGAAGGTTTTAAGTTAGAAATGCTAAGACTTTTCGCTTTCGACAGTCAGGTTACAGCAGATGAGTTTACAACTTCAAACGTTGCTAAATTAGGTGACCGAGTTTTTGAAGAAGCGCAAGCGTTTTACAAACGTAAATCACAAGAAGTTGCGGACCAAGCTTACCCAGTTTTAAAAGATGTTTACGACACTCGTGGCGAAAGCATTGAAAGTATTATTGTGCCATTTACAGATGGTAACCACGGCATTCAGGTTGCTGCTCCATTAAAAAAATCGGTAGAAAATAAAGGTAGAGAAGTTATCAAAGCATTCGAAAAAACCATTTCGCTTTCGCTGATTGATGATACCTGGAAAGAGCATTTACGTGAGATGGATGATTTGAAGCAATCTGTACAAAATGCAGTTTACGAGCAGAAAGATCCGTTAGTAGTTTACAAAATGGAAGCCTTCAACTTATTTAAAGGCATGCTTGGCGTAGTTAATAAAGATGTGGTAAGCTTCTTGTTTAAAGGTGTTATTCCGGTACAGGGTAATGCTCCGTTAAGGGAAGCAATGCCTCAGCCAAAGACTGACATGAGCAAATTGAAAACTTCTAAATCAGACACCGTAATTGAAAACAACGGTGTTCCAATTGAAGATACCAGAGAATTACAAAAAACACAGCCAATTAGGGCTGAAGTAAAAATAGGCAGAAACGACCCTTGCCCTTGTGGTAGCGGGAAAAAATACAAAAGCTGCCACGGACAATCTTAGATGAATCTTAAAAGAAATCTATTTACAATTTTAATCAGTTTATTAGCAGCCGGTGCATTTGCACAAGATGCCGGAAAGGTTACTGTTGTCAAAGATCCTTTAATAGATAGTTTAATAGCCCGAAGAATTGCACTTAACAAAGGCGTTACCAAAGACGGTACGCCTATTGTTGTTTTTGGATATCGCGTACAAGTATTTTTTGGTAACGATAGAAAAGAGGCTTATAATGAACAAGCTCGTTTCAATTCTATATATCCCGAATACGCCACCTATATTTCCTATACCCAACCAAATTATAGGGTTAAAGTCGGCGATTTTAGAACGCGAGCAGAAGCACAAAGGTTAATTACCGAATTGCGACCACAGTTTCCAACACTTTTTATTTTTAATGAGCAAATTAATCCGCTCAAAGCCGATGAATACCATGTTGATAGATAAAATAAAGCAACTGGCTGAAGAAATTCATGCTGACGTAATCACAAATAGAAGACATTTACACGCCAACCCCGAACTTTCTTTCGAAGAATTTAAAACCGTAGCTTTTGTTAAGGCAGAATTAGATAAACTTGGAATTCCTCATCAAGATATCGCTAATACGGGTGTTGTAGGGCTTTTAACAGGAACAAAGAAGTCTGATAGCGTTATTGCATTAAGAGCAGATATGGACGCTTTGCCAATTACAGAAGCAAATGACGTTGAGTATAAATCAAAAAATATTGGTGTAATGCATGCTTGTGGGCATGATGTACACACTTCTTCTTTGTTAGGTACTGCTCGTATTCTATCGCAACTAAAAGACGAGTTTGGTGGCACTATTAAATTGATGTTTCAACCGGGGGAAGAAAAATTACCAGGTGGTGCAAACCTGATGATTCAGGAAGGCGTTTTAGAAAACCCAAAACCAACTGCGGTTATGGGGCAACACGTAATGCCTTTTATTGAGGCTGGTAAAGTTGGTGTTCGTTCTGGAAAATACATGGCATCTGCTGATGAAATTTATGTAACTATAAAAGGAAAAGGTGGCCATGCAGCTCAGCCACAACAAAATGTGGATCCGGTAATTATTATGGCGCATATTTTAACGGCATTGCAAACCTTGGTTAGTCGTATTGGCGACCCACGTTTACCATCTGTTTTATCTTTCGGAAAAGTAATTGCGAACGGTGCAACTAATGTGATTCCAAATGAGGTTTATCTGGAAGGAACCTTTAGAACGCTGAATGAGAAATGGCGAGCAGAAGCACACGTGAAGATGAAAAAAATGGCAGAAAGCATTGCCGAAGGAATGGGTGGAAGCTGTGACTTCGACATCCATAAAGGCTACCCATTTTTGGTAAACGAGGAAAAACTGACCGCTAGAGTGAAAGAAGCTGCGATAGATTACCTAGGACAAGAAAATGTATTAGACTTAGATATTTGGATGGCTGCGGAGGATTTTGCTTACTTCTCACAAGCCAGTGATGCATGCTTTTACCGTTTAGGAACACGTAGCGAGTCAAGAGGAATTACGTCTTCTGTACATACACCAACCTTTGATATTGAAGAAGATTCCCTAGGCTTAAGTACCGGTTTAATGGCTTATTTGGCTGTTAAAGAACTAGGTAACTAAAGTTTATTTTTTAGGACTTCCGATTTAGCCCAAATCTAGATTTTTCATATTCAGTTTATTTTATGAAACTCCAATCAGTTTTTCTCGCGTTTTTTATATTGCTTGGAACAAGCGCTTTGTTTGCACAAGAACCTGGAGCTAAAGCAAAGCTTTACAATCCAGGAGCTAATGCACAACAGGATATAGATTATGCGGTAGCAAAAGCTAAAGTCGAAGGAAAACACGTTTTTTTGCAAATTGGTGGCAACTGGTGTGTTTGGTGTTTGCGCTTTAATAAGCTGGTAACCGAAAACCCGGAACTTAGTACGCTCCTCAAACAAAACTACATCGTGGTACATGTAAACTACAGTAAGGAAAACAAGAATGAAGAAATATTAGCGAATTTAGGCTACCCGCAACGCTTCGGTTTCCCGGTATTTGTAGTTTTAGATGCCGATGGTAAACGTATTCACACGCAAAGTTCAGCTTATTTAGAAGACGGCGATGGGCACAGTGTAAAACTAGTTTCAGAGTTTTTACAATCTTGGACTCCCAAAGCGTTAAACCCAGATACTTACAACAAGTAATAGTAAATTTCGTTACCTTCGAGTACATCAAACTAATTTCCCATGAAAACCTTCATCAGTATTTTATCAGCTATAGCTTTCTTATTCACTGCTTGTAATCAAAACCAGCCTAAAAGCACAACAGAGACCACAGCAGATGTAGTAAAAGAGACGATGCAATGTTACCAAGGTTTGTCTGGAAAAGATTCGGTTGCAATGTCTATTGATAATATAGATGGTAAGATAGCGGGTACTTTAGCGTTCAATTTCTTAGAGAAAGATGATTCCAATGGTGATATTAAAGGCTCGTTCAGTGGCGATACGCTGTTTGTAGATTATGTTTTCAATGCTGAAGGAACAGTTTCTAAAAACCCTTTAGTCTTCCTTAAAAAAGGAAACGACTTACAACAAGGTTACGGCGAAATTGTAACTTATTTAGGCAAAACCTATTTCAAAGATCATTCAGCAATAAAATTTGAGCAAGGCTTTTTGTTCCAGCCGATAGATTGTAAATAAAGAGAAATCTGTTCCGAAGCCTTTAAGCATAAGATTTTTTTGGGCAAAACCAAAGTTTATCATTAGAATTTGCCCTGCGGTGAAAAATATTTCAATTTAATTTTTTTTATAAGTTCAACTTAGTCACTAACTTTAGTGTGTATAAATTTCGCACATGGCGATTGCGGAACTAATGAACAAGTTTATAGCACAGCCTCTTTTGCAACTTTGCGCAGGCGACAGCTTATTCAATTTGTCTGTTTTTTTTAGGCTTTTACGTGTTCGCTTTCGCTCGGGCTTTTGGTTAATTTTTGCGAAAAAAAAGTCACTACCGTTTGACCGGCGTCAGGGCAGGTACATTGTCATTATTTAAGAGATTTCCATACTTCTCGTCATGTCGAGGATACGAGACATCTCACAAGCAAAGTCTGTTTATAGCATTTGAAACCTATTTGTGAACTGTTTCAAATCGTTGAACAGGACGGAGCGCCTTAAATAATAACATTTAGAGCGGTAGAACCTGACCGTAGAGGCAAACTTGCTATAACGTAATTATCGGCTATTATTTATCTTAACCGCTTCCCACGCCAAAATCAATCTCTTTCTCTCGAGTCCCCACATATAGCCACCCAACTTCCCACTATTCTGTATAACACGATGACAAGGGATGATGAATGCAATAGGGTTGCTCCCAATCGCTGTTCCAACTGCTCTTGCCGCATGAGGTGAGCCAACTTCCAAAGCAATTTTTCCATAAGTACTTAAATCACCAAGCGGAATGTTTAGCAAAGCTTCCCAAACTTTAAGTTGAAAATCAGTTCCTTTTAAATGTAGTTTGATAGACCTTGAATTAGAAAAGTTATTCTGCAAAACTTCAATCGCTGATTGTTGTAAATCATCTGAACGTTCTGTAAAATCTGCAAGAAGAAAACAGGCTTTTAATAATTCTAGAGCTACCTTTCTATCCTCAAAAAAACTTAAGTAGCAAATCCCTTTTTCAGTGCTGGCAATTAAAATTTCTCCAAAATAACTGGAAGCAAAACTATAATTAATGCGCAATGCCTGTCCGCCAATTTTATATTCATCAGGCGTCACCTTTTCGATTTTTGTAGGAAGATTATATAGTTTGCTGGCGCTAGATAATTTGGAATTCGAAGCACTGCTGAAAAGATTTAATTCGTTGTTTTTACTCAATAGCTGTTTGCCATAATTGATGTTAAGATATTGCGAAAACCTTTTTAGGCTAACACCTGCCCATTCTATAAAAATCTTTTCAAAGTCGTGGGGACTTAGGTTTAAGTGTTCTGCAATTTCTTCTAAACTCGGTTGATGTTTAAAATTATCCATCATTAAGTCAATGACTTTCTTAACTGTTTGATAGTTAAATTTTGAATCGGTTCCCATCTTTTGTAAAAATACGCTTTTGAAAATTTTAAAAAAAATGACGCTTGCGAATCGATAGAAAAAGATTTACTTTGATAAGTTGAAAGACCCTAAATAAGATAACCGTAAGAATTGTAAATCATTAGAATAAAGACATGACGTTATTTAAAAACAAGTATCGGATAGAGTCAGCCAGATTACAAACTTGGGATTACGCCAACGAAGGATCGTATTTCATCAACATCTGCACCAAAGATAGATATCATTATTTTGGAGAAATTGTTGAAGGTAAAATGCAGTTATCACCAGCAGGGATATTGGCCGAAGTTTTTTGGTATGAAATAAAAAATCATGCGAAAAATATTGGATTGGGCGAATTTGTGATAATGCCAAATCATATTCATGGTATTTTGATTTTGCATGCAACGGACGTATCGGACGTAGAGACAAGGCATGCCTTGTCTCAATCGCCCATCGCAACGCCCGTCGCACCACCACCCAATTCCCCACCCAATCCATCATCCCACGAAAAAACCATCGGCCAAACCCGTTTCCAAAATCCAAGAAAAAATTCAATATCATCCGTTATTGGAGTTATAAATCTGCAGTAACAAAACATTGTAACCGTTTAGGTTTTGAAAATGGTTGGCAACCTCTTTTCCACGATCATATTATTCGTAATGCCAAATCGTTTGAAAATATTCAAAATTACATCGCAACAAACGTTAAAAACTGGAAAGAAGACAAATTTTGCTCACCAAAATAATACACGCTGGCTTCGCAACAACACCAACCGTAATTTCTTTACCAACTACTAAAAATCAGTTAAACTCCAAACCAAGCCAAAAAGCAAATGCACTTAACCTACAAACCCTTCAACCTCACCCTAAAATACCCGTTCACAATTGCAAAATTTTCCAGAACGTCAACCCCATTAATGCTCATCGAGCTACAACACGAAGGATTTACAGGTTACGGCGAAGCATCAATGGTTCCATATATGGGCGAGACCACCGAAACGGCGACAACATTCCTAAAAAAAATAGATTTTAATAGGTTCACCTTCCCATTCAATATGGAGGAAATCATTAATTACCTGGATGATTTAGCCCCCGAACAACCAGCAATTAAAGCCGCAATTGACATCGCATTATATGATTTAACTGGGAAACTATTAAACAAACCCTGCTACCGAATATTTGGGTCTGAGCCAGATTTAATGCCACAAACAACTTATACCGTAGGTATTGATGAACCAAAAATCATCATACAAAAAGTAAATGATGCTTTAAAAGATGGTTTTAAATTGCTAAAAGTTAAACTTGGCCGAGACACCGATAAAATCCTCATAGAAACCATCCGTAAAATAACAAACCTACCCATTTATGTGGACGCCAATCAAGGCTGGACAAATAAAGAAAAAGGCTTGGAAATGGCGCACTGGTTAAACACCCAAAATGTAAAACTCATTGAACAGCCAATGCCTAAAGAAGATGTTGATGGTAATGCTTGGTTGACGGAAAGAAGTCCGATACCAACGGTTGGTGACGAAGCTGTACAGCGATTACCCGACGTGAAAAAAGCTGTCGGAGTTTATCACGGCATCAATGTTAAACTCATGAAATCTGCCGGAATGTACGAAGCTTCTAGAATGATTGCCACAGTAAAAGCCAACAACTTAAAAGTGTTGATCGGCTGCATGAGCGAAACCAGCATAGCAACTTTAGCTGGTGCAGCACTTGCGCCACTTTGTGATTGGGCAGATTTGGACGGCCCATTTTTAACGGCTAACAATCCATTTAAAACTCCTGAATTTAGAGATGGTCGTTACTTGATATCAGGAAAACCTGGTCTAGGAATCGAATTTATTTAATTACACAGCCAATAACTTTAAACTTTCCACTTTAAACTTTTTACTTTTCCACCTCCATAAACATTAACTTTATCGCTGTATAAGAATTGAGCATGGTTTTTGTTAATTCTGTTTATTTTAAGACACATCAAATGGAAGATAAAGTTAGAGTTAGATTTGCTCCTAGTCCAACCGGAGGACTGCATATTGGCGGGGTAAGAACTATTTTGTTCAATTACCTTTTTGCCAAGCACCATAATGGTGAATTTATTTTGAGAATTGAGGATACAGATCAAACTCGCTTTGTTGAAGATGCCGAAGATTATATTTACTCTTGCCTACACTGGTGCGGTATTAAAGCTAACGAGGGTATACGCGAGGGTGGTGATTATGGTCCTTACCGTCAGAGTGAAAGAAAATCAATTTATCGGGAGTATGCTGAAAAACTGGTTGCTGCCGGATATGCCTATTACGCATTTGATACTGCAGAAGAATTAGAAAGTAAAAGACAGGTAATTGAAAATTTTAGATATGATCACAGTTCTAGAAAGCAGTTGAGAAACTCTTTAACCATTCCACATGAAGCAGTAGAGAGCTTAATAAAAGGAGGTGCGCCACATGTTATCCGTATAAAAATGCCAGATGATGAGCAGATCGTTTTTAACGATTTGATTCGTGGAGATATTGCTTTTCACAGTAGCGAAGTGGATGATAAAGTTTTGCTTAAAGCGGATGGAATGCCTACCTACCATTTAGCAGTGGTAGTGGATGACTATTTGATGAAAATTAGTCACGTTTTTAGAGGCGAAGAATGGTTACCATCTGCACCGGTACATATTTTACTTTGGAAATATTTTGGTTGGGCCCATGAAATGCCAAAATGGGCACATTTACCGTTGATTTTAAAACCAGACGGAAACGGCAAGTTAAGTAAACGCGATGGCGAACGTTTTGGTTTCCCAGTTTACCCAATCAACTGGATTGATAAAGCTAGTGGTAAAAAAAGTGAAGGATTTATTGAAGCAGGATTTTTACCAGAAGGTTTTATAAATATGCTTGCCATGTTGGGTTGGAATGACGGTACCGATCAGGAAATCTTTACGATGGAAGAGCTAATTGCGAAATTCTCTTTAGATAGAATACATAAAGCAGGTGCAAAATTTGATTACGAAAAGGCAAAATGGTACAATGCCGAATGGATTAAAGCAAGTACATCTCAGCATCTATTAAACCACGTAAAACCATTTTTACAACATAAGGGCATCAACACTCCTGATGATAACTACCTTTTAGAGGTGATTGAAATGGTAAAAGAACGTTGCGTATTGCTACCGGATTTTTATGAACAAGCGTCGTTTTTCTTTATTGCGCCAGATAAATGGGATACCAATTCGGTAAAACCAAAATGGAGTACAGATAAAGACGCATTTTTCCAAGAGTTTGCAAATCAAATCAAAGAAAAGGAAGCTTTGGATGGGTTAGAGCTAGAGAAAATTTTTAAAGACTTAGCCACAGAAAAAGGAATAAAAGTAGGTGAATTAATGCTTCCGTTCCGTATCATGTTGGTTGGTGGTAAGTTTGGACCTCAGGTTTTTGATATTGCTAAACAAATTGGAGTTAAAGAAACAGTACATAGAATCCACAATGCTTTAGAAGCATTTAAATAAAATTTATATTTTATAATATTCAATCCTTTAGTTTAAAAGCTAAAGGATTTTTTATGATTTTTTTTTCAAGTAAAAAACTTAAACAAAAAACGTAAAGTATAGTTGTATCGACGATAAGGGATAACGCAGAAATAGATCAAAGAATACTACAAAAGAATTATATGTGAGATCTTTTAACTCGCATCTTTCAGAATAAATATTGTCCACGCGGGGTCTCTCCTAAAGGACCCTGCGTTAAAGTGAACCAACTCTCAATATCTAATTCAACTTAATTTTCGCTTCCCAAAATCCCATTTTACCATCCTAAATCTGGCAAAAAATAATAGATTTCATTTGCCCGAGGATATTCCTATTTTTGATGCTCAATAATTTAAGTTAAAATGGCGAATTGGTTTAAAAGAAATGGTATCCATATCGGTATCATCTTGTTTTTTGTAATCTTATGTTTTGTGTATTTCACCCCTGCTTTTCAAGGTAAGGTGTTAATGCAAAGCGACGTTCAAAAGGCGGGTGCTACACAAAGTGAAATCATGAAATACAATAAATTAGACGGTAAAGCTCCGCTTTGGACAAATAGCATGTTTGGTGGAATGCCTACTTACCAAATCTGGTTAAAATACCCCAAAAACATAACTACACACATCATTTCTTTTATCAAGGCTTCTTCGCCAAATCCTGTCGATATTGTTTTGCTATACCTTATCGGGACGTATTTTTTACTGATTGTACTCGGTATGAGTCCGTGGTTGGCTGCGGTGGGTGCCATAGCTTTTGGATTCTCGTCCTATAATTTCATTTTTATAGAAGCTGGCCATAGTAACCAAGCTATGGCGATTTCATTTTTCCCAATGATTCTAACGGGAGTTATACTCACTTTAAGAGGAAGATTTTGGTTAGGTGCTGCAATTTCGGCGCTGTTTATATCCTTGGAAATTAGGGCAAACCATATTCAAATGACTTACTATTTGTTTATCGCTTTGTTAATCTTAATAGGCATTGAGTGTTTTCACGCCTACAAAAACAAAACGCTTAAATCGTTTGGCAAATCCGTTGGTGTGCTGGCACTAACGGTTGTTTTAGGAATTTTAGTGAATGCCGGGACCTTGTGGACTACTTACGAATACAGTAAGTTTTCTACCCGTGGTAAGTCAAATATCACCACAGATAGTGCACAACCAAGTAATGGTTTAGATAAAGATTACGCCTACCAATGGAGTCAAGGTGTTGGCGAAACTATTACATTATTAGTTCCCAATGCTTACGGCGGTGCTTCAATGCCAATGCTTGATGATAAATCAAACGTTGCAAAAGCTTTGTTAACTAAAGGTGCAGATGCTAGCCAAGCGGCTGGTTTTGCACAACAAATGCCAGTATATTGGGGTCCAAAGCCTTTCACATCTGGTCCGTGGTATTTTGGAGCTTTTGTATTATTCCTTTTTGTTTTTGGATTGTTTGTGGTAAAAGGGAGATTTAAGTGGTGGCTGATTAGCGCTACGGCATTGAGTATTCTATTGGCTTTCGGCAAAAACTTCAGTTTAGTTTCTGATCTGTTTTTTCATTATTTCCCGCTTTACAATAAGTTTAGGTCAGTAGAGTTTAACTTGGTAATTGCGAGTTTCTGCGTACCAATATTGGCTTGTTTAGCAATTTTTGAAGCAACCAAGCCAACCGCCGATTTAAAGGAGATAACAAAGAAATTAAAAACCAGTGCCTACATCGTTTTAGGTATATTGGTTGTTTTATTAGCTGTTCCTACTTTGCTGTTTAGCTTTAAAGCAGATAATCACCAAGATTTTCTTTCGCAACTTAACCAAATGGCTGGCGGTGATAGTAGTTTTGGAGCGAGTATAGCTGGCGCCTTAGTGGATGATCGGGTTTCGCTGTTTAGAGCAGATGCAATACGATCGATACTATTTATTATAGTGGGTGTAGGTGTTCTCTGGGCTTTAATCAATAAAAAAATCGCTCAACCAATTGGACTTATTATTATCGGTTTAATTATTTTAACTGATTTATGGTCATTAGATAAACGTTATTTAAATGACGATAAGTTTGTGGCTAAAGCGATTATGAACCAACAAGCACAACCACGTGAAGTTGACGAGTTTATTTTAAGAGATCGTGACCCAGACTTTAGAGTATTAGATTTATCCATCCCAACTTTCCAAAGTGCAGATGCTACTGCATTCCATAAAACTATTGGAGGTTACCATGCTGCAAAGCTCAAACGTTTCCAAGAGGTGGTTGATAAGCAGTTTACAGGCAGTATGAACCAAGATGTGTTAGATATGCTTAACACCAAATACTTTATCACCACAGGTAAGGATGGTAAAACGGCAAGTATGCAAGCAAATAGTACAGCCTGCGGTCACGCTTGGTTTGTACAAAGTGTGCAATATGCTGAAAATAATGATCAGGAAATGCAGGCCATTAGTTCTTTCGACCCTCAGAAAGAAGCGATTGTAAACAAAGAATTTAAAAGCCAGATTGAAGAACAAAAAGTTGGAATTCCTGAAAATGGACAAATTAAGTTAACAAGTTACCACCCAGATTTATTAAAATATGAATATTCTGTAGATAAAAATGTAGTTGCTGTTTTTTCGGAGATTTGGTATCCTAAAGGATGGAATATGTACATTGATGGGGAAGAAAAGCCGTATTTTAGAGCTAACTATCTTTTAAGAGCAGCAGTTTTACCAGCCGGAAACCATAAAATTGAGTGGAAATTTGAGCCAACTTCATATTTTTTAGGAGAAAATATTTCATTATTCGGATCTATTCTCCTATCTTTAATTCTAGCAATAGCGATCTACCGCGAGATCGCCCGTAAGCAACCAGCTTAAACTAACCAGTATAATGGAAAATCCCGATTCAAAAAGATCGGGATTTTCTGCGTTTAAAGCTATTGGTAATGAAACGTGTTAGTCGTTCGTTTTATTGTGTTGTAGGTAGTAAATAAGAAGGCGTAGCGAAATTATGCCGTGGTTCAAAATATTTGGAACTATGCCGAAATAATGGCTGAATATTTTAAAACGTTCTTTTAAACTCTGCAGGTGCTTTTGTTTTGACATACCACCCATTAAATACTTGGTGACATAGAAATTTACATTAACTACCGTTTTTGCTTTGGCAAGCGCACTTAAAATCCAATCAATATCTGCGCTAAGCTGGTAGTTTAAATTATAGGGTTGGGTAAGTGATCTTTTGATGTAAATAGCCTGATGGCTTACGCACATGCCATATTTAAAACTACTTAAGGTCAGTTTTTTAGGAGTTTTGTGGCGCCGGGTTCCTTCGCTTTGTAAATTAGCATTCAACATTTCTGTTTCGCCATAATAAATATCAGCACCAGCGGCGGTGGCAAAAATATTTTCAACGGTATTAGTTTCATAGATTTCGTCTCCCGAATTCATAAACAAAACATAATCTCCAGTGGCTAAAGCCAAACCTTTGTTCATTGCATCGTAAATACCATCATCTTTTTCGCTGATCATTTTAACGATCTTGGTCTTGTAAGTTTCAATAACTGCTAAAGTGCCGTCTTTACTCGCCCCATCAATAATAATATACTCTATTTTGCTATAGCTCTGGTTAATTACCGATTTAATGGTTCTTTCAATATCATTTACATTGTTGTAAACAACCGTAATTACCGATAAAATAGGTTTAAACGTTTCCATTGCCGTTGTTAAGTAAAGACAGGTATAAACTGATATGGTCTGAAGCAATCTTTGCTTCGCTAAAGTGAGTCATTACCTTTTCTCTGGCGTTTGCATTCAGAATAGATCTGTTTGGGTGATTGTAAATCCAGTTTAAGCCGTTCATAAAATCATCGGCGTCTTTATACTTTGCCAAATAACCGTTTTTTTGATGGTCAACCATATCGGGTATTCCACCAGTTGTAAACGATATCACAGGAGTTCCGCAAGCCAAACTTTCCATTACGGTGTTGGGTAAGTTATCTTCTAACGACGTGGTTAAAAAAGCATCAGCAGCGGAGTAAGCCTGTGCTAAAGCCTCATCATTATTAATAGTGCCTAAAAACTTTACTGGGATATTAAATGGAGACGGCAATTGTTTATTTCTGTTGCCAAAAACTACCAAGGTTACTTTGTCAGCTAGTTCAGGGTTTTGGGATAACCATAAATTAATAGCATCAATTAAATAAGCAGTGCCTTTGTGTGCATCTTTTTTTGATGGCATAAATCCGCTCAACAATATAAAATCATCGGGCATTAAGCCTAAACTTTCTCTGGCAACTTGCTTATCAAAAGGTTTAAATAGGTCAGTTTCTAAGGTATTAGGGATTGTATGAATCGGTTTGTTCTTTAACAGACCACTTTCTTTAGCAGATTTTGCTAGCCATTTACTCGGACTAATGAACTGTGCATTCATTTTTTGGTAAGCTTCTTTTTTCCGCTCCCAAATCTTGTGGGAAATATCGTCTGCCTCGGGATCTTTTAACAACGGACAAAATCCACAATTTGCCATATAGTTTTTGCAATCGAAACGTACATGGCACCCGCCGGTAAAAGTATTGCTATCATGCATGGTCCAAACAATGGGCTTGTTTAATAATGCCAATTTTGCTAAATCAGCTGGATTTAAGAAACCATGATTAATCCAATGTAAATGAATAATATCTGCCTTTAGAAGAGCGGGATGTTGGTGAATATCCTTCCCGAAAAAAGAAAGAGAGAAAGGCAATTTTAAATCCTTCTCATAAAAACGAGGTAAATACCGTTCTGCAAGAATTCTTAACGTCGCAAAAAATTGATCAATAGGTTCTGGATATAAAGCTTGGATGTCATCTCGTTTACCAAGCTTTATATAAGTGTATAAATCACTTTCAATGCCTGCTTTTTTTAGCGCATTATTTAAGCGATAACTGGCTCTTCCTGCGCCACCATTTCCATCGTACGTGTTTAGATGAATAACTTTCATTGTGGTAAAAATACAATTCTTTGAGTGATTCAGAGGAAAACTATTTTCTTCTGGATAATGCGCAGTGTTGTTTTGGCGGCCTAAAGACTTTACCTTTGTTTGTCCAACAGAAATCATCGCGTTTAACAATCAAGAAGCTTACTTTAATCAGAGAAATGCAATAGTTATTAGCCCATTTACTGATTCTGAATTTGTGCACCTTGGCTGGATACAAGCACATTAGGGCTTGGCAAACCTAACAATACCCATGCTGGCTGATACTTCAAAGTCGTTAGCAGAATAAATGGGCATTTTAGACACCCAGGAAAAAGTAGCATACCGGGCTACGTTTATCATAAATCCAGAAGGAACAAGTCAAGGGTTGAGCGTTTACCCGATGAATGTTGGTAGAAATATTGATAAAGTATTAAGGGTGTTAGATGCGTTGCAAACTGAGGAACCAACCGCTTGTGGTTGAAGCCACGGTGAGAAACGCTGAGCACAATATTGAAAAAGCAAAATGGAAGCAAATAACAATTCGAATATTAAGTTTTTAACGTTCAAAGAAAACAAACAGTCTGATAAAAATGTGTCTAAAATCTATTTGGTTTCTGACCAAACGCAAATAGATAAACTTAAGCTTAAAGCTGTTTTAGCTGATAAATTAAGTAAAGCATTAATAGAAAAAGAGGATTTAGTACTTTCCGTTTTTGGAGCTGCTAAACACTTCTTAACAACTATTAATAAAGAAAGCGATGCGGAAAAGTATAGAAACTTGGGTGCTGCATTGTACAAAAGTTTAGTAAAAGAGCAAATTGACGAGGTTTATTTAAGAGGACTAAAAGCCTTAACGAAAGATGGCAAATTCGCTTTTTTAGAAGGGATGAGTTTAGCCAGCTATATTTTTAACAAGCATAAAAAGCAGGAATCCTTAACGCCAATCAGTGTTTACATAGCTGAGCAAGCATTTGCTAAAGAAACCTTAGCCGAGCTTCAAAAAATAGTTGAGGCAAGTGCATTTGCTAAAACTTTGGTCAACGAACCTTTGAACCATTTAAACGCACTTGAGTTTTCAAAAAGAGTGGTACAAGCGGGTAAAGACTATGGTTTTAGTACTGAGATTCTTGATAAACAACAGATTGCTAAATTAAAAATGGGTGGTTTGTTGTCTGTTAATAGAGGTTCAACTACGCCACCTTCGTTCAACATTTTAAATTATAATCCAAAAAATGCCGTCAATAAAAAGCCACTAGTGTTAGTGGGTAAAGGAGTGATGTTTGATACTGGCGGTTACTCTTTAAAAACGGGCGGTTCTATGTCTGGGATGAAGTGTGATATGGGAGGCGGAGCAGCCGTTTTAGGAACGATAATCGCAGTGGCAGCCAACAAACTTCCATATCATGTGATTGGTTTAATTCCCGCTACGGATAACATGATTAGCGCTGATGCGATGGTGGTAGATGATATCATTACGATGATGGACGGAACGACCGTTGAGGTACAAAATACTGACGCCGAGGGAAGGCTTGTTTTAGCAGATGCATTAACTTACGCAAAGCGGTTTGAACCAGAATTGGTTATTGATTTAGCTACCCTTACCGGAGCTGCTGCAGCAATTACTGGCCCATACGGCATTGCTGCTGTTGCAAATACAACAACCGAACTACGTTTACTAAAGCAATCTGGAGAAAGTACTTACGAACGATTGATTGAGCTTCCGTTTTGGGAAGAGTTTGAAGCGCTGTTAAAAAGTGATGTTGCCGACTTAAAAAACATTGGTGGCTCAGTTGGAGGGGCAAGTACAGCTGGTAAGTTTCTAGAGCACTTTACGGACTATAAGTGGATTCATCTGGATATTGCTGGCGCAGCTTTTATCAAAGAAAACAAAGGATATAAGCAAATTGGTGCAACTGCTGTTGGCGTACGTTTGCTATATCACTTTATCAAACAAAAGAGTCTTGAACCAAAAGAAAATGCAGACTAAATTAGTTCTTGTTCGCCACGGACAATCGTTATGGGACCTGAAGAACCGATTTACTGGTTGGCAAGATATAGATTTGACGGATGCTAGTGTAAAAGAAGAACAGCGAGCAGGAGAGCAATTAAAAGCAATTAAAATTGATATTGTGTACACTTTATTTTTATTGCGAGCAAAACATACGTATCAAATTATCAAAGAAATTGCTGGTTTACAAAACTTGCCGGTGATAGAATATAAGGTGCTAAATGAACGTGGTTAGGGCGATTTAGAAGGGCTAAATAAAAGTGATACGGCTGCTAAATTTGGTGAAGAGCAAGTCCATATATGGCGTAGGTCTTTTGATATTCCGCCCCCGGGTGACGAAAGTTTGAAAAATACCTACGATAGGGTTATACCTTATTTTGAAGAACACATTAAAAAAGATTTAGATAAGAGCCTAACTACGCTGGTTGTGGCTCATGGAAATAGCTTAAGAGCATTAATTATGTACTTAGAAGAACTCTCTCCAACTCAAATATTTGAAAGAGAAATTGCCACAGGCATCCCGATTATTTACAACTGGCCAATGGAAAACGTTTAAGCATGAGTGAAGAAGATCAACATAAAGAAGTGTTAGTATCAGCATTGCAGACACTTGGACTTGATAATGGAGTTTTTGAAGAAGACAATTTTATTTTGGAAAAAAAGCTTTCTGTTTATCTTAACGATTTGATTGTAAAAGATTTTAATAAATTAATCTCCACTTTATACCGGATAGATATATCACAGGATAAAGCTGTCGCAGCACTGGTTGAAAACGCTAAAGTCGAAACAGCAGGAGAAACTATTGCAAGGCTAATTATCAATAGACAAAAGGAAAAACTTCATTTTAGGACTTTCTTTAAAAATAGAATTTCAAACGATGATTGATAAAGACGGAAAGTTATTAGCGATTGATTTTGATGGGACCATTGTTGAACATGCATATCCAGAGATAGGAAAAGAAATGCTTTTTGCTTTCGCAACGCTCAAAGAATTACAAAAAAAAGGGCATCGGTTAGTTTTGTGGACTTACAGAGAGGGTGAATATTTAAAAAATGCAGTAGATTTTTGTGCGTCAAACGGGCTAGTTTTTTACGCCGTTAATGAAACCTACCCAGGCGAAACAAAGGAACTAAATTACAGCCGTAAAATCTTAGCTGACATATTTATCGACGATAGAAATATAGGTGGTTTTTTAGGTTGGAATAAAATTTGGCAAATGCTGCACCCCGATGGTGAAGAATTTTCTTTAAAATTAATTGATGAACTAGCTCATTTAAACTACAAAAAAACCAAAAATCGGAAATGGTTTTTTTGAAAGTTTTCTATGTTATTTTACTTCATTTTAATTACGGCTAATCAATATTTATATCAATTTTTTCAAGATGTCGTTGATTTCTTATTGCTCAACAGCTAGTCTAATCCTTTAAAGCTCAAAACTCTGGTGTCTTTTTGGGATTTCTACATCATGGTAACCTCTTTTATTAAGTGCGGATCTAAAATTATTTTGCGTATCAAATTCCCCGTGTACCAAAAATATTTTCTTAAGTATCTCTTTATCCTGACCGTTTAGAAACTGTATCAAATCTGATTGATCTCCGTGTGCGCTCATTGATTGTAGCGATGCTACTTTTGCATTTACCTGATAATAGTCACCAAAAATCGCAACCGGGTTAACACCGTTTTTTAATCTTCCTGCCAACGAAGAGGGTTCAGCATAACCAACCATTAATATAGCGCAATTTGGGTTTTCGATGTTATTTTTAATATGGTGCTTTACACGTCCTGCTTCTGCCATACCGCTAGATGATATGATAACCATTGGTGAGGAATCCGAGTTCAAAGCTTTCGACTCCTCGGCGTCTTCCACATAATGCAAACCTTTAAAGTCGAAAGGATCATCATCAACTTTTAAAACCTCTTGTACGGTTTCGTTAAAGTTCCAAGGATGAGATTTTACAACCATGGTTGCTTTCTCTGATAAGGGACTATCTACGTAATATTTGACATCAGGTAACTTGCCGGCAAGTTCTAAACTGTTTAAAGAGTAAAGGAGCTCTTGCGTACGCCCAACGCTAAATGCCGGTATAATTAATTTTCCCTTTTGTTTTACACAGGTTTCTTTAATCAGCTGTAAAAGCTTTTCTGCAGCTGGGTTTGCGTCCTCATGTAAACTATCACCATAGGTCGATTCCAATAAAATATAATCTGCCTGTCTAAACTGGCTTGGTGCTTTTAAAATTAGATCTTTGTATCTACCTACATCTCCGCTAAAAGATACTCGAGTTAGTTTGCCGTTTTCTTTGATGTTCAAATGGACAGAAGCACTACCAATGATGTGACCTGCATCTTCAAAACTTACGGTTATACCATCTTCTAATTCGTAAACGGTGCTATATTTTACTTTTTTGAAATGCGTTAAAGCAGCAAGTGCGTCTTGGGTGGTATATAATGGTTCAAAAAGTTTTTGACCGTGTTTTGATCTTCTTTTATTAGCGTAGCGAATGTCATTCTCTTGGATTCTGGCGGAGTCTTCCAATAATATTTTGCAAAGCGCAAAGGTTGCAGGAGTGCAAATAATGTCACCCTTAAAACCTTGTGCTACCAACCTGGGGATTAAGCCAGAATGGTCAATATGAGCGTGGGAGAGTACTAAATAATCTACCGCTTTTGGATCAAAACCAAAATCGCGGTTCATCTCATCAGTATCTGAACCATGGCCTTGAAAAAGTCCGCAATCTAACAGAATCTGAGTTCCGTTATTAAGTGTTATAAGGTGCTTACTGCCAGTTACCGTCTGCGCAGCGCCGTGAAAAGTTATTTTCATAAAAAAATTAATAGACTTTAAGTTAAACAATTATTAATCCAAACCCTGTTGTTTATGTTTAAATTAGCAGGTAGAAATTATAAATCTTAATCAATTTAAAATGAAACACATTTTTTTATTGTTGTTTACATTGGTTACTTGCCAAGTAAATGCTCAGCTAAAGCTTACAAAAATCTGGGAAACCACAGATCTAGCAACTCCAGAATCTGTTTTACCGTTAGGCGATTTATTATACGTTTCCTTGATTGACGGTGATGGTTCTAAAGCAGATGGAATAGGCGGGATTGCCATTTTAAAAGACGACGGAACGGTAGTTAATAAAAATTGGGTTACTGGTTTAAACGCCCCCAAAGGTTTAGGTTATTTCAAAGGCAAACTCTATGTGGCCGATATTAACGAGGTAGTTAAAATTGATGTAAAATCCGCTAAGGTTGAGGGCAAAGTGAAGATAGACGAAGCTGTTTTTTTAAATGATATCGCAATCAATAATAAAGGAGAAGTTTTTGTTTCTGATACAAGATTAGGTAAGGTTTATAAGGTTGTTGGCGATAAAATGGAAGTATTTTTAGATGACGTTAAAAATGCAAACGGACTTAAGTTTGTTGATGATGAGCTTTATGTTTTAAGTGGTCCAAATTTGGTAAAAATCGGAAAAAACAAAGCACAACAAACTATAGCAAGTGGCTTGGCTGCCGGTGGTGATGGTTTGGAACCTTATAAAAAAGGAGAATTTATTGCGACCTGCTGGGTAGGTTTAATTTATCACATTAAAGCTGATGGTACTTTTGATATGTTGATGGATAGCCGAGCAGAGAAAATCAATACAGCTGATATTGGTTTTGATGCGAAAAAAAACATCCTGTATGTGCCTACTTTTTTAACGAACTCAGTAGTGGCCTATCAATTAGATTAGAAAAACGAATGTTGTAAGCATAAAAAAGCTTCCCTTTTATTTAGGGGAGCTTTAATTTTTTTAGAGAAACTGTATTATTTCAAATCGTTTAAGAACGCTTGATTTAGTTTAACATATTCTGAGTTGTCAATTTCTTTAGCAATTGCTAAACCTTCAGTAGCAGATTTTTTAGCGCCAGTTCTATCACCCATTTTTAACTCAATCTTAGCTTTCCATAGTTTAATCCATGGTGCTTTTGTATCAGTTTTTTCAGCTTCTTTAACCCAAGTCAATGCCTGCTTTAAATCTTTGTTATTTGTGAAATAGTATTGTGCTGCAGCAAAGTAAGGTTTCTTTTCGCCGTTCATTGCTGTTGCAATGTTCGCCATAACCTTCGTGTCATAATCAACCATCAACGGAACGCTTACTTGGGTATCATCCCAAGCAATATTTAAGTCCAGCGTACCAGGTTTTACATTGTTAAACTGAATAGTAAAAGCTTCTACGTTTGCTGAAGTTTTGGCGGGCTTTACTTTAACCCTAACAACATCGTCCGCATCTTTGTGGCTATATGCACCCCATTGATTAGCGGCTTTATTTAAAACTACTGTCCATTCTGTTTTTCCAGGGATGGTAAACAAAGCGTACGTACCCGCTACTATAGCTGTTCCTCCAAAAGTAACCTCATCTGTAAAGGTTATCGTAGTTGCAGTATTAGCTCCTGTGCGCCAAATTTCATTATAAGGTACCAAACCACCAAAAATCTGACGTCCGTTTGCAACAGGGCGGCTATAATTTAATGTGATTTTACCTAATCCAAAATCTTGGATAACTGTTTGTCCAGAACTTGGTTGTGGCATTAATGCCTGTGCATTTACTGATGCGGTAAAAACGGTAAGTAAAAAACCTACGCTAAGAATCTTAAAGCTTAATTTCATATGAAAAAATTTAAGTGGAAAGTTAGGATTTAAATTTTTGATACACGTTTCCTTAAACGCTTAGCATGTAATGTTTTTGTAAAAAGACTGAAGGATTTAATCAGGCATTTAAACACAAAAAAACAGCCATGACGTTAATCATGGCTGTTGATATGAATATTGATAATTTAGAATTTGTATCCTAAGGTCAAAGCGAATCCGCTGTTTTTGGTTTTGTCGAAATTAGGATCGTCCTTATTAGCTCCTTTTTGAAAATCTGTCATGTAACGACCACTCATGTTTATGTTTTGCGTAAAATCATAAGCTAAACCTACAACACCGCCTGCAATCGCTTTAACAAAATCTTTGGTATCTGTAGTTTCGTCCATTTTAGTTCCGTTAGCATAAGACTTGGTTTTCTGACTTAGTAAAAACGATACTTGCGGACCAGCAAAAACATTAAATTTTGGAGCTACTTCATATCCAAAAGCAATTGGAATGTCTAAATAATCGATTCTAGTCTCTAACTTCACTTTCCCAATAACTGGTGCAGTTCCTTCAACATCAGCTCCTTTTTGGGAATAATTTATTTCCGGAATAAACTTTAGTTTCCCACCTAAAGGTATTTCAGAAAAAAGACCGGCAGTAAAACCTGGTTGGTAATTGTACTTATAATCTTCGTTTCCTACTTTAAGTTTACCTAGAGTCATTAAATTTCCACCAGCTTTAATACCAAATTTGATTTTATCGGTTTTAACTTCTTGTGCGTTTACGCTTGCTGCAAATCCTAAACTTACTGCAAATAACATGATTAAGGTCTTTTTCATAATTATAGTTTTAGTTACTCTTTAAAATAGAGTATTTAAAACAATAGAGTTCAAAACCATGCCAGTAAAGCATGGTTAAACTTGTAAAAAAGTCTTAAGTAGTCACTTGAATGCTCTGGAGCATGATTTTTTAAAGCTTCTAATGAAACAGACAATCAAAGGAAGATTTGTAATGTTCCGGAATGTTGTTTTTTGTTATTTACTCTAACTTTATCTTTCAAGAAATAAAATGAGCTATGATTTTATCCTATTACCAAACCTAAAAGGTTCATTTAATAACAGCTTAATTTTAGAAAAATCGGGATGATTTGGATTCAATAGATAATTGCATTCTTGAGAGAGGATGGCTGATGGAACTTGCAGAGCAGCCGTTTCATTTTTATCGATCCAATTGTTGCCGATGTCTTGTGTGAAAGGAAACTGTTCGTAGTCTTGCCAATTTAATGGTAAATCGTTTAATTTTATTTCAATAATTTTTAAGTCATGTGGAATGTTGATAGCCAATAAGCGGAAGTTTTGATTTAAACCCAAAGAGCTTCTATGAACAACATTTTCTAAACAAGATAGAGACTGTGATGACGAAGTGTAAATTACTTTGACTTGACTGCCGTTCCATCTTGCCGGTCTGCCAGATGCTTGCAAAGAATCAGCAAACTTTGCAAGTGTAATTCTGTAAACCTGCATGCTTACGCTAAATCGCCGTAAGCAATGCGGTTGAGCTCATCTTCTATCAGTGTGATGCCCGTAATTGTATCCATTAGATTAAAGGGTATTTGTTCGCCTAAACCGTATGCTGGTACATTTAGCCATTGATGAAAAGCTGATGCACTGCCAAACACTTCGATACCTAAATTATATAATGAGAACGATTTCAAAAGTTTTTCGCTCAAAACGGCATCAAGCTTTAAATCCTGTACCACATAGTTTTGGATAGTTTTTACCGTAGTTTTAAAAGTTTCTTGGAATTGATCATACGTAAAACCAGAGACAGAAATAAAATCTAAAGCCGCATTTGCCTTTAAGCCTTTTTTAGCATTAGATAAAATGCTAATTGGGTTGGCGTACATATTACCGTAAACGGCAATAGTTTCTGCAACCATATTTGTAGCTATGTCTGCACTTTCTGCATACATTTTTATCTTTTTAACTGATTTTGCCATGATTACCTTTCTTATTACAATTCTAATATAAGAAATGTTTCTCGGTAATCAAGAAATATTTCTTTATTTATTCAAAATGATATCTTCTAAAACATCAATCCATGCTGGGTTATCATTTAAACTTTCCACCAATTGTACTTTTTCGCCCCCCAATTCTACAAACTCTTCTTGGTACTCAACAGAGATTTCGTAAAGGGTTTCTAAACAATCTGCAACAAAAGCTGGACATAATACTAAAAGACGCTTTACGCCTTTTTCGGCTAAATCTTTAAGCACAACGCTGGTGTAAGGTTGCATCCAAGGGTCGTTTCCTAAACGTGACTGGTAACAAAGCGTATAATCTTTATCAGTCAAATTTAATTCTTTAGCAATTAATTGTGCTGTATTATTGCATTGGGCGGTATAACAAAACTTATTGTTTTCGGTTAGTGTAGCGCAACAATTATCGACCTTTAAACAATGCTGGCCAGAAACATCTGCTTTACGCATTTGCCTTTGCGGAATACCATGGAAACTGAATAAAATATGATCCCACTTTTGGTCGAGGTATTTCTTAGCATTATCTACAAAAATTTTAATCATTCCGGGATGATCGTAATAGCTATTAACGAAGCTTAAAGCGGGAATAGCTTGCCATTTGCTTATTATTTCCATAACCAATTGGTGTACAGAACCGGTTGATGCCGAAGCATATTGCGGAAACAATGGAACTACTTTAATGCTATCTACTTTTGCTTGCTTCAACCTTTCTAAAGCATCGGGAATTGATGGCGATTGGTAACGCATTGCCAATTCTACTTGATAATTATCACCCAGTTTTTTTGCAACGGCATCACGAACGCTATTGCCATAAATCAATAACGGTGAACCTTTTTCTGTCCAAATTTCTTTGTAGATTTTTGCCGATTTTGGGCCTCGGAAAGGAACAATAATTCCTTTTACTAAAAGCGTACGGTTAAACGCGTTAATATCAATTACACGCTCGTCCATTAAAAATTGATCGAGGTATTTTCTTACATCTGCTGTTGAAGGACTATCTGGCGTACCCAGATTTACCAATAGAATTCCTTTTTTACCCATTATTTGTATCTGTAATATTTTCTTTTACTTGCCAAAGCTTCCACCACGGTGTTCCTGGCGATTCATGGTGCTCATAATGATACCCGAAAAAATAGCAAGTAAAGAAAGCCCATATATGATTTTTTGTCTGTGTTTTTGATTGATGAATATTTTGATGTTCGCCTTTGTGCGGTAAATAAGTGCCAAAATAAAATAATTGTAACGTACTTAACAAAGATGGAACAACCCAGAACATTAAAAGGTTTTTTTCTGGGATATAGATTTTTAATACGTTGTAAATAATAGCCATTGCTACCACCTGCCACCAGCTTAAGTATTGTTTGATAAACTGGTAATACCATTTTAAAAAGTTGCCTTCGTAATAATCGGGGTCCTGTTCTGTATGTACAAATTGATGATGCTTATGATGTTCAGTATTTAGTTTTTGGAAAGGGAAAACGGCATAAAACAAAGTGCAAACTTGGCCAATAAAATTATTCAATTTTTTGCTTTTGGGTGCAACCGTACCATGCATAGCATCATGTGCGGTTATAAAAAGCCCGGTATATAAATGCATTTGTATCAAAACAAAAACATACACTAAAGGATTTGTGAAGCTGAAATCAAAACGCATTAGCATCGTAATACTAAGCATCCATAAAAAAATGATTAGTAATGCCATATATATTCCGCGGTTATTTTTCAAGTCTTAATTTTTTATGATGATAATTTGCGTTAGGGATTAAAGCGGATACCGGCCTTGTGATTAAGGCCGTGTTTTGGCTTTGTGTTTTGGCAAACCGTATGAGCGTAAAGCCCGCCCCGCTTTTTTATCGGGGAACCGCCCAAATAAACCTAATAGGTTTCTAAAACTTCCTTTACCTGTTCCATTAACCACATTGGGGTTGATGTTGCGCCACAAATACCAATTTTATCGCCTTTATTAAACATTGCAGTCTCTAAATCATTGGGTTTACTGATAAAGTAGGTTGCTGGGTTATGCTTTTTGCAAACCTCGTAAAGCACCTTTCCGTTTGATGATTTTTTGCCCGAAACAAAAACGATTTTATCAAACTTCTTCACAAAATTTGGGAGTTCTTTGTCCCGGTTAGATACCTGGCGGCAAATGGTATCGTTGGCTTTAATATCATGACCACGAGCAATCAACTGATTTTTAATTTCGTAAAATTTATGGGTCGATTTGGTGGTTTGGCTGTAAAGTGTAAATGATTTTGGTAAATCCACGCCGTCAAGCTCGGACAAATCTTGAAAAACCAAAGCCTCATTATTTGTTTGTCCCTGTAACGCAATTACTTCTGCATGACCATGTTTTCCAAAAATCAACACCTTTTCTTTAGCGTCATGCGTGGTTTTTATACGATTTTGCAGTTTTAAAACTACCGGGCAAGATGCATCAATTAAAATGATATTATTAGCCAAAGCAACCCTATAAGTTTCAGGTGCTTCGCCATGTGCTCTAATTAATACTTTCTCGTTATATAAAGATTTGAGTTCTTCGTTATCGATAATTTTTAGCCCTTTTTGTTTTAGCCTTAGTACTTCTTCATCATTATGAACAATATCTCCTAAACAATATAAATATCCATCTTCTTCAAGAATTTCTTCTGCCATATCAATAGCGTAAACTACGCCGAAACAAAATCCCGAATCATTGTCAATAGAAACTTTTAAATTATATTCCATTTGATATTATTTTCTACAAAAATATAAAAAGTTAAGTCAGAGTGCCGTAACATTTAAGCCAATAAAAAACAGCACCTGGCTAATTAATAAAGTTAAAGCTACAGGGTTTGATTTTCGAAAATCCAGCTGATAATAAACCCTTAGTAAAATAAAGCAAACAAAAAACCAAGCAATGTAGTTTTGCAACGGAATGACACTATCTGCCCAACTCCAATAATCAAAACGTACTGCAACAGGTTCGATCAAAAAATCAACAAAAACCAAGATAGCTGCACCTATCAATGATTTTAGATTACGCATATGCTTAAAATATTTCTTTAAAACCGCACCTACGCAAAAAACTAAAATAACCCAATTTACACCAATTAGCAGAGGTACTTGTGCTACTTTAATACCTAATGTTTCGCCGTAATTGTAGGTTCCAAAAATTGCTTCCGTAGAAACGCCTACAACTTCTACCAAATAGCCACTTAAGTAAACAAAGCCTAAGCACAACCAAAATTGTTTGTTAAATTCTTTTTGGTTAACCAGTAGAATGCTTGCCATTAACAATAAATGAAACGGCACAAAAGAGATAAAAAAATCATGCAAGTGAGGAAGGGTAAATCCTACAAAACCTACAGCGTGAAAAATGATGATAAAGATTTTTGATAAACCTATTTTGTCTAAATACTTCATGTGTTGATGGTTCTGCCTTTCCAACTTATTTTATTACCCAAAGATTGATTGATAGACAAAAAGGCTAAAATAAGTAAGTTTAACATTTGAATGGGGTGGTACAATACGTTTACAAACACATTTTGGCCCGAAAGATAAGAAATCATAATTCGGCTAAAAATGATCAATGTCAAAGCGAAATAAAATAGTTGAAAGTTTCCGAATGCCAAGATAAACAAAGGCCCAAAAACGATAAATATAATGTAGATGATTAAAGCAATGATACTGTTGTTAAAGCCTGCCAATATGTTTTTGCTAAAACCACTTAAACATTCATCGTAGTTTTTGTACATCCGGCAAAAAATAAATCCGTTTGCCAGTAAAGCTTCCCCATTTAAACCTTCTTGCTTCAGTTTTTTCATGATTTCAATATCTTCTACAACTTTGTTTTTTACTAGTTGGTGCCAATGAAACTGTTTATATTGTGCAGCACTGAACAACATAAACTGCCCACTAGCTGCTGCAAGAGATGGTAATTTAGATAGTTTTACTAAACGTAGGGGTAATAAATTTAAAAGCAAAAAGTGCATTAAAGGCACTACCGCTTTTTCGCCAAGGGTTTGTGTAATTTGGTTGGTGAATAAACTGAGCAAGCTTAGTTTACCAATATGCATGCGGTAAAGCGTATTATTAATCAAATGGTCTTTTACTTCTTCATCGGCATCCAAAAACATTAACCAATCTCCTTTTGCGTGTTCCGCTAATTGGTGACAAGCAAAGTTTTTGCCGAGCCAGTCTTTCGGCAAGCTTTCACCCTTGATAATTTTGAATTTTGGATGGTTGGTGCAGAAATTGGCAACTACTTGATAAGTATGGTCTTCTGAAGCGTCGTCCAAAATAATGACCTCAATATTTTGATAGTCTTGCTGATGGATGGATTGTAAAAGCTTTAAAATATTTTCTTCCTCGTTTCTTGCAGGAATTAAGATAGAAACTAAATCGTTAAATTTTTTTGGGGAGTTGGTTAATTTGGGATTAGATATAAAGTTGAACAGCGTTACTGTAAAACGTAAAATCAGAAAGAAGAATACTACATAAAAAAAGTAAATCATTTTATACCGTTATTTCTGATTGTTGGTTCAAGGTTGTTTCATAATGCTGGTTGTAAGCGCTTTTCACTGTTTGTAAATCTACAAGTTCTGGCGCTTTCCAATTTTGTAAGGCAATTTTCAGTTTAGGCTTTCGCTGATCGAAATACTCGGTTAAAATAGTGGCGAAAACATAATTAAAATTCTTTTTTGATGCGTCAATAATCCGAAGAACACCCTTTTCAAAATCAATAGTTTTACTGTGTAAGGAGTGTAGTTTTCCTTGCGGAAAAATCAACAGCAAATTATCTGGATTATTTAATAATTCGCCCGCATAATTTAAAGATTCAAGCAAGCTTTTTGCATTTTTCTGAATACCAAATGCACCTAAGTATTTTAGAAAGCTCACCTTTTTTGCGGTTTCTTCTAAAACCATGACATGAAACTTTTTTTTAAAATAAATTTTGTTGAGGTAAAAAATTAGAAAGCCATCCCACCAGCTGAAGTGGTTGGATAATAAAAGTATGGCTTTTCGTTGGTCAACGTTTACTTTGTTATACTCAAAACCCGAAAAATCGCTTTTGATAATCCGCTCTATGTACCAAGAGAAGAAAGCATAAATGATTTTATTGGATTTGGGTTTAATCATCGTTGATACTAAACACAAATCTAATCATTTGGTTTTGTTTTACATTTCAAAAGCTCAACTCGCCTTTTTTTGTGAAGATTTTTAGTCTTTTTTAATCATATCACCCACAATTTTTGCGGATAATAAGGCTAAAGGAATTCCGCCGCCAGGATGCACACTTCCACCAACAAAGTATAAGTTTTTGATGCCTTTGCTAAAATTGGCGTGACGTAAAAACGCAGCAAACTGATTGTTAGAGCTGGTGCCGTAAAGTGAACCGCGGAAAGACGATGTTCTGCTTTCTATTGTTCTTGGATCTAAAATACTTTCGTTTTCAATCAACTGCTCTAAATCTATACCTAAGCTTTTATTTAGTTTAGCGATGATGTTTTTGCGAGCCTCAGCAATTAATGCGTCCCAATCTTGTCCGGTGTTGTTTGGTACGTTAATCATGGTAAACCAATTCTCGCAACCATCAGGAGCATCACTCGTTTGAATTTTTGAGCTAATGTTGATGTAAACCGTAGGGTCATAATGAATGTTTTGGGATTTAAACATGGCGTTAAACTCCGCTTGATAATCTTTACTAAAAAAAATATTATGCAAACCAAGTTCTTTAAACTGCTTTTTAATACCCCAATAAAAAATCAATGCTGAGCTGGAGCGTTCTTGCTTTAGAATCTTTTGGGGTTGCTTTTGGTCTTTTAAAAGGTGTTTGTAAGTGAAATATACATCCATGTTAGAAAGCACTAAATCACTCTCGTAAAACTGTTGGCCAACTTTAATCCCTTTTACTTTACCGTTGTTAACCACAATTTCATCCACACGTGTGTTGTAATTGAATTTTACGCCTAAATCTTCGGCTAATTTGACCAAACCTTTGGTAATGCTGTACATGCCTCCTTTAGGGAAATAAGCACCCAAGTTCTGTTCTAAATGCGGTATGATATTTAAAGTTGCAGGCGCTTGATAAGGATTTGAACCGTTATAGGTGGCAAAACGATTTGCATACTGCACCATTTTTTCATCACTAAAAAAGGATTGGTTAGCTTTCGCCATGCTGCGGAATGCATCTATTTGGCCGAACCTTAAAAAAGATTTAGCGGTGTTTGTATTGGTGTAAGTTGATAATAAATGCAAAGACTTTTCTAAGAAAACCTGATGGGTAATATCATAGATGGTGGCACTTTTATTTAGAAACTTCTTAAGCTCTTTAGCAGTAGCTGCGGAGTTTTTCTCAACTTCCTTTGAAAACTTGTCTACATCCGCAAAAGCTGTTAATCGGGTTCCATCATCCCAAAAATAATTGCATATCTCTTCCAGTTTTTGGTATTCAAAATAGTCTTTTGGTTTTTTTCCTGCTAAAGCAAAAAGTTCATCTACGTACTGGGGCATCGTAAACAGACTTGGTCCTGCATCAAAGCGATATTCAGCTTGTTTAAATTCAGACAGTTTTCCGCCTGCGTAAGCATTACTTTCAAAAACGGCTACATCAAATCCTTTACATGTTAGTCGTATTGCGCTTGCAATTCCCGCTAATCCAGCTCCTATGATTATAATTCTTGGCATCAAATTAGATTTGTCAAATCTTTATTTTAGTTAATAACGTAGTAAAAGTTAATGAACACAGTTTACAGTAGACTATCACGCATACCAATTATAAAATACAATTATAGTTTAAAATTTTTGTTTGTTGCTTTTATTGGAATCCATATCCCGCTAATTGGCATTATTGCTTATGCTTTAAATAGCTCCGAAAATTTTTATTCTGGCAAGGCGATTATTATCATTGCTTTGATATTTACGCTTATATCTACGGGTGTTACTTTATCTGTTTTAAATAAGCTTTTAGCACCGTTGTTGATGAGCGATAAAGCACTTAAAGATTATATTAACGAAGGAATTATTCCAGATTTACCAACCCATTATGATGATGAAGCGGGTAAATTGATGGTTTTAATTCAAGATACGATTACACATTTGGATAAGCTAGCTAATGAGAAGCAGGAGATTACCACGTTGGTTTCTCATAACTTAAGAACACCTTTAAACCAAATTGTAGGCTTGTGCGAACTTATTAAAATTGACCCTAATAATTTGAGTGACTACGTTGATAAAATAGAATCGGTAACCAAGCTGCAGTTAAGAAATTTGAGCGATTTATTGACACAAATGATGTCAACAGGTACGCAAATTGTTACCTCACATAATATCCAGTATGACTTAAATACTTTTCTTAAAGAAGAATTGCAAGCCATTTTTGACACTTTAGAAACGAAAAGCTTAGCGCTTTCTTTACATTTATCGGAAGAAGACTTAAAAACAGATAAAAGCAGGAGTAATCTTTCTTTGGTGTTTCAGAATTTGCTGTCTAATGCCATTAAATTCTCTTACAAGAATGGGAAAATAAGTGTTTATACCAGAAAAATTAATGGTGAAACTGAAATTGAGGTAGCTGATCAAGGTTTAGGTTTTTCAGAAAGCTATCAAAAAAATATTTTTAAAGATGCTAGAAGTACTGGTCGTAAAGGCACTAATAATGAGCCGTCTATCGGCTTAGGCCTACATCTTAGTAAAAAAATTATCGAACAAACGGGCGGCAAATTAACCGCTTTTAGCGAAGGCGACGATAAAGGAGCAAGCTTTAAAATTATTCTATAAACCTATTTTAAGGTATTTAGAAATTCATACATTTTTTGCCTCATTTGTGTAGTATTTCCGCTGTAGTTGTTTACCATTAATGAAAAACTAAATTCATTTTCTTTACCCGAAAAACCGCTATAAGCTAACACATTGGCAATTGTGCCACTTTTCATTTTCTGGTTATTATAAAACGGAATACTTTTTAAGTAGGTATTAAACCAAGGTTTGTTTCGGGCAAACGATAACACTTTGGCCATTGTTAAACTGGTAACACGGTCTGATGGAGACAAACCGCTTCCGTCCAATATTCGTAAAGCATCAGGGTCAATCCCTTTCTTTTCCCAATAATTGTTGATTACTCTAATTCCTTCCATGGTCGAAGCGTTTCTCCCTGCTTTTTCGCCAATTACTCTTACTAACTGTTCCCCAAATAAATTGATGCTTTTTTGGTTGAACCAATAAATGATTTCGCTCAATGGTGGAGAGGTAATACTAAAAAGTAATTTATGATCGGTATTATCGGCAGAGGCAATTTGAGCTTTGAAGTCTTCTGAATTATAACCGTTTCGCTGTAAAAAATTAGCAACATCATAAGCCATCGCTAACGGCGGATTTGGTAACGATACACCAATTTGTTTTTTTAGATCTACGCCATACGTTCCACGTAAAAAAATATCGGTACTATAAGGAGCGGAGTACGCGTAAACTTGGTCTCCCGAACCAGTAGCGCCAGTTGTTAACTCGTTAGTGATTGCTAAGAATGGATAAACTGCAGTTTTTGGATTGGTGGTAACAGGCGCACCCGCTGTTTTTCCAGGTAAAAATCCCAATTCAAAATAGTTTTCTCCCCAGCATAATGCAGACGTTCCAGCACCAAAATAGTTTCCAATATCCTGCCAAATCCAGCCAATGGGCAAAGTTTGCGTGTCCCAAGCAGAAGCATCGCCAATTACATAACCAGTTATCTTATGAATGCCTTTTTGCTGTAGGTTGAATAGAATTTTATTGAGAATTTGGTTTTTTGTGGTTTTATCCCAACGATCGCTCCCAAAAGTTGGGTCGCCACCGCCTTTTATAATTAAATCGCCATTCAGCGTACCATTTGTAATTTCCCCACGGTAAAACACATCGGTTTTAAAAGTGAAATCTTTACCCAACAAATCTAACGCAGTGGCAGCGGTAACAACCTTTAAGGTGGATGCAGGTGCAAGTCCAGTATTTTCATTTTTACCGAATACGGTTTTTCCCGATTTAGTATCGATTACAGTAAATGAAACCGTGGCATATTTCAACTGTTGATAGGAGGAGAACTTGGCATAAGCATTTTCTAATTTCGAAGCCAGAGTTTGTGCTTTACTGATGTGTATTACAGAAAAACTAATCAATAATAGCAATGCTAATTTTCTCATGTGCGCAAAGTAGTAATTAAAAAATTTAAAGATTTCTGGAAACAAAAATGGGGCAAATTTCTTTGCCCCATTAGGTTATTTTACTAAACCTCTGTTTCTCAACATCGGGTTTATATCGGGTTTGTGCCCTCTAAAATCTAAAAACATCTTATTATAATCTAAAGTATTACCTCTTGATAAAATCATGTCTCTAAAGCGTTGACCATTTTTAGCATTCATTCCTCCGTTTTCTTCGAACCAAGAATAAGCATCATGGTCTAACATTTCTGTCCACAAATAAGCATAATAGCCAGCGGCATAACCACCGCCCCAAATATGTTTAAAATAGCTCGAACGGTAACGCGGAGGCACTTCTCTTAGCAACAAACCAGTTCTCTTTAATGCGTCATTCTCGAATTTATTGGCATCGGTAATTTTTGTGTCGCTAGTGATGCTGTGCCATTGCATGTCTAAAGAAGCTGCTGCTAACAATTCGGTAAGCATATAGCCTTGATTAAAAGTAGCAGACTTCTTAATTTTCTCTACCAGCGCAGTCGGCATTTGCTCGCCCGTTTTATAATGTACCGCATAATTTTTAAAAACGCTAGGTTCCATTGCCCAATGTTCGTTAAACTGAGAAGGGAATTCTACAAAGTCACGGGCAACATCTGTACCTGAAAGCGTAGGATATTTCTGAGCTGCAAAAAAGCCGTGTAAAGCATGACCAAACTCATGAAACATGGTAGTTACATCATCAAAACTAACTAAAGCTGGTTCGCCAGCGGCCGGTTTAGTGAAGTTGCAAACGTTATAAATCACGGGATTTGTACCTAATAAAGTAGATTGACCTACAAGGTTAGACATCCAAGCACCACCCGCTTTATTATCACGTTTAAAATAATCTGCATAAAAAAGACCAATTGCAGTACCGTCTTTTTCAAAAAGTTCGTACACTTTTACATCATCTTGGTAAACCGGAAGGTCTGTACGCTCTTTGAATGTGATACCATAAAGTTGCGTGGCGGCATAAAAAACACCGTTTTGTAGTACCTTATTCAATTCAAAATAAGGTTTAATCTCATTATCGTTTAAATCATACTTTGCTTTTCTAACCTGTTCTGCATAAAAGTTCCAATCCCAAGCTTCTAACTTAAAGCTACCTTTTTGCTGGTCAATTAAAGCTTGGATTTCTGCCGCCTTGGCAGTTGCAGCGGGAACAATTTGCTTTAAAAAGTTGTCCACAGCTTCAGGCGTTTGCGCCATTTGGTTTTTCAGATTCCAAGCTGCGTAGTTTTTAAAACCCAAAAGCTTGGCTTGTTCTGCTCTAATTTCTGCTAAACGAATTAGTGTGCTTCTAGTGTCGTTAGCGTCACCTTTTTCGGTGCGGTTATAGCTTGCATCAAACAAGTTTTTACGGGTATCGCGATTTGTTAATTGTGTTAAATAGGGTTGTTGTGTTGTGTTTTGTAATACAATTGCATATTTACTGTTCGTTTTTGAATCATCAGCATCTTTTTCAGCGGCTTTTAACTCAGCTTCAGAAAGTCCATCTAAAGCTGCTGCCGAATCAACTTTTAAAGTTGCAACCTTTGTTGCAGCCAATAATAGATTGGTAAATTTGGTGCCTAAACTTGCTTTTTCCTCGTTTAGTTTTTTCATTGCTGCTTTATCTTTGTCAGATAATTTAGCACCTGCTAAAACAAAATTTTCATAATAAACATCAACCAATTTCTTTGATTCTGCATTAAGTTTTCCTTTTTCTGCACTTTCGTAAATGGCAGAGATTCGATCAAACAGTTTCTGATTTAGGTAAATAGCGTCGTGATGAGCAGCTAATTTAGGTGAAATATCTTCTTCTATTTTTTGTAAATCAGGGTTGGTATTGGCTCCCGTTAATAAATCGAAAACATTGTTTACCCTTGCCAAAAGCTGCCCGCTTTTTTCTAAAGGCACAAAAGTATTATCAAAATTCGGCGCCTGTGCATTGTTAACAATCGAATCAACTTCTTGTAACTGTTGTTTCATTCCTTCTTCAAAAGCAGGCATAAAATCTCCCGTTTTTATCTTGTCAAAATCTGGTGCTTGATAAGGCAAAGTACTCACTTTAAAAAATGGATTATCGCTATTGCCTTTGGTGTTTTTTGTGTTGTTGCAACTTGCTAAAACAATCCCCGCGAGTACGATAGCCAGTGTTTTTTTATAGATATTCATAGTTTAATTGATAAATTGAATTTTTGCGATGGCGCTAAAAAGTATGAATTTACGAAAGATGAACGGCATTTTTGTGCTGTTTTATTCTTCGTAATAGACTTATTACTTTATTGATTAGGGTTTATATAACTTTGTGCTTTTACAGGCCTTAAAATCTAATTTAACATTCATCATTTATCCAATAAACATCATAAACCAAATTTGATTTTTTTAAAACCGTATAAATTATCATTTTTGCGGAATGAATTGCTTCAAAAACTGTTGTGTTGGATTGCTGCTTGCTGTTTTTTTATTAAACGCTGCTGATACATTTGCACAGAACAATGATCAAATAGAACCTATCATTGTTAAAGAAATAGAGGCGAAAAAAAACGCGTTTCCTGTACGCCAGCCAGTGTTCTTTATCTATAAGCAACGCTTACATCAGAGCTTTGTACACTTAAAAGTTAATTATTGGAGAACAAGACTCAACTTTGGCGTTAACCTAAACCAAGCTGCTTTTAGTGATAATTGGAGTGGTGGTGGCGTTAACTCTATTGCGCTGGGTACACAACTTAATTACAAGGCAGAGTATAATAAGGATGGTAGAAACTTTACATCCGAAGTGTTATTGCAATACGGAAAATTAAAAAACGAGGGCCAGTTAGAGCGAAAGACTAATGATCGTATGTTTTTTGATAATAAAGCTGCACTAAGAATTTCCGAGAACTGGAACTTTTTTGGTTCTGTAAGTTTTGAGTCGCAGTTTGATAGTGGCTATTCTTACGGAAAGGACGGAGGCGGTAATGAAACGCGAAAAATCATATCCAAATTTATGGCTCCTGGTTATTTAACAGAATCGGTTGGTTTTGAGTATAAACCAGAAAAGTATTTTAGTTTAAGGTTAGGTACAGGTACTGCCCGTCAAACCTTTTTGTTAGATACCACACTTTACCTAAACAACGATAAGAATTTCGGTGTTGAAAAAGGCAAGCAATTTAAGAACGAGTTGGCTTTTCAGGCAGTGGCGAATTTTGATAAAGACATTGCTACTAACCTTAACTTAAAAGCTCGTTATTTACTTTTTGCTGCATATGAAAATATTAACAATATTGATCAACGTTTGGATGTAACTTTAACTGCAAAAGTAAACAGGTTGGTAAATGTTACGGTAGGTGCTACAGCTTTGTATGATGATGATTTTAGCGGAAAAGTTCAATACAGCCAGAATTTAGCACTCGGTATTGCCTTCAAAGTCCCTCGATAGTATTGTGCGTAAAGGGTGAATTGTTTTTAATGTTTTGTGATGGATAAACACGGAATTATTTTGTTTGATGGCGTTTGCAATTTATGCGATGGTTTTGTGCAGCGCATTATCGCGGCGGATCAAAAAGATTTTTTTCGTTTTGCGTCCTTACAGTCTAATGCAGGAAAAGATTTACTAAAACCGTATCCTCACTTACAAGATTTGAAAAGCATAGTTTACCTAGAAGGAAACAAAACGTATACTAAATCCACTGCGGCACTAAAAATTGCCAGCCATTTAAACGGTATTTGGACAGTGCTTCTATTAGGTTATGTATTCCCAAAATTTATAAGAGACAAAGGTTACAACTTGGTGGCAAAATACCGTTACAAATGGTTTGGCAGAAAAGAACAATGCATGGTGCCTACGCCAGCGCTAAAAACTAAGTTTTTGTAAACGGTAATTAAACGTTTTTATCCTCAATCATTTTAAAGAAAGTGTCTCTGTGGGTATCGCCAATTGGTATTATCTTATCGCCAATAATAATTCGGCTACGTTCAATACTTTCAATTTTACTTAAAGCAATAATGTACGATTTATGTACCCTAACAAACAAATGGTTAGGTAATGCTTCATCTATCTTTTTCATGCTTTGTAACGTAATAATACGCTCCGTTTTGGTATAAATAGAGATGTAATCTTTTAAACCTTCAATAAACAGGATATCATCTAAGTAAATCTTCTGGATTTTGTATTCCGTTTTTACAAAAATAAAATCGTGAGTGAATGTGTTACTTACAGTACTTATTTCGGCCACAGGTAAAGGTTGGGCAGGCACATTACAAAGTATGTCTTGTGCTTTTTGAGCTGCTTTATAAAAGCGGTCAAAGGCAATAGGTTTTAGTAAATAGTCAACTACATTATGCTCGTAACCATCTAAAGCATATTCCGGGTAGGCAGTAGTTAAAATTACTTTACACTTATCATTAGCAATTTTTAAAAATTGTATTCCCGTTAGTTCAGGCATTTGCACATCCAAAAAAACAAGGTCTATTTTTTCTTGTTGCACCAAAGTGAGCGCTTCAATAGGGTTTTGTAAGCGTTTATGAAGCGTTAAAAAAGGAATTTTCGAAATATAATTTTCAATGATATCTAAGGCTAAAGGCTCATCATCAACTATCAAACATTTGATCATGCTATAAATTTAAATATAATTCAGAAAAATACTCATGTTCTCTGTTTTCTACAGATAGTTTGTACTTTTCTGGATAGGTTAAATCTAGCCTTCTTACCACATTTGCCATACCAATTCCACCGGTTTGATCTTTATGATGTAGGTTTTTCTTATTTTTCACAGTAAATAGCAAGTTATCTTCAAACATCGAAATATTAATGTGTATTGGATTGTTTTTATCAGTTGCTATACCATGTTTAAATGCATTCTCCACAAAAGAAATCAGGATTAAAGGAACAATTTTTTGATCATTAATTTGTCCTTCAACTTCTAAAACCACATACGCATCGCCTTTAAAACGTAGTTTTTGGAGCTCAATAAAGCTATTTAAATAAGTAATTTCTTTTTCTAAAGCTACGCTGTTATCATTGCTTTCGTAAAGCATATAACGCATAATTTCCGAAAGCTTTAAAATAGCATTTGGCGTAGCATCTGATTTTTGGTAAGCTAAGGAGTAAATGTTGTTGAGTGAGTTGAATAAAAAGTGTGGATTAATCTGTGACTTTAGAAAAGCTAATTCCGCCGTTAAACTTTGTTTTTCAAGTTCAGTCTTCTCTTTTTCGTTAAAAAACCAGTCGACGGTAAATTTGTAAACCGTACTTAAAAAAACAAAAAAACCATTAGTTATAAAAGTGCTGATTAGCTGTTTTCCGGGTTCAGAAAATGTCATCTGCTTTTGACCAGCCATCATTTTTAGACCACTGGTTTCGTATAAATAGAAAGAGAAGCCATATTTAACAGCTAAAAAAGCGATAACGATTGCTAAGCAACCAAGCATCCATAAAAAAAACTTTCTTCTATCAAGCGTAAGTGGAATTAAAACATAAAGGTTGAGGTAAAAAATGGATAGATTGAGTAGCGAAATTCCAATAAAAAGAATGTAAACTCCTTTGGTGCTTTCAAAACCTGCAGTGGCCACAAAAGTGAAAAGTGTGATTAGAAATAACCACACCATAATATGAAGCATAAATTTTTGTAACCTGCTCATTAAATAAAAGTAGCTAAAGAAAAGTAATTTCGAGAAACTTTAGACCAACGCCCGATTTCTATCTACCAACATCTAAAATTTAGGTTGTCGATAATTTGAGGCGTTTATCTTGAGATTTAAACGGTTGGTCTAATAAATTTTTGTAACGATTTGATTATTTGAATATTTGATCATCAAACCTAAAAACAAAATGAAAAAATTAACCATTTCCGTTTCTCCTTTCTTAATGTTAATTATCCCAGTTCTTTTTGCAGTTTTGCTTTCTTTAAGCTTTAAATCAAACAATGTACAAATAGATAGCGAATTAACCACCACCACAACGACCAAAATTACTACACAAAAGTTAGTCAAGGCTGGGGAAATTTCTATTATCAGGTTTCTGTTGGCTAGGTAGGTTGCATTGGTAAAGTGTAAGGCTAACAAGGATTAAATCTTTTATATCTGTGATGTCCAATATTTAAAATATACCAGTATGAAAAAAGTATACTCATTATTTACATTTGCGGTTTTAATAATTTTCTCATCATGTGGATTTGACGTGAAAAATGATACAAATGCTGAAAGTGCGAAATTTGAAAGGTCTGAATTATATGGACAATGGAATAACACAAGTGAGAAAGCCGGCTCAAAGAATGGCGTAATCAACAAAATTAATTTGAAGGATGATTTAACAGCAGAAATTCAGCTAATTGATGCTGATAGTGTTAGAAATGTTTCTGGAAGTTGGGAAATCAACAATGGAAAAAAGCTTGGTTCTAAATTTTTTAATGTTTCATCTGATTCAGGTATAACGTTAGTATTTGACCGGGATGATTCCCACCGAGAAATGTTGGTAATTGGCGTTGAAGAAGGAAATAAAAATAACAATAAGATACTAGTTTCTGACGGAGATGTATTCGAGAAAGAATAATCCGATTACTGGTTTCAAAATTACTGTCTTATAATAAAATGGTCTGGTTTTAGATTCATCTATTTTTTTGAATCAATATGACCAGATTAGAAAACAAATTGCAAAAAATTGGTAGTGATGCCAAGGTAACAGCAAAAGCTGCCGGCTTGCGTTACACAGAAGACCGCAACAAAGGATACTACCGCAAAAAAGCTGGTAAAGGTTTTAAGTACGAAGACTACAACGGTGAGCCAGTAAAAGATGAAGAGCTTTTAGAAAGGTTTAAAAAACTGGTTATTCCGCCAGCTTACGAAAACGTTTGGATAGCGCCTTACCCAAATAACCACCTACAATTTACCGGTTACGATGTTAAAGGACGGAAGCAATACCGTTACCATGCAGATTGGAATAGCATCCGCAATCAAGCGAAATTTTATCGACTTCGCAATTTTGCAAAAAGTCTCCCTAAAGTTCGTGAACAAATTGAGATAGACCTTAAACTTAAAGGACTTCCTTTCAGAAAAGTACTTGCCTTGGCGGTTAAACTTATCGAGCTTACTCATATTAGGATTGGCAACGAGAGTTACGCAAAACTTTACGGTTCCTTTGGTTTAAGTACGCTTAAAGACCGCCATGTAAAAATTGATGGTTCAAAAGTAAAGTTTGCATTTAAAGGTAAAAAGGGTGTTTACCATGATATTGAATTACAGAGCAGAAGACTCGCAAACATGATTAAAAAATGCAGAGATATCCCTGGAAAAGAACTTTTTCAATATTACGATGAGGATGGAAAGCATTATAGCATAGATAGTGGCGATGTAAATAATTACCTAAAAGAAATTACTGGTCAGGATTTCACTGCCAAGGACTTTAGAACGTGGGCTGGAAGCGTGAATGCATTGTGTGCTTTTAAGGAATTAGAACGAGCAGAAAATGATAGCTACTTGAAAAAGCAGGTAATTGGGGTAATTGATCATGTAGCATCAAAACTTGGAAACACCCGTACCGTTTGTAAAAAGTACTATGTGCATCCGTCTGTTATTAGCGCTCACGAAAGTGGAGCCATCCATAAATATAAAATAAAGGATAGCAACAAAAACAGCCTAACTAATGAGGAAAGGCTGCTTTTAAAAATATTAGAAAACGAGAAAATTGCAAAAGCGATGTAAGTTATTTTGGTTCGTGAGGTGTATTTTTTAAGGTAACTGGTTTTGGTGTTGCCTTCATTTTTAAGTTTAAGAACTCTACCAAAACAGAGAAAGCCATCGCAAAATAAATATATCCCTTAGGGATGTGTTGCTCAAATCCTTCTGCTAATAACGAAACACCAATTAGCAATAAAAAGGATAAAGCCAACATTTTAACGGTTGGGTGGTTGTTTACAAAATCAGAAATTGCTTTTGCAGAAAACATCATTACAATAACAGCAATAATTACCGCAGCAATCATCACTTCGATGTGATCTGCCATACCCACGGCTGTAATTACTGAGTCTAATGAGAAAACAACATCAAGCAGTAAAATTTGAACAATTACGCCTGAAAAAGAAAAAACCTTTTTAACGGTTGTTTCATGTTCTTCACCCTCTAATTTATCGTGAATTTCAACAGTGCTTTTGTAAATCAAAAACAAACCACCGATAATTAATATTAGGTCTCTACCGCTTATGGAAAGTTTTTCTAACAGTTCTTTACTTTGCAGTCCAAACCAATCTCCGGCATTAAACAGTGGAGCAGTTAGTGTCATAATCCAACTGATGGATAAAAGCAAAAGCACTCTAGTAATCATGGCTAACGCCAAACCAACATTACGGGCTTTCCCTTGTTGTTCTAAAGGCAGTTTGCCCGATAGTATTGAGATAAAAACAATATTATCAATCCCTAAAACGATTTCTAATACTGTTAGTGTTAAAAGTGAGACCCATGCCTCCGGGCTGTTAAGCAATTCCATACGAGCTAAAAAAATTTCCTAAAAATATGTATAAAGGAATGCTACTTAAGTCATTTTAAAATAATCTTTGTGGCTCCGTAACCGAATTTTTCTTTTTGAGCATCCATAAATGTTTTTACCTGTGGATTTTTACTGATTGATTTATGAATTTCATGCTGTAACGTTCCATTGCCAGCGCCATGGATAAATACAATGCTTTCAAATTTATGCACAATTGCCGCTTCCAGGTTTTTTTGAAAATGATCCATCTGGATATCCATTATTTCCTTTTTGCTTAAAAAGACATGATCATCACGCAGTTTTTCTATGTGTAAATCAATCTCTTTGGCAGGTTTTTGCAAAATTGCTTTTTCTTCCGAAGGTTTAAAAAAGCTTTCTTTTATTTTTTGAGCATCTAAAACCAATATCGGTTCGTCCATTCTAAATAACCAACCGTTTGATTTGATAATGGTAATTTGTTGTTTGCTGCCAGCAAAGTCTTTTGATTTAAATTTAATACTAAACGCTAACGGTTTAACCGGAGCCTTGTTTGTAGCGGTATAATAAAGTACTTGAAAATTTAGAGTTGGCCATAAATCCAATTCGGGCAAGGCAGCACTAAAGACTTTTACTGATTTTTCGCTAGCAAGCTCTCCAAAAAAAACGCCTTTATAAATATCTTTAGTTAGGGTTTTTAAGCCGACCATCAATTGGTATGAAGTTTGGTTTACCACATAAAAATGCACTACGGAACCTTTGTTTGCATCCGGAACGCCGGCTAGGAAAATACCTTTCTCTACAAAATTCTCAACATCTAATCTTTCGTCGGTTGCTTGCTGCTTTGTTTCTGGGTTTGATGAATGTCCGTGTACGCGAGTAATATTTGTAATCATCACCGGAATTTCAAAATCATCATCACCGGTAACGCCTACCATATCATCGTTGATTATTTTGGTGATGTAACCTTCTCTTCGCTCGTCAACAAAGCGTACAAACTCTCCTAATTGGTATTTCATTTTATAAATTTAAGCTGTTTTAAAACAGCATCCTAAAACATATTTGTGATCTTACTTCTGTAAAATAGATAGCTGACCTAAAATGTCGTTTTGTTTAATATAGTATTCGCCATCGTTTCTAATGGCATTGTAAATCTCATCAAACAGTAATAGGTATTTTCCGTTCTCTAATGGAACATCCTCTTCTAGTACTTCTCCTTTTTCATTAAAAGTATAAAGTTTACCTTCATCGCCAGGTTTTTCTTTTCCGTAAAGAGCATCGTTGGGTTTCATGCCCGCTAATAGTTGTTGTTCTTGTACATCCGTTCGGTTTTTAGTAAGCGTTCCATCAATCCCATAAAAAACATAAGCAGGCTGCTGCTTAACTACCAACATATTTGTAGTTACAAATACGTTTAAACCATTATTGTATTTAAGATGCGCATAGGCAACATCATCAACTTCGGTATTGGCCCTATGTTTTCCGTAAGTTTTATGAAATTCTGATGGGATACCAAAAAGCGCAATGGCTTGATCAATCATATGCGCACCTAAATCGTAAAAAATTCCTGCACCAGGGATTGGCTCCTCTTTAAAAGTTTTTTCGCTAATTTCGTTCCGGTACCTGTCGAAACGGAGGTGTGCTTCTGTAATTTTCCCTAACCTGCCAGACTTTATTACTTTCTGCACTGCTAAAAAATCACTATCGAACCTGCGGTTTTGATACGCTAACACTTTTAATCCTTTTCTAAAAGCTAAAGAGAAAAGCTCTTCGGCTTCTGTTTTCGTTACAGAGAAAGGTTTTTCTATCAAAACATTTTTGCCCGCATTTAAAGAAGCTTTAGCGTATTCGTAATGAGTATAGTTTGGGGTATTTACTACAACCATTTCTAATTGTTCATTTGCCAATAATGCATCTATGCTGCGGTAAGTAATGATATTTGGGTAATCTGCTATTGCTTTATTTTTACTACGCTCTACTATAGCAACTAATTCAAAACCTTGATGAAGGTCAAAAAACGGAGCGTGGAAGATTTTTCCAGACATTCCGTATGACATAATTCCAACTTTAATTTTATTCTCCATTGCTTTAAAATTACGTTTTGTTGTTTTTGCTTTATTAATTTAAGCTTGCTAAACAAAAATACGATTAATTAAACCAGCATGCTTATACAAATCGTATTACGCACATGGGGAATCGGTTTAGTTAACGCTAAATTTTAACGCGGTCGACGCTGATTGCACATCCCGATAGGGCTAAGGGTAGAAAAATGCGGTTTGATCATACTACTAGCTAAGACGATAAAGCTAAATTGCTATTTCATATAAATTTATAACTATTAAAAGAATTATAGTTTTTAGCTATGAGCTTATCAAAACATAAGATGCGAAAGCATGTGTTTAAGCTGTATATTTGTATCACAATATTCAAGTAAAACATTAAAAAAATAAGATTATGATTGGTATAGGAGAAAAATTCCCAGAGTTCAATAAAACATCTGTGGTAAGTTTAGAAAAAGGTAAAGAGTTCGAAAACATTTCATCAGATTCTTTTATTAATGATGATAACCGTTGGACAGTTATGTTTTGGTGGCCTAAGGATTTTACTTTTGTTTGCCCAACAGAAATCGCAGAATTTAACAATAACTACAGCGAATTTAGGGACAGAGATACTACATTAATTGGTGCTTCTACAGATTCTGAATTTGTTCATTTAGCTTGGAGAAACAACCACGATGATTTAAGAGGTTTAAAATTCCCAATGTTAGCTGATACTTCTAAATCATTAGCAGAAGACTTAGGTATTTTAGTAGCTGAAGAAAAAGTAGCTTACAGAGCAACTTTTATTATCGATCCACAAGGCGTTATCCGTTGGGTTTGTGTAAACGACCTTAACGTAGGTAGAAACGTGAAAGAAGTTTTACGTGTACTAGATGGTTTACAAACAGATGAGCTTTGCCCATGTAACTGGGAAAAAGGAGAAGAAACTTTAACTGCAGCTTTAGAAGCTTAAAAAATATAAACCCTTTGTTTTTTTTAAGCAAGGGGTTTTTTGTTGAATCAACATTTTTATAAACAATTGATAATCAATCCCATGAATATTTCAGAAACTACACAAGAAGTGTTAGCCATATTTGGTGAGAGCACCATCAACAATAAAGCGTTAGAACTTTTAAACGCTACGGACTATAAGTATTTACGTGATTTAAAATTGAATTTCAACAGTACCTTAACTTCTGAGCATTTATCAGAAAAAGAATGTGCTTTGTTAGGTTTGAGCGTGGCCGCTAATAACCAGAATGCAATCTTAATTGAATTTTACAAAAACTACGCATTAAAGTTTGAAGCTACAGAAGACGAATTAGCAGAAGCTGTATCATGCGCTTCTTTGCTAGCTTCAAATAATGTTTTTTACAGATTCCGTCACTTTACGCAAAAAGAAAAGTACACACAAATACCAGCTCGTATTAGAATGCAGCTAATGATGAAGCCAACTTCAAAAGAATTTTTTGAATTGTTGAGCTTAGCCATTTCGGCAGTTAACGGTTGTGAAATGTGCGTAAATGCTCACGAAGATTCCTTAATTAAAATGGGCAGCAAAGAAGAGCGGATTTTTGATGCGGTTAGAATTGCTTCTATCGTTACTGCAACAGGCAAAATAATATATTGATAAATAACAACTAAAAATTAATTTTAGCAATAAAAAAACCTTATTAATTGGTTAATACTTGCAACTATTAAAATTAATATGAAATATTTCGCTTAAAAATTTGCTTTTAAACTTTAAAAATCCTTAAATTAGAGGTAAGGTTAATCACACCTAAAAGTATATCATCAATTTTCTTTTAGGATTTTATAGATTTTAATTGTTAGTTACAAAGCCACTTTATTATTAAAGTGGCTTTGTTTGTTAATGAACATCGGTTGGTATGGCAACATTCTTTTTAAATTTTTGTAATAGCAATAACGGTATGGAAAACAGCATGATGTAACCAACCAACCAGTAAGCATCGGTGTAGGTTAATAGGGTTGCTTGTCGAGTTACCATTCCTTCAATCGCTTTTGTGGCCGCATGTTGTGCATCCAAAAACGTATATCCTTTGGAAACAAAGTTCTGGGTAATCGCATGCATTTTATCAGTAAAAGCAGTATTGTATTCATTTATGTTACTTAGCAAGCTACTACGGTGTACACCACTTCTAATGTGCAAAAATGTAGTTAAGGCTGCAATTCCGAAAGAACCACCCAATTGCCTGCCCATATTGTTTAAACCTGTTCCCTGTCCAATCTCTTTTCCACGTAAATCTTGAATGGCCAAAGTAGTTAAAGGCACAAATAAAAAGGCCATTCCAACTCCTCTAAAAATTAAAGGCCAAAAGAAATCGCCTGTGCCCGAAGAAAGGGTTGAGTTGCTCAGCATCAGCGAAAAAACAAAGAATAAAAACATCCCAAAACCCGCCATGAGTTGTGCTGGCACTCCTTTTTTTAACATAATACCAATAAAAGGCATTAATATAATTGTAGCAATACCGCCGGGGAGTAATATTTCTCCAGTTTGCAGGGGAGAAAATCCGAGCAGGTTCTGACAAAAAATCGGAAAGATAAACACTGACCCATACAAGCCAAATCCCAGAATAAAACTAAAAAACATCCCGACAGAAAAACTCCGCTTCTTTAATATGTCGAGATTCACAATCGGGTATTCTGTTGTTTTCTCTCGCCAAATAAATAGTAGAAACCCAACAACTGAAACAACGCCCAATATCAAAATGTAAGGAGTCGCAAACCAATCTTCGCTTTCGCCTTTTTCTAACACGGTTTGTAAGCTTCCTACCGTTAAGGCCAATAACACAATTCCCCACCAGTCAACCGGTCGGCCTTTTGCAGTTTTTGGTGTTTCTTTAATGACCATGTAAGTAGCAAACGCAGCTAAAATGCCTACAGGAATATTTACGTAAAATATCCATGGCCAAGAGAAATGCTCGGTAATGTAACCACCAATAGTTGGACCTAAGGTTGGCCCAACCACAGCGCCTAAACCAAACATGGCTGTCGCCGTACCCACTTCTTCAGGTGGCCAAGTTTCTAACAAAATTGCTTGCCCAGTAGAAATTAATCCGCCACCGGCTAAACCTTGCAAAATCCGGAACATGATGAGCTCATTTAAAGTTGTGGCATTTCCACATAGAAATGAAGCAATGGTAAAAATAATGATGGACGTTAAAAAGTAGTTTTTGCGGCCGAAGGTTTCGCCCAGCCAGCCAGACATGGGCAAAATAATTACGTTTGCCACCGCGTAACCAGTCGTAATCCAAGCGATATCTTCTAATGTTGCGCCCAAATTTCCCTGCATTTGGGGTAAAGAGACGTTAACAATGGTGGTATCTATTAATTCTAAAAGTGCGGCAACAATCACGGTAATGGTAATTACCCACTTTTTTACGCCAGTTTCTGCCATTTTAATCTGTTATATGTACCGAAACTTTAACACTCATTCCGGGGCGTAGCTTCGATAGAATTTCATTTTTTTCTAGTTTTATTTTTACAGGAACACGTTGAATTACTTTTACGTAATTTCCTGTTGCATTATCTGGCGGCAGGAGTGAGAATTTAGCGCCAGTAGCGGGAGCAAAATTATAGATATGTCCTTTAAGTTCAGCTTTTGGGAAAGCATCAATCTCCACATCAACTAATTGGCCTTTCTTTAGTTTTTCTAGTTGAGTTTCCTTAAAGTTGGCCTTAACGTAAAGACTATTATCATTTACGACTGCAAACAACGATTGCCCAGGCTGTATCAATTGTCCTATTTGGATATTTTTATTAGATACAATGCCAGACGTTGGCGCTTCAATTTTTGTATAGGAGAGTATTAATTTAGCGAAATCTATATCAGCAATGCGTGAGCTAATATTGGAGTTTGCAGCAGAAACCTGAGATTGACTGGTATTTACCTGTTTTTTTACTGCTTCATACTGCGTTTTTGATGCTCGCAAACTTGCATCCGCTGCATCTTTGTCTGCTTTAGCCTGATCAAATTGTTGCTGCGTAACCGAGCCGTCTTTAACCAAGTTCTGGTAACGGACGAAATCTTTATTTGCTTTGTTTGCTTTTGCTTCGGCAATTTCTACGTTTGCTTTTGCCGTACCAATACCGGCAGCAGTAGAGCTCACCATAGATTCGCTCACATTTACATTGGCCAAAGCAGATGTTTTGCCAGCTTGAGCCTGTGCTAGTTTAACTTTAGACTCTCTATCGTCCAGTTTCACCAATAATTGGTGCGCATCTACATGTTGATTCTCTTCAAAATAGATTGAATCTACGTAGCCGCCGATTCTTGATACTACCGGGCTAATATCACCATCAATCTGAGCGTCATCTGTGTCAACGTGTTTGCTAAAATAAATGTATTCCTTAACGCCAAAAATAGCGCCTATCAATATTAAAACACCTAATATAATGGGAATTACTTTCGCTGATTTTGATTTTGGTTTTTCTGTTTCCATGCTGTTTATAAACTAATTTTTTTGCCCGTAGATTTTAATAAATTGTAATAAGCTAGCTGCGCATCTGCTTTCGCCAGTTCTAAGTTGATTTTAGCTTGAAAAAGCTGTGTATTTGCATCCAACCTGTCCGTGAGTGGTGAAATATTGTTTTGATATTTTGATTGTACAATATTGTCGTTCTCGGTAGCTTGTTCAATTGCTAATTTTAGTAAGCTTATTTTTTTGATAGATTGTAAATAGTCTTGGTAGTTTCTGTTTACTTCTGATTTAATTTGATCTGCAACCAAAGACTTGTTAATTTGAGTTCCTTGTTGTTTAATACTTACCTCGGCGACTTTGTTCTTAGTTGTCCAAAGACTACCGATGTTCCAAGAGAGCGTTAAACCTAAAGTTACTGGGGTAAGAAACTCGTTTGCGCTGGGGATAAAGTTACCACTTGGATTTATGTAGTAAGCTCCAAAACCTGCACCTAAGGTTGGTAGTTGACCGGCTTTTATTGAAGCGATATTTTTCCCGAACACCTGTGATTGGTAATCAAACTGTTTAAGCTCTACCCGATTTACTATTGCACTATCCAAGTAAGTACTTAACCCGTTTTCTGACTCAAACTCTGCTGGTAAAGCAACCGTTCGGATAGCAGTTTGGTCTGGCAAGCCTAATAATAAGTCCAAATTATAATTTACAACGTTTCTGTTTTTATCCAGATCTAAATCGGTTAATTCAATATTTGATTTTTGTAACTGGATGCGCAATACTTCGTTTTTGGTAACGATACCTTGATCAAAAAAACGTTGTGTTTGGGTTAGTTGGGTGTTTAGCGATTTGATGTTTTGCGCAATAACGGTTTTGCTAGCGTCTAACTTGTATAAATTTAAATAAGCATTAATGATGGTAATGGCAATTTCATCTTCATCTTTAACAACATCTAAAACCGCTATCTTTTTTACCAGCCGAGCGCTTTCTTTCGCATACTTTAATTTGTTCCCTGCAAAAATCAATTCTTGTACAGATAGCGTTCCAATGTAAGCATCAGCACTTTTTGGCAATCTTACCGGGTCGCCAGGGCCTAATTGTAGCACATTATTTGGGATTTCGGCATGGTTGTAAATTCCGCTCGCTGTTGCTGAAGGTAAACTTTGATCTAAAACCTGTTGGTAAGCGGCTTCTGCTTGCGCTACTTTGTTTTGGCTTAACGTGATGGTTTTGCTGTTTGCTAAACCCAATGCAATTGCATCTTTTAAGCTTAAAGTTCTTGCTTCCTGTGCATAAGATAGAAAAGGTGAAAGCATTAATAAGCAGGCAAGCCAATTACTCAGCTTCTTTTGGTAAACGTATATGATATTCATGATTTAGTTAAATACAATTTGAACATGGTTTTTAAATGGGTTTTTAAACGGATCATCATTTCATCACTCAGTAAATCGGTCTGATTTCCGGGACCGTTAAATAGCAAAGAAGCCATTGGGGAGGCATTAATTAAGTATATTTTGGTGCCAAACATTGAAGCGATTAGCATGTCAGAATCAACCTTAGCAAAACTGCCATTGCTAACACCACCATCAATAATCTTTTTTATTTCGACCAAGTTTTTAGAAAGCAATTCGATAATTTGCTCATTAAGTTGACTACGAAGTGTTAAGCTCATTTCTATATACATGAGTTTTTGCACCGCTAAGTTTTCCTTCATGTTGTCCACGTAACCATCGATGAAGCGATCTAGTTTTTCAAAAGAAGAAATGTTATCGTTGTTGATATTTTGCAGACGCACTCTATTGGCTAGAATATGACTTTCTATAATTGCCATATATAAGCCTTCTTTACCACCAAAATAGTAGTTCAGCATAGCGATGTTTACTTCGGCTTTTTTAGCAATTAATCTGGTTGATGTAGCATCGAAACCTAACTCTGCAAAAAGCTCTTCGGCGATAAGGAGAATCTTGACTTTGGTATCTAGCTTTTCATCTGTCATAACAGCCACAAAATTAATTAATCGATTGATTAATTAATGTCACAGAAATGTTTTTTTGATTTAGAAAGGAAGAAAAAGTGTCAGGTTGGTGAATTTAGCTGCCTGTAATAGTGAAAAGCGTCATTAAGATTAAGCATGAGTGTAGATTTTTGAAATTTAATTTGTTTTCATCGCAAAATTGATGATACACGGGATTACTCAATTTACGCGTATCCAATGAAACTGTAGAGAATACCACGCTCAAAAAACAATTGCTATATTTGTGAGTTAAACAAAATTCCTTACTTTAGTGTAGTTTTAACACTAAGTGTAAATTAGACAAAAATAAATTCGAAATAAGATGAGCTTAATTCTTGATGTACACGCAAGACAAATCCTTGATTCTAGAGGAAACCCTACTATTGAAGTAGATGTAATTACTGAAAACGGCATTTTAGGAAGAGCAGCGGTGCCGTCTGGTGCTTCAACCGGACAGCATGAAGCGGTAGAACTACGCGACAATGACAAATCTGTATATTTAGGTAAAGGCGTTTTAAAAGCCATTGCTAACGTTAACGAAAAAATTGCTGAAGCATTAAGAGGTGTTGATGTGTTTGAACAAAACGCAATTGACCAGTTAATGATTGATTTAGACGGAACAGAAAATAAAGGAAATTTAGGTGCAAACGCTATTTTGGGTGTTTCTTTAGCAGTTGCTAAAGCTGCTGCACAAGAAAGCCGTCAGCCTTTATACCGCTATGTTGGTGGTGTAAATGCAAATACACTTCCAATCCCGATGATGAATATTGTAAACGGTGGTTCGCACTCAGATGCACCTATCGCTTTCCAAGAATTCATGATTATGCCAGTTGGTGCATGTTCGTTTTCAGAAGCGTTGCGTTGGGGAACAGAAGTTTTCCATAGCTTGAAAGCAATTTTGCATGATAGAGGTTTATCTACAGCAGTAGGAGATGAAGGTGGTTTTGCGCCAACGTTTGAAGGTACTGAGGATGGAGTTGAAACCATTATGAAAGCAATTGAAAAAGCAGGTTATAAGCCAGGTGTTGACATCTGTTTAGCTTTTGATTGTGCTGCTTCTGAATTTTACGTAAACGGAAAGTACGATTATACTAAATTTGAAGGCGAAAAAGGTGCAATCCGTAGCAGTGCAGAGCAAGTTGAATATTTAGCTTCATTAGCGGCTAAATACCCAATTATCTCAATTGAAGACGGTATGGATGAAAACGACTGGGATGGCTGGAAATTATTGACAGAAAAACTGGGTGATAAAGTTCAGTTAGTTGGTGATGATTTATTTGTAACCAACGTTAAGAAATTGAAACAAGGTATTGATAACGATACTGCAAATTCAATTTTAGTAAAAGTTAACCAGATTGGTACTTTAACTGAAACCATCAACGCAGTTACAATGGCACAAAATGCTGGTTACACGTCTGTAATGTCTCACCGTTCTGGTGAAACTGAAGATGTAACAATTGCTGACTTAGCAGTTGCTTTAAACTGTGGTCAAATCAAAACCGGTTCTGCTTCACGTTCTGACAGGATTGCAAAATACAATCAGTTGTTACGTATAGAAGAAGAATTAGGATCTAGAGCTAAGTTTATTGGAAAAGATTTCAAGTTTTTCAAGAATAGAAAGTAGATTGAGATTAGAAGAATAAAGAGCAAAAAATAAAGATTTTTTGCTCTTATAAGAAAGCCGCTTTCCAGTTTGGGAGCGGCTTTTTTGTTGCATAATCTCTTGAGCATTTATAACGATATGAACTTACTATTTAAGCATTTTTAATACTAAACCTCTCCGTTTACTGTATGGTAAACCTTAAGTTGATACCGAAGTTGGTAAAGGCTGTTGTAAAGGTTTGTGAAGTGTAAGGCTTAGTTACGTTTGAATCGTAGAACAATCTTAAATTAAAACGTTGGTTTAATACGTAATCAATACTTGGTCTAAAGGTGATGTTTTTAGAACCTCCAGAAATTTCAGGGTCATTTACATCAGCTCTATAAATCACGGTTTTGTTATCTCTAAGTGCAACATCAAGCTTAAAGTTTAAATCGTTTTTAAGATTTACACTTTTAAACAATCCAAAAGGAAATCTAAAATCAGAAGTACGGTAACCGAAACCTATTACAAATGCTTGATCTTTTTGAGATGCCAATTGGCTATTCGCTAAACTCAAACTCATGGAACGCGATTTCCGGTATTCTACGTTGGCGGTCATGTTGTTTTTCAAACGCATATCAATACCTAAAAGCGGAACAAATTGCTCAAACAAAGTAACCTGAGAAAACTGATAAAACGGTAAAAAGTCACCTTGATTATCCTTAACATTTACCGCCCCGTTGGCTTCTCCGTATCTAATTAAAGAAGTATATCCGTTTACGTTATAGGTTGAGCTATAACCGTGAGATAAATCAAACGCAGAGAAAATATTGTTAATCGCTTCTACTTTTACCAAGCCGTTATAAGTTAAGCGCCAGTTTGGAATCGGGATTTTAGGCATTTTATTTAAGCTTGTTGCTCCAGCATCTTTATTTCTGTAAGCTGCTAAAAAAGCTGGAATTACCACTTCTTGTGATGTTCTGCCATAACCATCAGCAAAACCATCTGTATTTGTTCCGGTGCTATTTGGATTTTCGCTACCTAATCTTCTTGAAATTACGGTACGGTTAGCTAAAAACTGTTGGAAAACAGCTGATGTTTTAGCGGTGTTTTTATCTTTAAAAGCACTACCCAAAGCAATCATGCTAATGCTATAATCACCAGTTGTTATTGGGCTTAAACTTTCAAAACCTTGGGCAGAATTGTTGTATCTAAAATTAGTAGTAAAGTTTTTACTGCTGTTTTTAAATGCGGTTAGCTCTATCCTAAAATCTTTAAACGGCTCAATAGTTCCACGTAAGTTTAATTTTTCATTAAGGTTATTGACATACAGCTGATTTTGCAAGGTGTCTTGTGTTAACCAGCCATTGGTTAAAGCTTTGTACCTGATATCTTCCTGGGAGCCTAAAAGGAAACCTACGCCCGGTGCACTGGCGTTAAAATCATAACCAAAGGCATCTGTTTGCGGCAAATAGCCTGGTAAAAAAGTTCCATCGTTACGTATGTATGAACCACTTAAGTTTTTGATACTGGCTAATGCATTTATTAAAACCTTACCTATGCTGGCAGTGCTATCTGCACTGTTATTTAAGCGCCTAAACACGCCAAACTTATTATAAAGCAGGTTCATGTTTAGCGTTGGGTTAATTTGTACCGTTCTAGAATTTTGGATGTTGTTACCAAAATCAATCGATGGATCGTTTAACGTTAACAAGGGTTCGGTAACCCATGTAAACTGCGTTTGGTAACGCGTAAGTATGTTTATAAAATCTAAACCTGGTATTTTATTTAACGGTACAGTATAAGAAAGACTAACGGTATGGTTGTAATTTGTGGTACGTCCTAAACGTTTCAAATTATTCCACATGGTATCTCGTTTTAAACCCGTTATACGACCTTCTGGCTCGTCAACTACAGATAAGTTGGTGGCATTAAAGTCTAATTTTAATGATTTTGTTAAATCCCAACTGATACCATACAACCTGTTAATTTGGAAGTTTTTATTAAAAGTAGTTCTGATTGGAATAAAGTTGTTTGGATCGTTATCTCTTAACGTATTTTCAGAATATAATCGATTTAACTCTATCCTAAAATTAAGCATAGATGGTAATAAACTAAAGTTGAAGTCTTTTAAAAGGTTCAGATATTTAGATTTTACTGCTTTATTAAACGGAGAATAAAACTTAGCCGGATTGTTAAAGTCATAAGCTAAAGCACCACGATAGGTTTTTTGTTCGGTATTTTTATTGATAAAATCACGATGACCATATTCGGTGTAAGCGTATGTTAAGCTCCAGTTTTCTACATCCCAAAGATGGTTTTTAGCATTAGGGTTTGTCTTAATTTTACGCACATTGGTGAAATTGACACTCCTGCGTTGCGTATAATCTTGGGCATAATTCAATATCGAATCTCTGACTTCATTAGACACACTATTCAGCACATTTTTAAGTTCGATGTCTGGATTGCGAGGATCATATTGCGGTGTACTTAACTGGCTAGAGTAATTGATGAACATCGGTATTTTTAAGCCTGATCTTTGTGGGAAAAATTTACCTAACTCTAGGCTAGAAGAAACATCAAAGAAACGATCATCAGAACGACTAATTTCACTTACTCTTTGCTCTAAGGAACCAAAACCAATGGTGCTTTTATTCGCGGAAAGCGTTACATCTCCAAAATCGGCTAACTTAGCATTTACTCTGGCTGTTGCAGCCCAACCTCCACGTTCGTCAAAATCTGTTAAACGTAATTCGTTAAACCAAATTTCGGCCGTTTTATCTAAACCGTCATCATTTACAGACGCATTGGTTTTCAATGGGTTTCTTACACCCAACATCATTACTCTTAATTTACTTAAATCCGGCTGACCTTTAACCGTAATCGTATTTACGCCGTCTGAATAAGTATAAGGAACGTTGACTGGCCAAGGTTGACCTGTAGAAATATCGTTATTTCTCGCAGTTTTTGCCAGTTGAAATAAACGGAATTCTACATTGATTCGGTTTTCTATTGGCCAAATCAATTCGGGATCGCGAGAACCTATGTTGGTTATTTTTGTGGGGATTTGATATTCGTAGTAGTTATCCTGATAATCGGTTCCAATTCTGATAAATGCATTTACATCTCCATCTCTCAACTGGTCACCTTCGGCATGGATATACATTTGCATACGCTTGTACGAACGTACGTCGTTAAGCGTAGTTTTAAACGCAGCTCTTGCATAACCGTCTCTCAGGTTTTTAACCACTACAGCTAATGACTGCTCGTTTTGGCGGGTGTCTCCTCTAAAGTTAGAAATGTCTTTTTCTGTAGGGATTCCAGGCGGGATTACATAAGGAATCGGGCTACGTGATCCATTCTCGTCCAGATTTACCGTGGTCACATCAAGTGTAGAATTATCTAAACCTGGGTTGTTTAAAGCTGGATCTGCCAAAACTTTTGCAGGTGTGTTTTCTGAATTGAATCTTCTCCATTCGCCACGTACCAGTTGCAAACGAGCAAACCTCAACACAGTTGTATCGGCAAAATCTGTCATAAACATCCTCATGAAACGGATAGATTTAAAATCTTGAATGTTGCCCACTTTACTCTCAAACTGCGCAATTGGGACTTTAATTTGATACCAACTTACAATAGGTGTTTCGCCGTTTGCCAACGTTACTTTTGATTCCACTTTGTCGGTAACAAAACCTTTTCCTACAATTAAATCTTGCGGGCGCATACTTATTTTATACTGGAAATATTCATCAGATTTTGAGGAGTTATTATCTCTGTTGATGTCTTCCCCATCGGGATAAGAAGTTGATGCTGAGTTTTCAATGCCTGTAGCATCTAAAGACTGTTGGGTTGTTTTTGAGTTGCCTTCTGTTCCGTTGTAGTTTTCGTACCGTTTTAATATGCCAGCGCTTTGTTGGTCAAGCTGATTGCCACGGTAATAAACATAATCGTCAGAGGATGGGTCATTTCTAAACTGATTTGCAGCTATTGGATCTAAAATTGACGTTACCTGATTTACAATGGCTTGATACTTTGCTTGCTCACTTTCGTTATTTAAACCATCTAAACCCACATCTTGTAGTTTACGAGCGTTCGGGTCGTTATCAAAAGCTTGAATAACTGGTTGTAATTTTGCTACGCGGCCCCAAACTGTTTCATCGGTTTTACTCAAGTCACCATCTGCGGGTAAACCATTCTCTAAACTTTTACGTCCGTCTTTTAAAATATCTTCAGAGATGTTTCCGATATTGAAATACAACTCTCCACCTTGCGAATTCTGTTTGTTAATAAACGGATCTAATACCCAAAATTCTATAAACTCAATGTTTAAAGCTTCAAAATCGTTGGTTTCAATTTTACGGAATATCCCACCCCATCTACTTTTTGGGTTAGCTAGTGTACCATCGTTATTTAAGCCAGTAGTTGTAAAGTTATAAGGGCCACGCAACATTGGATAATAAGCCAAGTTTAAAGTTGATAAGCTTGACAAAGTACCTGTTGCAGTTTGTTTAAACGGGAAAACCTCGGTTTCTAAAACCTCTCTTACGTAATGGTTAGAGAGCTCTACTTTATTATTTTTGATGTTAGAAGGTGTAAAACGGCTGCTTTTACTGTAGAATACAGGGTCTATATTAAAGAAAGATAGTTTTGCTCGGTTAAAGCCGTAAGATAAATCATTAGAATATTGAGATTCTGGAAATAGCTGTGGTGTGCCCGATATTTGCCATACCGAAGAGCTTTTTAAATCTATTATTGAACGACTACTTTCAAAGTCATCTAAATAACTTGTTCCGCCACTGTTGCCCGCAAAATCTAAAGCTTTAGGATGGCCAGGGTTAAACTTTGCAAATTCTCCGTTAAATGTGATGGAGGAGGTTTCTTTGGTAGACAAGAACGGAAGCTTATCAATCATCCGCGTTAAAAACCTAGAGTTTGTGCTGTAATTTAAATCGAAACCGTAGATATTGTTCGAGATTGATTCTTCGCCGAAGTTAATTTTCTGAGTAAGCGGCGTTTCTTTTAAGCTTAAAAAAGTAGCTCCCAAATTGAAATCATCGTTTACGCGGTAATCTAACCGGGTTCCGAACAGAGATTTCTGTTGAATGCCGAAAAGCTCATTACTCTCTAATTTTATTTTAATAGGTTGCCCCGAACTTAGTAAAGCATCATTTAATATTTTAACGCGTCCAATATTGTAATCAACAGTATAATCTGCACCTTCTGTTAATTTAAGGGTACCAGCAGTAACCACTACAGAACCTTCGGGAACGTTAATGGCATTTAACTGAAATTCCGAACTTACTTGTGACTGGTAAGTTCCCTTAATGATGTAGCGGTTTAAACCTGGGAAAAGTTGTTGCGCAACTGTTTTTGTGGAGTCGTATAACGGTTGATAAACGTATTTATTAATCAAATCTTGTTCAGTGCCGGGTACAAATTGCGATGCTAAATCTTTACCAAAAGGTTCAATCGTCGGGAAAATAACTCGTCCGTTTTGCGAATCAATCGTTAAGCCTTCTAAAAAATCAAAATAACCATCGGGCTGTTTTGCACCCTGTTGATTTAGGCGATCTAGATTTGCTACCTGCAACCACAACTTCCCGTTTAAAGGGACGCCATTATTATCAAGTTTAGTTCCTTCAGTAATCAATGGTTTTTCGATTCCTGCTTTATCATCTAACCTGAAAATGTTAAGCTTAAAATCTGTCGGACTAATTTGATATGCGCCAATAGAATAGATGTTTTTCATCATCAAATCCCAAATCGGTAAATTGGTTTTGGTGGTTTCGTTCTTCAGCAATTTGGTGTACAAAACCTGGGGATTTTCTGGCGCAACTTGTATATCTGTAGAAAATTCGCCCACTTGGTATTCTACGCCGTTAACGCTGTAACGATAGGCTACAGAAAGTATTTCGTCAGAATTTAGCGAATTATTTAAAGATATATAACCTAGTTGTCGGTTTAAAGTATATTCTCTATCAGTTAATTTGCGGGCATAAGTTAGTTTATTGTAATTGTCTAATTTGCCAGAATTTTGGAAATAGTTATCAACGTCGTTAGCGTTTGTTTGCCGGGCAGAAGCTGGAATTTGTTGCAGTAAATTATTAGACTGCTGTGTAAAACCCGGACCATTAAAGCCTGCTGGTAAGCTTGAATAACCTGCGCCACCTTGAAAAAGTGTTGTATTATACGGTTGATTCTCTCCCAAATCCAGAAATGCCAAAACATCTCTAGAATCTGTAGTGCTATTACTTTTGTTGGTTACCCAAACCTCAATATCTGTAATGTTGATGTTTGAAGAAATGATGGGTAAATTAGATAAGGCTCTGTTGTAATTGTTGCGGAAGTACTGCGCTAAAAAGTAGTGCTTGTTCGCTTCGTAATTATCTGTACTTAAACTAAACTCGTTTTGTTGTGCGCCGTTGGTAATATTAATTTCTTTAGATTGAGATTTCTGTTGCGAAAACATGGTGGTTACACCTAAACGCCCAAATTGTAAAGCTGTTTTTATACCAAACAAAGCTTGGCTACCACTAATTAAAGTAGTATTTAATGGAAAATTTACAATTCCAGCCTCAATCTTTTTGATGATTTCGTCTTTATCTCCTGTATACTCTAGTTTAACTTGGTTCTCAAAATCAAACTGCGCTTCGGTATTGTAGTTGGTACTAATTTTTAACTTAGTTCCAATGTTACCTACTAAGTTCATTTGAATACGCTGGTCGAAATCAAAGTTTGCTTGCTTACGCTGACGCTCGTTAAATAGCGGGTTTTCGTTACGATTGATTCTGCCAGAAAAAGTTAAATCTGCCGATCCTCTTGGTTGTATATTAATGGTGTTGCCTCCAAAGATTCGTTCAAAGGCTTTGCTTTGTACTCTTACTTCGGGGATAAATCCTTCTTTTTCTACCGGATTTTTGCCAGTACTTACCAAGGTTTTCCAGTAAGCGTTGATCATGTTTTTTTCTTCGAGTTCTTGGTACTCTTTGAAAGTAAGGTATTGTGGTGCTTTAATCAGTTTATCACCGAGCGTTTCTTTTACAACGTATTTCTTTGTTTTAGGATCATACGAAACTGTTTTTTTAACAGCTTGCGGATGCTCTAAAAACATTCCACTTTTACCAAAGAAAGGCGTAACGTAGCTGTCTTTTACAGGGAATTTAAGCCTTAAAGAGTCTATTCCAGTATTTTGTGCAACCGCATAATTACTTACGCATAAGCCAATAACACTAATCAAGAAAAGTAGCCTAGTAAAATTAATTTTCAAGCGGTTGTGATTTTACGTTGGTTATTATAAGGTTCTAAGTGCGATTTTAATAATGGCTTCGACACTTAATGTTTCTGGAGATGATTTAACTGCTGCATCAACCGCTTTTTCGGCGGTATTCTTCACAAAACCCAACATCACTAATGCGCTTAACGCTTCATCTTTAGAAGTATTATTTAAAGGCATCGAAATTAATGTACCCGGACCATCTTTTTTAAGCTTGTCTTGCAATTCAATAATTAAACGTTGCGCAGATTTTGGTCCAATGCCTTTGATTCTCTTAATTTCGTTTACATCTCCCTGTACAATTGCTTGTTCAATTTCTGCGGGCGTAATAGAAGAAAGCATCATACGGCCAGTATTAGGTCCAATTCCATTTACAGAAATCAAATGTAAAAATAAACGTCGTTCACCTTCATCAGCAAAGCCATAAAGCGTGTGCGAATCTTCTTTCACAGACAGCCAAGTGTATAGTTTACAACGTTCTTGGTCTTTTAATGCACTGTAAGTATTTAAGGAAATGTGTATGTGGTAACCAATCCCACCGGTTTCTATCACTACGTAAGCCGGACATTTAAATGCCAGTTTACCATCTATATATTCGTACATGTTATTTCTCTTTAACCAATCTTTTCCAACGCTATATTATATCTTTTTTCTGTTTTGCCTGTGCATCTACTACCGCAATAGTAACCATGTTCACAATTTCCCTTACTGAACTATCCAGTTGCAACACATGCACTGATTTATTCATCCCTAAAAGAATGGGGCCAACTGCTTCTGCGCCACCTAATTCCTGTAATAATTTATAGGCAATATTTCCGGCCTCTAAGGTAGGAAAAACTAAAGTATTAGCGGGTGCAGATTTTAACTTAGAAAAAGGGAAGTTATCGTTCAATAATGACTGGTTTAATGCAAAATTGGCTTGCATCTCTCCATCGACTTTAATTTTTGGATGTTTTTCGTGTAAGATTCTTACCGCTTCTCGAATCTTGAAAGGTATTTCTCCTTCATTAGATCCAAAATTTGAGTAAGATAGCAATGCAATGCGTGGTTTAATGTTAAAGCGCTTTACCGATTCGTTAACCAAAACGGTGATGTCTACCAATTCATCTGTGCTCGGGTTTACGTTTATTGTTGTATCGGCAAAAAAGATTGGACCTTTCTTCGTTAGCATTAAATACATGCCAGCAACTCTGTTCACGCCCTCTTCTGTACCAATAATTTGCAAAGCTGGTTTTACGGTGCTTACGTAGTTTTTGGTCAAGCCAGATATCAATGCATCTGCTTCACCAAACTCAACCATTGATGCGCCAAAATAATTTCGGTCTCGCATAGCTTTTCGGGCTTCATACAAAATGACTCCTCTGCGCTGGCGTTTTTTATATAGATTTTGAGCATACCTTTCTAGCATTTCTTCCTCTTCTAATGGGTCGAGAATTAAAACACCCGCTAAATCGAGCTCATTTTCAAGAATAATTTTGTTGATTGCTTTTTTGTTACCTAACAATATGGGGATAGCAATGCCGTCGTCTTTAACAATTTGTGCAGCTTTAAGAATTTTATAATTATCGGCCTCCGCAAAAACAACTCGTTTTGGTGATGAGACCGCTTCGTTTGCAATGCTTCGCATCAAAGCATCGTCCATCCCTAAACGTTTTTTAAGCTCGTCTTTGTATTTTTCCCAGTTTGTAATTGGATGCCTAGCCACACCAGAATCCATTGCAGCCTTAGCAACTGCTGGAGATACCGTTGTAATTAAACGAATATCCATTGGTTTTGGGATGATGTACTCTTTACCGTATTTTAAATTTTTGGCATTGTAAGCTACGTTAATTGCTTCTGGTACATTTTCTTTTGCTAAGTCTGCGATAGCTTTTACCGCAGCTAGCTTCATTTCCTCGTTTATTGCAGTAGCGCGAACATCTAAAGCTCCTCTAAAAATATAAGGGAAACCTAAAACATTGTTTACTTGGTTTGGATAATCAGATCTTCCGGTAGCCATGATGATATCTTCACGGGTTTTGATGGCAAGTTCGTAAGCTATTTCTGGATTTGGATTCGCCATCGCAAAAACAATAGGATTTTTCGCCATCGTTTTTAATGCCGGGGCAGTTAAAACATCAGCGGAAGACAACCCGATGAATACATCTGCATTGTTAACGGCATCTTCTAAAGTGTGTAAATCTCTTTTTGTTGCAAACTCGGCTTTGGTTCCTTCTAAATAATCTCGGTCGGCTCTTATTACGCCCGACCTATCCAACATCACTATATTCTCTTTTTTAGCGCCTAAAGCAACGTACAAACGAGTACATGAAATTGCAGCTGCTCCAGCACCACTAATCACAATTTTAATATGCTCCATTTTTTTACCCTGAAGTTCGCAAGCATTGATTAACGCCGCCGAAGATATAATGGCAGTGCCATGCTGGTCGTCATGCATTACTGGTATTTTCATTTCAGCTTTTAACCTGCGCTCAATTTCAAAGCATTCGGGAGCTTTAATGTCTTCTAGGTTTATGCCGCCAAAAGTAGGCTCTAAGGCTTTTACCGTGTTTACAAAATCGTCAACACTGGTAACATCCAATTCTAAATCAAAAACATCAATATCTGCGAAGATTTTAAAGAGCAAGCCTTTTCCCTCCATTACAGGTTTGCTAGCTTCGGGTCCAATATTTCCTAAACCTAAAACAGCAGTTCCATTGCTAATTACTGCCACCAGATTTCCTTTGGCAGTGTATTTATAAACATCATCAACGTTATCTGCTATTTTTAAGCAAGGTTCTGCAACTCCGGGCGAGTAGGCTAAAGTTAAATCGCCTTGAGAGGCAGTTGGTTTTGTTGGGATAACTTCTATTTTACCTGGACGGCCAAGAGCATGATAATCTAAGGCATCTTGTTTTCTTCTCGTTTTACTCATTTTTGGTTATAGTTTAGAAAGGTATAATGGTAAAAATACAATTCTTTAAAACCGCATGAAAGAAAAAGCAGGTAATGTTACACTTTCATTTTTTAAGTAAAAAAGTGAAATAATCCCATTGCTAATTTTTTAAGGTAAGTAGCTTGGTATTAAGGAGTTTTTTTGAAGTTTTTCAAAATCGTCACTCTAAATGGTTTTAAAACTGCGGCATGTGCGGCATTTTGTAACATATCCGTTTGGTAAATGGATAATTCTTTAGGGTGGAACGTGTTACCAATTACGCTTTCTTTAAAAATTTTCTCGTACCAAGTGCAAGAAGAGGTATATTTTCCCATGACGGCAAGGTGATAACCATCAGCAACATTTAAATTATCACCGACAAAAGATGTACGGGCATTTTGAACTGCAGTGCCAGACGGAATTAGCAAGTCCATTTTGTTTTCTTTGCTGATTTTTTTTGTGGTTTTTGTAATGGCATTGTACATGTTTTTTTGAATACTTCCATAATTAGCGAAGCCTTGATGTTGCGTAGTTTGTGCGTAAGCCCAAGTTTGGTGAAGAACATATTTAGTGCTGGGGTTTTTTACGTTTTCTTTCACATAACTAATCAAAGCAGGTAGCGGTGTGGTATATGTTGGGTAAAGTCCAGATTTAGGACTGGCTTGCTGAAAGCTAATGTAATCCCAACGCTCATCTGCTAAAGCTGACGCAATGGAGGTGTTGGTAGTAGTCACTTTTTCTCCGTTCAAGCCTATTTTTCTATAGCTGTATGCTTCTTTATTTTCGTTAGCGTTTTTCCAGTGTAAGTCTAATTCGGCACCGCCAATGTATAAATTGCCAATAATTATTTGATGCCCACCGGCTTTTGCTAAGCCGTATAAATAATGCTCTAAAGCATCCTCAGAAAAACTATTGCCAATTGCCAATATTTTAATGACACTGTCTGTTTTTATTTCTTTTGCGTGAGTAGGCGCAAACGTAAATGCTGTACCCGAACTTGTGTTTAAAAGAAATACGGCGATAAAAACAAAGCCAATTTGTAAACGTAGACTTTTTGAAAATTTCATGGTTGAATGTTTTTGTTAAAAATTGATTTTTTTGTAAAAACAAAAGTACAAATTCTCGAACTAGGCAATAAAACAGGAAATACGCAACTTAAAATCAAATAATTACTTTAATTAGCTGGCGGTATTACTTTAGCTCAACACCGTCACCATATTTAAAAAAGCCATTAATGGTAACCGGTAATTTTCCGCTGGGTTTTAGCTGCCCCAATAAAAGTTTAGCTGCTGATGTTTCTGTTTCTTTACTGTTTTGATACGTGATGATCAAACCTTTACTGGTTTCAATTCCGGGCAAACCTGCAATAGCATATGGGTTTGCAAATATGGTAGTAATGGTATTTCGCTTAGTTAAATCGGCAATAAATAGTTTTAATTCGATACCATAATCTAATGTAGCAGCTGGTCTGCTACGGGTATCGTAAATACCTAAAAGATTTAAATCAAATTTCTTTAATTCAATTTTTACAGCCTCCATTTCTTTAATAGAAATATTTTTTGGGATGATAAAGAGCGTAGTGTTGGGCATTTCTTTTTTGATGACTTTTGCAAAAATGCTTGGTTCGTTAACGCCTACGGTAATAATTGCGGTTTTGCGTACAAAGTCATTACGAAGCGGAATCAATTGTTCGCCTTTTAATAAGGTAATTGCAGCATCCGTTAGTTCTTGGGTTAAGGCTCGTTCTGTTGGGGAGTTTAAATCGTTAATTAAGCCGTTGGTGTTTACCGGACTAAGTTGATGCAAGCCCATCCAATACTTTGCTTCTAAAATCTTTTTTACTTTCTTGTTTATATCCGTCCAAGTTATTCGTTTATGTCTGATTGATTTACGAATGAGCTTGATGGCTCTTTCTGAGTTTTGTGAAAGCTCTAATACATCGTTGCCTGCAATTAAACCTAGTACATCTGCCTCGCCATCGGGAAAAAATTTTACAACGCCTTTCATATCCATTGCATCCGAAAAAACTAAACCTTTAAAACCTAGCTTTTCTTTTAATATCCCAGTAACGATGGGTTTTGAAAGCGTAGACGGCAGGTTCGGCGTGTTGTCTAAAGCCGGAATATTCATGTGTGCCACCATTATACCGCTCAAATTTTCGGCGAAAGCCTGCTTAAACGGATACATCTCTAAAGAATCTAACCTACCTGCTGTAAAAGGAAGTTGTGGTAAATCATAATGCGAATCCACATCAGTATCGCCATGACCGGGGAAATGCTTTGCAGTAGTAAATAAGCCTCCATCTTGCATTCCTTGCATATAGGCAATGCTTTTTTTAGCCACATTGTATTTGTTCTCGCCAAAAGAGCGGAAACCGATTACCGGATTTCCTGGGTTATTGTTAATGTCCATTACCGGCGCAAAGTTTATCTGTACGCCCAAACGTTTAAAATCCTTGGCAACTTGTTGTCCCATTTTATAGATTAACGCGTTGTTTTGTATAGCTCCTAAAGTCATCTGGTAGGGCAAAGAAATAGTGCTATCTAAGCGCATGCCCAATCCCCACTCTCCATCCATGGCAATCATCAAAGGAATTTTAGCTAAACTTTGGTAGAGATTGGTTAAGTTAGCTTGCCTAACTGGCCCACCTTGGAAAAAAACAACACCTCCCAAATGTTCTTTCTTAATAACATTTGCTACCGAATCTGAATATTTTTGGCCTAAATTAGTATGCGCCCTAACCATAAATAACTGACCAATCTTCGCCTGACGGGTCATTTTTTTAAAAACAGAATCTACCCAACGGTTTGGGTTATTTAAAGTTTGTATAAAAGGAACTGGGCTTTGCGCAATTGCTGTTAGCGTAATAAAAAAACAGCCTAGCAATGTGAATATTTGCTTTTTCATTAAAAATGTATCTTGTTTCTTTGTTTTTAGATTGTTAATAAACAAGATCGTAATATTAGCAATTATAGCTTTTATATAAGATACAAAGGGATAAATAATTGTTTTAGTGCGCAAGAAATCTTTTGAGGATAAAACTAAACGTAGGTCAAAGGATACAAGATTGCGATTTGCAGAACTAACGAATTTTGCTGGCAGCACTTATCCGCTTTGGTTTTAAGAAAAGAGAATTTTTTTGGCATACTTATTTCGTGTTACATGGTAATTAAATTTAAAGAAAATGAAAAAACTATTTATCGCAGTATTTGCCTTTTTGGTAGCCGGACAAGTTAGTGCACAGGATTCTAAAGGATTAAGTTTTGGAGTTAAAGGAGGAGTTAACTTTAGTAATATTATAAAAACTGACGACTCTAACTTCAAAACAGATTACAACACTGGGTTTCACGCGGGTTTGTATGTGAGTGTTCCGATTGTTGATCGTTTGTCATTTCAACCCGAGTTAGTGTTTTCTCAAAAAGGTTATAAGTCTGAGCGAACTGGCATACTGGGCGACGGTACGCTTACTCAAACTACAAACTGGATTGAAGTGCCAATTTTAGCTAAGATTAGTCCCGTAGCTGGATTTAATATTGTGATTGGTCCACAGGTTTCGTTTTTAACAAAAACTAGTACTAAATACGAAGGTACATTTACCAGTGCGCAAGAAACAAGATACGAGAGTGATGCTGATAAGTTTAAGAAAAGCATTGTTGGTGGTGTGATTGGTGCTGGATTTGACATTAGTAAGAATTTAAGTTTGAACGCTAGATACGCCTTGGACTTTCAAAAGAACAACGAGGACGGAACCAACGAAACTCCTGCATTTAAAAATCAGGTGTGGCAAGCTGGTGTAGCTTTACATTTTTAAGTTATAAAGACTAAATGCTGAGGGTAAAAGCCCCAAAAACCCTTTATCTGTTTTGGATAAAGGGTTTTTTTTATTGATTTTAAAATACATTATATTGAAATGACACCAAATATATTTAATAAATAGTCTGGCGTTGATTACTGAAAACCAAATAGATACATAGTTTTTTGAGAAAGAGATAGGAAGCACAGCTATGTTCCGCAAAGTGGAGCGCTATGTGAACTAAAAAAAACATGCTTTGTCTTCATAAACAAGACTATGTGTCTATGTGGTGAATTTTAGGCTATTATATATACATAAGTTGTATAATTAAACCATTATTGAGCGAAAATCTATTTGTGAGATGCTTCCTATCGTCAGCATTACGAATGCGTAACAGTTTTTTTGTTTTCTGGATTTTGATGGAAGAATAAATAGATAAGACCAAGCAAGTTCACAAATGCTACTCCGTAAAAAACTAAAGGTGTTTTGCCAATTTTATCGCTCACAAACCAGCCAGAAAAGAAAGCTCCTAAACCAATCCCAGCTTCTAAAGCAATATACATGGTTGCTACAGAAAGTCCGCGTTTATCCGCATCGCTTAAATCTATGGTCCAAGCAGAAATCGCCGGCGATAACATTCCTGTTGCAAAACCGTACAAAACAGCACCTATCAAAAATCCGTTGATGGTTTGGAATGCGCCAATCCAAATAAGTGCCACGCAAAGCAGCGTAATGGAAACTTTTAAAATAGGTTTTCTTCCGTACCTGTCGGATATTTTTCCAGCAATGAATCTGATCAATAAAGAGGAAACAGTGAAAACCATGAAGAATATTCCTTTGTTTGCAATTCCAATATGAGCTGTCCAATCTGGAATTACGGTAATTATTGCACCATAACTCACATAGCTAAAAATAGTAACCCAAAATGCTGGCATTGCCTGTCTGTTGATCCACTCGTGTTTCTTTATTTTGAGTAAAGCAGGCTTAAAAGTCTGCTTATCTTTTAAAGTTTCCTTCATATTAAATATGATGAGCATAGAAGCTAGTGCAAAAATAGAAGAGCAGTAAAATAACACATTGATAGAGTACCATTGCGTAATGGCGCTTCCTATAGCGGGACCAATTGCCATTCCGGTACTAAAAAATAAACCGTGAACACCCATTGCTTCGCCCCACTTTCCTGCCGGAACGGAATCAGCTACGTAAGCTGCCGTTGCCGTTGGTTTAAAGCCGGTTGAAAACCCATGTATTAATCGGAGGAATAAGAAACCTGCAACGCTGGTTAATATTGGGTACAAGAATCCGCAGACAAAGCAAACCAAAGAGCCAACCGCCATTACGGGTACCCGCCCAATTTTGTCGGTTAGTTTTCCGCTAAACGGCCGAGAAAAGCCTGCGGTTAACGCAAACAAGCCAATAATTAAACCTTTGTAGTCTGCACCCCCCAAGCCTGTTAAATAGGCTGGCAAATCTGGAATCAGCATGTTGAAACTCGCCGAAAACAGAAATGAACTAGTACAAACTAATAGAAATGGGGCGGTGTATATGCTTTTGCTAATGGTAGACATTTTTGCAAAAGTAAATCAATTTTTGGGATAGCTTTAATTCGATTCATCATCTAAAAATCATCATCTGTAAATAATTTGCTGACAAAGTGTCATTTCGTTTTAAATTTATAATTTTGCAGTCCAAATAAAAAAGCATGTTAGAGATAGATTTAGCTTCCAAGCAACACGATGAGTCGAGACAAGGGGAAGCTTTAATTTTAGAGAATATAAATACCTTACCTAATCAGCGAAAGCTTTATATAGAAAGTTATGGTTGCGCCATGAATTTCTCGGACAGCGAAATTGTAGCATCTATTTTAAGTAAAGAAGGTTTTTCTACTACGGATGATTATGAGGAAGCCGATGTTATTTTTATCAATACCTGCTCTATCCGTGAAAATGCGGAAACCCGAGTAAGAAATCGATTGAAGCAGTTTAGAGCTATAAAACGGGAGAACAAAGATTTAGTAATCGGAGTTTTAGGCTGTATGGCAGAGCGATTAAAAGCTAAATTTTTAGAAGAAGAAAAGCTAGTAGATGTTGTGGTTGGGCCAGATGCCTACCGCGATTTGCCAAATTTAATTGCACAAGTTAATGATGGTCATAAAGCCATCAACGTTTTACTTTCTCGCGAAGAAACTTATGCAGATTTAAGCCCAATCCGGTTAAACTCAAACGGAATTTCGGCCTATATATCTATTATGCGTGGTTGCGATAATATGTGCTCTTTTTGTGTAGTGCCTTTTACGAGAGGAAGAGAACGTAGTCGCGATCCATTTTCGATCATCCGTGAGGCTACAGAATTGAGAGATGCAGGTTTTAAAGAAGTAACGCTTTTAGGGCAAAATGTTGACTCTTATAAGTGGCAATCAGAAGATGGTGATAACAAAATAAATTTTGCCAACCTTATAGAAATGGTGGCCGCGGTTAGTCCGGAAATGCGAGTTCGGTTTTCTACATCGCATCCCAAAGACATTACCAACGAGGTTTTAGAAACCATTGCAAAGCATAAAAATATTTGCAACTATATTCATTTACCAGTACAATCTGGTAATTCCAGAGTTTTAGAATTGATGAATCGGACTTATACTCGCGAGTGGTATTTGGAAAGAATTGAAGCAATACGCAGAATTATTCCAACTTGCACCATTTCCAGCGATATCATTACTGGTTTTTGCAGTGAAACTGAAGAAGAGCATCGAGATACTTTAAGCTTGATGGAGCTGGTAAAGTTTGAGTTTGCATACATGTATTCGTACTCGGAAAGACCGGGAACACCAGCGGCGAAAAAGTTTACTGATGATGTGCCAGAAAACGTGAAGCAACGCAGATTGGAAGAAATCATCGAATTGCAGCAGATAAACAGTCGCATTAGAGCACAAGATAGATTAGGCAAAGTTGAGCAGGTTTTAGTGGAGGGCTTATCCAAAAAATCAAAAACGGATTATTGTGGACGTAGCGACCATAACCACATGGTTATTTTTCCGGTAACGGAAGGCGTAAAACCTGGTGATTATGTGGATGTATTTATAGAAAAAACAACAACAGCAACTTTGATAGGAAGAGTGGTGGAATAGTATGGAGTAGTGAGTATATAGCATTGAGACTTTGAAATCGGTTTTTTATTAAGAGCGCTCTCTCAATACCCAATACTCAAATCTCATATCTAAACTAACAAAAAAATGGACGTACAAGACATCAAACAACGGTTCGGGATTATTGGGGGTTCGCCTTTGATTAACCGAGCTATAGATATTGCAAGACAGGTTGCGCCCACGGATATTACCGTGTTAATTACCGGTGAAAGTGGTTCGGGAAAAGAAGTTTTCTCGCATATCATACACAATTTAAGTTCGCGGAAGCATGGACCTTTTATTGCGGTTAATTGCGGTGCAATACCAGAAGGAACCATAGATTCAGAACTTTTTGGTCACGAAAAAGGAAGTTTTACCGGTGCTCACGAAGCTCGAAAAGGGTATTTTGAAGTCGTAAACGGTGGAACCATCTTTTTAGATGAAGTTGGCGAACTACCCATTGGTACGCAAGCCAGGTTATTACGTGTTTTAGAATCGGGCGAATACATTAGAGTAGGATCATCAAAGGTTCAAAAAACAGATGTTAGGGTAGTTGCTGCCACAAACGTTGATATGTTTGAAGCGGTTAAGGCAGGTAAATTCCGCGAAGATTTATACTATCGCTTAAATACTGTCCCTTTAAAAATACCGCCTTTAAGAGATCGTAAAGAAGATATTCACTTGATTTTTAGAAAGTTTGTCGCCGATTTCTCTGATAAATATCGATCTCCAAGTGTGACTTTAGATGATAACGCTGTTCAGGTTTTAATGAGTTATAACTGGCCTGGAAATGTTAGACAGCTGAGAAATATTGCGGAGCAAATCGCAGTTTTAGAGAAAGAAAGACACGTTAGCGGGCAAACATTGCTCACGTACATCCCAACAGATAACACTTCAAGTTTACCAATGCGCTTGAATCAGAACAGGAGTAAAGACGACTTTTCTGAAAGAGATATCCTTTACAAAGTGCTTTTTGATATGAAGAAGGACATGGTAGAGCTAAAAAAATTAGTGGTGGACATTATCAACCATGGTGATGGCGTTTCTAATTATGCAGCAGATAATCCACAGGTAATTAACGCGTTATATGAAGAGTTGGATATGCCTAAAGGCGATTCTACTTTAACTATTCAGCAACCTGTTAACCATTCTCGTTCTGATAATTACCATATCACACATGATGCGGAAGAGGTAGAAGAGTCCTTATCTTTGGTAGATAAAGAAGCAGACATGATTAAAAAAGCTTTGAAAAAACATAAAGGAAAAAGAAAAGCTGCGTCAGAAGAATTAGGGATTTCTGAACGAACTTTATATCGAAAAATTAAAGAATTAAACCTATGATAAAGAAGGCTTTTTTGTTGATTGTATTGCCATTGTTTCTGCTAACTGGCTGTGGAATATACTCTTTTACAGGTGGTTCAATCTCTGCTGGTATGAAAACAGTTTCTGTTTTGGTTTTTGAAAACACCGCAGCTTTGGTAAATCCAAATTTAAGTCAGTCTTTTACAGAATCACTTAAAGACCGGATTAGAACACAAACCAGTTTAAGCTTTTTACGGGTTGATGGTGATGCTGATTTTAGCGGGAGAATAACAGATTACAATTTGCAGCCAGTTGCTATACAGGCTAATGAAAAAGTAACTGCTGGTTTAACCCGTTTAAGCATCACGATAAACGTAAAATACACCAATAAGATAGAAGCTGATAAAAGTTTTGAGCAGTCTTTTACGCGTTTTAAAGATTTCTCCACACAGGGAAGTCCGTTTAGCGGTCAAGAATCTGCTTTGGTAAAAGACATTAACCAACAACTAACCGAGGATATTTATAACCGAGCTTTTGCCAATTGGTAGGCTTTTATTAACTTCACAGTCTTTTACAACGCTAAGCAAACAACAACTTGGATATCAACATATCAGAAGCTAATCAATTTATAAATCTGCATGCACACCCTCAGGATGTGACAAGAGATGATTTGAGTCTGATTAATTACTGGATTTCGAAATATCCATATAGCCAAAGTTTGAAATTTTTAGCTGCTCAGGCTACAAAAGAAAGTGTGGAAGCTGAAGATAATTTGGCCAAAGCAGCCACTTTTGCATCAAATCGCGAAGTATTATTTCAGTTTGTTAACCATGTAGAAGCTTTTGACAGCGAGCTTATTATTTTAGATGAATCGATAAACCGTCAGCATGAAGTTTTGGCGATTATAGAATCCCGAAATAATATGGGACAAGCATTTGGTGCAGATTTAAATGATTATAAAGTCAGTGAAGGGGATAATGCAGTAAACGAAGATAACAGGGCGGAAATAGCTGTTGCTGAGAAGGAAGTTCAGGCAGAAGAATTAGATCAAGAAAAAGAAAGTGTAGAAGAAAGTATTTTAGGAGAGAACGTTGAAGAAATAGCCGGCGAGGAAGAAGAAGTTCAATCAGAAGAGCCGTTTGATAATGTTGAAGAAGAGAACGCTGTAGAAGTAACTGTTGTAGAAGAAAATAATCCAGAAGAAGAGCGAGTTCAAAAGACGGAAAATATTGAGGAAGAAGCTTTAGATGAAGAACAAGAACAACCAGACGAGCCAGAAACTGAAAACATCGAAGAAACTATTGAAGAACAGAATGTTGAAGAGATAGCTGTTGCTGAGGAAGAGATTAAAACTGAAGAACCAGTTCACGAGGCTGAAAATGTTGAAGAGACTGTTTCAGCAGAAAATATTGATGAAGTGGCTGTTGCTGAGGAACAAGATCAAATAGAAGAGCCAGAAACTGAAAACATCGAAGAAACTGTTTCAGAAGAGAACGCGGAAGAAGTAACTGCTGTTGAGCAAGATATTTCGGCAGATGCGCCAGTTCAAAAAACGGAAAATACTGGGGAAGAAGCTGTAGATGAAGAACAAGGTCAAATAGACGAGCCGGAAATTGAAAACATCGAAGAAACTGTTGAAGAAGAGAACGTTGAAAAGGTAGCTGTTGCTGAGGAAGAGATTACAGCTGAAGAACCAATTCAGGAGGCTGAAAATGTTGAAGAGACTTTTGTTGAAGAGAATGTTGAAGAGATAGCTGTCGAAGAGACTCCAGCTGAAGAACCAATTCAAGAAACTGAAAACATCGAAGAAGCTGTTTCAGCAGAGAACGCTGAAGAAGTAACTGCTGTTGAGGAAGATATTACAGCTGAAGAGCCAGCTCAAAAGACGGAAAATATTGAGGAAGAAGCTGTAGTTGAGGAACAAGATCAAATAGAAGAGCCGCTTGAGATTGTTTCAGAAGAGAACGAAGAGGTAGCTGTTGTTGAGGAGGATATTCCGGCAGAAGAGCCAGCTCAAAAGACGGAAAATATTGGGGAAGAAGCTGTAGATGAAGAACAAGATCAAATAGACGAGCCGGAAATTGAAAACATCGAAGAAACTTTTATAGAAGAGAATGTTGAAGAGATAGCTGTTGAAGAGATTCCGACTGAAGAACCAATTCAGCAGTCTGAGGATATTGAAGAGACTATTCCAGAAGAGCAAGAAATAGATGCTGTTGAGGAAGACAATCATATAGAAGAACCAGTTCAAAAGACTGAAAATGTTGAAGAAGAAAACATTGACCAAATAGCTGTAGACGAGGAAACTGAAGATACTGAGGAGGCTATTTCAGAAGACCAAGAGGTAGCTGTTGCAGAGGATCAAACTGAAGAAGCAATTCCAGAAATTGAAAACATTGAAAAGATTGTTTCAGAAGAAAGCGTTGAAGAACTGGGTGTTACTGAGGAGGAGATTCCAGTTGAAGAACCGGTTAAGGAGACTGAAGACACTGAAGAAATTGTTTCAGAAGAGCAAGACGTAGCTGCTGTTGAAGAAGAAGCAATTCCGGAAATTGAAAATATCGAGGAGGTTGTTGCAGATGAGAACAGTGACGAAATAGACGCAACAGAAGAAGCATTAAAACAACCAAGTGCTGTAGAACGGACCGGAAAAGATGAACTTATTTTCGACAGTCCAGTAGCGAGTGATTTCTTCGCTTTCGCGAAATCAGAAAAGCCCGCTTCTTCGTCATCGGGTCCGGAGCCAGAAGAGATTGTTAAAGAAGAGCAACCAAAAGAAAAAATAAAAGAAGATATTTCGCAGTACAACGATGAACGCTTGCCCTATACTTTTTTATGGTGGTTAAATAAAACCCGAAAAGAACACGCAAGCAATACCCAACCGTATGTAAAAGCAACCAATTCAACTTTAGTAAAAACAGAAGGACGCACCGAACAAAGCTTAAACCATCAGATTGCCGAAAATATATTTCATTTGAGAGGGGTTGATGAAATAAGTACTAATAAGCGTCAAAACCAAACCATTCCTTTCGATTTCAGAAAGAAAGAATTTAATATCATCGAGAAATTTATCAAAGAAGAGCCGCAGATTAAACCACCAGCGGCAAACAAAATTGATACAGAAAATAAGGCAAAGAAAAGCTCCGAGGATGCTAATCAAGTAGTTTCAGAAACTTTAGCTAAAATTTATGTAGAGCAGATGCTTTATCACAAAGCCTTAGATGTTTACAAAAAATTAAGTTTGAAATATCCAGAAAAAAGCACTTACTTTGCCAGCCAAATAAAATATTTGGAATTAAAAGTTAATTAGAAAATATATTATGATAACGTTTTTAGTAATACTGGGTATTTTGTTATGTATCCTGTTGGTGTTGATTATTCTTATTCAGAACCCAAAAGGTGGTGGTTTAAGCTCAGGCTTCTCATCGTCAAACAATATTATCGGTGTAAAACGTACAGGAGATTTTCTGGAGAATGGAACTTGGGGTTTAGCAATCGCTATTATGGTAATTTCTGTGATGGTTAACGTAACTAGCCCAAAAACAGGTGGAGCAACTAAAACAGATTCAAAAATTCAGGAGCAGATTGACAAAACTGCAGCTCCGTCTGCATTGCCATCGTTGCCTCAGCAAAATAGCACTGATACTACTAAAAAGTAGAAGTCGATATATAATATTTGAAGCCCTACGATTTGCGTCGTGGGGCTTTTTTTGTGCCGTCATCTCGATCCGGCAGCGGGCGGAGAGAGATCCGCAAGTTCTTTAGCGCTTGCTTGGTTCTCCGAGAAGGAACAAAAAGATTTCTCTTCGTACCTCCTCGAAATGACGGAAAAAAGGTGAATCCTCGTCATTTACAAATTAAGTCCAGGCAGAATCTCTTTTCGAGAACACTGCTCCTCCACTCTTCGTCATCTCGACCAAAGGAGAGATCTCCAAGTTTTTTGCATTCGCTTAGTTCAGCGAAGAAATAAACAGATTTCTCTTCGTACTTCCTCGAAGTGGAGGTAAAAAGGTGAATCCTCGTCATTTACAAATTAAGTCCAAGCAGAATCTCTTTTCGAGAACACTGTCCCTCCACGATTCGTCATCTCGACCCAAGGAGAGATCTCCAAGTTTCTTTGCATTCGCTTAGTTCCGCGAAGAAATAAAAAGATTTCTCTTCGTACCTCATCGAAATGACGGTGAAAAGGTAGAGCAATGGCATATACCTATCGAAAAAAATCAGAATGCCACACACAATTATTACACAAATAACACACACAAATTAGCTTCAGTTTATTAGCTTTAAAATTCTAAAAGAATCTACCGTTGTCAAAAAGAGAAATCTCATGGATATGAAGCATATTTTAAGCCTACCTTTAATCCTCGCAACACTCATCAGTTGCAATAACTCACAAAAAATGTCAGACAATATTATAGCTCCAGCCGATAGTATCAAACCATCGGTATATCCAAAAACCGCCAAAGATACCGTAAGCGATGACTATTTCGGAACAAAAGTGGAAGACCCATACCGTTGGTTAGAAAACGACACTTCCGCAGAAACCAAAGCTTGGGTTGTTGCAGAGAATAAAGTCACCCAAAATTATTTAGAACAAATTCCGTATCGTAAAGCGATGAAAGACCGACTTTCTGAACTATGGAACTACGAGAAATTTTCTGCCCCGTTTAAAGAAGGCACTTATACGTACTTTTATAAAAACGATGGATTACAAAATCAGTCGGTATTGTACCGCCAAAAAGGGGAGGCAGAAGCCGAGGTATTTCTGAACCCCAATGAGTTCTCTAAAGACGGCACCACTTTTTTAGCCGATATAGAATTTTCGAAAGACGGAAGTTTAGCAGCGTATCAACTCTCGGAAGGTGGCTCCGACTGGCGTACAGTGATGATTGTCAAATCACAAAGCGTTACCTCCGTTGGCGACACCTTGAAAGACGTTAAATTCTCTGGATTAGCTTGGCATGGTAACGATGGTTTTTATTACAGCAGTTACGATAAACCAACTGACGGCTCGCAATTATCGGGTTTAACCCAATACCACAAATTGTATTATCACCAGTTGGGTACGCCACAAGAAAAAGACAAATTAGTTTTTGGAGGCAACCAAACCCAGCGTCGTTATATTGGAGCTTACGTAACAGAAGACCAGCATTATTTGGTGATTACTGCTGCAAACGCTACGACAGGAAACGAGCTTTACATCAAAGATTTAACGCAACCAAACAGTTACATCACAAAAGTAGTCGGCGGTTTTGATACCGAGCAAAACGTGATTACCAGCAAAGGAAGCAAGCTTTATATTTATACTAATTACGAGGCTCCAAATTATCGTTTAGTAGAAGTGGACGCCAAAAACCCGACAAAAAACAACTGGAAAGATATAATTCCTGAAACAGAAAACGTGATGCAGGCTTCTACAGCCGGCGATAAATTGTTTGCAAGTTATTTAAAAGACGCTACTTCTTTAGTGATCCAGTTTGATATGGATGGCAAAAAAGAAAGAGAAATTGCATTGCCGGGAATTGGTACGGCAGCGGGTTTTTCGGGCAAAAAGGGAGACAAAGAACTGTATTTCACTTTCACTTCTTACGTTTACCCGTCCACGGTCTTTAAGTACGATATCAGCAGCGGACAGTCAGAAATTTACAAAAAATCAGGCGTTAATTTCGACCCAACTAAATACGAATCCAAGCAGGTTTTTTATCCATCGAAAGATGGCACTAAAATCCCAATGATCATCACCTATAAAAAAGGAATCTCATTAGACGGAAACAATCCCACGCTTTTATACGCTTACGGCGGATTCAACATTAGCCTTACTCCTGCTTTTAGTACATCAAATATTTTATTGTTAGAGCAAGGTGGAGTTTATGCAGTCGCTAATTTACGTGGCGGTGGCGAGTACGGCGATAAATGGCATGATGCCGGCACAAAAATGTTGAAGCAGAATGTTTTTGACGATTTTATTGCAGCAGCCGAATTCTTGATTCAAGAAAAATACACTTCTAAAGATCGTTTGGCTATTTCCGGAGGATCTAACGGTGGTTTGTTAGTTGGTGCTGTGATGACGCAACGCCCCGAACTGTTTAAAGTCGCTTTCCCCGCTGTTGGCGTTTTAGATATGTTGCGCTACAACAAATTTACAGCAGGCGCTGGTTGGGCTTATGATTACGGAACGGCCGAAGATTCTAAAGAGATGTTCGCCTATTTGTACAACTATTCGCCATACAGCGCATTAAAAGAAGGTACAACTTACCCAGCAACCATGGTAACCACGGCAGACCATGATGACCGTGTGGTTCCTGCACATTCCTTCAAATTCGCAGCCCGCTTGCAAGAATATCATAAAGGAAATGCACCAGTTTTAATCCGCATTGAAACCAATGCCGGCCACGGAGCAGGAAAGTCTACCACTAAAGTAATTGAAGAACAAGCCGATAAATGGGCGTTTATGTTTCAGAATATGAAGTTGAATTATGTGAAATAGTTCTCTGTTTCGATAGTACGAAAGACCTTTCTGGTTTTATAGAGAGGTCTTTTTTGTTTAGAAATTAAGTTCTTACTGATTCTTCAAATTTGGATGTTTTTTGGTTATATATACTATATAAAAACTGCCTCCCACCAAAGCGTTGAGGAGGTTAATCTGCTTTAAAATCGAAATTGTGTTTCCCGCAAATTGAAGGTAGCTCCACCCAAAGGGAGAGATTGAGCGTATAGAACCATTTTTATTATTAGAATTTTCCATTACACAAGTGTCCCCCTTCGGAGGGGGTTGGGGGAGGTTAACCAACATGCAGAGGTTCCTATCCAAGTAAATTTTACTAAATTTAAACATGGAGCCCGCCGATAAAACCAATTTATTCCATTATAATAAAAAATTAAAACCATTTGCAAATGCAAACAGAAAAGCCATGACGAAAGCCGAGGCTTGCCTATGGAAATTTGTTTTGGGCAGAAAGCAAATGATGGATTACCAGTTTAACAGGCAAAGACCCGTTCTAACTTATATCGCAGACTTTATGTGCAAAGAGCTAAACCTAATTATTGAAGTCGATGGCATCACACATCAGTGGGGGGGAATTGCAGAGAAGGATTTGGATAGAGAGGAAAAATTAAAATCGGCAGGTTTTCACCTTTTAAGATTTGATGATGATGAAGTTCTAAATGATATTTCCAATGTGATTAGAACTATTGAAAATTATATTTTTGATTTTAAAGATAGGCTGGGGAGAACTTAAAGGAAAAGAACCTCCCTCTGTATCTCCCTCCAGAGGGAGAGATTAAACGCAGAAAAATATCTTTACTATTGAGATTTTCTATAACATAAGTGTCCCTCGGCCAGTTGGTGGACTGGAGGAGGTTAGCCGACTCAGGAAACCAATAACACATCTAAAATAAAAACCCTTAAATTTACCACCTCAAAACAAAACACCATGTCATTCCAAAACCTCGGTTTACCACAATATCTTTTAGAAGCAATACAACAAAACAACCTCCTCACCCCAACCCCAATTCAAGAACAAGCCATTCCGGCGATACTGAACCACAAAGACGTATTAGGAATTGCCAAAACAGGATCAGGGAAAACAGTAAGTTTTGTGTTGCCCATCTTGGCAAATTTAGAAGGAAAAGCCAAACTAAAGGACCGACATATTTCGGTGCTGGTATTGGTGCCGACGCGAGAGTTGGCTTTACAGGTTAACGAAGTATTTGAAACCTTTAGCAAAGCGCTTCCTTTTACCTGCAAAACCATGGCAGTTTATGGCGGCGCATCCGTAAACGTACAGATGAAAAGCATGAGCAATGTGAGCGTATTGATTGCAACACCCGGCCGATTGTTGGATTTAATCTCCTCCAACGCAGTGCATCTCGGCGAAGTAAAAACCTTTGTGATGGACGAAGCCGACAAAATGCTCAACCTCGGCTTTAAAAAAGAACTGGACGAAATCATAGCGCTGTTGCCCACAAAAAAACAGAACCTACTATTTTCAGCCACCCTCAATCCCAATATCGAAAGCATCAAGCGGGTCATGTTAACCGATCCTTTGATCATTCATATCGCTTGCGAAGAAAACAGTGTTGCACTCATTAACCAAACGGTTTATGCGGTTTCTCCAGAGAAAAAAGGACCGTTGTTGCGCCACCTCATCGAGTCGCAGAATATGCAACAAGTCCTCATATTTACCTCTTCGGTTTTTCAGGCCGATACCGTTGCCAAAAAATTGAACCACAATAATATTCAGGCGAAAAGCATTCACAGCAACAAAAGCCAATTTGCCAGAACCACAGCGCTAGATAATTTTAAAGAAGGTAAACTTCGAGTTTTGGTGGCTACAGATATCCTTTCTCGAGGCATTGATATTAAATTTCTGCCTTATGTCATCAATTATGAGTTGCCACGATCGCCCAAAGATTACATCCATCGTATCGGCCGGACTGGTCGTTCAGAAAACCCAGGAGAAGCCATCGCTTTGGTAACACCCGCTGACCAACATCATTTTAATGTGATCCAGAAGAAAATGAAATTGGAAGTTGAGTTGATTGATGCGGGGGTGTTGGGGATTTAGGTGTAGAAGTTATTGGATTGATACGGTACGAAGGTTTTTTAGGGCGTTCGGGTGGGCTTTACGTTGCAATCTTTTTGTGAAAAACAAAAAGGATTTTCACTGCAATCCCTAACGCAAAACACTCGCTTTACATAACTTAATTTATCAGTTTGAACCAAATATCTCGTGAAAATAGTTTGCTGAAAATGAAAATAAATGTTTCTATATTGTGCAAATAGAAACGTTGCTATTCCTTACTAATTGATATGATCTATATTCCTTAGTATTCGATTTAGCAAAGCAAAATTTTATCTAACAAAAACTGAATGATTTCTCTGAAGCAAGTTACTGACGCATACTCGAAATTGAAAGCCTATGTATATTATGATAATTTTAACCTTTTTTTAAGAAAGCAGCTTTCTGATTTCGAGGCAGATAACACTGACTTAGTCCAAGTTTTCCAAATACTTACAGATGATATTAATCAGTACTTAAAAAACGGAGACCTCAGTGAGTCAATTAGCAATAAAATAGAAAAAATCGGGTACTTCATCATTCCGAAATCTTTCAAATCTAAAGAATCTAATGGGTCAAAATTAATATCCAATAAAGATTCTAAAAATTATAAAATTGACAAAATAACGCAGTTATTTAAAGGCGATATTGAATTGCATATTATTTCAACACTTTGGATAATTACACAAGGCGTCAAGTTACAGTCCAAAATAGGGCCTGATAACTATGGGTATCACTTACCGGTAAGTAAAAAAACAGGTAAGATTGAGTCTGAAAAGTTGCTTTTCACAAAATATTTTGAAAAATATCAAGAATGGAGAGACAAAGGGATTAGGTGTGCTAAACAACAAATAGATGAAAAAAACAATGTTTTACTGATAAGTTTGGATATAAAGAACTTTTTTCATTCTTGCAGCATTAATTTTTCGGATTTAAAAACCGATTTAAAAGAAAGGCAAAATTCTCTAACTGATTTGATAGAAAAAATTGGTTTGCAATACACAGGCATAGTTGGATCCAATAAAACTAAGTCAGATAATACGATGTCGCTTCTTCCCATAGGTTTAGTTTCGTCGGGTGTAATTGCAAACTGGTTTTTGAGCGACTTCGATAAGGAGCTTAAAGAAAAGACAACTCCGATATATTACGGTCGATATGTTGACGATATATTTATCGTTGTTAGCAACGTGGAAGAGCCTAAAAATGATATTATTGATTGGTTAAAAGACAAATATTTTTATGATGGTAGCCCCTTATGTATAACTGACGAACCTGGAGATAAAAAGGGGTCAATTATAAAATATTTATCGTTTTCAGATGAAAAGTATTCGGGTTTAAAAATTCAGTCTGATAAGTTGAAACTTTATTTTTTTAACCATGAATGGCCTCACGCCATGTTGAATAAGTTTCAAAAAACGCTTGAAGAAAACAGCAGTGCCTTTTGGTTTCTTCCTGATGAAGAAGAAATGAAGGATAATCTTGACGATAAAGCCTATGACTTGATATATGAAGATACCATAAACAAATTTAGAAGTATCTCAGAAATGAAAGCAAGCAAGTATGGTGCATCCGTTTTTCTTGCTAAAAAAATAAAGCTAGCTATATTACATAACTCTATACCCGATGATAAAATCACTACGCAAGTTTTTAGATTCTTTAAAGGTAATTCGTTGCTTTCCCTCTATAATATGTGGGAGAAAGTTTTTACTTATTTAATTGTAACCGGCGACCTCAAATCTTTAGACATCCTTTATAGTAAGATTTTGTCAAAAGTTGCTATCCTTGAAATAGAGTCTAATCTCAAAGAATACCGAAATCAAATTTCAACTGACTTCACGAAATATGTAAATATATCCCTGGAATTATCTCTTACATTAAAGCCATCTTTAGGAAGGTCAGTTATCGATAATAAAAACTTTAAAAGTAATACGGAAGAGTTCTTGAATTCAATCTCTAATTTTAGAAAGAGCTTACTAACACGCCATCATTATTTGGTTTATCCATTTCTAATCCTGACTAAGTATTACACAAACTCTAACAAATCGGTTCTTTCCAATGGTTTATTCGATAGATTATTGGAAGACAACGATTTTGAACTTGATCAAAATTTAGTAGACCAACGATGAAGAATCCCCAGATGGATTTACCTACAAGAAATTAACTTTTACTATCTACTTCAGAGTGTGAAGAATTACGGCAATAACCATAATTTATTTTACCTGAAGAATGAAGAGACATTTTTAAACGAATACTTTATAAATTCTGAGAACTTATATTTCTCAGTAAATAATAAGCGTATTTCTGGTTCAATACAAACCACTAAATACAAACAATACAATGATAAAAATACTAAAAAAATTAAAATTTATGCTGACTCTATTACAGTCAAGGAAAAAGACAAAGAGGTAGATAAATTAACAATCGGGTTATCAAATTTTAAAATCGTTTATAACGAGATAGAAAACGCTATTTCCGACAAATCTAAAGTTTTTCAAGAAAAGAGAATACGTCACATTAAACTTTTAAACCAAGCTGAGGAAGAAAAAGTTGACTTATTAATTTCCCCAGAAACATGTGTACCAATTGAATGGTTGTTCTCATATTCTGACGAAGGAAGACGAAAAAACAGAGCTTTCGTTTTCGGGCTAGAGCATTTTACTTTCAGAAACTATTGTTTCAATTTATCAATTTGCATTTTGCCATTTGAACAAGGTAAGGTAAAAGATTCATTGATAATTCCTAGATTAAAAAATCATTACTCCCCAGCTGAATCAAAGGAGATTTTAACTTACGGAAAACTAATACCTGCATCAGAAACGCATTTTTATCATTTAATTAAATGGAGAAATATTCAGTTTACTCTTTACAATTGCTTTGAACTTGCAGATATTGTTCACAGATCAATATTCAGATCTGATTTAGATATATTATTTGCAATTGAATACAACAAGGATATAAACTACTTTAATAACATCGCTGAAAGCGTTTCAAGAGACTTGCACTGTTACTTTGTACAAGCTAACACTTCTGACTATGGAGATTCTCGTATTATTGAACCTAGGGAAACAACCAGAATGAATCCAGTAAGAGTTAAGGGTGGGAAAAATAACGTTGTATTAAAATATGAAATAAACATAAAAGAGTTAAGAGATTTTCAACTAAAAAGACTACCATATCAGTTAGACGATAAATCTTTCAAAACAACGCCTCCCGATTTCGACCATGATAAAGTCAAAAACCGTGGAAAATAATGAGTTTAATTATAATTAATGAATTAAAATCATGCAAAAACTGTTGACTACGAAACAAACAGATTTCTCCTATCGTCTAAATGACTCGATGGAGAGTGCCAGTTTCAAAGGTCGCCACAACGTGTCTCCCTCTGGAGGGAGAATCAAAGAGGGAGGTTACAGTTTTCATGTTAAAGATTATTTCTTTTTAAAACGGCTGACCACCCCCAACCCCCGCCAGCGGGGGACACTTATAATATGGAAATAAAAACCTGCTCACGGCGTAATTTGCTTGTGAGATTTCTCCTATCGTCGAAATGACGCGGTGTAGAGAAAGTTAAATGACAAATTACACCACTAACTTTAACTCCTTCCCAAACCAAAAGCCCAAGCACTGACCTAAGTTGACCTTTTAATTCGCCTTTGGAATTTGCTTGCCTACCGCAGGCAGGCGGTACAGATGAAGAAAGTAAAAGCACTACCTTTGTAGAAAATTGCGTCCGCCCGGCCGGTACGGACAGGCAGGCGAGAGTCCCGATAGCTATCGGGATTGATTACTTTTTTGCGGAAAAAAAGTAATTGCCAATGCACAGCATGAGGGCAGGAAAGCCTGAGCGCAAAGGCAACATTGCCATTTAGAAAAACAAAATTTTTAAATTTAATTCGCACAAGCTTGGTTCAGCTAAGGAACAAACAGATTTCTCTCCGCCAACTGGCGGATCGAAATGACGTAAAAAAGAAGAATTGAAAACTCCAGAAACCCAAACTTACACCACTTGCCCAGAATGCAATGGCAGAGGCAAAAAAAGCCGAAAGCTTCGCAAGAAAATTCGTCTGCAATACCAAATCGCATTAGCTGAATTTGAAAAAACAGATGGCGAAGAAACACCTCCAAATCGCCGAAAGGCTGATCAATTTCCATGTGCAAATTGCAACGCTTCAGGTTTAATCAAATCTGATAACAACCCAATCCCAAACGCAGCATATCCCCACATCGCTATTATTGGCGGAGGAATCGGCGGCGTTGCTTTGGCAGTAGCTTGTTTACACCGTGGAATTCCGTTTACACTTTATGAACGAGATAAGGGTTTTACAGCTCGTTCTCAAGGTTACGGACTAACATTGCAACAAGCCAGTAAAGCAATAGAAGGATTAGGAATTTTCTCCTTAAAAGAAGGACTGGTTTCAACCCGACATGTAGTGCATACCACCGATGGAAAAATAATTGGCGAATGGGGCGTGAGGAAATGGGTTCAGTCCGCTGAAACCACCTTTGCAAAACGTACCAATGTACATATCGCTCGCCAGTCTTTACGTTTAGCACTGTTGGAGCAACTCGGCGGAAGCGATGCAGTAAAATGGGGACATCAATTGGTCGGTTTTAAAGAAACTGACGAAGAAGGAATTGAACTCAACTTTCAAATAAACGGAGAACTCAAAACTGCCAATGCAGACTTGGTAGTTGGCGCAGATGGTATTCGCAGTACAGTGCGCAACTTGTTGATTGGTGAGGAAATTACCCCTTTTCGTTATTTGGGTTGCATTGTGATATTGGGTATTTGTCCGCTAAAAGCGCTCGAAGATGTTGATAGTCCTTTGCTGGATTCCGCCACGGTATTTCAAACTGCAAATGGTAACGAACGGATTTACATGATGCCTTATTCAAAAGATGCCGTGATGTGGCAACTCAGTTTCCCGATGCCCGAAGAAGAGGCAAAAGCGCTAAGTGCGCTCGGACCAAAAGCACTCAAAGAAGAAGCTTGTCGAAGAACACAATGGCACCATCCAGTTCCACAAATTTTAACCGCGACTTTGGAAGCTCAGGTTTCCGGCTATCCAGTTTACGACAGAGAATTGTTAACACCCGAGTCGTTGCAAAAAGGCGGGGCAATAACTTTAATTGGAGATGCAGCGCATCCCATGAGTCCGTTCAAAGGACAAGGTGCAAACCAAGCTTTGTTAGATGCGTTGGCGCTGGCTCGTAGAATTTACAAAGATTGTCGACCTCAGTCCAATTGGAGAAAAGCAGGGGCTCGTGAAAGTGTATTAAATGAGTTCGAAGCAGAAATGTTAAAACGCAGTGCCGCTAAAGTGAAAGATTCAGCAGATGCGGCGGAATTCCTACATTCAGAAATTGTTTTGCATGAAGGTGATGAACCAAGAGGAAGGATTATTAAAAAGAGAAATGGGTAGCTAATTCACGCCCGACACGTCATCTCGACCAAAGGAGAGATCCCCAAGTTCCTTCGCACCAACTTCATTCACCAAAGAAACAAACAGATTCCTCCTCGTACCTCGTTCGGAATGACGCGGGAGAAGAATGGCATTTTGGCTTTAGGTAATTGCCATCACCTGTCCAGCATTCAAAATAAGTCATCTCGACGATAGGAGAGATCCCTAAGTTCTTTAGCACAACCCTAAATCTCCCGAAGAAACAAACAGGCTCCTTCTGGCACCTTTTCGAAACGACAAAGAAAACGGATAACAAATAAAAATGAATAGTCGTACTTTGTAAAATTCTTTAGTAAACAATCATCCAAAACAAAGTCAATCACCCATCGAATGCTCATCAGAAAAGCCACTCTTCAAGATTCCAAAATAATTACGGAACACATGCTTCTGGCTATGCATGATATCGTCTATGAGTTCATCGGAACCAAGGACATCGCAAAAGCGAAGGCTTTTTTATGGGATTTCGTTGAACAAGAAAACAACCAATATTCGTATACCAACTGTTCTGTGGCTGTAATCGAAAATGAAATTGTTGGAACAGTAAATATTTATGATGGTTCCCAACTAGAAACGCTAAGAAAACCTATCGCAAAATATATCAAAACACAGTTTGGAATCGATTTTAATCCTGAGAAAGAAACACAAAAAGGTGAGTATTATATTGATACCATTGGCGTAAGTATTAACCATCAAGGAAAAGGAATTGGAACAAAACTCTTGAAATATATCATCCAAACATACGTCATAGATAATAAACAGACCATTGGTTTATTAGTTGATGAAGAAAACCCAAAAGCTGAAAAGCTATATTTGAGTTTAGGTTTCGAAATTGTAGGGAAAAACACATTCCTAGGTATGCAGATGAAACATCTTCAAATGAAACCCTAATTAATGAAAACCATCAAAAAAGAAGAAGGTAATATTTACCTGTAATGTATTTGGATCATGTCAGAATTTTGGGAAGAAAATTTCGTTAAAAATCAGGAAATGTGGGGATTTTCTCCAGCCCTTTCCGCTGAATTAACACGGGATTTCTTTATTGAAAAAGGCTTAAAAAACATCCTTATTCCGGGAATAGGTTATGGGCGGAATGCACAAACCTTTGTAGACAGCGGAATGTCGGTCACTGGGATAGAGATTTCTAAAACCGCAATTGAAATGGCTCGGAAACATTACGGAGCAGAGATGCTAATCCATCATGGTTCTGTAACTGATATGCCATTTGACAATAAGCAATATGACGGGATTTTCTGCTATGCACTCATTCACTTATTAAACGAGAAAGAAAGAGCAAAACTAATTGCCGATTGCTATCAGCAACTTGCGGAAGGTGGCTATATGGTCTTTGCGGTGGTTACTAAATCAGCTCCAATTTATCGACAAGGAAAACAGATTAGTAAAGATTTTTTTGAAGTATTTGCAGGTGTAAATATGTTTTTTTACGATGATGAATCAATCCGAACAGAGTTTCGAGAAGCTGGATTATTTGAAATCACAGCGGTTGAAGATGTATTTCCTTTTTATTTAATTAAGTGTAGAAAAACAGCACCCAAACATTCCTTTTAGTAAAAAATATCGCGGCATTTTTTTCTTAGAAACTCAACAAACGAGCTAATTAAAGTTATATCTTCGGTTGCTTTTTGGATTATGTTAATGTGCTTATTTTTATCAGTAAAATGAATAATATAATCAAACCTTAACAAATCGATAACGTAGTCTTTTTTCAATAAACTAAATTTTTAAACGATGTGGTGGGCTTATATTCTTGTTTTTTTAGGTGCGCTGTTATTTGATATCGTCCCATTTCCGTTTCCACCTGCATTTACCATCATGATGTTTTTACAGATCATTTTTAAGTTAAATGTATGGTTGGTTATTGTGATAGGCGTCGCGGGGTCTGTTTTAGGCCGATATATTTTGCTTTTGTATGCGCCAGTATTGGCTAAAAGATATTTGAAAGGCTCAAAAAACGAGGACATTCAATTCCTTGGAGATAAAATGAAAGAGAATGTGTGGAAAGGTCAACTCATCGTATTGGCGTATTCGTTATTCCCACTTCCAACTACCCCACTTTTTTTAGGCGCAGGCATTTCCAAAATACGACCACTATATATTATTCCAGCGTTTATAATTGGCAAGTTTACGAGTGATACAGTTGCCATTCATTTAGGCGATTATGCCTCGAAAAACACACAGGGTTTAGTTGATGGTGCACTTTCTTGGCAGTCTGTCGCAAGTCTTATCCTAGGCTGTATCATGTTGTTTTGTCTTTTCTTTATCAACTGGCGAACCTTAATACAGACTAAGAAATTGCAATGGGATTTTAAAATTTTGAATTAAATTGCTCAGTCCCTTCTGTTTCGTAATTAAAATTTTGATTATTCTTCAACTAGCAAATAGCTCATTATTTTTCGCCAGCCCAAATCACGGCTTCTTGTATCATTTTGACAAAGTTAGAGTCAGTATAGCTTTCTTTAGTATGACCTAACGTAGTGGTGAAAACGCGACGGCCATCGTAATTTTGATACCAAACAACAGGGTGGATTATGCCCATTGTGCCACCTAAGTAAGTTTTCTCATCAACCGTTGCCAATACAACAGCTTTTGCGTTAACGGCATCTTTCAAATTATACCATTCATCAAAATGCATCCATGAACTATCTAAATGTTGCATCGCTTTAAAATCACGGTTGATGATGGTAATGGTGGCACTTTGCGGTTTTGGATGGTCTTTAAAAACACCTCCTACAATGTCTGCATACCATTGAGATTTCTTTTCCGTTGCCACAGCGCCATGTATTGCCACAATACCACCTCCTTTACGGATATATTTTTGCAAAGCTTTTTGTTGTGCAGTACCAAAAATATTACCCGAGTTGTTTAGAAGAATCAGCACATTGGTTTTAGCCAAAACCTTTTTGCTTATAGCTAATGAATCCTCAGAAAACGTGAGTTTCTAATGGTTTTCTTTCGCAATTTTCCAAACATTTCCTTTCCATCTGTGATGGATGCATGTCGATATCCATTGGTCTTGCTAAAAACTAAGACTTTTGTTTGGCCGTTAATAGTGCGGGAAAGAAAAATTAGGAAGGTTAAAAACGTAATTTTTTTACTGTTAAGATTTTCATTTCTAAAACTCAGTAATGAAGTTTGTTTTGGTTTAATCAGAAGAAACGACGGTAGAAAACTAAAATATCCCATAGAATAAGCAAATTTGCTTTATAAACTTAGCAAAAAATTAAAGCATCAGGCAATTATCGTTGATTTATAGGTTTATCAATTTCTATTACGATGAAACATTTTAACATATTTCTGCTTTATCCAATTAGGGGTTTAATAAAAAAATTTAATGGATATAAATTTAGACGAGTTAAGAAAAATTGGAGATGTGCCTGCTGATACTTTTGTTTCGCTCTACTTTTCAGATGCAAAAAAAAAAGTACAGTTAGACCAAGCATTGAAAATGCTAATTTACAATAACGATTGGGCCAATTTTCTGACAATTATTCCGGAAGCTGTTTTTTTTGATGAAGCCCTTGAAAAAATTATTCCGCCTACAAAGAGAGAAGTTGTAGAAGCTCAAACATTTTTTAAAAAGAAAGAGCAATACATTTTACAATTGCTTGGTTTGCTGTCGTTGCCGTATTGTTATGCTGCGGCGGATGGCGCAAAAGTGCTTTACCAAACCGAGCGGATGTATAAGTATGTTAAAAAGCGACTAGAAGAAACGGCTGTATTTGTCGCGACGGTGATGAACAAAAATGCTTTCGCGGAAAATGGAAGGGCAAGAGTGCAAATATTTAAAGTGAGGGTAATGCATGCCGCCGCTAGGTTTTATTTGCAAAAAACGGGTTGGGATGCAAAACTAGGGAAACCGGTAAACCAAGAAGATATGGCCGGCACCAATCTGTCGTTCTCTCTAATTGTAATTCGAGGTCTACGTAAAATGGGTTTCACCATTGACTATCGCGAGCAGTTAGTCTACATTAATTATTGGAATTACATTGGTGGCATGCTGGGTTTAATGCCAACGGTATTACCGAAAAATGGAAAGTTAGCCCGAGACATCGAACATCAAATTGCTAAGCGTCAGTTTAAATCATCGCCAGAAGGAAAAGCTTTGACACAATCTCTGCTACAGTGTTTTTATAGTTTAAACGATGGAAAGCAAGTGAGCAATGAGGAAATACCAGCTTTTATGCGCTTTTTGCTGGGTAACGAAATCAGTAATATTTTAGACTTGCCACAAAAAACCTTTCCCACATCAAAACGAATACTGCTACAGATTAAAAGTAGCTTTAGCTAATCACCCTAAATTTCCTCCTTTGTTTTAGGCAGGACTTTTGCCCTTCTTCGTTATAATCCAATACGCTATGAAATCCAATTCGCAAAATTCCTGGTGGAAAGAAGCCGTTATTTACCAAATATATCCTCGAAGTTTCAAAGACAGCAATGGAGATGGAGTCGGCGATTTGCAGGGTATTATTTCGAAACTTGATTATATTAAAAACTTGGGCGTAGATGCGCTTTGGTTAAACCCGATTTTTACTTCGCCTAATGACGATAATGGTTATGATATTTCTGATTATCGAAATATCATGACGGATTTTGGCGACATGCAGGACTTTGATGAGCTCTTGAAAAGGATGCATGAGAAAGGTCTAAAGTTGATTTTAGATTTAGTGCCCAACCATAGCAGCGATGAACATTTTTGGTTTCAGGAAGCTAGGAAATCAAGAGATAATCCTTACAGGGACTATTACCATTGGTGGCCAGCAGAAAAAGGGAAACCAAATTGGCGAGGAAGTTATTTTGACGTTAACCGAGATGCTTGGCAATACGACGAGCAAACTGATGCTTATTACCTTCATTATTTTTCTAAAAAGCAGCCTGATTTAAATTGGGAAAATCCAAAATTACGGGAAGAGATTTACGATATTTTACGTTTTTGGTTTGATAAAGGGGTGGATGGATTTAGGATGGATGTTGTTCCATTCATCTCCAAAGACACTACTTTCCCCCCAATTCCAGCTCGATTTAATGGAAGTTTTGGTGATTTTTATGCACAAGGTCCGCAGCTGCATGAGTATTTGCGAGAAATGAACGAACAGGTTTTGAGCAAATATAATTGCGTAAGCATTGCCGAAGGTGTTGGCGTAAGCACCAACGATGTGCATTTATTTATTGATCCGGAAAGGAAGGAATTGGATATGCTTTACCATTTCGAGGGCATGGGTATAGGCTTTACGCCCGACGGTTTCAAAGAACCACACCCCGATGGATATAGCTTATTAGAGTTCAAACAGATTTACACCAAATGGGATAAAGCTTTTGCCAACGGCTGGGGTACCATTTATTTAGGAAACCACGATCAACCACGAATGGTTACCCGTTGGGGGAACGACAGTGATGAATTTAGAGAATTATCATCAAAAATGCTCCATACTTTTTTGTTAACGATGCGGGCAACTCCGTTTATTTACCATGGTGATGAAATTGGGATGAGCAATATTAAGTTTGATGATATTGCAGATTACCGTGATATTGAAAGCATCAACATGCATCAATATTTAACGAGTAGTGGCGGAGACTTACCTCGTTTTATGGCTGCTCAAAAAATAACAGCTAGAGATAACGGGAGAACGCCTTTGCAATGGGACGGTCGCAATAACGCAGGTTTTACCAATGGAACTCCATGGCTAAGCATCAACCCGAATTACGGTAAAGTAAATGCAGCAGCGCAAGAAAATGATTTGGACAGTGTTTTAAATTACATAAGGCAACTTATTCAGCTGCGTAAGCAACATAAAACGCTCATTTATGGCGAATATCAATTGTTAGATGTCACCAATAAATCGGTGTATGCTTATAGTCGTAAGGATGAAAGCGGCCATTTCGTTATTCTGCTAAATTTTACCTCGCAAGAAGCGGGATTTAATATCGATTTTGATTTGGCGGGTAAAGAATTGATTATTGGAAATTATAAGAAAGTTGATAGTTCAACCAAAAGTGCTTTGCTACCTTATGAGGCTTGTGTCTTGAGGCTAGTTTAGGGTTTTCAGGTAATCAATGGTTACAAAGAGGTGTACTAACGCTTTATAGACTAAAAATCCCTCCAATAATAAATGTTTTCACTAAATATAAAGTTCATAATAATACCAAATATATTTAATAAATAGTCTGACGTTGATTACTGAAAACCACATAGACACATAGTTTTTTGAGAAAGAGATTTGTCTTCACAAACAAGACTATGTGTCTATGTGGTGAATTTTAGGCTATTATATATACATAAATGGTATAACAACGACGTTATTACTAGTGCCGTCGTCAAAATTTAGAGGATGAAAGTGCTGAATTGGAATTGGCGCCTTTTAGGTTTTCGAAGTTTGTTTCGTTTAAAAATTAGTTGAAGTTTCTCTTGTCCGGCGTTAGAAGGCAAAAGAAAATCCTAGACTTAAGCTTTTCTTAGCTTTTTGAGCACCGTTAAATTGTGTAGTCTGAATACTGCCAGATTCAAGAAATAAGCGGTCGACACCAGTCCCGGTTTGTGCATCATTATATGTTCCTGCCAACAGTAAAGAAAAGCGGTTGCTTAATAGGTATGAGCATATTAGAGAAGTTTCAAAATTAAAACCCTTTGCATAGTGTGTAAAACTCACTGGATGCTTAAAGGCATCAATTAAATTCCAGTTAGCAGTAGCATTATATTTTAGCTGCGTATACGTAAAAGTGGGCTGCAACATTATTCTGGAAATAATCATATAACTGGCAGATAGGGCTATTGACGGTCCTTTCCATGAAGATTGATAAGAGGAGTAAAGGCTTCTTTCTCCAGCAGCTACCTTGTTATTATCCAGTAAAAAAAGGTTTTCTCTACTTCCCCTGTAACCTCCCAAAATAGCAACTTTTAAGTTTTTTCGTTTTAAAAAATAATAGCCCGCTAAAACACTAAAATCGTTTAAATTTCCTTCATCGCTTCGTAATGCTGCATAATAGGTTTGTCCTCCCCTTCCGTCTGTTGCATAATCCGCATCGGTTACTGTACCAGATTTTACGAAACATCTTGCAAACTCGCTACTTAAAAACCAGCGTTGCGTGAAATTAATTTTCAATTGAGTTTTTGCTAATGGACCACTGAGCGCTTTCCATTTTACTTCAGAAAGTACATCGGGTGATTGGCCAGCAAAGTTGCCGGCTATGGACCAGTTTAAATCCGCGGAAGCGTAACCTCCGTAGAATGTGAATTCAATGAGTGGGTTCTTTTGCTGGGCGTAAAGCAAACTACTCAGGGACAAAAAAATAATAGCCAACAGAATTTTCATGATGAAAATAATAGCTGTTTGCCTGCGGTTTATGAGGCAGGCAAACAGACTAAGTTTAAAGTTTATTACTGGTTTATTCCGAATGCTTCCCAACCTGATATCGAAGTCCTGTTGCAAGTCATTGCTTGTGTACCGTTTTCAGATGAAATGTATTTGCCGTTATTTCCTTTCAAGGATATTTTACCGTCTTGGTTAGTTATCCATTCAAATTTTTCCCAATCGCCAATCGAAGTTCTACTACAAGTAATAGCTTGTGTTCCGTTTTCTGATGATACATATTTGCCCTGCGCTTTTAGCGCAATTTTACCGTTTCCGGCATCAACCACTGTAAAAGTTTCCCAGCCTGATGCTGATGTGCGATTACAGTTCATAGCTTGCGTACCATCTTCACTACTAACATACCTATTGTTAATTCCTTTTAAGCTAACGTTTTGGCCTATTGGCGCATTTGATTCTACCGCATTGTAAACCCTTACGTAATCAACATACATAGTTGCTGGCAATTTGCTGTCATCAATAGTTTGACTGGATAAGTTGCCACCCACTGCCAAGTTTAACAACAAGAAAAACGGGCGATGAAATTCTTCTGTACTATTGACGCTATTGGCGATATTTGCCGTGTGATATACATTGCCATCTACACTCCAGCTGATTCCTGTGGGCGTCCAGTCTACTCTGTAAACGTGGTAATTTTCTGGACTTGTTTGTGTATTGCCACCATAATAGGTATAGCCATTAGATCCGTTCCAGTGCATGGTGCCTAGTATCTCATTGCCAGAATTAACATGTTCCATAATGTCAATTTCTCCACATCCCGGCCATTGAACTGTGTTTATATTTGAACCCAACATCCAAAAGGCGGGCCATAACCCTTGTCCTAATGGCATCTTAATCCGAGCTTCAATTCTTCCGTAAGTAAATTGCCTTTTATCTTTTGTAATCATGCGAGCAGAAGTATAAGCATTGCCTCCTACGCTCTGCTTTCTGGCAGTTATGCTTAACAAGCCGTTAGCAACGGAGGCATTGGATGATTGATAATATTGCTTTTCATTATTTCCCCATCCGCCACCACCAGTCTCAAAAGTCCAGTTAGAGGTATTAACAGAAGAACCATCAAATTCATCAGACCAGGCCAGCTGATAGTTTACAGCTCTGGGTGTGGTTTCTTGAGCGCTGCTGCTCATAATTTCGGTTTTGCTGATGTCTTTTTTGCAAGCGTTTAATGTGGATGCTAAGGCAACGCCGCTAATTAAAAAACTAAATAAAAGATTGATTTTTTTCATGGTATTTTATTTTAAGTGAATAATTGTTTATTAAAATTAGTTTAAGCTGAATGCTTCCCATCCGCTGATTGTAGTTCGGTTGCAATTCATTGCTTGTATGCCATTTTCAGATGAGATGTATTTGCCGTTACTCCCTTTCAAGGATATTTTGCCGTCTTGGTTAGCTATCCATTCAAATTTTTCCCAATCGCCAATGGAAGTTCTGTTACAGGTAATGGCTTGTGTTCCGTTTTCTGAAGACACATATTTTCCCTGTGATTGTAATGCAATTTTACCGCCTCCGGCGTCAACTACGGTAAAAGTTTCCCAGCCGCCTGCGGATGAACGGTTACAGTTCATTGCTCCGGTGCCGTTTTCACTACTAACAAACATATTGTTTATGCCTTTTAAAGTTACACTTTGACCAATAGGAGCATGGGACGAAACGCCACCGCCATTGTGCCATTTAAACGTTGCTACTGCGCCTCCTGGTAAATTGTAGGTAAAGGACTGGTTGCCCCACTTCACTTTAAAAGAAATATTTGAAGAGCTATTGTTAAAAGCTAAAAGAACTTTAGATCCATCCGTGTTTTTAAAGGCTGTAGTTTTGATATTACCTGAACTGTTGGATGAAATGCGTAAAGCGCCCGGTGCAACAAATTTTGAAACCTGTGCAATGATGTAATAACCAACGTTTCTTGTTACAGAATTACCGTTAATGGTTACCGCTCCCATAGAGTGCTGACTGCCACCGGGGGTATGTGGACCCGTATTATTATCACTAGCCAAATTCCACAATAATGTAGTTTTTGACCAATTGTTCATAGAGCCCATTAACACATTTTGAATATGCCATGAAAGGTCTCCCCCAAAACTACCTTGCGAATCGGTGTATTGCTCTGTAAAATAAACGTTTTTGTTGGTTGCATTTTTAACCGTAGTCATGGCGCTAATGTTTCCTTCATATAAATGAAAAGCTGAACCATCAACATATTGGCTGTTATTTGCTACGTGGATTGGATATTCGGTGTTATTACAGTTATGGTCGAAACAAATTATTTTACAGTTGAAACCAGATCCCCTAAGCTTTGGTCCAATAAAATCGTTAATTAAGCCCAATTGATTTTCTTTAGTCATGGACATACTTGGCTCGTTGAAAGGATTTTCAGGCTCGTTTTGAGGCGTAATTGCCCAGATCTCAATCCCTTGCCCTCTCATTGCATTCATGTAATCCAGCCAATATTGCCCATAACTTTCATAGTTTTCTGCCTTAAGTGAGCCTCCTATAAAAGAGCCGTTGGTTTTCATCCATCGCGGTGCTGTCCATGGTGTGGCTAACACTTTAACGTTTGGGTTAATGGCCAAAATTTTCTTTAAAATAGGAATGGTAAAAGTTAAATCTGGACCAGACAAACTAAAGGATGCGCCATCACGATAGGTATAAGAGTAATCGCTTAAATCTGTGGCGCCAACACCTATCCGGATTACGGAAATAGCGATGCCACTTGTTGGATTAAACAATTCATTAAGTAATGCACTTTGGTTACCTGCAGACATGTTGCTGATGAGTTTTGCACTACCCTGAGTTAAAGTGTAGCCGTAGCCGTCGATGCTTTGGTAAGTGGTGCCTTCATTAACGGTAATTGTGTTTGAATTACTTCCGCCATCCGTTGCAAACGTAACGTTGCTTTGCTGTTGTAACAACTTGCTTTTGTCTTTGGTAGTCATCCAAATACTTACAGATTCGTTTGCCCTTACGGTAGTAGATGAATTACTTAGGTTTTCATCTTTAGGAATGTCAACATTCTTTTTGCAAGAGCTCATGGCTATGCAAAGTGCTGTTGCGGTTAAAATTTTGAAATAAGCATTTTTCATGTGTCTAATGATTTTTAGAAAATAAATAATTTTACATATTATTTAGACGTAGCTGTCCTATCGGCTTATGTCTTGTCCGTATAAGAAGCTCAATCACAGAGCGTTAATTTAGATTTTCAGATTTTTTATTTAATCAAACTTCAATTGGTAAAACTCAAAGCCTCCCTTAATTGCTTCTACTTTAATGGTATTTTGTCCTGGTTTAAAACTGAATTTTCCTAAAGAAAACCAATCTTCCTGTAAACCAGCTTCAATATCGATGGTTGTATTTTGACCATTGTTGATCAAGTTTAGCTTTGCAGCAGCTTTAGAAGATAGTTTTGCACTGATATTATAAGTGCCGGCTTTAGCAAAATTTAGCGTGTACTGTAACCACTCGCCATCTTCAATGTCAAAAATGTAAGGCTCGCTTTTAGGGGTTACTTTAATATCTACACCATCGTTGCGGTAACGACCACCTCTGTTGCCTCTGGTATTTACACCTTCGGTATATTGATAACTGGCGGTGTCGGTATCAAAATAAGCTATCCTTTGCGCACCTAAATCATAATCAACTGCGTTAATGATAGCTCCTTTTTTAATAATGTTGGCTTTAAAGGGTTTTGCAGTTTCATCTTGCACCTGTCGTATCATGGCATCAATCACATCAGGATGGTATACCGTGTTTTCAATCTTAGTATTTGCAACAAATTGTTGTAAGGTTTCCCAAGCTTCGGTTGGCGATGGTTTTTCTCCTTTACCGTCCCAGTAAGCCAATAACTTTTGGTAGCCATCAGGTATTTTAATTTCTAAGGGATTGTTGATGCCCATTTTCTTCAACTGCCACCAAGCCCAACCGATATTGTTGCTTTCTGCTAAACTGATGGCTTCCTTAAACCAGGTATTAGAATTTTCTCCCGATTCGCCCAACCAAATTGGCATATTTAGTTCTTCACGATAATTTAGAAATTGCTGGATGGTCTCGATATTATTAAAATTTCCGTATTTGTGAAAGCTGAGCACCATATTATCATCCCATTTAGGGAAAATACCTGCATAATTATTTCCAAAGCCGTTGCCTTCAATAATGATGATGTGTTTTTGGTCCACTTCTCTAATGGTTTTGGTAATTTCTACCATCAATTTACGCAGCGGGATATTTGTGCTTTCGGCAGTTCCTCTAAAATCCTCTTGGCTTTCGAAGCCCCAGTTTGGTTCGTTAATAATATCGTAACCGCCAATCCAAGGTTCGTTTTTATATTTTTCGGCAAGCTTCCGCCATAGCGCTACCGTTTTTTGTTGGTTTGCTTCGCTTTCCCATAAGGATGGTTTATCTGGATTTCTGTCGGATATATTAAGGTCGTTTCCTTGTCCGCCTGGCGTGGCATGTAAATCTAAAATAAGATACATTTTGTTAGCCTTGCACCACGCCAACAAGCTATCGGTTAAATCGAAGCCTTTTTTTATCCAAGTATTTTCACTGGCAACGGGCTCGTCTTCTACCGCTGGGGTATATAAAGCATAATGCATGGGTAAGCGTACTGAGTTAAAACCCCAAGATGCTAATGAGTCAATATCCGTTTTGGTGGTATTGTTGTTTAACCATGAATCGTAAAATTCATCAGCTTTTTGTTGGCCAACTAATTTTGTAATTTCTTCTTTGATGCGGTATTGTCTGCCCAAATTACCCAGCTTAAACATATAACCTTCCTGTAACATCCAACCGCCCAAACCCATGCCGCGTAACAGAACGTTTTCGCCTTTTTCGTTTACTATTTTTTGTCCATCAGTTCTCAAGAAGCCTTGTGCAAAGCCCTGTAAACTCGGAAGCGCTATCATTAATCCAACTAATAGTAAAATGCGATTGTTCAATTTAGTTTTCACGTTTTGTAGGTTTTGAAGGAAGGTTCAATGTCACGTTAAACGGAGTCGAAATGTAATAGACTTCAACTCCGCTCAGCCTGAAAAAAGATTATTTAAAGAACATAAGTACTGATAGAATGCGCTGCGCTTACCGTTTCGGCCGCTTGTCCTTTTATCCACAAAAGGTGTTTCATATCTTTATCCGTTCTGTTCATTACCACTACTATAATTTTGCCATCAGGATTGATGAAAGCGGTAGTTTCCAAAGCACCTCTAGTTGATGAAACAATGATTCTTTTTGCGCCCTTAGCGATAAATTTAGAAAACTGACCGATGTAATAATAAGCGTTAGTATAAATCAACTCGTTGGTTTTAACATTGGCATGTATTGGTGCGAAACAGTAATTTCCAACGTGGTTTGGACCACCGTTTTCATCTAACAAAATGTTCCAATCTGTCCAAGCGGCAGTTCCGCTGTTAAAATCGTTAATCATGGAATAGCCATAACGTTCGCCTAAAGACCAGTTATTAATGCTATCCATATCAAATTTCTCTTTACAACCTTCGGTAAAAATCAGTTCTTTATCTGGGAAAGCTTCTTTAACACGATTTAAGTTTTCGAAAAGCATTGGGCTACCTGTCCAAGTCTCGTACCAATGGAAGCCTATTCCCCAAACGTATTTTGCTGCTTCTGGATCGCTTAAAATCACACTTGCTCTTTGGTAAATTAAATCACGATTATGATCCCAAGCAATTAACTTTTTATCGGCCATGTTGGCTTTGGTTAAAGTTGGACCTAAATAAGTTTTAATGAAGTCTCTTTCTTCTTCGGCAGTGTAAATGCAAGATTCCCACCTTTGCTTAGCCATTGGCTCGTTTTGAACCGTTAAACCCCAAACTGGAATGTTTCTTTTCTCTAATTCCTGAATGTACTTTACATAGTAATTTGCCCAAGATTGCTTAAATTCATCTTTCAGTTTACCGCCTTGCAACATACTGTTATTGTCTTTCATCCAAGCTGGTGGCGACCAAGGGCTTACATAAAGTGGTAAATCGTTACCAGCAACTTTTATGGCTTGCTTAATCATTGGCAAGCGGTATTTATCGTCATGAGAAATATCAAAAGTTTTTAATTCTTTATCATTCTCCTTCACGTAAGTGTAAGAACCATTTGAAAAATCGCAACTGTTGATATGGGTTCTTGCTAGGTTATAGCCAATGCCTTTATCTTTACTGTAATAAGCGTTTAAGAGTTCCTGCTGTTTGTCTTTAGAAAGTTTTGCGAAAACCTCGGCAGAAGCATCTGTAATTGCACCGCCAATACCTACCATAGTTTGGAAAGTTTGGCTTGCATCTATAAATACAGTCGGTTCGGTTTCCAAAGGTTGGGGCAAAGCCTTAAAAACTATTTCGCCAGTATAACTCATGGGTTTGTCGTTACCTTTTATGGTACTGTAAATTTTTGCTTTCGCAATGTCCTGAGCTATTACCGCTCCGCTAAAAATTACCGCTAAGGGTAGTAGAACTAATGTTTTCATTTGTTTATTTTATTATTTCTTTTGTAAGATGGAACTTATTATGGTTAAGACTTTATTGCCCTGTATGTCTAGTCATCGTCTTAACCTAGTTAACTTCAAGATAAACTTACCAAACGTAGGTAGCAACAGATCCCGATTTTAGAGATGTTGAAACGGTTTTATTATTAAATTTAATATTGAATGATTGTGTAAAACCTGCTTTATTTAAAACAACAAGCACTTTTTTGCCGTTAGGCGCTTTAAAGGCAACGTTGGGTAAATCAGTGATTTCATTTGAAGCTATCCGAACCGAACCTGGCCGCACAAATTTTGAAGCATGAGCAATAATGTAATAGGCCGTGTTTTTCTTTACCGATGAGTTTACAGTAATTGCACCTAAACAAGTTGGGCAACCACCATCTGTATGAGGCTGATAATTTTCGTCGGCCGCTAAGTTCCATTCTAAAACATTTCTGCTCCAGTTTCTGGTAGCACCAATAATCAGCGTTTCTATATGCCATTTTAAATCGCCAGCAAAATTACCAGGACCACCAATCCATTGTTCGGTAAAGTAAATACCTTTATCAGGATACGCATTTCTGACTTCGCTTAGCGCAGAAATACTTCCATTGTAAAGATGAAACGCCGAACCATCTACGTAAACTCTTGCCTCTGGATCATTTAAAATCTCTAGCGGATACGCTGGCCTGTCGGCATTATGATCCCAAATAATAATTTTAGTTTTAATACCTTCTTGCTTAAAAAGAGGTCCTAAAGCATTTTTAATAAAATTACCCTGTTCCGATGCCTGCATAACCATACTTGGGTTATTGCCATCATGCAGTGGTTCGTTCTGCGGGGTAATGGCATCTATCACAATACCTTCCTCTTTCATTTTTTTGATAAACTTTATCAAATACTTAGCATAAACTTGGTAGTACTCTGGTTTTAAACTTCCACCTTTAAAAGAATTGTTGGTCTTCATCCAAGCGGGCGCCGTCCAAGGCGATCCTAGTATTTTAATATCTGGATAAATGGCGACGATTTTTTTTAGGATAGGCACCAAGTCTTGCATCGCTTTATCCATATTGAAATGTTGCAAATCAACGTCCGTTTGCCCGGCAGGCATATCATTAAAAGTATAAGGATAGGCGCTTAGATCTGATGCACCAATACTTATGCGTAAATAGCTTACGCCGATATTGGTTTTATCGGTAGCAAATAGCTGTTCTAAAATTGCCGATTTCTTATCTGCACTTAAAGCATTCATTAAGCTTGCACTACCGTCTGTTAAAGTATAGCCGAAACCATCAATAGTTTGATAAGTAGTGGTGGTATCTACCACAATGGTGGAGTTATTATTTTGCCCGTCTTTGAAAACAAGCGAAATATTTTGTTCTTGAAACAAAGCAGATTGGTCTGCATTGGTGAGCCAGCAAGCAATATCTGATTTTTGCGATGTTGGCGGCGCCGGTGGGTTTATAATATCTGGAGCTACGGTCTTTTTGTTTTTACAAGCATAAAGGCTTATCGAAACTAAACTTAAAACTAATAACGGAAACTTGAACTTATTCATAGGGATTGATGACGTTTTTAAAGTGATAAAAAGCTATTAGGCTGTAACCTAAATTTACTACTTATTTTTTAATAATTATTTTGCATTTGGAGATCGGAATGAGATCCATATTTTTGTAAAATTACCCTGAGTTTAATGCCTTGGAATCTATTTAAAACCTAAACTCAGGGTAATTAATTATTTAATCTACTCGTCTAAAATCTATATTAGACATGGTAATGCCCGTAGTGCCCAAATTACCACCACCAGACTTGATGACGATATACACGGTACCTGCGTTATCAAAACTTACCACATTACCGCTTCCGTCACAACCAACTTTCGAGAGTAATCCATCGAAACTAGATCCGCCACAACCGCTCCAAGTATTTAAAGAAATTCTTTTCCCGTCTGCACCGTAATCAGCACCTTGAGTTGGTGCAGTTTTGCTCACATAAACTTCAAACCATGCATCTAATGCGCCAGAACCTTTTACTTTCATATCTATTTTGTAGTCTCTATTTGCCCGCACTTCTACAGTTTGATAAACTCCAGCGTGGCCCCAACTGCCTCCGGTGGCAGCAATAACTCCGTTAGGTTTAATTTCAAACTTTACGTTATCATCGTCGTTAATCTTTAGGTTTACCCAATTAGCGTCATCTATAATGTTAGTTTTTGGCGTAATCCTGTCCAACAAATCATCTACACTAAAATAAATGATGACTTTGTTAAGCTCTTCATTAACTTCATATTTAGATGGGTTTGAGATTTTTAAACCCAAGGCAACTATCTTACCAGCATAACCGTTTAAGCTAGATTTTTTTACCATTGTGGTTACCTTTCCTTTTAAGATATTATTGTCTTTTGTTAAAGAATCTTTTTGGGTAAGGGTGTAACTATCTGGGTTTAAAACCACAGTATTTGCTGGTAAATCTCCCGATTGTATCAACGCAGCAATTGCGCTATTATCTACGCTTGCATCAACGGTAAATGATTGTAAATCACTAAATCCACCACGGTAAACGGGCACCGGAAAATTTACGGTTTGCGCAACAGAATCTACCACCATTTTTGTTTTGGCAATGGCTTCTATTAAACCGCTTGTTTTTTCAGCATCGGGGAAATATACTTTTACCGCTTCAGTGGTTTTTATACCCTGAATGGTTTCTTGTTTACAAGCTGCTAAAACTAGCAATACAAGAATGAAACTTTTTGATATTGAGGATGTAATTCTCATGTCGATTTTTTTTAATGATTGTTATCCATTTATGTGTTTAAGTAGGGTTAAGAAAGGCCATCGGCGGTGTTCACCGACGACTTGATTACTAACCAATTACTAACTACCAATTTACATTTTGTGCCCAATTTGTTTTGCTGATTTCACTTTGAGGAATTGGATATAAATTCATTTTTTCCTCAAAAGATCGATCTTCTAATTTTTTAACGCTGTAAGAAAAATTAGCACCTGTTTTAGTGATGTCAATTCTGTTAACTGGCACTTTAAAATAAGCAGTTCCTTTTTTCCATCTTCTTATATCCCAAAAACGCTGGTTTTCAAAACTCATTTCCACATTTCTTTCATGCTCTATCCTAGTTTGGTTTAACTGAGCAGCAATAATTGCAGGCATATTTACTCTTTGTCTTACTTTGTTTATTGCTTGCAATGCTGTCATTCCGTACGCCTGTGGGTCGCCTTCTGCGCCGTAAGCATTATACATTGCTTCCGCGTAGTTTAGGAGTATTTCCCCATATCTAAAGTAAGACCAAGCGTGGTTCGTTTTAGTGTCGTTGATTAAGTCAATGTCAGCGTTAACCCATTTAGACAGGTAATAACCTGTTTTTGTTGCATTTTGCTTTGGCAAACCGCTATTACCGCCAGTATAAGTTTGAATCTGACTAGATTTAAAGCTTTTGTCGTTATAAGTTACCGTAATTGCAAAACGTGGGTCTCTATTTTGATAAGGATTAGCAGCATGTACTGGATTGTTCCAATCAAAAGATATAGCACCTGTAATGTTGCCACCACCATCTTTCTGCAATACTTCAAACCCATCAACAAAGTTTTGCGTTGGTGTAATGCTTTTTCCGTTGCTGTTTTCAAAAGCAATAGGGAAATTGTCATATTCTAACCAATTGATAGATCCATAGCGTTTGTAAAAAATCAGTTCTGCCGAGTTGGTATTGCTAGCACCAAAAAGGTTGCCGTAACTTGCATCCAGGCTATAAGCATTTAATCCGATAACATCGTGAGCTGCTTTGGCTGCCTGTGCCCATGTTACGGTAGAACCTAACTCTTTAAACAGTGGACTTGCGCCGTACAGTAAAGCTCTTGATTTTAATGCCAATATTGCTCCGTTGGTCACTCTGCCAGCTTCCGCTTGGTAGGAAGCGTATGCACTTAAATCAGCGGGAATAATAGCAGCTGCATTATCGCAAAGTGTAGAGATGTATTGCAAGCATTCGTCAACCGTATTACGAGGCACATTGTCCCATGTTGCCTTGTTCTTAAAATCTAACGGATCCTCAAAAATAGGTACCCCGCCGTAGCGCTTTACCAATTCAAAATAGAAGAAAGCTTTTAGAAATAAAACCTCCCCCTCCATAAGCTTGATGTTATCTCTGGCGTTAAAATAGGTGGTGGAGTCTGTAGTGGTTATTTTATCTTTGATGTAAGCTATATCCGCTTTATCCTTATTTTTTAGATAAAGATTTGCTTGGCGGATGCCTTCAAAATTACGATTCCATACGTTATCTGGGTTATTGTACTGATTCCAAATTCCGGTGTTAAATATTTGTGACCTTGAACTCACATCGGTGCTTTCGGCATTGTCTGTTGCGGCTTCCATATCCAAATTTTCAAAACCATCTGGCAGGTGACTATAAACATTCCACACTACACCTTGAACGTAGTTATAGTTGGAATATAGTTGGTCTACTGGAATATCGGCATCTACCGTTTTTACATCTAGAAAATCTTTCTTACACGCGGTAAGTGTGGCTCCTAATGTTAATAATATTATGATATAACGAGTTACTTTCATTTTGTACTGTTTATAAGAGTTCATCATTAAAATTTCATTCTTAAACCAAAACTTACTGCTTTCATTAATGGGTAGCCCATTGAAAGTCTTTCGGCCTCTAAATCTTTTATTTTATCCCAACTTAACAGGTTAGTTCCGTTGATATAAAATCTAACTACGTCCAGCTTTTTTAGCGCACCAGTTTGTGGCAGGGTATAGCCCACCTCTACACTACGTAATTTTAAAAAGCTTCCATCACGCAACCAAAAATCTGACGCTTGGTTATTGTTGGCATTGCTTAATGTAGAAAGGCGTGGCGTAGTTGCAGTTTGTGCTGTAGCCGGTGTCCAGCTGTTTGTAGAAAAAGCGGTGATATTGTTATTGTCAACAAATGGATGCGTGTAGATATAAGCATCATCTAATAAACTTACTGTTCTGTTTAAAGCACTTTGGAAAAAGGCATCAAAGTCAAACCTTTTATATTTAAAACCTAAATTGAAGCCTAAAGTAACTTCTGGAAGCTTTGCATAATCAATCGGAAGCTTATCGTAATCATTGATTATCCCATTGTTATCTTGGTCAATATATTTAAGGTCTCCAGGTTTTACGTTTGCGTAAGAAGAACTGGCGATTCCGGAATTTAGATTTCCATTAGCATCAAAGTCTGCTTCTTCGTAAAAACCATTGTTGATTAAGCCACGCATTTGGTCCAGTCTGTAACCGGTAGAGTAAAGGTAGTTGAAGGGTTGCGCATCTTGTGAGCGTTCAATAACTTCGTTTCTTGCAAAAGCAGCAGTTGCACCAACATAGTATTCAAAGTCGGTTGCTTTTTTGGTGTAATTTAAGCTGGCCTCAAAACCTTTATTGTTTACTATTCCACTATTTAGTAAAGGTAAATCAAAGCCAGCGTAAGATGGTACCGCAGCTGATGCTACTTCCAAAATCCCGCTACGTCTTTCACTAAAAACATCTACTGTGACGGACAAGTTTTTCCACAAAATAGCATCTACACCAATATTAAATGATGTTTTCTTTTCCCAAGAAGCATTTGCATTGGCAATTCGTCCTTCTCTTCTTCCGCCTTTTTCGGCGTCATTTGTACCAGTTATCCAGCCCGGTGCAGAAACGCCCCATTGCTCAAACAAAAAGCGGTAATCTTCGTTGATGTTTCCTACTTTACCAAAAGAGGTTCTGATTTTCAAGAAATCAATTACCGAGCTGTTTTTAAGGAAATTCTCATCAGAAGCTACCCATCCTAAACCAATCGCGGGAAAAAATCCGTACTTGTTTCCTTTACCAAAATCAGCAGATCCGTTGTATGATGCGGATAAATCAACAATGTACTTTCTATCGTAATCATAAGTTACGTTACCAGATAAACCTTGGCTACGAACTTGGTAAACTATGCCGTTGTGCGAGTAGTTCTGTCTTTTTGCCAAAACCATCCCGCTGAAGGTTTGCTTACCAAAAGTACGGTTGTAATTAAAACCCAATTGCGCTGTAGTTCTGTTCCAATGGCTTACTTCGCCGTCTGTAATGCTTTGGCTACTCGCTCCACGAATAATATAAACTGGGTTTCCGTCAACGTCCAAGTTTGGCTCGTCTTGTGCGTTTTTACTTATTTCATAAGCAGGAACGGTAAACGATTTTACATAGTTACCAATGTATTGGTTACTAAAGGATATGCCTCCACTTAAATCAAGACCGGGTACAAAAGAATCTAACCTTTCTGTAAACCTTACACTGGTCTGCAGGTTACGGGTATGTGCATTATAAATTCCATTCTGTTGTAACCGTTGTACCGGGTTAAAATTATAAACTGAATTGGTGCCCCAGCTGCCGTTAGGGTTTTTTACTGGAAACGCAGCTGCAGGAATTTTTATCAAGTTATTAAATAATTCATCAGCGGTAAAACCTGATGGGGTATCTTTATCTTCTGTAATACCCGAGATGTTAGCTTTGACTGATAAGTTTTTACTTAGCTGAAGCTCCACGTTACCGCGTAGGTTAAACTTGCTGTACTGCGCATTGGTTCCAAAATCCTTGTCAATGGCATCTGCATCTTTATACAAACCTTTGAAATCGGTATAGTTCATTAGCACAAAATATTTCGCCGTAGGATTTCCGCCTCTAAAAGAAAGGTTATAATCTTGTATTTGTGAGGTTTTTCCTAATGTTTCATCATACCAGTTTACATTTGGATGAAAAGGATCATTTGTAGCTTTATACAATTCTGGGTTTGCATATTTAATAGGCAAACCATCATTGGTTAACGCTTGGTTGTAAAAACGGGTATAGTCGTATGCATTGGTAACGGTAGGCAAATCAATAGCGCTTTGTATCCCGTATCTCGCATTTAACGTTATTTTAGTTTTTGACATTACCGCTCCGCCAATTGTTTTGATAGCTAAAACGCCAGCACCACCGTCTAAACCATAAACTGCTAAAGCAGAAGCATCTTTAAGTAAAGTGATGGATTCTATTTCATATGCTGAAAGCGAGGTGATTGCGTTCATGTCAACTTCAAAGCCATCTAAATAAATCAAAACCTTGTTGCCGGCAATGTTCCAACTGCTTTGGCCTCTTAAATAAAATGTAGGGTTATCATAGCCTGGCTCGCCAGAACCAGTTACCACGGTTAAACCGGGAATTCTGCCTTGTAAAGTGTTTAGTAGGTTACCTGATGTCATACGTGTAAGATCCTTGCCCGAAAGGGTGAAAACTGCGCCTGTATTTCTTCTGGTTTCTACGTTTCTTAAACCTCCATAAATAATGTCGGTTGTGTCGTTCTCCATTTTTACCGAATCTTCACTTATTGCAGTAGTTTGTTGAGCCTGAGCTACAAAACCGCAGAAAGTAAAAAGCATAGCAAAAAGGATTATATATTCTTTTTTCATTTTTTATCAATTAAATATATAAATATTACCATCCTGGATTTTGACCGGTCCAGCTACTACCGTCACCTAAATAATTTTTACTAATCTCGTCGTTAGGAAAAGGCGAATAGTAATATTTATTAGGAAAAACACGCTGAATAAAAGGCACAACAGTCCATGTACGTTTTAATTGGCCACCTACGTTTCTAGCAGTTGTTGAAATGCCGCTTAAAGTTTTATTTAGTTCCGTACTTGCTCTTAACCATCTTCTTAAATCATCAAGCCTCAAACCTTCGTAAGCTAATTCAACAGCTCGCTCGTTTTGTACGGTAGCTCTAAAATTACTCTCGTCGCTAAGGTTTTTTGCAGGCATACCAGCTCTTGTTCTAATCAGATTAAGATATGTTGTAGCATTACCAGATGGACCCTGATATTCATTCAACGCTTCTGCATAGTTAAGATAGAATTCACCTAACCTAAACACCGGCCAAGAGAAATGGTTATCGGTCATGTTATCAATACGAGCCACAAACTTGTAGGTTTCTATAGCATAACCATCTACTCCGGCATCGCTGCTTGCAAGGTTTCCGTCTGTTGCGTAATCCCCTTTTTTATAATATTGCAACGCACCACGACTTGCATTATAAACCATTCCATCATAAGCCATAGTCTGATAAAACCGCGGATCGAGGTCATAGCTTTTAAGATCAACAGGGAGGTCATTGCCAGATGAAGGCATATTCCATTTTGTACCATCTTTTTTTTCGTAAAGTTTTAAAAACTCAACAGGTACGTTGTTTTTTACACCCCAGGCATTCATTCTTATTTTTGAATGTAAATATCTTCCCCACTCAGATAAATTTTCCCAACCGTTACCGAAAGGTATTTGATTGGCGGTATTAACTAAAATCAATTCTTTATTGGCAAATACGTTAAATACGGATTCGTAATCACCAATGGTAGCATAAGTATCTCCTGTTGTAAGTGGTTTACCAGTATCATATATTTCTACACCCGCTGCGCCGGCGTTATCAATCACGTCTTTTGCCGCTTTTGCCGCTCTGTTCCAGCGCTCTTTATCGTACGTTGGGTAACACAAAACAGAATCTTTTTCATTGCTAAACCTTGCGCCTACAACACTACCGCTCATTGCTGGTGGTGTGTTGAAAAGCGGACTTGCAGCATACAATAAGACTCTAGACTTTAAAGCCAATGCGGCAAGTTTAGTTACCTTTCCATACTCAATAGATGACCTTGTTGTTGGCAACAAAATTGCAGCTCTATCACACCATGAAACAATACTGTCCACAACTGAGGATACTGAGCTACGGTTAATGCTAATTTGTCCGTTACCATCAAGAGGTTCTGTTACAATTGGTATTCCGCCATAATTTTTGAACAACTCATAATGTTGAATTGCCCTGCAAAATAGAGCCTGTCCTTTTATATCGGCTTTCCAGTTAGGGTCAGCATCACCAACCATATCGATATTTCTTAATACCAAATTTGCCTGACGGATGCCACGATAATGACTTCCAAAGCCTCCCCAATCATTGTTAGCAGCAGCACTCATGTTTCCGGTAATGTATGTACCGTAGTTGATGTAAGTAGTTGCCCAGTCATAATCAGGATGTATAATATATAAAGCGTCGCTAAGCACATCTGGGCGGGGCTGAGTAGTAGTAGTCGTTTTCAGATATCCAGTAATACATCGGTTATACATTTCAGCAACAGCATATTGCGCTTGCTTTTGCGTATGGAAAATGGTATCAACCGTTACCGAACCACCTTTAGGTTTCTCTAAAAAATCTCTGGTACAGCTGGTGGTATGCAAACCAATCAAAATGCCTAAAAACAATAGGAAGTTTATATTTCGTCTTTTCATCATGTCTTTTTTATTGGTTAAAAATTAATGTTAACACCCATGTTATAGGTACGGGTGAGCGGATAACCTATATAGCCTAAGTTTTCTGGCTCGCCCCAAAGTGAGTTTGGAGACCAAGTGTGCAGGTTATTTCCGTTTACATATATTCTAGCAGACTGGATACCAATTCTTGTTAAGAAACTTTGCTGTATTGTGTAGCCGATTTCTAAGTTTTTCAATCTCATGTAATCGGTAGTTTTTTGAAAATACGTACTACGGGCGGCCGCTTGGTTATAAGCAGGTATTGGGAAATCAATCCGGTTGCCGTTATTGTATCTTTCCAGCGTGAATCTATTTTGATCAACCTCAAACAGAGATTGTTGCTTGTTAAAGTGCGCATTATTATCGCTCATCGCATACCTTGCTACTCCGGAAACCCCTTGTAATAAAGTAGAGAAGTCAAAGCCTTTATAGTTAAACCCGAAAGATATTCCGTAAGTAAACTTTGGGATATCACTATTACCTATTCTGGTACGGTCTTTTTCGTTAACCACACCATCTTCATTAACGTCAACTAACCTCACTTCGCCGGGCTGTAAAGCAACTCCAGAATAACCAAGATCTTTTTGGTAAACCGTTGTTCCCGATTCGTTTAGGTAAGACTCTCCGTTTTTGTTAAGCGCCGGAATAGGGCTGGCCAAAATTGGATTACCGTTGCCATCTATTTGGTAAAGATCAGCCCATGAAGTATAGAGACCGGTTGCCTTTAAAATAAGCGGTTGGTTAATTGGATTGCCAGTGGAAGCTTGATACTCTAAACCCGGAATAATGGCTTCATCTCTAAAAATAATCTCATTTTTAGTGTTTGACGCATTTCCTTTAATCCAGTAATTAAATTTATTATAGCTATCGCGATAGCTAAGCTCAACCTCGTTACCCCAGTTTTTAACTTCACCTAAATTGTATGGTGGCAAAGTAGCCTGTACAATATCTGGGATGGTACCTTTGTAAGATAAAATATCTTTTCTATGCTCGTTAAAGTGATCGTAAATGATAGAAATTTTATCTTTTACTAAATGTATCTCTAAACCTATGTTTGCTTTGGTAGCAGTTTCCCAGGTCACGTTTGGGTTACCGATCACGCTTTCATTAGCTCCTTGTACATAGTTTCTATCGTTAAGGTTTCCATATGTATAACCGCCACCGTAACCCCAGGTATCTGGTAAATACAAGTAACGAGCAGCATTTTGACTTCCGTTAATATTGATTCTATCGTTACCCACTTTACCTACAGAACCTCTAATTTTTAAATAGGTTACGTAATCGTTTTTAGGAAAGAAAGTCTCGCTACTTGGTATCCAACCTGCAGAGTAAGCAGGCAAAAAGCCAAATCTTTTCCCTTCTGGAAAGTTTTCTGAACCGTTATAACCCATATTGTATTCGGCGAAATACCTATTGTCATAATTGTAAGTTACCCGGCCTACAACACCCAAATAAGCGTGTGGTAAATTATATGCTAGGTTTGGATCAAACTTTTTCTCCATATTATATAGCACCAGACCAGAAACACCATGCTTACCAAAATCTCTAGCATAGTTCAAAGAAACTTCGCCATAAAGTTTCCGCCATTTTCCGTTATAAAAGTCGTTCCACCTTTGTGCGGGTGTTACTTCATTTAACTGTACAAAGAGAGGATCTAGGTTATCCCCGTTTGGGTTTTCTCTTAAACCATAAAGTAAAGGTCTAAAAGAGCCACCAGTTCTACTAGAGAAATAACTATCGTAAGCAGCTCTTCCGTTAGCTGATAAACCTTTTGTGATAAAATCCAATTTGTGGCTTAAACGTATGGAAGAGTTAAGAATGCTGTTATTAGTAGTATTAAAGCTATTTTCATTAGCAACAGCATATAGTGGATTTAAAGCCGGATTTTGATTATTAAAAGGGATAACAAATTTTCCATCAATAATTCCGGCAGATGCAAGCGGCGACGACCAAAGGATACGCTTTTCCCAAGTATAGTCGTCCCTATCCATACCGTTTATGGTAACAAACTGAGTACCCATATCAACAGAAATTCTAAAATTTTTGTTAACGTCAAAATCAAAGTTTCCGCGTAAATTGTAGCGGTCTTTTTTGAAGTCCATCTCATCTGAAAATGCCATATAATCAGTTTTGAACAAACCGCCTTGAGTTAAATATCCTAAAGAAAGAAAATACTTTAACGCTTCTGTGCCACCAGTTAGGTTAGCATTAACCTGAGTTTGTGGTGCAAATTTTTTAAAAATCTGATCTGTCCAGTTTTGATCTGGGTGAAAATAAGGATCGTAGTAAGGGTTTGTTTGACCGTTAGCCAGCGTAGGCGTATTAGCATTTTCGTAATATTTTAAGTCTTCTGGAGAGTAATACAAACTTGATTCTTTTATCCAATTGTTATCACGCTTTTTAACAAAATCACTCCAAGTTACAATATCAGCATCGTTGGCGTGGTCAATCCAATAAGTTTGGTAGCTCCGCTCGTTTAATAGTGTTGCAAACTCATAAGAATTTACAAAATTGGGCATATTTGTGAATTCTGAAATTGCAGTTTGTACGGATGCGCTAACTTTTGGTGCACCTAGTTTACCACGTTTTGTCGTAATTAAAATTACACCATTGGCACCTCTAACTCCATAAACCGCAGTAGCAGAAGCATCTTTTAATATACTGATAGTTTCTATTTCGTTAGCGTCAATGTCGTTATAGCTATCTCTGGCAATTCCATCAACCATAATTAAGGGTGAAGTTTCACCAGTATAGGTGCCAACGCCACGAACGTATAATGTTGACCCATCTGAGCCCGGTTTGCCGCTTTGTTGAACTGCGACTAAGCCTGAAAGACGTCCGGCTAAGGCATTACTGATATTGGCGACCGGTGATTGCACCAATTCTTTAGCATTAATAGTAGAGATTGCCCCTACAATGGACTCCTTTTTTTGTTGCCCGTAACCAACAACTACTAACTCGTCCATGTTGATGGACTGGGAAATTAAGGTTACCGAGATTTGTGTACGTCCGTTAAGCGCAAATTCTTCGGGTTTCATTCCCATAAAAGAGAATACCAATACGCCGTCTGAACTAACATTACTCAACGAGAAATTACCATTTACATCTGTCAAAGTACCTGAATTAGTGCCTTTTCTAGTAACAGAAACTCCCGGTAAAGGGTCTCCTTTTTCATCAACTACCCTTCCTTTAATATCAATTGGAGGGATAATCTTTTCTTTAATAACCACGGTCTCGCTCTCATTAAATAAGATATCAAAATGTCCCGTAGAAAACATTTTTCTTAGTGCGGTTTCCAAAGAAACTTCTTTTACATTGAGCGTTACAGGAGTTAATTTTTCTAAAACAGAGGCATCAGCAATAAAGCTATAGCCAGTTTGTTTGGTTAGTTGATATAATACATCTTCTATAGGTGTTTTCTTAAGGTTTAAACTCACCTTTTGAGCAAAACTAGCAGATGCTGTTTGCAAGAAAACAACTGTTAATAAAATGACCGTCAGCTTCATAGCAATTAAGTATTTGTTTGGACAGCGTACATGCGTCCAGCATGACCATGCCGAAATTTTTTTATACATTTGAAATGGGTGTTAGATTTAGGTTCGTTTAATTTAGTCTTTGATGCCCATGCAATCGTTGATTGCTGATTCAGGGGTGCGTCAACACTCCTGAATTCATTTTAAAGAAATACGTTTTAGTAATTAGTTACCATAATCCTCCTTTCTTTCCCACTGCCTTCCACCTTAAAATGAACAAGGCCAGTAAGCTCTATATTGTTTAATAAATTATTTAAACTTTTCTCTCTAGCATAGTTTCCAACGAATCTAACTTTTGAAAAATCTCCCTCGTAAACAAATTTTACGTTGTACCACTTCGCCAATCGTTTGGTAATGCTTTGTATAGGCTCGTCATTAAAAATGAACAAGCCTTCTTTCCAATCTATAGCTTCAATGGTATTTACTTTTTTAACTGAAATTTCTTTGAGGGTCTGGCTCACAAAAGATTGTTGTCCTGGTACTAGCATTTGAGATTGCAGAGTTTCGCTGTCACCGCTATTGATCTTCCTACTAACCGCTATGCTACCCTCTAAAAGTGTGGTTTTAACTCCAGCTTCGTAACCATAAGAATTAATGTTAAAATGGGTGCCCAATACGTTCACCTCTTGATTTTGTGTTTTTACTACAAAAGGTTTCCCTTTCATTTTTGCAACTTCAAAGTAAGCCTCGCCTTCTAATTCTACCACACGTTTATCTGTAGCAAAATCTACAGGGTATCTTAACCGGCTATCGGCGTTTAGCCATACCTTGGTACCATCAGATAATACTACTTGATACTCTCCGCCATACGGCGTGGTTAAAGAAAGATATTCGGTTTGATTAAGAGGTGTATTCTCGTTTTGGTCCGCACCCATCAATTGGCTTCCGTCAGAATAGTTAATTTGATTGTTAGCCACCACAATTCCTTCTTTATCCAAATCTATTTTACTGCCATTATCTAGTGTTAGGGTTGCTTTGTTTGTGCCTGGTTTAAGTTCTGGAATTACTTGTGCTATTTTTTTAGTGGTGAGTTCTTCTTTTGGATTTGAATTATACACCCAAACAGAGGTGCCTAAACCTAGAACTACTAAAACTGCAGCGGCGTATTTCATCCAAAGCATGCCTTGCTTCTTTTCTTTTTTATCAGTATTAACAATGTTGTGAAATATCGTTTTTGAGTTGCTTTCAGAAAAATCTATTAATTCATCTTCTTTTAAGTTATACCACGTTTTGTCTAATAAATCAGTTAGCTTGGTCTGATTCGCCTGATCCGAAATTAGGGATTTAAGCTCATTAAGTTCTTGGGCTGTACATTCGTCAGCCAAATATTTTTTGTATAAAAGTGCTATTCGGTCTCTATTCATTGGTCATAAAAGGCGAATGCGTTTAGGTATCACACTCCCTTTTTATATAAGACCCCTGAAAATAAACTATGGAGTAGTCAGAATCGAAAAAAATTAGTAAAAAAATTTAAGGAGCAAAAGAAGGCCGACTATATCAGTACGGCTGCTAAGGTAAGTTCTTAAAAACCTTAACGCGTGTTGCATATGAGTTTTAACGGTAAGTTTGGAAATGGAGAGCCGCTCTGCAACTTCTTCGTACTTTAATCCTTCCTCTCTGCAAAGTTGGTATACTTTCTTTTGCTGCGGCGGAAGTTGTGCAATGCCTTGAATTAATTGGGCAGAAGTATCGTGTAAAAGAATTTCTTGTTCTGTTTCGTTGTGAACCTCCTGCCAAGCCACAAACATGTTTTTGTTTGATTTGATTTCAAGTTGTTGTCTCCTTAATAACTTTAAGGTTTGGTTACGAGTAGCCACTCTCAAATAAGCGTCTAGGTTTTGGATACTTTCTAAATCATTGTGTTGCCATATAGTAAGAAAAATTTCGTGAACGATGTCTTCGGCTCTATCTGAGTATTTTAATATTTTGAAAGCGTAGGTATAAACCTTTTTTCTGTAACGATTATATAGCTCGGCAAAAGCCAGCTCATCTTTCAACGAAACACGTTTTAAAAGCAAAAGATCATCTAATACTTGTATCTCTTTAATCATTAAAAAAGTAAAATCGTGTCGTAAAGCCTATATCCCTCTTTCAAATATTAAAAGGAGTGCATTTTAATACCTGCACAGGGCGGATAGGAGTCTACTGATCGGTTTATAAAATAATTGGTCTGCAATATAGACTATATAAAGTCTAATCACTACTTGCAAATTAAGGCAATATGGTGGCATTTACAAAATGCACTGTAATTATTTCTGGTAAGTGCAAATCTTGAGCTGATTTATCGTGGTGGATCCGCTAATAGTATCTTTTATTCTAAAACCTGTGAAGCAACCACACTACTTAATGTTAAAACAGCATCGTCCCCGGCGTAATCCCAGTACATAGCGCCAAGCAATCCTTCTCTTTTTAAAAACTTACATTTTTGTAAGATAGATTTACTGTTTTCGAAGGAACATACAAACGCTCCATTTGCATCCACTAAGTAGGGGGCTTTTGCCACGTCGTCCCATTTTTCATTATACCTGCTCAACTTAATTATTTTGTTGTAATCAACGAAGTCTCCAATTATCTCATCTCCTCTGCCGTAAAAAGGAATACCTAAAACCAGTTTTTGCGGTGGCACCCCTGCCTTAATATGTAATTTTACGGCGTCGTTTACGGAGATGTCTTTAGTGAATTTTGAATTTAATAACCCAGCATGATGGAAAGGTGGGGTAGCCATATCATAAGCCATGATATTAACAAAATCGACGTCATTAATAATGTTTTTGAAATTGATGTATTTTGCGTTCGCTGCCGTTGCTAAGGTAAGTAGCTTGTTTTTCCCGATTTCCTTCCTAATTCCTTTCATCAACAATGTAAAATTGTCTGTGTCATAAGGGCTCGCACTTATTTCGGCATAATCTGCCGTAGGATACTCCCAGTCGATATCAACACCGTCTAATAGAAACTCATTTATTACTCTTTTGCAATCTTTTGCAAATAAATTTCTCAAATTACCATCAGCGGCCATCTCACTAAAACCACCACTTCCCCAGCCACCTATAGAAAGCTGAATTTTTAAATTTGGCGATTTTGTTTTAAGCGCAACTATTTCTTTTAGTCTTTGCGGGTTATCAATCCTTATACCATTGAAAGATTTGTTTACATGGCCGAAAGCATAGTTAATGTGCGTAACCAACTTGGGATTTGGTATAACCTTACTCCAAGACGTCACGTACGCGACTACGACTTTTTTACTTTTCTGAGGTTTAACTTCCGCAAAACTATAGCTGAAAAAACAAAAAAGAAAAGAAGACAAAACGATTAAACGGTGCATAAGTAAAATTTAGGCAGGTGTAAAAGTAGTTTAGTTTGAGTAACTAAAATAACCTGATTTTTTCAAGATTGGCCTTACATTTATATTTTTTTTGTATAATAATACTGCTGTGAATCAGTTGTTTGCAATATTTTGCTATTCCCTCACTACGTTGTCAATGCTTCTGGTTACTCCCAAAAAGCATCTTCCACATTATCTACAAATTTTTCTTCGACGTGGAACATTTCAATATCACTTAATTGGTCTTCAGTAGCATATTTTTGAACCTCATTAAACAAAGTACGTTCCTCAAATCTTACGTGGTTTTGCAAGGTTGTTTCAATTTCTCTTAAATTGATTTCTAAATCGCCTTCTTGTTGTGTAAAGAGGTTTTTTAACGTCTGGTGATCTGTTTTTGCCTGTTTTATCATTGGGTGTTCATCGCCCAAAACTGTAAAAACGTATTTTTCTTCAATTTCAAAGTGCGGTAAAAGATGATGTTGAAAAAACCAATCGGCGTATTTTTTAACCCTTTCGGCAGCTGCGCCTTTTGCAAAACCATTTTTAATTTTCCAGCATAATAACAAAGCATGATGATGTTCTCTACTCAGGGGTTTTAGTATTTCGCTACGCTTAATAGGCTTCTCTTTGGTAGTTTTTTGTTTTTTTAAGCGTTCCACAATTTTATAAATATCAGGGTCTGCGTAAGTGCCATAACCGTTAATTATAACTCCTTTTATTGCGTGTTTTTGTGAGGAAATCGCGTGTATAATCATCTCATCACCAGGATCGGTTTCGCCTTCAAAACGATGCGTTTCATCAATCACAAACTCCTCTGGAGAAAGTTGCTGTGCAGTTTGTTTGCAAACTAAGCAGTCCTGTTCTTTGAGCACTTCAAAATCGGTAGTGTATCCTTTTTTGGCGAGTTCGTTTATTGCTTCGCTAACGGTGTCGTAATAAGTTGGTGTTTTCATGATTGTTTAATTGTTATAAACATTGATTTTATTAATCAATGATAAGTTAATACTCCATCTACCACTTTTGCAGGTTGTGTATATGGATGTTCGGTTGATTTTTCTTTTGACATGATGTGCATGACTTCCCAGCCATCCGCTTTTAAATAATCAGAAATCATAGAGCGATGGCATCGCCACCAAAGTACTTCTGAACACATAATCGCTGTTTTCTGTTTTGATGCCAATTCTTCCAACTCTTGGACTCCAGTTTTAAATTCTTCCGATTCCATAAAATCGGCGTAGGCTCTAAAAGCCGGATGTCGCCAAGTTATATTTACCGACTCTGGATTTGGTTTACGTCTTCCTCCTAAATCTCCAAGATGAACATATTTAATTCCATTATCGTTCAAAAAGGTTTTTAAAATATCTTGATTAAACCACGGAAATTTTCTTGACCCCGGGAAACGCCTAACATCAACCAGTAACTCAATCTGGAAATTTTGTAAAATACTTAGAAACTCGTCTGCGCTATGGGTTGAATGCCCAACCGTCCAAATGGTTTTTTGCTGCTGATTCATTGGTGTGATTTATTGTTGAACGGGTAACCCCATAAACCATGCTAGTTTAAGTGAAAAATTACAACTTACCACTTTGTCTCCCTTAGCGGAGTCGAGGGGCAATTCGCAAAGGCTTCGACTCCGCTCGGTCTGACAAGCTACGTTACCCGTACTTTTCCATTTCATCCATTGCAATGGTAGCATGTGCATAAGCTGCGCCTGCTCGCATTTCCGCAGCTACCCAAATTGCCTCCATAATTTCTTCTTTGGTTACGCCTTTACGCAGTGCTTGTTTGGTATGCGCTCTAATACAATAAGGACATTGCGTTACGTGTGCAACTGCAACGGCTATTAATTGCTTGGTTTGTTCAGAAACGGCACCTGCTTTAAATACAGTTGAACTAAAGTTTCTCCATGCTTTTAAATTTTCAGGAGCTAATTTTCCTTTTTTTTCAGCTAATTCTTGAGTCATTTCTGGAAATTGTTGATCTGCCATGATATATGTTGTTTAGTTTTTTGTGTAGATTATGAATTTAATTGTGTGTCTAAATCTTTAAGTTCGTTCTTGTTAATTGCATTTCATCCCTCGAATTAATTAGTAGAGAAACGCCGTCATGTTGAACGACAATGTAGCGAAGCCATCCCTTTGGGAAATCACCTCAAAAGCAAGGTCTCACATGCTATATTCAGATCTTGCTTTTGAGATGTCTCGTAACCTCCACATGCCGTAAAAAAGAGAAAATCTCCTAAATTAATTTTGCGTTAACGATAGTAGCGGATACCGGCTTTGTGGCTAATGCCTTGCGCAGTATGAGCGGATAGCGTGTTAAAACGCCCTAATCTTTAAACTTAAACAAAACCTAAAGCCAATCCAAAAATTAACCTATCAAATGCGCTAAGCCATTTTCAACCGGTTCGCACAATACATTGATGCTGTTTTTGGTAAAAATCGTCTGTAAAATCTCTCGACCTTCTTTATACTGATCGTGGATAGGACAGGGGTGCGTAGAAGAACACTGACTTAAACCCAAACCACATTCGGTAAAAACCGCTATACCATCGATGGTATTTACAATATTTATAATAGGTTGTTGGCGTTGCAATTCGGTAATAAAAAAGCCGCCCGTTGGTCCTTTAATGCTGTTTATTATTTTCTGCTTCACTAAATTTTGCAAAATTTTACTCACGGTATGTTCGCTTGCGTTTATATTTTGCGCAACTTCTTTTACTCCAGCTTTCACGTTATGATCCTCTTTTGATGCCAAATAAATCACCGCTTTTATGGCAGTTTTACAAGTGTTGCTTAACATATTATCCGTTTAAAAATTTATTACCTTCTTCAGAAATCATATCCGGGCTCCACGCGGGTACAAAAATCAGTTCTACTTTAATTTCGTAGTCTAAAAAGCTTTCTTGCATTGCTTGCTTTGTTGCATCTACAATTGATTCGCCCATTGGACAAAACTGCGTGGTAAGCGTCATGATTACGGTAATTACATATTCATCTTCGTTAAATTGAATTTCGTAAATTAAACCTAAGTCAACAATATTCAATCCAATTTCTGGGTCTATTACGTTGTGTAAGCCTGTTAAAGCAATGGTGCTTTTTAGTTCGTTATTTGTTGCTACGTTCATTTTAATTTTGATTGATGAAATAGAATTGTGAACACATTTATATTGTAAAGTAAAGCGTTTATTAACAACAGCACAGCACCCATATTTAATGCAATGACGTTGGTGCTGATAATGCCAAAGCTAAGAATTAGGAAACCTAAAAGGTAGCTGATCACATTAGCGATAAAAATATTGTTTTTAAAAAGTTCTTTTGGATTTGGTGTTTTGCCCAAACCAGCAATATCATGATATACTTTGTTCCACACGATAAAAGGAAGCGTTTTAAAAGTCATGCCCAAGATAATTGCGGTAATCCACCCAAAAAATATAGTGAAGCCGTACAGCATTACAAATTTCTGGTGCCCAAGTGTGGAAAAAACAAAAATAACGCAGATGATGATAACCAAGGGGATGGTTATTAAAGCTACCGAAAGCATAGAAGTTTTTACCTGCTCGTCCACTTTTTTACGTATTCTTTTTTGATAAGCTTTATAAACAAAGTGCCCAAATAAGAGTACTGCTGCACCAACTAATGCTGCCGGAATTAAACTTGCCAAAGGATTTGCGCCGTATATAAAAATGATAATGTAACTGATTAAGCCGACGTTAATAAGTCCGTAAATCCCCCATAAGGTTTTCTGATTCTCGTATTTGGAGATTAAAAACATAGGGATTAACCTTGCGCCAACGCCAATAATCATTAATAAAAACCAACCAATGATACCTAAATGCGCATGGAGCGATAAATAATGAATAGATGCTTGCGTAAAGATTGGCGTTTGAAAATTGTAAACCAATAATAAACCCACAAAAGTGGTAACCAACAACCAAATTACAGCAGTAAAAGCTGATACAGCATGGACATTGTGTTTTTTACTTTGAACAATGCTGATGGTTAGGTTTGATAGGTAGCTAATTACAGCGAGGTTAACACAAATTGCTCCCAATTGTGCGGCTAACCCAAAATTGAAACTATAAAACGCATAAACCAGCATTGGAATGCCAATTGCACCAAATATAAAAGATAGGTAAGCTAAAAGATTACTGTGCAGTTTCCCTTCAATTAATACCGGGAACAACTGGTGGCTTGCGCCTAAAATCATCATGGTGCCCCAGCCTAAAGCCATGGTATGCGTAATTGCCAAGACTTTTGCATTAAAATGATGCTGTGTAAAAGCACCAACATCGGTCATCATTAATATTGTAGCAACTAAAAAAGACAATGCCGCATAAGCATAAAATGGCAGTACCACACGGTAATATGTGTTTTTTATAGGACTGTTTGCACCTGCTATAAACATTTAGTCTTTATAAATTAAAAGGTGTACTTCTCCATCGCTTATTTCTTGGATACGATATTCAAAGCCTTGATCTGCCAGTTCTGGCAATAAAAAAACCGGGATTCTTTTATGATAAACAAATAGCGCTTTGTCTTTTGGTAAGCTTTCCAATTCTGCTAAAATAGTATGCATTGGTTTTGGCATCTCCAATTCCCTTACATCAACCTTTACCAATTTATCTTTAAATCGATTTATTAAAACTCCCCAGCCGCTACTATCGTTTGTCTCTTGTTTTTCGTCTGCAATGTTTTTAGCATCTTCGGGTTTGTAAAAGTATGTTTCAACAAGGTCGTTGGTAATTTTATCAATGTGAATAATAAAACCTTTTTTCTCGAGCATTTTAACCAAAGGAATAGGCTCAAATGTATTGATGATTTTAAGCGCTTGGCCGGCTTGTATGGTTTTAACTTTTTCTAAAATTAACTTTAATGGGTCCTGACCAGAAGTTAACAATTCGCGAACATCAAAGTCAATAATCTGCTCCTTAGTTATTTTTGCAACAAAAGCGGGTACGTCTTGTTGTTCGGTTTCAACGGATACTGTTTCGCCGTCAACCTCAAAACCCAGTGGTTTTAATTTTGCAAAAAACTCATCAACGCTATGTCCAACCATTTTAGATGCCATTGCAATACTGGTTCTGTTGGCTAGTATTTTCCTTAATATCGGATTTCTGAGCTTTTCTAATTTCGGATCGATACTTACAATTGCCTCCAGCGCATCTGGGTTTGCTTTGATGATTTTCCCAATTTTAGAATTTACATCTATTTTTTCCATGGTGTTTGTTAAACATTAATCAATTGCATTGGGCATTAGCCCAATGCAATTGATTTTAAGCTGCTTGTAAATTATCCTGTAATTTAATCATTTTAGGGAATAGGATATTGTTCTCCAAATGGATATGCAAGAATAAATCGTCTTCAAAATCTTGTAGCAATTTGAATGTTAATGCATAGGTAGCGCAACTGTCTGCCGGTAAGGTATAATCGTTAGTGATCAATCTTATCCTTTCCAACATTCTACCAACTGCATCATGTTCCTTTTCCATTTCAGCGATGATTGCTATTTTGTCGTTATCTAAAACAGTGTTTTTATCTGCTTTTACTAATTCTTTAACGTAAGCAAATACGACCTCTTCCTCTTCGCCCATGTGGTGAGTCATTTCCTTAGCGATGGAGTTTGTAAGATCGCTAACTTCAACCAGTTCTGGGTGGCCGTGACCATGCACCTGCATTATTTTTTTAGTGTAAGTCAAAAGATCTGGAAGGCTTTTCTTGACATAGCTGTGGTGTGTATTGACTATATAATCTGCCAAAAAATCAATTGCCCAATCGTCATAAGGTACGCCTCTGGTAATTGGTGCTTTATCTACTTCTTGCAGTTCTTTTTCAATTTTAGTTACGTCTAAACCTTTTTCAGCACATACTTGTTTTACTGTTTTTTTACCGCCACAGCAAAAATCTATACCATATTTTTTAAAAATTTCTGCTTTACGTAAATCTTTAACAGCAATTTCGCCCAAGGTTTCTTCGTTTTCGCCGGTAATGTTTTTGCGAATATTAATTTTCCACCATTGTGGTCCTTCTTCTAAATATTCCCAGGTGAATACGTTTCCTTTTTCGCCTAAAAGTTGATAGTATAGCGGTTTAGGGTCATGGTCGTTAAGTATAGTTAAAGTCTCGCCTTCTGCCAAATCATCATAACGCTGAAAAATTGTTGGGTGCTTTACCCTTGGTTCTAAAAGTGTAACGTTTAAAATGTTTTCTAATGTAGCTTCCATATCTTTTTACTTAATTTTTTGTGATTTTAATTCTGAATAAAACTGGGCCTTGCTCTAAATATTCCCAAGTGAAAACTTCGCCACGTAAACCTACTAATTGGTGATAAAGTGGTTTTGGATCATGGTCATTATGTAGTATAAATGATTCGCCAGATTTAAGGTTATCGTAACGTTCAAAAATTGTTGCGTGTTTTACTTGTGGTGCAATTGTGGTAGCGTCTAAAATATTGTCAATCGTATTTTCCATTGTTTTATTTGATTTTGGTGGTTAATGATGGAGTAAAGGTATAATTTTATTTTAATAAAAGCATACGAGTACTTTTATTATTTTTAATAAGAATGTCAAAATTTGCGTTCAAGTTATTTTATAGATGGGGAAAGGTTCTTGTGGTTTTAGGTCAAGGCCAAGCAGGGTCTTTAGCAGAAGACCCTGCGTTAATGAAATGCCCAACATCGTGAATCAAGCGGGAGAAAGATTCACAGTTTTATATTGTACTATAATTGAAAATCAATTTTGTAAAGATGGATTGTCATGAACGCAAAAAAGCCACATCTTTCAACGTGGCTTAAATTCAGAACAATTAAAATAAAAAGCTAAGAACCCGCTTTCAACTTCCCTTTATACTCCCGCTTAAACTTCTCATATCTAGGTATCGAAACTCCTTTTACATAAGGATTCATGCGTCCTTTACCTCCATTGATATAATCTTGGTGATACTTCTCGGCTTTATAAAACGCATCTAAATGTTTTAATTCAGTAACCAGAGATTTATTAAACCTATTTGAAGCACTAATTTCTTTAATCTCATTCATTGCAATTTCTTTTTCTGCTGGAGTTTGGTAGAAGAGAATAGAACGGTAAGAACTTCCTCTGTCTGGACCTTGTTGATCTTTTGTGGTTGGGTCGTGAGAAGCAAAAAACACTTTTACCAATTCATCATAACTAATTAATTTAGGGTCGTAATAAACCAAAATACTTTCTGCATGCCCAGTAGTTTCTGTATTTACCAAATCGTAATTCGGGTTGAGTGTTGTTCCTCCTGCATACCCAGAAATCACATCATTTACACCAACAACTGCTTCGAAAATATGTTCGCTACACCAAAAACAACCTTCAGCGAAAGCTGCGACTGCTTGACCATTTGGCGGCGTTAAGTCCATCTTCTGGTCTTTCTGATTTTTGGTGTTGTTCGGTTGTCCGTTACTATTACAAGCCGAAATGATAATGGCAAATAAGCTGAGACTAAATAATTTGATATACTTTTTCATCTTATAAATTCAATAAAGATTAAACAATTCTGTTTGTTAATTTCTATAGGATTAACGTTAGGATCTAAGAAAAAGTTTTTAATCGAATTGTCATTATCCAGCCCAGTTTTCTCTATCTAAACTTCTAAAATGAATGGCTTCTGCTAAATGTTCTAAACCAATTTCTTCACTTTGTGATAAATCTGCAATGGTACGGGCTACTTTTAAAATACGGTCATACGCTCTTGCAGATAAGCCTAGTTTTTCCATTGCTCGTTTTAACAAAAGCTGACCAGCATCATTAATTTTACAGATTACCCTAACCATCTGCGGGCTCATTTGTGCATTGCAATAAATATTCTCATGCTCTTCAAAGCGCTTTTCTTGCATTAAGCGAGCTTCAATTACCCTTTGACGGATGACTTCGCTTTTTTCGCTTTTCCTTTCTGAGGATAGTTCGTCAAAATTGACTGGCGTAACTTCCACGTGTAAATCAATCCTGTCCAATAGTGGTCCGCTTACTTTACTCAAATATTTTTGTACCACGCCTGGTCCGCATACACATTCTTTTTCCGGATGATTGTAATAGCCACAAGGGCAGGGATTCATGGCGGCAATCAACATAAAACTAGCAGGATAATCTACCGACATTCTTGCTCTGGCAATCGTCACTCGTCGTTCCTCCAAAGGTTGGCGCATCACTTCTAAAACCGAGCGTTTAAATTCTGGCAATTCATCCAAAAATAAAACGCCGTTATGCGCTAAAGAAATTTCCCCAGGTTGCGGGTTTTGGCCACCCCCAACTAAGGCGACATCAGAAACAGTGTGATGGGGAGAGCGAAATGGCCTTCTCGTAATCAAAGCATCAGAAGCAGAAAGTTTACCGGCAACTGAATGTATTTTTGTGGTTTCTAAAGCTTCGTATAAGTTTAACGGAGGCATAATTGTGGGTAAACGTTTGGCTAACATTGTTTTTCCGGCTCCGGGCGGACCAATTAGAATTGCATTATGTCCGCCTGCGGCAGCAATCTCTAAAGAGCGTTTGATATTTTCTTGACCTTTTACATCGGCAAAATCTGCGTCATAATCGTTTATGGTATGGTAAAACTCGTCGCGAGTATCAACAATAGTCAGCTCGGGTTTAATTCCTTTGGCAAAAAAATCAACTACTTCTTTAATATGGCTGATGCCATAAATTTCGATATCACTTACAATGGCAGCTTCCCTTGCATTTTGCAAAGGGAGAATAAAACCTTTGAACTTTTCTTTTTTTGCTTGGATAGCTATTGGTAAAGCTCCTTTTATAGGTTTTACTTCGCCATCTAAGGAAAGTTCGCCCATAATTAAATAATGTCCAATTTCCTCGGAAGGAATTTGGTTTGACGCGGCTAAGATTCCTGTAGCAATGGTTAAATCATAAGCCGAACCTTCTTTTCTAATATCTGCCGGAGCCATGTTTACCACAATTTTTTGCCGCGGCATACGACAACCGCTAGAAGTTACTGCACTTTCAATGCGCAAAATACTTTCTTTTACGACGTTATCGGGCAAACCCACTACAAAGTATTTACTTCCAGAAGTGATGTTTACTTCAACGGTAATGTTAATGGCTTCAACACCATAAACAGCACTTCCATAGGTTTTTACAGGCATCATAATTTGTTTTCAAAGTTTAGATGGCTGAATTTAGTAAAATAGTAACGGTTTTTTGAAAATTTTTATTTCTAATGTTAATCCATTAAATAGTTTAAGAGGTTGTTTTTAATTCAAAAGGGTTTGCGTTAACGATAGAAACGGATACCGGCTAAGAGCTTAAAGCCGTGTGGCGTATGAGTGAATAGCGTGTTAAAACGCCAACGACAAACCTATATTAATCTTTTAAAAAAAGGCATAAAAAAAGCGGGTCAACGTGGGATGTTGAAGCCGCTTTTTATCGCATTGTAATTAGAAAATAGGCTGTTTAGAACGGAAGGTCGTCATCTTCGCCCGGAGCTGAAGAAATATCAACCGGTGGTGCGTAAGCTGGTGTACTTTGGCCTCCAGCTTCTGCTGCGCCTAATACGTTAACCTTCCAAAGTTGCAAAGTGTTGAAATATTGTTTTTCACCTTGCTTGTTTGTCCATTCTCTTCCTTTTAAATTGAAGAAAACTTCTACATCCTGACCAACTTTAACGTCATCCATTAAAGAAACACGGTCTTGGATTGCTTCAAATTTCACAAATTCGGGATACTGAGGATTTTCAGCAAATTCTACCACTAACTCTCTTTTTCTAAATGTATCTGTAACACTAATTACATCTGATACGAAGTGAACTTTTCCTTTGACATCCATAAATTAAATCGTTTGAATCTGTTCCAAATCTCTAAATTTTATTTCAGTAAATTTGCGCCTATATGAATCAAGTTTTCAACACTCCCGCAAAGGTTATCATCACTTGCAACAAAAGACTATCAACTTACCTCGAAAAAGAGGTGGTAGATTTGGGCTTCAAACCTATCCGTATTTTTCCAACCGGGCTAGAACTAGAAGCAAGTTTAAACGACTGTATCAAGCTGAACCTCAACCTACGCTGTGCTAGCCAAGTGCTTTACAGGTTACATGAATTTACTGCCGAGAACCACGACGAATTACACCAAGAATTGGTGAAATTAGAGTGGGAGAATTTGATAGATTTTAGTGGATATTTTTCTGTTACGTCAAATGTTGATAACCCTACAATCACCACTCCGCTGTTTGCAAACCTTAGGGTAAAGGATGCAATTGTAGACAGAATTAAAGAAAAACATAAAATTCGTCCGGATTCTGGTTCCGATTATTCAAAAGCTGTAATTCATCTTTATTGGAAGAATGAGAAAGCAGAGATTTTTATAGATAGTGCTGGCGAAACTTTAGCAAAGCATAGCTACCGTAAAATTCCAGGAAGAGCGCCAATGTTAGAAGCTTTGGCTGCTGGGACTATTTTTGCGACGGGTTGGGACCAACAATCTAACTTTGTAAACCCAATGTGTGGGTCTGGTACATTAGCTATTGAAGCAGCGCTGATTGCAACTAAAAGAACGCCGGGTTTATTACGTATGAACTATGGCTTTATGCATATTTTAGGTTACGATGAAGAAGTGTTTTTTGCAGAGCGCAGATTGTTGAAAGATCAAATAGTAAAGAAGATTGATTTTAGAATTATTGCAACAGATATTTCTGAAGACGCGGTTGACATTTCTGTTAAAAATGCACAAACAGCCGGCGTGGACCAGTTAATTGAATTTTATTCTTGTGATTTTGCAGACACTGAAATGCCAGAAGGGAAAGGCGTGATTATGTTTAATCCAGAATATGGCGAACGTTTAGGTATTCACTCTAAGCTGGAAGCGACGTACAAGCGCATGGGTGATTTTATGAAGCAAAGCTGCAAAGGTTATAATGGTTACATTTTTACTGGTAACCCAGATTTAGCGAAGAAGATTGGATTAAGAGCTTCGAAAAGGATTGAGTTTTATAACGGAAAATTGGATTGTAGATTATTAGAATACGAGCTGTACGATGGTAGCAAGCGAGAAAAGCCTGCAGAAGAAGCGGTTTAGGTTGATTCGATTTTATTTAATTATGGCGTTTTAACACGCTTTGCGCTGTATCTTTTTTTGTCATCCTGAGCGGAGTCGAAGGACAAAAAAAGGACGTCGCTTCAATCGTTAACGCAAAAGAGAGCTTTGATATTAAAGTCTTTTATTTAAATGTGATTAACAACTTGCTCAAAGGACTTGCGGTTTTCAAAAGGTCGTAAGTCTTATTACAGTTTTTCCTCGGTAAACCTAATCTGCTTTTTAAGCGCTAACCGGTGGTGTTGGTTAATGTTTGCTTGCAAGTTTTCGAAGTTAAAATCGTGGTTTGTGCCACAATCCAACAGGTGGAAGTTAATGGAGGGTTTAAGACTTTCGAAAAACTCCACTAAATTACTACTCCAAATAATCTGGCAGTCACCTTTAATTTGCGGAACCAGAGCATTAATTCCGTCTTTCATTTCTATTTCTCTAATGTGGCAAGATTCTAAATTTCCTTGAGGATATAGAACCAATACGTTCCCAGGTGTGCTGAGCTTCTCAGCGGCATAAGCAACGCTTTTTCCAGAACTTGTTTTGCCGGGCGACACTGAAAAAGAACCCATAAACCTTAGCCAAGGATTCATTTGTATCTGTTTTTTTACAGACATAAAGTTGATCGTATTTACAATTGCGGCTTTGCCAATTGTGTGCTTCACTAAATAAGCCGCCAAAAAGCCATCCCAAAAACTAAAGTGATTACACAATAAAAGATATGACGTGTTAGGTTTGATCTCTACCTCATGAATTTTTAACTTATTAAAGCGTTTAGCCACCAACCAACTGATAAAAAACCAACCGATTTTAAAGAATAGTCGAGGGATTTTTCTTTCTTTAATGATCATTTAACAGCGATGATAAAGTTTGTACAAAGTTCTTATTAATCATATCGTGGTTTTCATCCACCTCCAATTGCTGAGCAAGCGTTATTTTAGAGATGATATTGTTGCCAATTTTAATGGGATAGCTATTGTCTCTTTTTCCAAAAATAAAGATACTTTTTACTTGATGCCGGTTTAATTGTTCCGTGAATTTTTGAACATCTAACTTTAGAAAGCGAAGGTACGTTGCACAAGCAAAAAAGCTGAAACGTAATTCTGGCGTAGCAATTTCGCGGAATAGAATCTCATGTGCTTTTTCGTCAATTACTTTAACTCGCTTTAAAAGCATAAGTAAACTTGGCAATCCTTTGTTACTTAAAGCTAAGCGTTCCAGTAACTTATTACCAATGTTGTTGCTGCTTAAAAACGTAACTATTTTGCCTGGTTTTAAACTTGCAGGTGCTGCTACAATAAATTCATTTATTTTTTCGGGTACTTCTTCCGCCAAAGTGCAAGCGTAAAAACTCCCCACGGAGTAAGCAAGAACAGAAAATTTGTCTATTGACTTACTTTTGCAAAAGTCTAAGAACAGTTGTGTAAGCTCTTTTTTCGTGATTCCTTGCTTAACATGCGCAACGCTTTCATCCAATAATTTTGTCTCTTTATGGAAAAACAAATCAAAGCCGTAAAAGGTATATTTAAATCCAAACTTTTCTTCTAGCTGCCGAAATTGTTTGCCATGCATCCCATAACCGTGAAAACAAAGCATCGCTTTCGGGCCATTACCAAATTGATAATAGTGCATTTTTACCAGCTTATTTTCAAAGTAATGATTGGTCATTGTTGTTATATAAATATCCGTTTATCAAAGGGGAATCTTTCGATTTTGGCAATAGTTATATTCTTAAAGTCTTTATGATTAGGGTTAATTAAAATGTTGAAATCATCTTTGGTTACTACAGATGGAATTTTTGCAATGCAGTATTTATTTTCTATAATAAAATGATCACCTAGTTTCTGTGTAGATGAAGGATGGGGGAAGGCATTCCAATTTCTAGGGAAATCAATTTCGTAAAATTCTTTAATCGGTAAATGATCAGGGATGTTTATGGTTACCATCATATAATCATCAGGCAATGTAGCCAAACTAAAATGGACAGCAACTTCCGCCATAGCTAAAGAACGATTGCCAGCGGTGTAAATTAGCTCGAATCCTATTGAATTCCAGCGTCCGCCTTTTATCGCAGCGCCTGCACCCGAAAGTTGATCTGCATACATTTTCCTCGAGAGTCTAAAAACCTCCATCTAAACCAATATACCGTAGTTAATTCTGGTAAGCTCTGCAACTACCAACTCTTTGCCATAAGAATCTCTGATGAGATCAATAGGTTTTAAATTGCCTAAAGCATAACTGGGTGTGTTTAACCATAGCTTTAGTTTTTCCATATTACCAAAAACGTCTAAACCTAAGCTGGTAACCTCGGCCATTTCTAGAATTTTTTCTGAATGTATTGGTTTGAAGTGAAAGGCTTCGGCAATTTTGTAGCGCTGTAAGGATTTAGTAGATACATCTAAAAAATTAGCCCAATTATCTTCAGAAAAAGGTGCGTTATCCTGAATTACATCAAACATTGAATAGGGTATTCCAGCTCTGATTGCAGCAATCACCATCATTTTATCATCAAAAAAACTTGAATAGGTGATGTTGTGATTTTGCTTAACAGCGTAACCGACCATTTCTGGTTCTTTAAACAAAGAGTTTAGCTGTTCATTTATTTTATACTCGAAACTGTTTTTATCGCTCACCATGACTTTATCAACTTGGACATCTGTCTATAAATGTACGACATTTGTTTTAAATTTACAAAATCCCTTTAATCTTTCTCTGTCTTTAAAATAGCAACTGCCCAAACATAATCTTCGTCATGGCTTATGCTTAAGCTTATTTTAAAATGAGCGTAGGAGTGAGGCAAGTTTACCGAAGGCCTACCACCAATTTTATCCCGAGAAATTTCTATTTTTTTGAACGAAAGAGGTTTGGGTTCTATTTGCTTCACAGCTTTATAAACAGCTTCTTTTGCCGCCCAAGTTGAGGCGTATCTTAGCAAAGGTTGGTCAAATTGCTCGCAGTAGGCTATTTCTTGTGCGGTGTAAACTTTCTTTTGAAATAATGGATTAAAAGATTGACTAAAGCTGGGTAAATAAACGACATCGTTGCCTACTGCAAATTCATGGTTGCTATTTAGTTCTTCAACCAAATTTTCCATTTAAATTTCTTCAATCGCTACACCCATAATATTAAAGCCTCCATCCACAAAGTGGATGTTTCCGGTTACTTTTTTTGATAAATCAGAGAAATAATAAAGTGAAGCATCAGCAACATCAGAGGCAGCAATATTTCCTAATGGAGCTGTTACTTTTCCTAGTTTACGTAATTTACGGACTCCGTTTATTCCTCCAGCAGAGGTAGTCATCACCAATCCGGCAGATATTGCATTTACCCTTACACCGCTTTTTCTAAAATAACTAGCCAAATAAAGCATGATGTTTTCTAAAGCTGCTTTGTTAACAGCCATTCCTGCGTAACCAGGGAAAACCCTTTGCGATGCGTTATACGTTAGGGTTAAAACCGATGCGTTTTTGGTTAATAAAGGTTCCGCAACACGGCAAATCCTCAATAAAGAATAAGCGCTGATGTTAAACGAATCCATTAATTCTTCGAAAGGAATATCAATGTAAGAAGGTGCAGGTTCATCACTACCAGGTAAACTGTAACACATCACATTTTGGCTTCCAAAAGCAACGCCATGTAATATATAATCTATTGGCCCCAAATTTTGGTGAATAGCAGTCAAAAAAGATTTGATTTCTTCCTCATTCCTTACATCAACATTTGCGGCGCAAGTACTATCCATTCCATTCTGTTCCATCAAATACAGAACATCAGCTTTGGTATTGTCGACGTAATTTAACACAACTTTACAACCAGACTGGTGTAGTTTAAGCGCAACCTGAAAGCCAATAGAGCTGTCATTTCTTACTCCAAAAACTACCGCTATTTTATTTTGGTTGTTAATCATGAATTGTCTTTTGATAATGAGATAGCGCTATTTGTACCACCAAAACCATAGTTTAAACAGGTAACACTATTGATTTCTTTTTTAAAACTTTGTTGTGGTAATAAGTCTCTGTAAGCTGCTAATGGAGATTTTGAACCTTCCCATTTATCCGTTAACTGAAACTTTTCTAAATCCTCATTCAAATTAAAGGAATTTAAACAAGGTAAAACTTCCTGTTTCTGTAGCATCATCACCGCAGTGATAAACTCAACTGCACCGGCAGCGCCTAACATGTGACCAAATTGGGATTTAGGTGCAGAAATATGGTAATCTTTTGTGCCTAAAACATCTACCACGCTTAATAATTCAATAGCATCACCAACAGGTGTTGATGTTCCATGTACTTTAACCACATCAGGCTTAATGCCGGAATCTCCTAACAATCCTTTCCATAGTCTTTTTTGACCAGCAAAAGAGGGATAAAACATATCGCCATCGCCATCAGAATTATTGAAATAATTATCGATAACGGCTAAAATATTTGCTCCACGAGCTTTGGCCATTTCATATTCTTCTAAACAAACAATGCCGGCTCCAAAAGAACAAACAAAGCCATTTCTGTCTTTATCAAACGGACGGGAACTTTCTTCGGGTTTAAAACCACGACTCAAAATCTGCATGGCATCAAAGCCAATGAAGGTTTCCAATGATGTGCCTTCAACGCCACCCGCAACTGCTCGGTCTTGTACGCCAAATGCGATCAAGCGATAAGCATAACCAATATTGCCCAAACCTGTTGCGCAAGCGGAACCGATTGATTCGCAAACACCACGATTTTTGATTAAACAAGAAACGTTTGCGGCATCCCTGTAAACCATAGATCTGTCTACGGTATGCGAGCCAGCCAAACGGGATTTTTTACCCATTTCAAAAAAGCTGTGCCAAGCATTACGCTGAATTACGTGGCCACCACCACCAGAACCAACCAGAACTCCTGTTCCTTCAGACTGCGTTTCAGCATCTGTCCAGCCAGCCATTTTTATCGCATCAAGCGAACCCAGCATAGCCCAAATACTACCAATGTCTGCAGTTGAAAGGTTAATTTCTGGAATACGCTTTAATAAATCAATATAAACTTCAGGATAGGTTTCTGAAAGGGGAGAATAAATAGCCTCCAAATTCATTTCCGCTTCGCTGATAAAGCCAGAAACTGTGGAACGGACTTGTTTACTTCGGGCAATTGCTACATCCCACTCTCTAATTAAACTTTGGTTTGAGAAAAGCTTATCAGAAAAATCGGTTAAACTGGAACATGTTGGAAATGCGCCACCCATACCAACTACCGCAACTTTTCTACCCCCTAATATCATGATTATCCTCTGTCTTTAGTACGTAAAATTAAATCAACAATATCTTTTACCGTTGAGCCTAAATCGTCAATGTCATCATCTTCAAATTCCACATCAAATCTTTGTTCAGCTTTAGCTGCGATGTTGATTAATTCTGTTGAAGGTGTATTTAAGTCTGTTAAAAAATCAGTTTCTTCTGTAATATGAGCTAATTTTTCTTGATCTATTGTTCTTACTGTCTTTAATATTTCTACTATGCCGTCAATAATTTCTTGTCTTTCCATATTGTTTATTGTTTAAATGCTTCTTTCTTTAGTGCTCTTCCAGTAATGTCAAATAGTTCTGCCACTAAAGTGAAATCTTCGCTCAGTTGGTAACTGTCAAGTTTTGCTTCGGTAAAGTCGCTAAAATACGCATCCAAATCCAAACCTTTTGGTACTTTATAAATCCGCCCGTCGGCAACCATTTGTCTAAACTTGTAAAATTTGATTTTGCCTAAGCTTACAAAGGTATCACCTTGTTCTATATAATTATGAAAATAGACGTTTCCAATACTTATAAATGCAGGTATAAAATTAATTTTCAAATCATCGGGAGTACATTTTTGCTTTTCACATTCTAAGAATGTAGCGCATGAAACAATGGTTGCCTGGGCAAAAGCTTCAATTTGATCTACCCCTCTAAAAACTCCGAAGTGATCGTTCACGTCAAAAGCGTTTGGCGTGTAACTGGCAACAATTCCAATTTTAGGTTCATGCCAATGATAATTGTCCAATAATCTTTTGGTATCGCCGTGTAAAAGATAGTCTTTGGGTAAAGCACCAATTAAGTTTTCCATTAAAAAAGACCTCCGTTAATATCAATGTTACTGCCGTTGATATATGATGCTTTTTCTGAGATTAGAAAAGCGACAGTTTCTGCTATTTCATCGGCATTGCCGAATCGTTGCGCAGGTATCATTTTCAAGTATTTTTGTTTTTCCGTTTCCGGGATGGCATCCGTCATAGGCGTTTGTATAAAGCCTGGTGAAATACTTAAAATCCTGATTTGATGGTTGTCATAGAGTACGCCAACTTCTTTAGCCAATGATTTAGAAAAAGCAATTAAGCCTGCTTTTGTCGCTGCATAAACAGATTGAAAAGCATTGCCAGTTTCTGCGACGCATGAACTTACGTTAATTATTACGCCTTTACCTTTTAATCCGAAAATTTTGGCTACCGTTTTAGAGATCATAATGGGCGCCTTTAGGTTAACCGCAATCATGGTGTCGATATCTTTTTCTGGTTGGAAAGTCAAAGGTTTATCCAAAGACATTCCTGCATTGTTTATTACTGCATACAAATCATCGCCGTGTTGACTTTTAAGTTGCTTACAAAAGTCTTTAAGCTCTTCTGGGTTTGATAAATCAGCCGCTAAAACGTAGTTGCCTTCGGTGAATTCGGTTATATTTTCTGCCTTG